>DASYVJ010000092.1:0-60240 GCA_035937155.1 Candidatus Dormiibacterota bacterium | reverse complement strand
TTTTCAACTGACCAACAAGGTCGCGTTTGTCACGGGTGCCAGCAAGGGCATCGGCCGCGCTGTAGCTGAGCAGCTCGCGTCGGAGGGCGCCGACGTGGTCATCACCGCGCGCACGGCCGAGCCATTGGAGCGCGCGGCTCGCGAGATCGAGGCGAAGACCAAGCGCGCCATAGTGCCGATGGCGGGCGACATGAGCAAGGCAGAGGACATCGACCGCTGCGTGGCCGCCACGCTGGAACGATTCGGTCACATCGACATCCTCGTGACATGCGCAGGCAGCTCGCCGGGCGGTCTGCTCGAGGAGTTGACCGAGGAGCACTGGTTCTCGAGCCTGAACTTGAAGTTCATGGGCTACGTACGTTCGGTGCGGGCGGTCATTCCCCACATGCGCGAGCGAGGGGAGGGCGCGATCGTGCTCGTCGTCGGCAACGACGGGCTCAAACCCAGCTACTGGGAGATGACGGCAGGCGTGGCCAACGCCGCTGACATCAACTTTGCGTCCTCGGTGGCCGAGCAGTACGGCCGGTACGGCGTGCGCATCAACACCGTGAACCCTGGGCCGGTCAACACGGATCGCTGGGACGGGCTCGAGAAGGCTTTCGCGCGCGACAAGAAGGTCGACCAGAAGCGAGCACATGAGCTGGCACTCTCCTCCATACCGTTCCATCGCATCTGCGAACCGGCAGAAGTCGCTTCCCTGGTGACATTCCTGGCCTCACCACGAGCCTCATTCATCAATGGCGCCCACATACCGATCGACGGCGCCCAACGCAAGGCGCTGATGGACGTTTGAAGCCAGCTCGAAGTTCGGACGGCGTTGAGCTTCACTACGAAGAGACCGGACGCGGTTTTCCGGTCCTCTTCGTCCACGAGTTCGCCGGCGACCATCGAAGTTGGGCGCCACAAGTAGCGCACTTCGGAAAGTCTTATCGCTGCATTACGTACTCGGCGCGCGGCTATCCGCCTTCAGACGTGCCGACCGACCTCTCCGCCTACTCGCAAGCGCAGGCGGTCGAGGACGCCGTCGCGGTGCTCAACGCAGCGGGCATCGAGGCCGCACACGTCGTGGGTCTGTCGATGGGCGCCTTCGCGACGCTGCACCTGGTGCTGAACCATCCGGATCGCGTTCGTTCGGCGGTCGTTGCCGGCGCAGGCTATGGATCGCAGCCGGAGAAGCAGGAGCAGTTTCGCAAGGAGAGCAATGCCATCGCGGAGGCTTTCGAGTCGTTGGGATCGGCGAAGGTGGCGGAGAGCTACGCGGTCGGACCGGCGCGTGTTCAGCTCCAGGTCAAGAACCCAAGCGCCTGGCGCGAGTTTGCCGCTGCGCTGGCTCAGCACGATCCGACGGGGGCGGCGCTCACGATGCGCGGGGTTCAGGCCACACGTCCTTCTCTATATGCGCTTCAACCAGAGCTGCGTGCCGTGCGCACACCGGTATTGATCCTCGCGGGCGACGAGGACGAAGGCAGCCTCGAGCCATCGCTGATGCTCAAGCGCACGATCCCGACGTCCGGCCTGGTGATTCTGCCGCGCACCGGCCACACGGCCAACCTCGAAGATCCGGATGCGTTCAACGATACGGTCGGCAGCTTCCTGGCCGCGGTCGAGAGTGGGGAGTGGCGCGAGCGCGATCCCCGCGCGGTCCCTGGCTCGATCACCGGCATTGCGGCGCTGTAGCCTGCGCAGCGCCCTCGAGACAAACCTCCGCGGCCTCGACCGGGTGCGCTCGGGCCAGGCGCTCAAGCCTGCTGCCGTGGCAATCGTCGTGCTGGATGACGGTGGGCACCCTGCCATCCCGATCTTCCAGCGCACCTCTGACATGAGCCGGCACGCGGGCCAGATGGCACTCCCCGGGGGCAGGCTGCATGAAGGCGAGAGCGCCGAAGCATGCGCGATCCGCGAGCTTTACGAGGAGCTCGGTCTTGCTGTGCGCCCGGATGACGTTGTCGGCTTGCTCGATGACTTCGACACGCGTTCAGGGTTCACCATCACGCCGGTCGTGATGTGCTCGGGCGCTGCCGCGGCCGCCCTGCAGCCTTCGACGTTCGAGGTGGCCCAGCTCTTTGTCATCCACCTGGAGGACCTTCGAGTCGCCGTTTCACAGGCGAGTCATGGGCCGTCCTCGGATTTCTCCTTGCAGCTACCGCAAGTCCAGGTCTTCGCTCCGACCGCCGCGATCCTCTATCAGTTCAGCGAAGTCGCGCTTGACGGACGATCGGTGCGGGTCGCCGATTTCTATCAGCCGCCATTTACGCATCGTTAGGTCCCGACCGAAAATCCTCGGCGAGAGATTCGGCGATCCAGGGACCCCTCCCATGGCTTCGCCACGGGGACCCCAGTGGTGGCGACGAGCAGCGGAGCGAGAGCATCGTGTATGCGTAAGCGAGCGGCGCAGGAGCTGAACCCGGAGATGGGCCGCATGGGCGCCGAAGATCCGTCGAGGACTTTTCGGGCCGGGACCTCATCGCGAGACGACGCCTTGGCGTGCCGCGCCCAGCCCAGCGGCGAGCTGAGCGCCGCAGATCCCGATCGTCGCGATGAGGGGCACCTGCCAGCCGCCACTGGCGGAATGCAGCAGACCCGCGAGGAGCGGCCCGATCGCCGAGATCATGTAGCCGATCCCTTGAGCCATGCCCGAAAGGCGTGCCGCGATCACGGCATCGCGCGCTCGTGAGGCCATGAGAAGCAGGGTGACGCTGAACGTGCCGCCGGTGCCAATCCCGAGCAGGGTCGCCCACAACAACGCGAGCTGAGAGGGGGCGAGCAGCACACCGATCAATCCAACCATCGTGACCCCGCCGCTCAAAAGCACCGCGAGCCTTGGCCGCGCAAAACGGACGGCCAGAAGCGGCGCGGCGAAGTTGCCCGCGATACCGACGACGGACATGACCGCGAGCACGGCGCCGGCGGCGGCGGCGTTTGTGCCGCGATCGCGGTAGATCGTTGGCAGCCAGGAGAGCAGCGTGTAGTAGAGCGCCGACTGGATGCCGAAGAAGGCTGTGATCTGCCAGGCCTGCCAATCCCTCAGCATGCCGACACCCGCTGCGCCGGAGCGACCACTCGGCAGCGGCCAGCGAAGCTGTGGCAGCCACAGTCCGACCGCGATCGCCGCCGGGACGGCCCAGATGGCAAGCGCCGCGGCCACCGAGCCGCCGAGGGCGTGCACCAGCGGCACGGTAAGGCCGACGGCGAGGCCGGCTCCGATCGACAGCGCCATGGTGTACGCGGCTGTCATCTCGCCGACATGGTCTGGAAATCGACGGCGCAGAACGCTCGGCATCATCACGTTCATCACCGCGACCGCCAGGCCGCAGACGACCGTGCCTAAAAACAGCGAGAGACTCGGCCACCAAGGCCGAAGCGCCAGGCCGGCGCAGAGGGTGGCGCACATCAGCAGCAGGCCGCGCTCCTCACCGAGACGTGCAGACAGCGGCGGTCCGGCGAACGCCGCGAGGCTGAAGCAGATCACAGGGATCGTCACCAGGAGCGAGCGCTCGAAGTCTCCAAGGTGGAGGTCGCGGAGCACGGGCGGAATCTCGCCGACGGCGATGCGCAAGTTCAGGGCGAGCATCACGATGCCCGCGGCGGTGAGCCGCTTCAGCCCGATCTGGCATGGAGCGAGGGGGGTGCGGCGGGATCTGGCTTTGCCTGGCCCGCCGCCATGAGGGGGGAGTCCCCCCTCAATAAAGACAGCACGCGGTCGGGAGAGAAGGGAAGCGTGCCGTCGGTGACCGAGAGGGCGTCGGCCACCGCGTTCGCCACCGCCGCTGTCGCGCCGATGGTGCCGCCCTCGCCGATGCCCTTCGTGCCGAGCTCGTGCACCGTGGATGGCGTGACGAGATGCTTGATCTCGATCCTCGGTACTTCCCCGGCCGTCGGGATGAGATAGTCCATGAAGCTCCCACTCAGCAGCTGGCCGTCGTCTCCATAGGTGATCTCCTCCAGCAACGCCGCGCCGATCCCCTGCGCGACACCGCCCGCGACCTGGCCGTCGACGATCATCGGGTTGATCATCGTGCCGCAGTCTTCCGCGATGACGTAGCGGCGGATCTCGACCGCGCCGCTGCCTGGATCCACCTCGACGAGACAGGCATGCGTGGCGTAAGGGTGGGCTGCCTGCACCGGGTCGTAGGTCACAGAAACGTCAAGCCGGTGCCCGCCGTTCTCGGTCGGATCGAACGCCGCGAGCTCGGCAAGCGTGATGCCGCTTGCCTGCCCGTCGACGAGGATGGCGGTGCCGGCGATCGCCAGGTGATCGGCCGGCTGGTCAAGCCGCCACGAGGCGGCGTTGAGGATCTCGTCGCGAAGCTGGGTGGCCGCGCGGTAGGTGGAGGTTGCCGCCGTGACCGAGCTGCGGCTCATGAATGAACCGGTGCCGCGGCCGACCTTACCGGTGTCCGTCTGCTCGACGCTGATGCTTTCGGGGTCGATGCCCAGCTGGGCTGCCGCCACTTGCGCGATAGTTGTCTGGACCCCTTGCCCGATGGCCGGGCAGCTTGTCTGCACGCGCACGCGGCCGTCGTCACCGACCCACACACGCGCGGTGTCGGTGCCGGGAATCCCGATCATGCCGCGGCCCTTGAAGGTCGACGAGCCCGCACCCGTGAACTCGACGTACGAGCCAAGACCGATGCCCATCAGCCGGCCGGCTGCCCGCGCCTTCGACTGCTCGGCGCGAGCTCTCGCGTAGTCGAAGGCGGTAAGTGCAGCTTCGAGGGCGGCTGGGTAATCGCCCGACTCGTAGGGATGTCCGGTCACCGCGGTGTACGGCATCTGGTCCGGCGTCACAAAGTTGCGGCGGCGCACGTCCGCCGGGTCGATGCCGAGCCGTGCTGCGATGAGATCCATCAGCCGTTCGTGGACGAGGACCGCGGTGACCATGCCGACGCCGCGATATGGGCCTTCGGGGCACTTGTTCGTCGCCAGCGCGTAGGAGTCGTACTCGTAGTTGCGAATGTCATACGGGCCCGGGATGAGGCCCGCGCAGGTCATCGGGTCGAGCAGCGGCCCGTGCGGCCTGATGCCATACGCTCCGATGCTCGACAGTACTGTCGCCCGCAGGCCCAGCACGCGACCATCTTTCCGCACGGCCGCGCTGAACCTGACCTTCTGATCGCGCGCATGGTTGGCGGCCTGAAGGTGCTCGGAGCGGTCTTCGATCCACTTGACGGGGCCGTGCAGCTGAAGAGCGATCCAGGACAGCAGGATCTCCTCGACCTGCACGTGCGCCTTGATCCCAAAGCCGCCGCCAACGTCGGAAGCAATGACGCGGACCTTCTCCTGATCCATGTCCAGGCTTTCCGCAATCGCATCCGCGACCAGGTGCGGAGCCTGGGTGGAGCTCCACGCGACGACGCCGCCCGCTGCGTCCGGAGCAGCGATAACGCCCCGACCTTCCATCGGCGCCGCCGACACGCGCGGATGGACGACCTCGCCGGCCACGACGACATCGGCTTCGGAGAAAGCCTTCTCGACGTCGCCCATCGTGCGGTGGCCCAGGAAATACTGGTTATTCGGGACGGACTCATGAACTAGGGGAGAGCCGGCCGCCATCGCGTCCTCGAACGTGACCACGGGCGGCAGGGGATCCAGTTCGGCCTGGATGAGCTCGAGCGCGTCTTCGGCCTGGTAGCGGCTGCCGGCCACGACCGCGGCTACGATCTCGCCGACAAACCGAACGCGATCGTCCGCGATGACCGGCCGGTCCGGGACCACCGCGCCGGGCGTGCTCAGGTGCACGCGCATCGGTGCGCACGAGCCGTGAAGGTCGGAGCCGGTAAAGACCGCGACTACGCCGGGCGCCTGGCGCGCCGCAGCTACGGCGATACTTTTGATACGGGCGCTCGCCAGCGGGCTGCGGAGGAACGCGACGTGGAGGTGGCCTTTGGGCTTGAGGTCATCGATGAATTTCGCGAGGCCGCGCAGCAGGGGACCGTCCTCGAGTCGGAGCATGCTTCGGCCGACCGGTCCGTTTTCAACCGTCACGCCTTTGCCGTCACCTTGTGATCAATTCGAGTATTGGGGACCTCTGTGTGAAACCTTGACAGCCCGGACAATTAGTAATACAAATCACCGATATCGGCAAGCGGGAACTTCGACACGACAAGGTGATGTTGGAGCCCGCGGGGGGCGCGTCTCTCGCACACAGAGCCCGCGAATCCATCCTGCACTCGATTCTCGAGCGCCGCTTCGAGGACAGCAGGCTGCCGCCGGAGAACGAGCTGGCCGACATGCTTGGCGTCAGCCGGACGACCGTGCGCTCGGCGCTGCAGTCGCTCGAGCAGCATGGGGTGCTGACTCGCAGCCCCCGCCGGGGCACGCAGGTTCACGGTCTGCTCAGCCCGTCCATGGTCGCGCTGCAGCGCCTCATCGGGTTCACGCGACTGCTCGAGGAGCAGGGCTACAGCGTCGAGACGCTGACCGACGCCAGGATCACCACCGCGGCGCCCGATGAGGTGACTGTGGCTCTCGGCGTCCCCAAAACGACCTCGATCTACGAGATCGACCGGCTGTTCGTCGCCAGCGGCAGCCCGGCGATCTGGGCCATCAACTACATTCAGGCCGATCTTTTCACCCACCCGCCACGGGACGACCAGCTCGCGCAGTCACCCTTCGACATGGGTGAGCTGTTGATCGGCGGACCGGTCGATCACGCTCTCGTCGAGCTTGTCCCGCAGAAAGCGACCAGGGAGGTCGTGAAGCAGCTCGGCATGAAGCCTGGCGAGGCGTACATCCTGCTGAAGGAGCTTCATCTTTCGGCGGCCGGCGGGGTGCTTGGCTTCAGCCTGATCCACGTGAACGATCGTTTCATTCGATTCCGGCTGCACCGAGGAGGCGATGGCCGGTGACCGCGATTCCGGGTGCACGCGGTGGCGACGGGCGGTGACCCCGACCGGCTCAAAAGTCGAAAACGGTGGTGAGCACGGCATCGGCACCTCGCCGCTGCGCAAGGAGGACTGGCCGCTCGTCCGCGGCGAGGGCACCTTCATCGCCGACTTCAAGCGTCCCGGCATGGTGCACGCATTCGTCGTTCGCAGCCCGTTTGCGCACGCCCGCTTCACGACGATCGATCGCACGGCGGCGCTCGCCGCACTTGGCGTGATCGACGTGATCACCGCCGAGGATCTGCCCGACCGCGGCCGTCCCATCCCGACGCGAATGTTCAGCGACGAGGGATCCAACCGCTTCCTGCAGCGGCCGCTTGCGGATTCCGTGGTGCGTTACTCGGGCGAGCCCGTGGCGGTCGTGATCGCAGACACGCGCTACCTTGCCGAGGACGCGGGTGAGCTGCTGCAGATCGATTACGAACCGCTCGACGTGGTGCTCGATCCCGATGACGCTGTCGCGCCGGACGCGCCGCTGCTGCAGCCACATACGGGGACCAACGTAGCGGGCCAGCTGACCTACGAGATCGGGCCGCTCGACGAGGCCTTCGGCAAGGCCGACCTTGTCATCAAAGAGGAGTTCCGCATTCAGCGCCACGGCGCGGTGCCGCTGGAGACCCGGGGGCTGCTGGCCGAATACGACGCGAAGACCGAATCGTTGACGGTGTGGGGAGCGGCCAAGATTCCTCACGTCAACCGCGGGATCCTGACGCGATTACTCGGCTGGAACGACGAGAGCCGGGTGCGGCTGGTCGAGCTGCACGTTGGTGGCGGCTTCGGAGCGCGGGGCGAGTTCTACCCGGAGGACTACTTGATCCCATTTGCCGCCATGCGCACTGGCCGGCCGGTGGCCTGGGTGGAAGACCGAGAGGAGAACCTTCGCGCCACCAACCAGTCGCGGGAGCAGGTGCACCGAGTCGAGATCGCATTGAAGAAAGACGGGACGTTTCTTGCGCTCAAGGACAGCTTTCTCAACAACACAGGTGCTTACGTGCGCACGCACGGCATGACAGTGCCGGGCCTCAGCGCGTCGATGCTGCCCGGGCCTTACCGCTGGCCGGCGTACCGCGGCGAGTTCCGCAGCGTCGTGACGAACAAGACACCTGGTGGAACCTACCGTTCGCCCGGGCGGTTCGAGATCAACTTCGTGCGCGAGCGGCTGATCGATATCGCAGCGCACCGCCTGGGGATCGACCCGGTGGAGATACGGCGTCGCAACCTGATCGAGCGTACGGCCTTTCCACACGACGTCGGCACGCTGTACGACGGGCACCCGGTCATCTACGACAGCGGCGATTACGAGCTGCTGCTCGACAAGGCACTGGCGGCTTTCGACTACGAGGGCCTCAAGCGCTGGCGCGACGAGCCGGCCACGGGCGGCATCCGCCGTGGCCTGGGCATCGGCTATTTCGTCGAAAAGTCGGCTCCGGCCGAACGTGAGTACGCGCGCGTGGAGCTGAGCGACAGCGGCGACGTGATCGTATACACCGGTTCGGTCTCGGTCGGGCAGGGCGTGGAGACGATCTTCGCCCAGGTGTGCGCCAGCCACCTCGGCCTGCCGTATGAGCGCATCACGGTCGTGCACGGAGACACCGCCGTGATCCCGGAGGGGATGGGGGCGTTCGGGAGCCGCGCGGCGATGCTTGGCGGCACAGCCGTGATGCGGGCCTCGGAGCGAATGCGCAATCGGTTGTTGGAAGCCGCGGCCCAGGCGCTCGAGGCTGCTCCTGCCGACCTCGTGCTCACCCCCGAGGGCGTGTCCGTGATTGGCGCGCCCTCGCGTGCTGTATCTCTCGACAAGCTGCTGAGCGCGGGAGGTGGTGTGATCAAGGAGGAGGATCGTTTCGTGTGCGAGCTCCTGGGCTTTCCGTACGGCATCCATTTCGCAGCGGTCGAGGTGGATCCGGCGTCCGGCGCCGTGAACATCCACCGCTATGCCGTGGCTTACGACATTGGACGCTGCATCAACCCGGTGCTCGTCAAAGGCCAGATCGTGGGTGGATTCGCCCAGGGCGTCGGCGGCGCGCTGCTGGAGGAGTTCAGCTTCGATGCGACGGGCCAGCCGCTCTCTGCCAGCTTTATGGACTACTTGTTGCCCACGTCGGAGGAGATCCCGGACGTACAGGTGCTCATCACGGAGGATGCGCCCTCGCCGCTGAACCCCCTCGGGGTCAAGGGCGCAGGCGAGGCGGGTACTTCCGCGGTGGGCGCGGCGATCGCCAACGCCGTTTCGGACGCGTTGGGTGCCGAGGTGACCCGCCTCCCGCTGAATCCTCAGCGCGTGATGGAGCTGGCAAGAGGATGAAACCGGCGCAGTTCGAGTACGACGATCCGCGCACCGTCGAGGAAGCGTTGGAGCTTCTGGCGCGCCACGGCGACGACTGCAAGGTCCTGGCGGGCGGTCAGAGCCTGGTGCCGCTTATGAACTTCCGGCTCGCGCGGCCGGCACGCCTGATCGACATCAACGGCGTCGATTCGCTGTCGCACATCACGCGCGACGATGGCCGCCTGGTGATCGGCGCCATGACACGTCACACGCAGATTGAGCACTCGGCGGAGGTCGCGGAGGGGTGGCCGTTGCTGACCGAGGCGATCGGGTGGGTCGGCCACAGCCAGATCCGCAACCGCGGGACGATCGGCGGATCTGTAGCGCATGCGGACCCTGCGGCGGAGCTGCCAGCGGCCTTTGCAGCCCTTGACGCCAGCTTCCAGCTGCGCTCGAAGCGCGGATCGCGAGTCTTGAGCTGGAAGGAGTTCTTCGTCTCAGAGTTCACCACCGCGCTCGCGCCTGATGAGCTGGTAACGGCGGTAGAGGTGCCGGCACAAGATCCATCGACGGGCACTGCGTTCGTCGAGTACGCGCGGCGGCATGGCGACTTTGCGCTTGGAGGTGCGGCCGTTACCATCAAGCTCGGTCCCGACGGCCGGGCCGAGCACGTGACGATTGCATTGCTGTCGGCCGGGCCCGCACCGGTAAGGGCGGAGCCCGCCGAGCGGCAGCTTCGCGGCAGCAAGATCGACGAGTCTTCCATCCGGCCGGCGTCTGTGGCGGCGATCCAGGGCCTGCATCCGACCTCCGACATTCACGGCAGCACCGAGTACAGGACAGCCCTACTTCAAACGATGACCGAGCGGGCACTCGCGATCGCAGCCCAGCGCGCATTGCGAAAGCGCCCGAGCGAGAGGAGGAGCCAATGAATCGAACCATCTCGGTCGAGATCAACGGGCGCGTTTTCGAGGGCGAGGTCGAGCCGCGTCTTTTGCTTGGGGACTTCATCCGCGACAACGCGTCGCTGACGGGGACTCACTTTGGGTGCGAGCACGGTGTGTGCGGTGCGTGCACTGTGCAGCTGGACGGGCAGCCGGTGCGGTCGTGCCTGATGTTCGCGGTGCAGGCAAACGGTCGCCGCATCGCGACAGTTGAGGGCATGGCGCCCAGCGCGGACACCCTTCACCCGCTCCAGCAGGCATTTCACGAGTCGCACGCGCTGCAGTGCGGGTTCTGCACGCCGGGCATTTTGATGACGATGGAGGCGTTTCTGCGCGACGATCCAGACCCCACACCGGAGCGGATTCGAAGCGCTCTTGCCGGCAACCTGTGCCGGTGTACCGGCTACCAGAACATCATCGAGGCGGTCCGCCTTGCGGCGGACCGGCAGAAGGACACGACCGCTTCCTGAGATGTTGATCGACGTCCACTCGCATTACATGCCGAAAGCCCTGGCGCGCGCGCTCGAAGGGCGGACTGAGGCGCCACGGATCTTCAAGCGCGAGGGCAAGCTGTTCATCGAATACGGGGAGCGGTCGGTCGCGCCCCTGGCTCCCGTGTTCTTCGAGCCCGAGCTGATCCTGGAGCGCATGGACGAAGCCGGTATCGACCACGCCGTGTTGAGCGTGACCATCCCCGGTGTGGACTGGCTCGAGCCGGCGCACGGCGAGGAGGTGGCGCAGGCTGCCAACGAGGAGACTGCGGCCATCGTCGCGCGGTACCCGGACCGCTTCAGCGGGCTCGCGACTGTCCCGCTGCAGGCGCCCGAGCGTGCAGCGGAGGTGCTGCGCCTCGCAGTCGGTCTGGGCTTGAAGGGGGCGATGATCTATTCGAACGTGGCGGGCGGGCACCTGGACGATCCATCCCGTCGAGTTTTCTTCGACAATGCATCGTCACTCGACGTCCCGATCATGCTGCACCCGACCTATCCGCTTTGCGCCCCCTCGATGACGGCCGGCGGCATGATCGAGATGGTGGGCTTCCTTTTCGACACCACGACCGCGGCCCTGCGGCTGGTGTTCGACGGCCTATATGAGCGGCACCCTGAGTTCAAGTTCATCGTGCCGCACGCGGGCAGCCTCATTCCATATTTCGTCGGGCGCATCGACCATTTCGGGAGCGTGCAGAGGCCTGGCTCGACCGGGAACATCTCGGGCACGGCGGGCGACCACATCCGCAAGTTCTACGTCGACACCGTGTGTGAGTCGGCGCCGGCGCTGCACTTTTGCTGCGACTTTTTCGGCGTGGACCGCATCATGCTCGGCACCGATCACCCCTTCTGGCCGATGCCGCTCGGGCCTCGTTTGCTCGATCAGCTCGAGCTCAGCGCCGATGATCGCGAGAAGATCGAGGAGAAGAACGCCGCGCGGGTCTTCCGGATTCAAGTACCGGCCCGCGGTGGCGCCTGATGGCGAGGCTTCCCTATGTGGCGCTGGGTGCGTCGGCGGCGGCCGACGCTCTGCACGCAGAGATCGAGCGAATGGGCAGGCCGGTGCTCAACCTCTACAAAGAGCTGGCGAACCAGCCGCCCGCGCTGGCGGCGTTTCTCGAGATGTCGCGCTACGTCCGTTCTGGATCGAGCCTGGACGCAGGGCTTCGTGAGCTGGCCATCCTCGCCACGGCGCACGCACTTGGGCAGGACTACGAGGTGGCCCATCACACAGAGGCGGCGACGCGAGCTGGCGTTTCCGCTGAGAAGCTGGCGGCGGTGGCACCCGGCGGCTCGCTTGACGCGTTGACGCCGGCCGAGCGTGGCGCAGTGGAGTTCGCCAGGCAGGTCGCGCAAGCGCGCACATGCGATGACGCGACGTTCGGTCGCCTGCAGGCGTTGTTCTCAACAGAGGAAATCGTGGACCTGGTGTTGACGACGGGTTGGTACCACCTGTGCGCGGTGATCTTGGGCTCGCTGCGCGTCGAGCTCGAAGCAGAAGGCCGGTGATCGCCAGGGAGGAGAACGGTGGCTGGACGCTGGTCCGCCAGATGGAGCACGCGGCACACTGTGCGAAGCTGGCGCGGGCGTGGCGCGCGGGGCCCTACGGCGAATCATCGGTCGGCGCGGCTCTTGAATACGCGGCCGGGTATCACGACCTGGGCTGGACGGAGATCGACAAGCATCCCGAGATCGATGCGGACGGCCGGCCGCGCAATTTCACAACGATCGACGAGACCCGGCACGCCGAGTTCTACTCGGGCGCCGTGAGGACGATCGCCAAGACGGAGCCCTACGCCGCTTACCTCGTGAGCCTGCACGCGTCGGGCCTGTACAGCCGGCGGTACGCGTGGGCCGGCCTGAAGCCGGTCGACTGGACTTCGATCGGGCCGCACGGTCGGGCGCTGCTCGCCGGCGAACAGCGATTTCGGACGGAGCTGTTCAAGTCGGTCAGCCCCGAGCAACTGGAGTTCGAGGCGGTCTGGCGCAACTACATGCTGCTGGAGACGTTCGATTTCCTGTCGTTGCTCACGTGTTTTGGCGTCGATAGCCAGGGCTGCGGCCCGGTTCCGACATTCGAAGGCCAGTGGGAACAGCTGTCGGTCCGCCGCTTGAGCGACTGGGAGGTGGCATTGACGCCCTTCCCATTCCCGGGTGAAAGCCTGGAGGTCGAGATCGAATGCGTGCACCTCAAGCCCACGCGCTTCACGACGGACGAGCTACGGGCTCAGGTCAGCTCAGCGCGTCCGGAGACGCGGCGCACCCTCTATTCCGCAACCTGATCCGATGCAATAGGAGAAAAGTCCTATAGAAACGCCATCCGTAGAGCTGTAGTGTCAGCAATGGCCCTGAGGGACACGTTCACCGGAGTCGGAGTTGGTCGCAAGACCGGTTCCGAAGCTGGAGAGGCGATCCGTTGGGGCCATTGTCTTTTCTCGGGCCCGGTATCGTCACCCGCGTGAGCTTGTCTCGTCTGGAAATGATGACGCCGCTCGCGGGAGCCTACGTCCATTCGGTTCCGGAACACCCCGCCGATGCGGGCCTGTTCGGGCCGCGGAGCCTGGTCTGGCGCGTCCACCGCGACCGCAGCTTTCCGCTGGCGGCCATCCGCTCCCTGATGGTCCAGGCGCTGCACCCGCTTGCCATGGCCGGAGTCGCCCAGCACAGCGACTGGAAGCGCGACCCGTTCGGGCGCATGGCCGCGACGGGCGGCTACATTCTGACGGTCACGTACGGAGACACGGCGGCCGCGGAGTCGGCTGCGGCCAGGGTTCGCGCGGTTCACACGCATGTCCGTGGCACGGATGACGTCACCGGGCTCGACTACAAGGCACAAGATCCAGACCTGTTGCTGTGGGTCCACGCCGGCATGATCGACTCGATCGTCCACGTCGTGCAGCGCTACGGCCGCGGCCTCACCGCGGACGAGGCGGACCGATACGTGGCAGAGATGGTGCGCTTCGCGGAGATCGTTGGGGTTCCCGCGGTAAAGGTGCCCACCACTGTGCAGGCGCTTGGCGAGTACATCGACAACGCTCCACTACGGCAGGCGACTCCTGCTGCGATGGACGCCATCGGTGTCGTGCTCGATCCGCCCCAGCTGAGCGATGACCTTCGCGAGCTCTGGCACGACATCGGGCAAGTCGCCATCGGCACGCTGCCCCCCTGGGCGCGTCAGATGTACGGCTTTGCAGAACCGCCTCCCGAGACGATGGAGCGGGAGCCCGTCCGGCAATTGATCGGCGCCCTCGACGTTGCGTTCGAGGCGCTGCCTGGCGTGCTCGAGGCGCGCGAGCGGATCGAGCTCCGGACGCGCGCATGAGCCGGTCGCGGACAAGCAGCGCCGTTCGCCAGTCGCGGCTGAGTCGCGGAGGGATGCTGGCCCGCCTTGCGCTGCGCATCGGGGGCCGCTATGCCGCGCGGTCGCCGCGCCTGATCTTCGCGTCGGTCGAGCGGCGCAAGGAGCTGCGCCACGACCTCGCGATGCGCACGGCCGAAGACGTCGCCGAGGAGCTGGGATCCATGAAGGGCGCCTTGATGAAGCTCGGCCAGATGGCGAGCTACATCGACGAGGACATGCCGGCGACCTTCCGCACCGCGATGGCCAGGCTGCAGCACACGGCACCGCCCATGAGCGCCGACCTCGCGGCTGCGGTGATCGTCGAAGAGCTGGGCGACGCACCCCAGAAAGTCTTCGCCCGCTGGGACCCGCTTCCGTTCGCCGCGGCTTCGATCGGACAGGTGCATCGAGCGATTGCGCGAGAGGGCCGGGCAGTCGCGGTCAAGGTGCAGTACCCCGGCATCGCGCGCAGCATTACATCTGACCTTCGCAACGTCGGCCTGTTGAGGAAGATCGCATCGGCAGCTTTTCCCGGCCTCGACGCGCAGTCGCTCATCGAAGAGCTGGGCGAACGCCTCAGGGAGGAGCTTGACTACAAGCTCGAAGCCGACAACCAGGAGCTCTTCGCACGCTATTACGAGGGACATCCCTTCATTCACATCCCAGAGGTCGTGCGCGAGCTGAGCACGGAAAGGGTGCTCACCAGCGAGCTGGTGGTGGGCAATCGCTTCGACGAGCTGCAGGGCTGGGACCAGCACGAGCGTGACCTGGCGGCGGAGACGATCTATCGGTTCGTCTTCAGCAGTCTGTACCGGCTGCACGCGTTCAACGGCGACCCGCACCCGGGCAACTATCTGTTCCAGGGTCGCGGACGCGTTAGCTTCCTCGATTTCGGGCTCACGAAGCACTTCACCGCGAGCGACCTCGCACCTCTTATGGATGGGGTGCGCTTCATGGTGGTCGAGCCCGACGGCGAACGCTTCCGCGCGGCGATGGAGCACGCCGGCTTCCTGCGCGCGGGCGCTCCCGTTTCGACGCAGGCCGTGGTCGACCGCTTCGGCCAGTTCTATGGAACAGTGTCTCGAGACGCCGTGATGACCATCACGCCGGCCGACGCGTCCGCGATGGTCAAACGCTTCTTCGATGCGCGCAGCCCGCTTGCGCCGTACAGCGACGTCCCTCGTGCCTACGCGATCTTGCAGCGCATCAACCTGGGCCTGTATGCGGTGCTCGGCAGCCTGAACGCCACCGCCAACTGGCGGCGCATCACCGAGGAGATCTGGCCATTCGTAAACGCTCCGCCTTCGACGCCGATGGGCGTCGAAGAAGCCCGATGGGAGGCGCAGCGCCGCCAGAAGGAGCCGGTTCCGGCCTAAGCCTGGTCGGGGTTGGGCACCATGACGTCGCGGACCAGGGCGTCGAGGTCGGCACATGCCGCGATGAACTGGCGAAGGGTTCGTCGGGTCGGTCCGTAGGAGTCGAATTCCTCGACGGTCAACCCGTCCTCCGAATACGCCCGGCGGAAGTCCGGAAAGTGAGCCAGAAGCTGCGTCACCACGCTCGGGTCGACGGGGTCGTCGATGCGGGGCTTCACGTCGATGCCGCTGGCGTTGAGTCGCTGCTGCCATGCGTATGGGGGCGAGATGACGGCGTCCGCGCCGACGAGCTCGCTCCAGTGCATGTGGTTGCGGAAGGCCGCCGAGAGCAGTCTCAGCCGGTAGCCGCGCTCGCGGTAGATCTGATACGCCTTCTTGAAGACGGCAACGCCTGCCCAGTCGAGGTGCCCGGGCTCGACTGAGATGCCTTCGCGCTCCATCAAAACTTTGAGCCAGTCGTCGAGCCGGCCCACCATGATGGTGCAGACCGGGCCCATCGACGAAATGTCCTTTCCCTCTTTCTCACGTCGCCGCAGACCTTTTTCCACCGCTTCGGCCACGGCGATGCACTGAGGGAGGGTGAAAGAGACGGTCGCGTTGATGCTGATGCCGCGGTAGGTCGCTTCCTCGATCGCCTCGATGCCGGCCCTGGTCGCGGGAATCTTCACGATCATGTTCAGCGCCAGCTTGTTGAAGGCGACGGCCTGCTGGACGATCGCCTCCGGGTTGCGGAACAGCCGAGGGTCCGTCTGGATTGAGAGGCGGCCGTTGCGCCCGGCTTGTTCCTCGAAGATCGGCTCGAGGAGCTTGGCGGCGCGAATCGACAGCTCTTCGACCAGCCTCCAGGCGATCTCGTCCTCAGTCGCCGTAGGCCGATCTCGCAGGAGAGCCTCGATGCGCGGCCGCCAGGTCGCCATGTCCTTTTTCAGGACAGACAGCGCGAGCACCGGGTTGCATGTGGCGCCGACTGCACCGTCCTCAATCGAACGC
Organism: Candidatus Dormiibacterota bacterium; assembly: GCA_035937155.1. Classification (GTDB taxonomy): domain Bacteria; phylum Chloroflexota; class Dormibacteria; order Dormibacterales; family Dormibacteraceae; genus Palsa-870. Next base: position 43,952 of record DASYVJ010000092.1, on the reverse strand, counting down.
GTCAGCTCGTCGATTGCCGCGGAGTCGTTCCAGAGACAGGTGGGAGTCGTCTGCGTCATCTGATGCAGCAGGCTCCTGTAGGTGACGCGCTGTGTGGATGATGCACTCATGGCAGGACGCGTCCTCCGGGACGTCGCCAGATCATCATATCGGCTGGTCATATACGCTCTGAGCGAAAGCTAGGCTAGGGAGTTGGAGGGACGCGTGGCGACAGCAAAGGAGGAGACTCTCGGGCAATTCCTCGGCGACGACCAGTTCCCGGTGACCTGGGCCTCGGAGGTCGAGAAAGAGCTTTTCTGGGTCTTCGACGACCTTCATTGTCCGAATCCGCTGAGCCCCATGTTCGCGGACATCGGCGGTTGGTGGCTGACGTGCGACCACATGTTCAGGCGCTTCGGGACCCCTTTCGCGGCCGACTGGCTCGCCAAGTTCGTCAACGGTTACGTGTACACCGCGGTCATCCCGGCGGACTCGGAGCTCATGGTGGAGTCGACGGAGTATGGGTCTCGTTACGCGGCGCGCGTGCCGCGCGACCCTCAATATGCGGCCACGGTTGGGAAGTACCTGTCGGCCGTGCTGCCGACCTACGGCGAGCACTTCGCCGCGTGGTGGAGAGACCGCCTCGTCCCCGAGATGAACCGCAACTACGCGTACCTCGAGGAGAAGGTGGACCAGGCGCGGCAGCTTTCCCTGATGGAGCTGGCCGTCCTCCTGGAGGATGCAATCGACATCCACGACCGCCACTGGAAGATCCACTGGATGCTCAACTTCGCGCAGTTTTCGGCAACGCTCAACTTGCGGGCGGCGTTGGAGAAATGGTGCGGCGGCGTGGACGAAGCTCTCCTTGGGCGGCTGCAGAACTCGGCGAGTGACCGCAACTGGGATTCCATCGAGGCTCTGTGGAGACTGAAGGAAGACGTGAAGGCCGACGCCGCGCTCGCGGCCGCATTCCGGGGCGAGACCGCCGTGGACATCCTGGCGGCGCTCAAAGACTCAGAACAGGGAACGAAGTTTCTGGCCGATCGCATCGAGCCCTATCAAAAGGAGTTCGGCTACCACGCCGTCTGGAGTCATGAGTTCATCTTTCCGACGGTGCGCGAGCAGGTAGAGCCGCTCCTCGAGCTGGTCCGCGGCTACATCGAGACCGACTACGACTATCCAAAAACGATCGCGGCGGTGAAGGCCGACATCGAGGCGGCGACCAGGGAGCTCCTGGATGGCTTGGCGGGCGACGCTCTCGAGGAGATCTCGAGAGTGAACGCCATCAACCTGAAGATGGCACCACTTACTCCTGACCATCACTTCTACATCGACCAGGGAGCCAACGCCCACCTGCGCCTGGTCCTCATCGCCATCGGCGCCAAGCTCGTCGAGATGCGCGTGCTCGACCAACCGGACGACGTCATGTTTCTCAAATACCAGGAACTCCGGCTGTTCATGGCCGACCCGAGCGCCGTCGATGCCCGCGGGCTTGTCGCATCCCGTGGCGACGAGCGTGCGGCCTCCTACAAGTTGCGCCCGCCGGACTGGATTGGAACCTGCACCCCTACGCAGCTTGCCGTGCCCTACCTGACCAACTGGGGTTTTCCGGAGAAGTTCTACCGGAAGCCGTCGACCGTCGAGGGTCAGGTCGTCGGGCTGGGCGGTTCACCAGGCGTCGTCGAGGGCCTCGCCCGCGTCGTCCTGACGGTCGACCAGTTCGACCAGGTGCGCAAAGGCGACATCGTGGTCTGCCAGATGACGAACCCAGCCTGGGTCGCTCTTTTCACGAAGATGGCGGGCCTGGTGACGGATGCGGGCGGGCTGACGTCCCACGCGGCGGTGCTTGCACGGGAGTTCGCCATACCTGCGGTCATCGGCACGTCCTCCGCCACCAGGACGATCAAGAACGGCGACCGAATTCGCGTCAACGGGACGACCGGAGTGGTGGACATCCTCCGTTCGGCCGGCGAGCAGGCTGCGGCGGGCGCTGACGCCCTCCTACAAATCCCCTCTCCCCGTAGGCAGGGGGGTGCGCCGGGAGCTGGCTCCGCCAGTCCCGGCGCCTCAAGGGGGGATTCCCCCCTTTGAGAGAGGGCTAGGGAGAGGGGGCGGAGGAGAGGAAGTTTTCCTCTCGCCATCGATGCAGCAATTTACATACGCCAGCCCGGCCGCCTTGTCCGAAGCCCTGGCCCTTCTCGAAGAGCACGGTGCTGACGCAGCTTTGCTGGCAGGTGGCACGGACCTGGTCGTCGCGCTGCGTAATCGCACGCTGAGACCAAAGGTCGTGGTCGACCTCAAACGAGTGGCCGAGCTACGACCATCGATGAGCGAAGCACAAGGCTGGATCACGATCAGCGCTGCGACCCCGCTCACCGACATCAGCGAGGATCAGCGAATCCGCGCGAAATACCCAGCCCTCGTGGACGCGGCTCTGACAGTGGGGTCGGCGCAGATCCGCAATCGGGCGACGCTGACCGGCAACATCTGCCACGCATCACCGGCTGCGGACACGGCCCCGGCCCTGCTCGTCTACGGGGCTACGATCAACGTGGCGAGCGTCCGCGGCACGCGTCGCGTGGGCGTCGCCGAGTTCTTCCTCGGGCCGCGCCAAACCGTCCTGCAGCCGGGAGAGCTCGTGACGTCCATCGATCTGCCCGTCGCCGCGGAACGCCGGGCTGCGACGTTTGCACGGACCACGCGCAGGCGAGGCGTCGACCTCGCGACCATAAGCCTGTGCTGCATGGTCGATGCGACCGGGCTCACGCAGTTCGCCTATGGGGCGGTTGGCCCGCGACCATTCGTCGTCGCCGATGAAAGCGGCGTTTTGGCAGATCCAGACTCCGGCGACGCGGCCAAGGACGAGGTCCTGCGGCGATTGCTGACCCAGGCGAGCCCCATCTCGGACGTGCGGGGCAGCCGCGAATATCGCGAAGCCATGCTCCTGGTCATGAGCCGGCGCGCCCTGCGCACATCAATCGCAAAGCTGGCGGCGGCGTAGCGCGATGCGAATCCACGTGACCGTAAACGGGTCTCCACGTGAACTCGAGGTAGCCCCCAACACGACCTTGCTCGACCATCTCCGCGACGACCTGCACCTGACCGGGACCAAGGAGTGCTGCGACATGGGCGAGTGCGGCGCGTGCACGGTGCTGATCGACGGGCGGTCCGTGAACTCCTGCCTGATGCTGGCCGTGGAGGCTGACGCGAGCGAGGTCACCACCATCGAAGGGATGGCCAGGGACGGACGGCTGAACGCGCTGCAGGATGCATTCCTCGCCAAGGGGGCGGTGCAGTGCGGGTTCTGCATTCCAGGCCAGGTCATGGCGGCGCAGTACTTGCTGCAGCGCAACCCGCATCCAACCCTCGCGGAGGTCAGGGAGGGCCTCTCGGGCAACCTCTGCCGCTGCGGTGGTTACGTGCAGATCTGCGAAGCGGTGCTGGCGGCGAGCGAGTTCGGCCGGTGACAATAGGGACCTCGGAGCGGCGTTTCGGCGGTTACGAGCGTGTCACCGGAAGCCAGCAGTTTGTGGCTGACATCAGCCTCGAGCAGATGCTCCATGTGAAGTTGGTCCACGTCGACTGCGGGCACGCGCGAATCCTGTCGATCGACACGGCACAAGCGTCGGCTGGCCCTGGCGTGGTCTGCGTCCTGACCGCCGCCGAGCTTCCTCAACCGATGCCCCGCTACGGACCGGTCTTCAACGACCGGCCGATCCTTGCGGTGGGCGAGACGAAATACCACGGGCAGGCGGTGGCTGCCGTCGCGGCGGAGAGCAAGGCGGCGGCCGAGGCTGCGGCCGAGCTTGTTCGGGTTGAGTACGAAGAGCTGCCGGGCGTCTTCACAGTGGCGGCCGCCCTCGACTCCGCGTCCCCGCTCGTGCAGGAACCGGAGCTGCGGCCCGACGATCCCCTGAACCACACCAACGTGCTGCGTGAGAAACGCTTCGGTTGGGGTGATGTCGAGGCGGCGAAGGCTGATCTGATCGTCGAGAACGTCTACATGTTTCCGATGATCACGCACTTCGCCATCGAGCCCCATGCTTTCATTGCAGCTCCGGAGGGTGGCGGTGGCGTGGCGGTCTGGACCGCGACTCAGAACCCGTTCCAGATGCAGCGGATCCTCGCCAGGATGCTTGGCCTGCCCGTGGCTAAGGTGCGCGTCCGCGCTCCGGATCCGGGCGGGGCCTTCGGCGGCAAGCAGCATCCGAAATACGAGCCGCTGGTCGCGTTCCTCGCGCTGAGGACGGGCCGGCCCGTCCGGCTGCTCCTCACCCTCGAGGAGACCTTCCAGGAGGTGCGCCGCACGTCCTGCGAGATTCGCGCTCGCACCGGTTTCCATGGCGACGGGACGATCTCGTTCCAGGACATCCGGAGCGACTTCTTGATGGGTGCGTACGCCGACATCGCGGAGCGCGTGATCGACAAGAGCAACTACCTCGCTTGTGGTCCATATCGCGTACCGAGCTCCCGGACCGTCGTGCGAGCGCTGTTTTCACACACCACTCCCAGCACCGCATTTCGCGGGTTCGGCACGCCGCAAGTCTCGTGGGCCCACGAGTCGCAGATGGACGACGCCGCCCGGCGGTTGGGCATGGACCGAGTGGAGATCCGGCTCCGCAACCTGGCCCGCAAAGGCGAGGCCTTCGTGCCTGGCGACACCCCGGCCGACGGCGATTGGGCCGAGTCCGTACGCAAGGGTGCGGAAGCCATCGGCTGGGGCACGCCCCTGGCGGCAGGCCGCGGACGTGGACTCGCGGTCGCGATCAAGGCTTCCGCTACGACGGGCGCTTCGTATTCGATCGTCAGGTTGCACTGGGACGGGAGCGCCACGGTGCTCGCAGGCACCTCGGATATGGGTCAGGGTGCGCGCACGGTGCTGGCCCAGGTCGCCGCGCACGAGCTTGGCATCCCGCTCGAGTGGACGACGGTCGTCATGGGCGACACCGCCACGGTGCCGTTCGACCTGCAGACGTCGGCCAGTCGCTCAACCGTGTTCATGGGCCAGGCGGTAATGCGGGCGTGCCAGGACATCAATGCCCAGCTGAAGCAGATGGCCGCGGAGCTGCACGCAACCGACGCTCCGGTTGTCGAGCTCCTGCGTGCTCGTTTCAGCGAGGTCAGGGGAGAGGTGATCGGCGTCGGCTCGTACCGGAGTGAATATCAGCCGGACCACCCACTGGGAGGAGCGCCGTCCTTCTACGAGTTCACGTGCACGGCGTCCGAGGTCGAAGTCGACGAGGGCACCGGCGAGATTCTGCTGGTCAAACACGTGACCGTGGCCGACGTCGGCAAAGCCCTCAACCCCCAGCACGTTGAGATGCAGGATGAAGGCGCGGCGGTCATGGGCCTCGGCCACACGCTGATGGAGCACATCCTCCTGGATGAATCCGGCCGGATCAGGAACCTCGGGGCGCTGGACTATCGAATCCCCACGACCAAGGACCTGCCGCTGGAGATGCACTCGCTGCTGGTGGAGAACGGGGACGGGCCTGGACCGTATGGCTCAAAAGGAGCCGGCGAAGGCGGCCTTATGGCGACGGCGCCGGCCGTGGCATCGGCTGTGACCGAGGCGACGGGCGTCGTCATCCGCGACCTGCCGCTAACGCCGGAGCGGGTCTGGCGCGAGATTCACGGCAAAGGCGACGCATGAGGTTCGTCTATGCCCTGGACAGCAAGCACACTCTGCCAGCGAACGAGCTCGTTGCCCTGATCGGCGGCAAGGCGGCCAATCTCGCCTTGATGACGACCGAGCTCGGTTTGCCGGTGCCTCCGGGGTTTGCGATCACAACGGAGGCATGTAGGACATATCTCGCCAAGGGCTGGCCGCAGGGGCTCGATGACGAGCTGACCGCGGCCATGAGAAAGCTCGAGGATGCGGTTGGCCGGCGGTTCGGCGATCCGCAGAACCCGCTGCTGGTGAGCGTTCGCTCCGGGGCGCCGGTGTCGATGCCGGGAATGATGGACACGATCCTCAACCTCGGCCTCAACGACGAGACAACGCGCGGGCTCGCTGAAGTTTCTGGGGACGCCGAGTTCGCAGCCGACTGTCGCCGCCGCCTCGAAGAGATGTTCACGCAGATCGTCGGCGTGACCACCGTGCCCGACGATCCGTGGCACCAGCTGCGGTCGGCGGTTGAAGCCGTCTTTCGGTCATGGAACAGTGATCGCGCCACTGCTTACCGGAGCCATGAGCGCATTCCAGACGATCTGGGAACCGCCGTGACGGTACAGGCCATGGTGTTCGGGAACTGGAGAACCGACTCCGCCACCGGCGTGCTGTTCACGCGCAATCCCGCGACAGGCGAGCCGGCCCTCTACGGTGACGTGCTGTTCGCGTCACAGGGCGAGGATGTGGTGGCGGGCACCCACCAGACGCAGCCGCTGACAGTCCTCGATGAGCAGCTGCCGCGAGTCGGAGCAGAGCTCCGCCAATTCGCCGATTCGCTCGAGCGACATTTCGCCGACCTGTGCGACATCGAGTTCACGATCGAGCGAGGCAAGCTCTGGCTCCTCCAGGTCCGGGTCGGCAAGCGCAGTCCACGGGCGGCGCTGCGCATTGCCGTCGACATGGCTGATGCCGCCGACTTCCCCTTGACACGAGCCCAGGCGGTCGAGCGAGTTGCCTCGCTGCTCACGCACCCGCCGACTGTCACGACCGGCCGCAGCTCCGATGTGGCCCCGCTGGCCACCGGCTTGCCGGCGTCGCCCGGCGTGGCCACCGGCGAGATCGCGACCTCACCGGCCGCCGCCGTGGCCGCTGCTGACGCAGGGCGAGCCGTGATCCTGGTCCGTTCGGAGACCTCACCCGACGATGTACAAGGCATGGCCCGCGCGGTGGGCGTGCTCACGAGTCGCGGCGGCCTGGCAAGCCACGCCGCCGTCGTGGCGCGCGGCTGGGGCATCCCGGCAGTCGTCGGCGCCGAGACCGTGAAGGTAGGGGATGGGGTGGTCGATGTGGCCGGCCACACGCTCAAAGCCGGCGAGACCATCACCATCGATGGCGAGACCGGCGAGATCTTCGCCGGCGCGGTCCCCCGAACCACCGCCGTCGTCCCCGAAGCCGCGAAGCTGCAGGCCTGGGCCGCGGAGCTAGGCATAGCGATCAGCGAGTCCCCTCCTCCGCCAGGGGGAGGGCTAGGGAGGGGGGCGGCGGAGCTTGCAGTGACGTCGGAGGACATCGTCCGTGCCTTGTTGATCAAAGGCTCGGCGACGAACGAGGGCCTGGCTGAATCCCTGATGTCTACGCCGGACCTCGCGCGAACGATGCTCGAAGGACTGGTGGGCGAGGGTCTGGTTCAACAGGCCGCCGGCGCGTTCCGGCTGACCCCAAGCGGAACGACCAAAGCCAACGCTCGGATTGCCGCCGATCAGCTGCGGTGGGGCACCGAACAGGCCCGGGCCGCCTTGGACGCATTCCATGTGCTCGACCTGCGTGTGAAGAATGCGGTCACGGCGTGGCAGCTTCGCGAGGTCGGCGGGGCGCAGACCCTCAACGACCACACCGATGCGGGCTACGACGCCGGGGTGCTCGAACAGCTCGCCGGCGTGCAGCGCGACACCGCCGGGTGGCTGTCATCGCAGGGCGAAGCGCCTGCAGAGCTGCGCCGATATCTCTCGCGCCTGGAGCGTGCGCTGGCCCAGGCGCGCGACGGGGACCAGCGCTTTGTGGCCTCGCCGAGGGTAGACAGCTATCACGGGGTCTGGTTCGAGCTGCACGAGGAACTGATCCTCCTGGCCGGCCGGAGTCGAGCCGAGGAGGCCGCCGCCGGTCGAGCCTGAGCTCAGATTGTCGTGGCAGGCTTCGCGGTGAGCTTGTCGTACAGCGACGCGGCGTTCTTCGTCTGGATGTGATCCATCATGTAACCCTGCCCGATGTCAACCGGGTACCGGTCAGCGAAGCTCACTCGCGCGATCGTCTCCTCACGCGACCATCCCTTGGCGACGGCGGCGGCCACGGCGCTCACCCAATCGAGCAGCACGGAGCGCTGCGTGGCCACGTAGTCGGTGGTGGTCACCGGTCCGTGGCCGGGAAGGAGGTGGTCCACGTCGAGAGAGCGCACACGTTCGAGGGCGTCCAGCCATCCGGGTACATCCGACTCCATCAGCCACGTCTGGCAGTCGTGGAAGATCGTGTCCCCGGTGAAAACGACCCGCTCCTCAGGCACGTGCACCGCGATCTGTCCGCGCGTATGACCTGGCGTGTGCAGGAGGTGGAACGTGTGCCCACCAACGCGCAGTGTCACATCACCCGTGAACACGATGGTTCCCTTGTTCGGATCGCGGAAGTACGTGTCCCGATCAGGCAGGATGGCGGCACCCTCAGGGTCGTCCATCGGGATCGCTTCCGCGCCGTAGGCGTACGGATCGATGTTCGGTAAGACCTTCATGAAGAAGTCGTCGACGCCCTGGTGATGAACGACCGTGCCGGCGCCTTTGAAGTAGTAGTTGCCGAAGATGTGGTCGACATGGTGCTCGGTGTTGATCAGGTAGCGGATCGGTCCGTACGACTCGGCCAGCTTGCGCATCGCCACCGCCTTGGTGGGCAGCTGCGGAGTGTCGATGACGACCACGCCAGCCGACGTGACCACGAAGCCCGGGTTGCATCCGCGCAGCTTCGTTTCTGTGAAGACGTTGGCAGTCACCTGTTCCATGTTCTGGACTCCTATTGGTCTTATTGCGTAGCGGTGAGGCCGCCGTCGATGGTCAGGATCTGGCCCGTGATGAAGGACGAGGCGTCGGAGCAGAACAGAAGCACCGCTCCCACCAGGTCGTCCGTCTCACCAACCCTCTTGAGCGGGATCCGAGAGACGATCTTCGCTTTGAACTCAGCATCCGCCAGGAGACTCGCCACCTGCGGGGTGTCGACGAAGGTCGGCGAGATGGCATTGACGGTGATGCCGTACTTCGCCCATTCGGTGGCCCACTGGCGGGTCAGGGCATTGATCGCGCCCTTGGCCGCGACGTACGCCGAATAGCCGGCATCGATCCCAAGCTGGCCCCGGACCGACGAGATGTTCAGCACCCGCCCGCCGCGCTTGCCCGCGATCATCGCTTTGACTGCGGCCTGCGTCGGCTGGACGGTGCTTTTCAAGTTCAGGTCGACGATCCGCTCCCATTCCGGGGCGGGGTACTGCTCGGCCGCAAACAGGGCGGTGCCGGCGCCTCCGCCGACCGCATTGACGATGATGTCGAGCCGCCCGAACTTGTCGAGGGTCTCAGACACCATCCGCTCGCAGTCGACCAGGTAGTTGACGTCCGCGACCACAGCGAGACTTTTCGCCCCCGCCTCACGCACTTTGGCGGCCGCCGCCTCGGCGCGTTCTGCATTGCGGCCGGCGACGGCGATCGACGCACCGGCCTCGCCGAGAGCCGCCGCCAGGGCTGAACCGATGCCTCCGCTGCCGCCAACGACCAGTGCGACACGATCGTCAAGCCGAAACAGGTCACCGTGAGCCGTCACTCGCGAATTAAAGCAGTTCCCCTCTCCCCCTCGGGGAGAGGGCTAGGGTGAGGGGCTTAAGCTGGCCCATCCGAGGGAACCCGCACAATAGACACGTGGCCGTAATGATCGCGAACCTCATTGGATCCGAGTGGCGCGAGCCCTCCAACGGGGTGGCGTCGCTGCCCATCTACAACCCGGCCACCGGTGAGGTCATCGGCCAGGTGCCGCTGTCTGGCGCCAAAGACGTCGACGCCGCGGTGAAGGCGGCTTCGGATGCTTACCGCACGTGGTCGCGCACCGCCGTGATGGAGCGCGTCCGGCTGATGTTCCGCTACAAGAACGTGCTCGAGGACCATTTCGAGGAGCTCGCTGCGATCATCACACGGCATCACGGCAAGACCCTCGACGAGGCTCGTGGCGAGGTGCGGCGAGGCATCGAGGTGGTCGATTTCGCCTGCGGTGCGCCGACCCTGCTGCAAGGACGCACGCTGCGCGACGTGTCGGCTGGGGTCGACCAGGACTACTACCGATATCCCGTAGGGGTGTGCGCCGGCATACCGCCCTTCAACTTCCCGGTGATGATCCCGCTCTGGATGTTCCCGCTGGCGATCGTCGCGGGCAACACGTATGTGCTCAAGCCGTCGGAACGGACGCCGCTCGGCGGTGCCCGACTGGCCGAACTGTTCCTCGAAGCCGGCTTTCCCGAGGGTGTCCTGAACATCGTTCACGGCGCTCGCGAGGCAGTGGATGCCTTGCTCGTTCATCCCGACGTGCGGGCCATCTCGTTCGTGGGTTCGGAGCCCGTGGCACGCCACGTGTATCAGACGGCGGCCGCCAACGGCAAGCGCGTACAGGCGCTGGGCGGCGCCAAGAACCACATCGTCGTGATGCCTGACGCCGACCCGGAGATCGCCGTCGCGGCCATCCTCAACTCTGCTTTCGGCAACGCTGGCGAGCGCTGTCTCGCGGGCTCGGTAGCAGTCGTCGTCGGCAGTGCGGCCGAGCACGTCTTGCCGGCTCTGACGGCGGGCGCGGCAGGCATGGTCGTCGGACCGGGTGACGAGGCCGGAGTGCAGATCGGACCTCTGATTCGCGCCGAGCACCGCGACAAGGTCGCTGGCTACGTAGACAAGGGAGTGTCCGAGGGAGCCAAGCTCCTGGTCGACGGGCGAAGCCAAGTGAAGCGGCCGGGCTTCTTCTTCGGCCCGACGATCCTCGACAACGTCAACCCCGACATGACGATCGGGCACGAGGAGATCTTCGGACCGGTGCTGTCCGTGTCGCGGGCGGCTACGCTCGATGCCGCGATCGAACAAGCAAACCGCATGGCGCTCGGCAACATGGCCACGATCTTCACTCAGTCGGGACGCGCGGGCAGAGAGTTCCGCGAGCGCGTCGAGGCCGGCATGACCGGCATCAACGTCCCGATCGCCCAGCCGTTTGCATTCTTCCCGTTCAGCGGCTGGAAGGGCTCGTTTTATGGCGACCTTCACGTCCACGGCACCGACGGCATCGAGTTCTTCACCCGCAAGAAGGTCGTCGTAACGCGTTGGTGAGGTCCCCTCGCCCGCGCCAGCGGGAGAGGGCTAGGGTGAGGGGCGAGGGGTTGGCTCATCCCGACGCTAAGGCATTCGCTTTCGTCGACGCCAAGATGCTCGTGCACCCTGCTCCGCAGGTCCGAGTCCCGTTGATGTCGGAGGTAGAGCCTTGCGGCGATATCCTTGCCGGCCCCTTCACTATCAGCCGTGCTGGCGAACGTGCTGCAGTGGCGATCACACTGCCCGCCGAACCCACCTGCCCTGGCCTGGGGTTGAAGGGCCTGCGCGAGCTCTTCGGGATACTCCCCGAGTCGGACATGGAGATGGCGGCCCGCGCTTTCCAGACCCTCGAGTGGTCGACCGCTCACGCCTTTTGTGGCCGGTGCGGCACCCCAACCGTTTACAGCACGACCGAGCTGGCTCGGACCTGTCCGTCCTGCGGCGCGATCTACTTCCCTCGGATCACTCCAGCGGTGATCACGCTCGTCCATAGAGGGCCGGAGATCCTTCTGGCCCGCGGGCTCCGTTTCGGACCGCGCTTCTACAGCCTGATCGCGGGCTTCGTCGAAGCGGGGGAGACGCTCGAGCAGGCGGTTGAGCGCGAGCTGTTGGAAGAGGTGGGGATCAAAGTCAAGGACATCACCTATTTCGGGAGCCAGTCGTGGCCCTTCCCGAGCCAGCTGATGGTCGGGTTTACCGCGCACCATTCTGACGGCGAGCTGCGGATCAACGAGTCGGAAATCAGCGACGCGCGCTGGGTTTCTCCCTCAGCGCTCCCCAACGACATCGAGCTGCCGACCAACTACAGCATCTCCGGCCGCCTGATACGAAGTGTGCTGGTTCCTACGCCTTCAAGCGGTGCAGAGCGTTGAAGAGCCGCTCCGGAGTGATGGGGATCTCGCTGACGACCGCGCTGGAGCCCAGTTTTCGAAGGGCGTTCTCGACCGCCCCCGCGATGGCCGCTGGAGCGGGTATCGTCGCGCTCTCGCCGGCGCCTTTGAAGCCCTGCGGATTGCCGAAAACCTCTGATTCCACCTGGATCATCTCGGGCACGACAGCCACGTCCGGAGGACTCGGGAGCAGGTAGTCCAGGAAGCTGCCGCTCACGAAAACTCCGTCAGGCTGGTAGACGGCCTCCTCGAGCAGCGCGTAGCCAAGTCCATGTGCATACCCGCCGTGGAGCTGGCCCTCGACCAGCAGCGGGTTGATCGAGCGGCCCGAATCGTGTCCGATCACGTACCGCACGATCCTCACCGAGCCAAGGTCGGGATCGATCTCGACAACCGCCGCGTGGCATGCGCTGGCGTATGCCGGAGGCGCCTGGAAAACCTCGCTGATCTCGAGCGAACCCTCGCTCAGGATTCGTGAGAGCGCAATGGAGCGCGCCGGGAGACCTCTCACGTGCACGCCTTCCGGGCTCAGAACGAGATCCGCCGCGTCGGCTTCGAGCAGCTCGGCTCCCATCTCGATCAGCCGCTTGCGGGCCGAGGCCCCCGCCATCGCCGCTGCGTTCCCGACCTCGAATGCAGAGCGGCTCGCCGCGGTGACCGCGCCGCGCGCGACGGTGTCGGTGTCGCCGGTCACCACGCGCACCTTTTCGATCGGCCACTCAAGCGACGTCGCCACAACTTGCGCAAACGTCGTGTCGTGCCCCTGCCCACCTGGCGTCGAGCCGAGGCTCGCGACGGCGGAGCCGTCAGCGTGGATCGCGAGGCGTGCCTCCTCGGCCCAACCGATTCCGGTCCGCTCGACTGAAAGGGCTATGCCTACCCCGGTGCGTGGGCCAGCTCGTTCTTGCTTCACTGCTGCCGAGACACGATCGAGCAGGGCTACATAGTCGCCCCCGTCGTACACGATGCCGGGCAGCCCGGTCTCGTAGGGCATCTCATCGGTGCGAACCACGTTGCGGCGCCGCACCTCGACGTGGTCCAGGCCGAGCCCTGCCGCGATCCGGTCCATCGTGCGTTCGATCGTGAAGTTGCCGACCTCCCGGCCGCCACCGCGCACGAACCCGGTCGGGCCGGCATTCGTGTAGACGAGGTCGATGTCGGCGCGGTACGCAGGCACTCGGTATGCCGAGAGCATGTGGTTGGTGATGGTGGCGGCCAGCGCGGCGCCCGCCGCTGCATAGGCTCCGATGTCGTGCAGCAGATGAGCCTTGAGACCGAGCAAGCGGCCCGTCGCGTCGACGGCCACCTCGACATCGATCGTGTCTCCGTGTGCCTGCATGGATGAGGCCGTGTCCTCGCTTCGTCCGGCCACCCACGAAATCGGCCGCTCCAGCCGACGGGCAAGAGCGGCGACGAGGACTTCTTCGGGATACGGCACGCCCTTTGGCCCGAAGCCACCGCCCACGTTCTCTGCGCGGACCCGCACTTGGCTGACGTGCACGCCGAGCATCTCGGCGACCCGGTCGCGCACGCCGTGCACCCACTGCGTGGACGTCCAGATCTCCCAGTGATCGGTCGCCTTGTCCCACATGGCACAGCAGGCCCTCGGTTCGAGGTAGCCACCTGCGACCCGTGCCAGTCGATACCTGTGGCGGTCGACGAAAGCCGCCTGTGCGAATGCCGCATCCAGGTCGCCGAATTCGCGCACGAGCCTGCCCGCCACGTTGCTTTCATGCGGCGGGTGCAGGCTGGGCGCGCCGGCGCTGGTGGCGGCGAGCACGTCCGCCACCGCCGAGATGGGCTCTGACTCGATCCCAACCGCGGCCGCGGCATCCGCCGCTTGATACGCATCTTCCGCAACGATCACGGCCACCGGTTCGCCGATGTAGCGGACGCGGTCCTTCGCCAGCACCGGCCGTCCGACGAGGTGCACATCAGGGAAGACCGCGTCGACCATGACGCCGCGGATTTCGGGCAGATCGCCGGCAGCGAACGCCGCCACCACCCCGGGCATCGATCGGGCAGCGTCGAGATCGATTCCACCCAGCACGCCGTGAGGCACCGTCGAGCGGCAGACCGCCGCGTGGAGCAAGCCCGGGAAGCGCAGGTCGCCGGCGTAGCGGCCGCGGCCGGTGATCAGCGCATGGTCTTCACGCCGGCGAAGGGGCTGCCCTACGTATGCGTGCTCTGGTTTTCCCTCATCACTCACCCAGTGCTTGACCACTCGCGGCGGAGGTCCCAGATGTGGTCCGCGCAGCGCAGCGCCAGCGCCTGGATGGTTGCGCTCGGGTTCACGCCCGCGCTGGTCGGCATGCTGCTGCTGTCGGCGATGAAAAGATTCGGCACGTCGTGGGCGCGGTTGAATCGGTCCGCGACCGACGTCTGCGGGTCGTCTCCCATGCGCGCGGTCCCGAGGAGGTGCCATCCCCAGATCGGCGCAAGGCCGGCATCACGGACGCTCTTCGCGCCCGCGGCCTCGAGCACCTGCCGCGCGTGCGCGATCATGTCGCGCCCCAGCCGGTGGCTGTTCTCGTTTAGCTCGTGGTGCGTGACCACACCGGGCATCCCGAATCCGTCGAGGTGAGTCCAATCGAGCTCGACGCGATTGGTCTCCTCGGGCAGGTCTTCGCCGCACAGGTATAGCGAGATCTCGTGATTGATGTGCTCGTCAAACGCCTTGTGATGTCCTGAGCCCCACGGTGCGATCTGCAGCGCGAGGTTGAGCGCCGACCAGCCCACGCAGCCGCTCATGATGAACCCGCGTACGTAGTCGCGTGCGGGGTCCGTCTCGTAGAACTGCCGCGTCGAGACGGTGCCGCCCCAGGTCCCGTGCCAGCCCTCCACGGGCTCATCGAAGAGTCCGGTGGCGAAGCTCTGTACGTGCACCATCAGGTTCTTGCCGACGAGTCCACTCGAGTTGGCGAGTCCGTTCGGATGCGTTGCGGACGTGGACATCAAAAGGAGCCGCGGCGTGCCGAGCCCACCGCAGGCGACCACAGTCACGGCGGCATGAGCTTCCCGAATCACGCCGTCCTTGTCGTAGTAGCGGGCCCCGAGCGCCCGGCCATCCTGCCCGAGGATGATCTCGCGCACTCGCGCGTTGGTTCGCAGCTCGACTCCGTTCTCAAGCGCGCCAGGCCAATAAGTCAGGTCGGCTGTCGAGAGCGAACCCTGCGTGCATCCGAAGGTGCACCAGCCCATGTTTGTGCAGGCCGGCCGTCCGCGGTAGTCCGCCGTGGTGATGGACTGCTCGGTCGGCCACCAGTACCAGCCGAGCTTCTCGTACGCATTGACGAGCAGCTGACCCGGCCGCCCGATGGGCGCCGGCGGGTTGGGGAGGGGAGGCCTCGGCGGTCCGCACGGATCGCCGGCCAGGCCCGCGACGCCGACCTCGGCCTCGTTGATGGCGTAGTAGGGAGCCAGCTCCTCGTAGTCGAAAGGCCAGTCCGCTGCGACCCCGTCCAGGGTGCGAACGCGGAAGTCGGAGGGGGCCATTCGCCAGTAGTTGCCGGCGAAACCCACCTGGCTTCCGCCGACCGCGTTGTACATGTAAACGTCGACCGGGTCCGCACCTTCACTGGCCACCGGGTAGTCGCCGGCCCAGCGCCGCACGTTGGGTTTGGCAGCCCAGTGTCGCCGGCCGCGCACCTCCCAGTCGACGTGAGCTTTCGGCAGCCGCGTGCGGTCGATCCAGTCGCCCTGCTCGAGGCAGATGACCTTTGCGCCTTTCTCTGACAGACGCTTGCACAGCGCGGCGCCGGCTGCCCCGGAGCCGATCACGAGCACGTCCGCGCCGGGCTGCCGGTTCATGCCTTGACTCCCTTGCCGGCATCGACGGCGCGATAGCGACGCGGCAGCGTGCGGACGCGCTCGAGCTGAGACTGGTCGAACGGAGTGATCACGCTCGGGGACATGGGCGCGGTGCCCCGCCAGCCGTTTTCGGCCTCTAGGGCGGCGAGCACCGTGGGGTGACCGTAGTAGGCCTCATAGGTGAAGTCGCTGACCATGTTGAATGCGTCGGTGTCATCGGCTGCTTGAAACTGACGCAGGACGTCCTCGCGTTCGTCGGCGGAACACTCGGTGAACGCGCGGCCCGTTTTCGAAAGTGCAAGTCTCTCCACCTCATCGATTCCATGGAGGAGTGCCGGCCGTAGCGCCGGAACCAGATGCACAGTTGCGTCGATGTACTCCGCGGCGCCGACGCTGCCGGCATCAGGCCGCCGGCCTCCGGATGGGATCAGCGTCGCGGTCCATCCCGTAAGCGTTGCGGCGCGAGCGGGATCGAGCACAATGAAACTTCGGGGTGCGCCCACGGGCACCTCCGCGTGGCCCACCTCAACTCGGTAGTCAGGCCGGCTTGACTGAGCGACTTGGTGCTGGCCCTGTTTCCTGTCGTACGCCATCTATTTACTCTCTTGGCCTCTGTTACCTAGTATGCCGAGCGTGATTCTCGAGCTTGCGATCCGCGTGGCGACCGAGTCCGGCACGCCGGTCGCGGTCGTCGATGAAGTCGTGATGGAGGCCAACCTCCGGCGGATGGCCGAGTTTGCCGCTGCAAGCGGCGTCCGGTTGCGGCCTCACGCCAAGACCCACAAGAGCGTCGAGGTCGCGCGCTGGCAGCTGGCGCTTGGCGCCACAGGACTCACCGTGGCCACGCTGACGGAGGCTGAAACGTTCGCGGCCGCCGGCGTGGACGACCTCCTCATCGCTCACCCGCCGGTCGGCGAGGTGAAGCTGCGCCGGCTCGGCGCTCTCGCGGCCCGGCTGGGGCGCCTGGCGGTCGCGGTGGACGATGTGGGAGTCGCGAGCATGCTGCCGGCTCACGTCGAGGTCATGTGGGAGGTCGACACCGGCCAGCATCGCATCGGCACCCCAGCCGGTGATCCCACCTTCATGGCCGTCGCCGACCTGGTGCGCGCGATCGGTCAGAGCCGATTCCGAGGCCTGATCACCCACGGCGGCCACGCTTACCAGGCGAAGGACGATGCCGAGCGCCGAATGGTCGCGGCCCAAGAGGCGAACGGACTCCTCGAGACCGCCGGCCTGCTGCGTTCGCGCGGAATCGAGGTACGCGAGCTGAGCATCGGCTCGACGCCCACGATGGGCGCCCATCCTCTCGAAGGCATCACCGAGATTCGCCCCGGGACGTATGTGTACGCCGACGCCAACCAGGTCACGCTCGGCGTCATGAGGCTCGAAGACTGCGCCCTCGCCGTCGCGGCGTGCGTGGTCTCGACGCCGGCGGAAGATCGGGCGGTCATCGATGCGGGATCCAAAGCTCTCTCGGCAGATCTGCGGGTGCCCGGTATGACGGGCTTTGGCATCGTGCTGGGTAAGCCGCATCTCAATGTGGCGCGATTGAGCGAGGAGCACGCGGTCCTCACCTCCGCCGGCGCGACCGGCCTGTCCGTCGGCGACTTCGTGGTGATTGTCCCGACGCACGTGTGCACGGTCGTCAACCTGCATCCCGAGATGGCCATCGTCGATCGCGGTGGGGTGGCGAGGTGGCAGGCGATCGACGCGCGAGGCTGGCGCTGAACGTAGGTCCGGGGCGCGTTTAGCCGGCACGAGAGACCTCGCGGGGCTTGCCCGTGCTCTCTCTCACCACTAGGTGCACCGCGTGGAACTTGGTCCGTGTATTCGTGTCGCCATCGTCGAGCTGGCGCAGCAGCCGTGCCACGCCGGCTGCGCCGATCTCGACCATGGGAACGTGGACGGTGGTCAGCCTTGGGTCGATGAACTCCAGCCCGGGGATATCGTCGAAGCCGGCGACGGACAGGTCGCGTGGAACATCGATGCCCCGCCGCCGGAGCTCCGACAGCGCCCCGAGAGCCATGGTGTCGCTGGCCACGAATACCGCGGTGGGAGGGTCGGCGCTCACCAGCTGACCGATGGCTTCGGCGCCGCCCGCGATCGTGAAGTCGGCCCGCTCGATGCGCGGCTCAAGGCCGGCGGACTTCATAGCCTCGAGGTAACCGAGCTCCCGCTCGCGGCTCGTGAACAGAGTCGCTGGACCGCTGACCATGGCGATATGGATATGGCCGAGAGACAGGAGGTGCTTGGTCACCATGCCGGCCCCGGCCCGGTTGGCAGGCACTTCGGCAGGCCATTTTTCTGAGCGCGGAGCGAGCGCGACGATGGCCCCGCCGTAATGGGCGATGCTGCGGGCGTAGTCGCTCATCTGGCGGCGATAGTTCTCTTCGTCCAGGCCTCCGCCCGCAAACAGCACGCCCGAGACGCGGCTTAAGCACAGCATCTCGACATAGCGGAGCTCGGTGACGGGATCGCGGTCGCTGCTGCAGACCACGGTCAGAAACCCTCGGGCCGAGGCGGCCGCCGTCGCGCCGCGGACGATCTCGGCGAAATACGGGTCGCTGACGTCATGCACTACGACCGCGATGGTCGGCACGCGCCTTGTCCGAAGGGCGCGGGCCATCGGATTCGGCCGGTAGTCCAGCCGCGTGGCGGCGGCCAGGACGCGAGCGCGCGTGCGATCGCTGACCGGGTGGTCGTTGTCAGGATCCAGCGCGCGCGAGGCGGTGGTCAGAGAAACCGCGGCCTCTTCGGCCACATCTGAAAGGATCGGCAGGCGCCGCTCGATCCCCGCCGGCACCCGCTTCTGTTTGGGCACCGTGACTCTCAGTACATGACCAGGCCGGCGGAGACGTTCATGTCCTCACCGGTGATGCCCGAGCTTGCCTCGCCGGCCAGGAAGACACATGCGGCGGCCACCTCTTCGGCCAGGGTGGGACGCTTGAGTGCGGCCGGATCGCTGAACTGGCGCATCGACTCTGCCTCGGTGATGCCGCGTGACTCGGCGTTCTGCCTCACGATCCGGTTGAGGCGGTCGCCCGCAACAGCTCCAGGGCAGATGCTGTTGACCCGAATCTGGTGTGGCCCGAGCTCCATTGCCAGGCTGCGCACCAGGCCGATCACGCCCATCTTCGCGGCGCAGTAAGGAGTTCGGTCGGGCAGGGGTCGCTTGCCGGTCATCGACGACAAGGCGATCAGACTCCCGCCCTGTCCTGCTTCGACCATCGCCGGGATGAACCGCCGGAACGTGAGGTACACACCGTCGAGATCGGTGGTCAGGCAATCCCGCCACTCCTCATAGGTGATCTCATGCATTGGCTTGATGGCGCCTGCGATGCCGGCGTTGGCGACGACCACGTCAACCCTGCCGAAGTGCTTGAGCACTGTCGCAGCCATTGCGTCGGTGGATTCCGGGTTGGCCACGTCGCACGCCACGGCCAGGCAGTCGACGCCAAGGCTGCGAATCTCGCGAGCAGCGCTCTCCAGCGATGCTTGCGTACGGGCAGCCAGGGCGAGTGACGCGCCGGCACCGGCCATGGCGCGTGCGGTGGCCAGGCCGATGCCCTGGTTACCCCCGGTGATGACGGCGACCTTCCCGCTCAGTACCGAGCTCAAGGGTGACAGAAAAGGAAAAGGATTTCCGTCATGTCGCATACTATGGCCGTGGCCGTCGTGAGAGTCAATCGGATATGACACCATCTCGGATCAGATCGAGTCCAGGAGCGCCGGCGTAGTGGCTGCGATTCACCATCTCGGGTGGGCGGTTCGATCGATCGAGCAGTCTCGTTCCTACTTCGAGAATGCCCTCGGCCTCGACTTTCGCGGAGAAGAGACGTTTCCAGACGTGCGCGTCGCGTTCTTTGGGGGCCCTGTGGCGGTCGAGCTGCTCGAGCCGCTCGACGACGCAACCGACGTCGGCAAGTTCCTTGCCAAGCACGGTGAGGGCATCCATCACCTCGCCTTGAAGGTTGACGATGTGGCCGATGCGCTCGAGGAAGCGAGCCGCCATGGTTTGGTGCTCATCGACACCACCCCACAGAGCGGTGCTCGCGGCACGATGGTCGGCGTTGTCGATCCGGCACGCGCGGACGGCGTGCTGATCCAGTACGTGCAGGAACCATGACCGCGGCTCGCATCCAGACGACGCTTGTGGGCAGCTATCCCGTCCCGCAGTGGCTGGTCGCACAACCAGGCGAACAGGCATTGAAGGACGCCACCGCGGTGGTCCTGCACCTCCAGGAGCTTGCGGGGATCGATCTCGTGGTGGACGGCGAGCTGTATCGCTTCAACCCCAACCATCCGGAGACGAACGGGATGATCGACTACTTCGTGCGGCCCATGGACGGGATTCGCACCGAGCTTCGAAGATCGGACGTCGAGCTGTTCCAATCGCAGACGCACCTCGGCTTTCGGCGACGCCCGGCCGGGGTGGTCGAAGGGCCGGTCGGCGAAGGCACTCTGGACCTTGTCGAGGCGTACCGGAATGTGGCCGCCCTGAGCTTGCGCCCGATCAAGTTCACGCTGACCAGCCCGTACATGCTCGCGCGCATGATGCTCGACACCCACTACCACGATCACCACGCGCTGACCATCGCGCTGGCCGATGTCCTGGCCGCCCAGGTCAGGGGCATCGACGCGGCCGTGGTCCAGGTGGACGAGGCCAATCTTCCCGGTAGGCCCGAGGACGCCGAGCTGGCGGCCGAGGTCATCAACCGCATCCTCGACGCGGTTCCTCACTCACCGGCCGTGCACCTGTGCTTCGGCAACTACGGAGGCCAGCAGATCCAGTCGGGCACCTGGGCCAGGCTTATCAGGTTTTTCGACCTGATCCATGCGGATCACATCGTTCTGGAGCTCGCCCGACCGGGCTACGGCGACCTCGAAAAAGTGGCCGAGATCAACCCGAAGCTGAAGCTGGGCATCGGCGTGATCGACATCAAGACCACTGTGGTCGAGAAGCCGGCTGAAGTGGCTCGGCGCATCCAGGCCGCCGCCGATCTGCTCGGCGGCGCCGAACGCATTGCATACGTCCACCCGGACTGCGGCTTCTGGATGCTGGCGCGCTCCATCGCAGACGCCAAGATTCACGCCCTCGTGGCGGGTCGCGACCTGTTCGAGGGCAGGCCGGCAGCAGCAAGGTCAGAATCCCCAGATTGACGAAGATCGATTTCAAGGGACTCTTTCCGGCCACGGTGCTGCCGATGACCCAGGACGCGCAGATCGATGAGCCTGCGCTGCGTCACTACATGACGCACATCGCCCAGACCACGATCCATGGCGTCGCGATCAACGTGGACACGGGAGAGGCACCTCATCTCTCTCACGAGGAGCGGGTGCGCGTGCTCGAGATCGTGGTCGACGAGATCGGCGATCGGCTGCCTGTGATCGCCGGGCTGCCGGCGCAGTTCACCGAGCAGGCGGTTGCCTACGGACGTGACTACAAGACCGCCGGGGCGTCAGCCCTGCTCGTTTTTCCGATCTCCGCGTATCAGGGGTCTCCGATGGACCCGGAGGTTGTGGTTCGCTATCACGCCGCGGTGGGAGACGGTGTGGGCCTGCCGCTGGTCCTGTTCAACCTGCTGCCTTCACTTGGCGGGGTTCTCCTGCCGGCCGAGATCATCGAGCGGCTGTGCGGACTCGCACCGGTGGTCGCGATCAAGGACGCTTCTTTCGACGCCCGCATCTTTGTCGATCTGATGGCCGCGGTGCGGCAGCAAGCTCGACCGATCGCCGTGCTGACCGGCGACGACCCGTTCATTCACGAATCGTTTGTGCTTGGCGCCGACGGCGCGCTCCTCGGGTTTGGCGCCGTCCCGACTCGTCAGCTCGCCGAGATGGTAGATCTGGCCGTATCGGGTCGCTTCGCCGAGTCGAAGGTGGTCATGGATCGGCTTGCGCCGCTGGAGCGGGCGATGTTTGCGCCTCCCGTTCGCGATTACCGCGCGCGGGCGAAAGAAGCGCTTGTCATGCAGGGGATCATTCCCCGGGCGACAGTCCGCGAGCCGCTGCTGCCGATCTCACCGGCAGACAGGCAAGGGATGCGGGATGCAATGGTCGCCGCCGGCGAGCTGGCACAGAACGTCGCCGTCGGTTAAGTCACTTCTGGAGGATTGGATGAAGCTCGATCTTGGTGGTCTGATTCCGGCGACGGTCCTGCCCATGACTGATGACGGGCGGATCGACGAGGCCGGCTTGCGGAAGTACGTTCGCCACGTGGCGGCGGCCGAACCGAAGGCGCTCGCCATCAACGTGGACACGGGGGAGGGGCCGCACCTCTGGCCGAAGGAGCGGCTGCGTGTCCTGGAAGTGGTGCTCGAGGAGGTTGGCGACCGGATCTCGATCATCGCCGGGCTGGGCGCTCAATTCACCGACCAGGCCGTGACGATGGCGCGGGATCTCAAGACGGTGGGAGTCCACGGCCTGCTCGTCTTTCCCATCAGCGCCTACCAGGGGACTCCGCTCGATCCCGAGGTGCCGGTGAGGTATCACGCCGCGATCGGCGACGCCAGTGGCCTGCCGCTCATCCTCTTCCAGCTTCAGCCCGCGCTTGGCGGTGTCAACTTCGAACCGGAGACGCTCAGCCGTCTCTGCATGGTGGCCCAGGTCGCCGCGATCAAGGAGGCCTCCTTCAATCCCCAGCTGTTCGTCGAGGTTCGCGATGCGGTGAAGTCGGCACGAAGCGACTGCGTCCTGCTGACCGGAAACGACAACTTCATCTACGAGTCCTTCCTGCTCGGCGCGGAAGGCGCGCTCATCGGCTTTGGCGCGGTGGCGACGAAGCAACAGGTCGATCTGATCGCGTATGCGCTGGCCGGCCGCCACGAGGAGGCGCGCAGGATCATGGATCGCCTGACGCCGCTGGTCAACGCGATCTTCGCTCCTCCGGTCAGGAACTACCGGGCGCGCTGCAAAGCCGCCCTGGTCATGCAGGGAATTGTCGATCGGGAAACCGTCCGCCTGCCCCTCTTGCCGATCTCGGCCGCGGAGCGGGAAAGCATCCGCAAGACGCTCATATTCGCGGGCGAGCTGGACGAAAACGTCCGCGTCGCCGAGGCGTCGTAGATGAAGCTGGGCTCGTTCGTTCCCTCCTATCTACTGCCGGGCCAGGACGCCAAGCACGGGGACCAGATCCGCCGTTTTGCGGTGAAAGCGGAGGAGTTGGGCTTCGACTCGCTGTTCATCACCGACCACTTGCTCACGGCGTCGCGGTTCTACCGCGTGAGCTGGACCGAGCCGATGATGACGCTGGCCCACGTGGCCGCGGTCACCAGCCGGGTCAAGCTCGGCACCTCGGTTCTCGTCTTGCCGACGCGCCAGCCGGTGGTGCTCGCCAAGGAAATCGCCACCCTGCAGCACCTGAGCGGCGGCAGGTTCGTGTATGGCGTCGGGACCGGGTGGTATCCGCCCGAGTTCGAGTCGACGGGCAGCACGCGCCAGCAGCGCGGCGCGCGCACCGAAGAGGTTCTAGAGGCCTCGATGCAGCTTCTCAAAGGCGGCCACGTGACCTTCGAAGGCACGTACTACCGCATGAACGACATCTCCGTCGAACCGCTGAGCCACGTCCCGCCGGTGTGGGTCGCAGGCGGCGCCCAGTTTGCGCATGCCGCCTCGCCCGACCAGCCTGAGATGTCCAAAAAGGTGCTGGAGCGCATCTGCCGCTGGGATGGATGGATCGCCCGCCCGACCGCAGCACCGCCGCAGATCGCGGAGGACCTGGGCTTGATCGATGCCGAGCTGGCCCGCATGGGTACGACCCGGGCGCAGAAGAAATTCACGGTCGCTCACGAGAACTTCTGCTGGCTCAGTGAGAAAACCTCGCGAGAGGACGCCGTCGAGGAGCAGAAGCGCTACATGATGGGCGTGGTTTCGGACGAGCGCCCCTGGGACTATATCGAGGCTGTCTATCTGACCGGGACGATCGACGATATTCAGCGCCGCATCCAGGAGCGAATCGATGCGGGCGTCGAAGAGATGTTCATCCACACCATGACAGCTGACCTCCACCAGCTCGAGCTGTTCTCCAAACACATCCTCGAGCCGTTCGCCAAAGTTCAGGTCAAGGCAGCGCGATGAGCCTCGAAGGCCAAAACTTAGAGGGGAAGACGGCGCTCGTAACCGGAGGGACGCGAGGCATCGGCTTGGCCATCGTGCGGGTCTTGAGGCGCAACGGCGCCAAGGTCATCGCAATCAGCAAATCCAAGGAACAGGTCGCGCTGTTTCACAAGGAGTTCGCTGAAGATCCTCTGTGCGGCGCCGAGATCGCCGACGTGCGCGACCGCCGTTCGCTGGAGGCTCTAAGAGACAAGGTGCCGCAGCTGGACATTCTCATCCCCAACGCCGGCGTCAATACGCGTGTCAAAGCCCTCGATCTGGCCGACGAACCACTTCACGACATGCTCGACACCAACCTCTATGGCGTCTTTATCACCTGCCAGGTTTTCGGTCCTTTGCTTTTTGCAAGACCTGGAGGCCGGGTGGTCATCACCAGCTCCATTTCGGCGATTCACGGCATGGAGCTGCGCGCGGCATACGCGGCGACTAAGGCCGGCCTTTCGGGCCTGGTTCGCGCGCTTGCGATCGAGTGGGGTCCGCTGGGCGTCAACGTCAATGCCGTCGGCCCCGGCATCATCGAGACGCCCTTGACGAGGGCTTATATGGACCAGTTTCCCGAGCGCGTCGAGGCGACCATCGCCAACACGCCCCTCAGACGCCTCGGACAGCCGGAGGACGTCGCCGACGTGGTTCATTTCCTTGTATCAGACCCATCACGCTTCATCACCGGGCAGACCGTCTTTGTGGATGGCGGCGTGAGCGCGGGAAGCGCCTGGTGGTAGGTCGCAGACCATGAGCGGCAAGGGCATCGACGACGTTCCGATCGGGCTCAAGACTCGGGTCACCAAAACGGTGAGCGAGTCCGACGTCTACCTGTTCGCCGGGATCACAGGGGACCTCGATCCCAACCATGTCGATGAGGAGTACGCGAGCAAAACCAGCCTGGGCCACCGCGTCGCACACGGCGCCCTGATCGTCGGCTACACGTCGGCCGCGTCCACTCGCATCCTGCAGGACTTCGACCGGCCGATGGTGTCCGTCGGCTACGACCGCATCCGCTTCATCAAGCCGGTGTTCTTCGGCGACACGATCACGATCGACTACGAGATCACCGGCATCGAGCGGGAGAGGGAACGGACGATCGCGAAAATCGAGGTCAAGAACCAGCGCGATGAGCTCGTCGCCGTGGCCACGCACATCATGCAGCTCGTCGATTGACAGAGCAGAAGAGTCTCAACCTGCTGGGTGGCGTGCGCATCCTCGCGTTCACGCAGTTCCTGCTTGGTCCGGCCGCCTGCCAGTACCTCGCCGACATGGGTGCGGACGTGATCAAGGTCGAGCCGCCGGGGAGGGGAGCGTGGGAGCGCAGCTGGTCTGGGGCCGACCTGTATCTCAACGGTGTCAGCGCATTCTTTTTGCTCGGCAACCGCAACCTCCGCAGCGTGACGTTGAACCTCAAGAGCACACGCGGCGTAGAGGCAGCTCGCAAGCTCGCCGACGGGGCGGACGTGATCATCGAGAACTACCGTCCGGGGGTCATGAGTCGCCTCGGCCTTGGCTACGACCAGATTCGTGAGTCGAACCCGCGCGTCATTTACGCATCCGGCTCGGGTTATGGAAGCGACGGGCCATACAGCCACCTTCCCGGCCAGGACCTGCTCCTGCAGGCCATCTCTGGCTTAGGCGCCAACACCGGGACCGAGTCGGGAGGGCCAACGGTGGCGGCAAGCGCGATCGTCGATCAGCACAGCGCAAGCCTGCTCGCCATGGGAATCCTTGGCGCGATGGTGCATCGCGAGCGCACGGGTGAAGGACAGCGAGTCGAGCTGATCATGATGAACGCAGCGCTCGACATCCAGACCGAGCCCGTCGTCTATCACCTCAACGGGGCGAACCTAAAGCGCCCGCGAACTCCCATCGCCGACACGTTTCACTCGGTGCCCTACGGCTTCTACGCGACCTCAGATGGCCACCTCGCCATCTCGATGGCTCCGATCAGCGCGCTCAGCGAGGTGCTTGGCCACCCCGCGGCGTTGGCGCCTTTTGAGGATCCGGCGATCGCCTTCACCAAGCGCGATGAGATTCGTGATGCGCTCGATCCATTCTTTCGCGAGCGAACGACGGCGGAGTGGCTGGAGCTTCTTCGCGTGCACGACATCTGGTGCGCACCTGTGAACAGCCTGGCCGAGACGTTCGACGATGTGGCGGTGAAGCACATCTCGCCGGTCCTCGAGTTCGATCACCCCCGCGCGGGGCGTGTCCGAGTGCTCAAGCACCCGGTCCGCTACAGCTCGGGCGAAGCCACGCTGCGCCGGATGCCGCCGGATGCCGGCGAGCACACGACCGAGGTACTCACCGAGCTGGGTTATACCGAAGAACAGATCGCGGACATGCGCGCGGCAAAGGACATCTGACTAGGACCGGCTGCTGAGTTGGGGCGCCACCTCGGTGAGCAGCAGATCGACCATGTCCTTCATGTTGCCGCCCGACGGCGCAAACGGAAGGATGGCCACCTCTTCCACGCCTCTGTCGCTCATCCCGCGCAGCTTGGTCACGCACTGAGTGACGTCACCGGCCACCGTCAGGTCCTCGACCAGCTCATGCGGAAGCCTGGCCACCACCCAGTCGACCTCGTCATCGGTCAGGCTGTGCGTGCCCTTCAAGATGAAGTCGAGCACCTCGGCGGGGATCACGTACCCGATCGCGGTCAGCATGGCGTGACTGCTGCGCACCGCAAGCGCTAGTCCGCGTTCCGCTCCGCGCTGAGCATCCTCTGCATGCGGGCTGACTGAGACATAGATCCACGCGGCCTTGCGGAGAGGCGGCAGTTCGGGTTTTCGTCCGGCCTCGGCTTCGCGAATCGTTTTCAGGGCATAGTCGAGACCTCGGCCCTGGGCAAAGCTGCCGATCAAGACGGCATCAGCCAGCCTTGCCGCCGTGGCCAGCATCTTCGGGCCGCGCGCCGCGACATAGATCGGAATCGGGCTGGGGGGCTTGAAGTCGAGCCGGCTGTCGGCAAACCGGACCTGCTCGCCCTTGTAGGAGAAAGGGGCCGGCTCCGTCCACATCTTTCGGCACAGCTCGATGCACTCCGTGATCGCGCGCGCGGGCGCTCGCTGCGCGATGCCCAGCGCTTCGAAGCCGGTCGAGCCCGCGCCCAGGCCGAGTATGGCCCGACCTCCGCTCAGCTCCTGCAGCGTAGCGGCCGCCGTGGCGGTAAGTGCCGGGTGCCGGATGTACGGCTCAGTGACACAGATGCCGATCGAAACCCGAGACGTGACCGCGGCGATCCCGCCGAGCTGCACCCAGGGGTCGCGCAGGAACTTCTCGTCGGCGACCCACAGGCGATCCAGATGCTCGTGGCGCTCGAGATCGCGGGCCCAGCCCAGCACCTCGCGCGCGTCGCTGTCGCCGAGGAAGCCGATGCCGAACTGCATTACCGCTAGATGGCGGCTGCGGGTCGAGCTTCGGCACCAGCCGCCTTGCGCACGCGAAAGTCGTCCAGGATCGTGGCTGTCGCGGTCGCCCCGACGCGGGTGACGCCCAGCTCCATGACCGCAAGCAGAGTATCCAGTGTGCGCACGCCGCCGGCCGCCTTGACGCCGATGTGCGGCGAGACCGACCGGCGCATCAGCGCAAGGTCCTCATGTGTCGCCCCGGTGGGAGCGAAGCCAGTCGACGTCTTCACGAAGTCGGCGCCTGCCGCCTCTACGAGCTTGGAGCCGCGCACCTTCTGGTCGTCGTCCAGGTAAGCGTTCTCGAGGATCACCTTGACGATGGCGCCGGCGGGGTGTGCGACGGCGACGATCGCCGCGATCTCATCTCGGACGTAGGCATCGCGACCTGATCGCAGCGCGCCGATGTTGATGACCATGTCGAGCTCGGTGGCGCCCAGGCGCAGCGCTTGCTCGGCCTCGAATACCTTGACCTCGGTGGTCGTGCCGCCGTGGGGGAATCCGATCACCGTGCCGACAGCGACGCTGGTCCCCTTAAGCAGCTCGACCGCGCGGGCAACGTCAGCCGGCTTGCAGCACACCGAGGCGACCTCGTACTTGGCCGCGAGCCGGCAGCCGTCTTCGATGAACTGGTCGTCCAGCTCCGGGCGCAGCAGGGAGTGGTCGATTGTCTTGGCCACGTCCTCGTAGGTGAGACGGTCGATCAATGAGCTCATGGTTTCTCCTGGTTATATGTCTTACGTTCGATCTCGATGCGCTTGCCCTGGCGCGCGCTGAGCTCTACGGCCTCGCAGACCACCACCTCATCATGCCCATCCGCGAAGGTGGGGTATCGGTCTTCGGCCGGACCGCCTTCCAGCACAGCCCGGTACACGGCGTTGTAAAGCGCCCTGAACGTGTCCGCGAAACCTTCGATATGACCACCGGGCAGGAAGGAAGCCGCAGCGCCGGCGGCGTTCATAAGGCCGGGGTCGCGGGGGAGGATCTCGTTGGGCCCGCCGCGGTGTCCGAGCCAGAGCTCGTCTGGTTGCTCTGAGTACCAGGCCGCCGAGCCAGTCGCTCCGTCGATCTCGACCCGCAGCGAGTTCTTCCGTCCAGCGCTCACCTGCGAGACCGCGAGCGAGCCCAGCGCGCCGTTCTCGTAACGGACCAGGATCGTGGCGCAGTCCTCGGTCGTGATCTGGCGAGCTACGGTGTCCTTCGCCGCGCCCGTCGCGAAGGTCTCAACCGGCCCCGTCGGCTGGCGGCGCACCTTGATGAAAGTCTCCAGGTCGGCCGAAACCGAGGCAATTCGCGAACCGGTCAGAAACGATGTGAGGTCCATCCAGTGCGAGCCGATGTCGCTGACTGCGCGCAGCGAGCCGCCGAGGGCCGAATCAAGTCGCCAGTTCCAGTCAGTGTCGAGCAGCAGCCAATCCTGGAGGTAATGCCCCGTGACCAGGCGCACGGCGCCGAGCCCGCCCTCGCGGACCATCTGCTGCACGTGCTGGCAGAGGGGATAGAACCGGATGTTGAAGTTGGTCGCGTGGACCAGCCCGCTGGACT
The DNA here is from genome assembly GCA_035937155.1 of Candidatus Dormiibacterota bacterium. Lineage (GTDB taxonomy): Bacteria > Chloroflexota > Dormibacteria > Dormibacterales > Dormibacteraceae > Palsa-870. The sequence goes on along the minus strand of DASYVJ010000092.1, from coordinate 15,235 downwards.
GAGCCAGACGCAGGAGATCGGCGGACTCGGCCGACGTCATGGCCAGCGGCTTCTCGCAAACGACGTGCTTGCCCGCGCTCAGCGCGGCCTTCGCATGCGCGTGATGCAAGTGGTTGGGCGAGGTGATGTGAACGACGTCGACGCGCTTGTCGGCGAGCATCGCCTCCATCGATTCATACGCCGGCGGCAGTCCAGCAGCCCGCGCTCGCTCCGCACCCCGGGCGCTGCTGGAACCGACCACGCCGTGGACCTGGACGCCGAGCCGCCGCAGCGCATCAACGTGGACGGCGCCGATGAAACCTGTTCCAACCACGGCTGCGCCGAGGTCGCTCAGCGAGGATCCACTCATAAGACCCCAATAGACTAGGGACATGCAAAAAACGGCATGACCGTCGACCACGCCTGGACCTCGGCGACGGAGATGGCATCGCTCATTCGCCGCCGGGAGCTGTCGCCCGTTGAGCTGATGACGTCGACCATCGAGCGCATCGAGGTGCGCAATCCGAGTCTCAACGCTTTCGTTTACCTCGACTTCACGCAGGCAATGGAACGAGCGCGCGCGGCTGAGGCCGCCCTCAGCTCGGGGGCGACGCTGGGGCCGCTGCACGGCGTGCCGGCCGCGATGAAGGACCTCTTCGACTTCAAGCCGGGCTGGCCGGCGACCTTCGGGGGAGTCCGCGCGCTTCGCGACCAGGTCATCGACGCGTACTGCACCTTCTCGGAACGCATGGAGGCGGCCGGGGCGATACTGATCGGCAAGACCAACGCGCCGGTGATGGGTCTGCGCGGCATCGCCGACAACTACCTCTTCGGGCCGACGCACAATCCGTTCGACGTGACCCGCAACCCGGGCGGCTCCTCGGGTGGCAGCGCGGCTGCGGTCGCCGATGGACTGGTGCCCATTGCCGAGGGGACGGACGCCGGCGGCTCGATCCGGATCCCCGCCGCCTGGTGCAACGTCTACGGGTACCGGGCGTCCTTCGGACGTGTCCCCTTCAGGGGCCGGCCCAACGCGTTCGCAAGCCTCACACCATTCCTGTTCGAGGGGACGCTGACGCGAACCGTCGAGGACGCGGCGCTGGGGCTCCAGGTGATGGCCGGTCCAGACCCGCGTGATCCCTTCTCCCTGACAGACACCCCCGACTTCGGAGCAGCCCTCTCCCGTTCGCTGAAAGGCTGGCGGATCGCCTACAGCCCTGACTTCGACGTGTATCCGATCGAATCCGGCGTCGCCGGCCTGGTGGCCGAAGCGGTGAGGGCCTTTGCGGACGCGGGTGCTTCCGTCGAGGAGATCAAAGTCGGCATCAAGCGCCCGCAGCATGAGCTGAGCGATACGTGGACCCGGCTGATGATGCCGCTGAACATCTCGGGCCTCGAGGGACTCAAGGCCACGGGAATTGACTTGATGCGAGACCATCCTGAGGACCTGCCTCCGGAATACCGGCGCTGGATCGAGATCGGCTATGGGCTTTCGGCGATGGATGTCTGGAACGATCAGATCACGCGTACCGAGGTCTATGACGCCATCGAATCTGTGCTCCAGAGGTACGACCTGCTTATTACGCCGACTGTGGCCTGCTTGCCGGTGAAGAACGCCACAGACGGCAACACGCTCGGTCCGTCGCAGATCAACGGCGAGGAGGTCGATCCGCTGATCGGCTGGTGCTTGACATACCTCACAAACTTCTCGGGGCATCCTTCGGCGTCGATCCCAGCCGGACTGGTCGAGGGGCTGCCGGTCGGGATGCAGATCATCGGCCGGCGCGGCGCTGATGTCGATGTGCTGGCCGCCAGCGCGGCGTTCGAGCGCGTCCGTCCCTGGACCGACGCGTACGGAATCTGCGACGAACGGCCGCTTTAGCCGGTATCCCCCGCGGTTCGTACGTAGACGGCGGCCAGCAGCACGACAATCGCCCCGTAGAGGATCTGTTTCAGCGGGTCCGGGGCGTCGAGCAGCGTGAAGAGGCTGCTGAGGACGGACAGGATCAGGGCGCCGACCAGCGATCCGGCGTAGCCCCCGTTGCCGCCGTAGATCGAGGTTCCGCCGATGACGACGGCGGCCACCGACGGCAGCAGGTACACATCGCCAAGGGAGAGGTCCGCGGCATTGATGGCGCCGACCAGGACCAGTCCCGCGACGGCGCTGAAGAAGCCGCAGATCACGTAAGTGACAAGCAAGACGAGCCAGCCTCGAATCCCGGCGAGGCGGACTGCCGTTGGGTTGTCGCCAACGGCGTAGACCAGCCGCCCGAAGCCGGTCTGGCGCAGACCGACGATCACGATCAAGGCGATCGCGCCCCACAGAAGGGCGCTCACGGGCACGCTCCCCAGCAGCTTGCCCGAGCCGACGTAGCGAACGATGTCGGGCACCGCGGGCGGTCCCTGGTGGCTCACCTGCAGGCTGTAGACGAGGAGCGACCCGGAGATCACCAGGCCGGTGCCAAGCGTCATGATCAGCGGCTGCACCCGGAAGATCGCCACGCCTAGCCCGTTGAGCAGGCCGACGATCAGGCCGACCGCCAGCGCCAGGATCACCGCGCGGATGGAGCCGAAGTAGGACTGGCTGGCCGCCACATAAGCCGCGGCCGTCATCACTGCGGCGACCGACAGGTCGATGCCGGCGGTCAGCATGACCAGGGTCTGCCCGGCGGCCACGATCCCGAGCGGTGCTGCGAACAGGATCGTGTTGGCGACCCAAGTGCCACCGATGGTTCCGGGACGGGCGATCGCGATGAGGAGGACCAGGAACAGGAGCACGCCGACCAGCACCAGCGACGGCCTGTCCTGCAGCTGGCGTTGAAACGCGGCCCATCGCCCGCCGCGCATCCCGACTGCCGGAGCGCTCATGCCGCCGCCACCCCCGTTTCATCCGTCGTTCGTGGGGCGCGCCTCCGGAGCAGCGGCGCCAGGCCGCCGGCCATGACCACGAGCACGATCAGGCAGCCCTGGATGACCTGGCCGAGGTTGGGGTCGGTGCCGGACAAGATGAGATCGGCCGGAACCAGGGTCAACACGAATGCGGCGACGATCGGACCTGTGACGCCGCCTCGGCCGCCGGCCAGGCTGACCCCGCCGAGCACGATCGCGGAAACGCCGCTCAGGGTGTAGATGGTGCCCGCGAGTGGCGAACCGATGCCTGTGCTCATCAGCAGGGCGAGGCCGCCGCAGGCGGCGAAGAATCCACCCAGCGCATACGAGAAGACGCGTGTTGGGCCGACCCTGACGCCCCTCCGAAAGGCGGCGGTCCGGTCGCTGCCGATGGCGTACAACGCCAGACCGAGGCCGCGGAATCGAAGAGGAATCCAGACCAGGGCCACGACCCCGACCAGAAGCAGGATCCCGTTCGGCAGCCAGGGCGTGAACAGGTTGCCGGACGCCAGAGCCAGGAACGCGTCTGGCGCGCCCCCGCCGGGTTTTGGAAGGATGAGCAGCGCGACCCCTCCCCAGACGAAGGACATCGCCAGCGTGACCACGATGTCGGGCACCTTGGTACGAAGTGCGATCAGGCCGTTCAAGCCACCGGCCAGCGTTCCGCCGAAGAGGACCGCTACCGAGATGAGCAGTGAGGTCTGGAAATCGTGGCCGAGCATGTACCGCGCCGCCAGCACGTTGGCCACCGCCATCATCGCCCCGATCGACAGGTCGATGCCGCCGCCTAGGACGACGCACGTCTGAGCCACGGCCGCAAATGCAAGCGGCAACGCTCCGACCACCAGGGATTGCACCTCGAACGGGCCGTAGTCGGGATGGATGGCGACCGTGAAAATCATCACTGCCACGAACAACGCATAGGTCCCCAGGGTCCATGCGTTGCGGCGAAGGAGCCGCCGGAAGCGTGGCCGGCCGGGCGTCCGGCCGGCCGTCGCGGCCGCGTTCACGACGCTGCCTCTGCGGCCGCGGCGCGGCCGAGACCGTGAGCTGCCCTCAGCAGAGCAGCTTCAGTGGCATCGTGGGCGGATAGCTCGGCGACCACCCGGCCGCCGTACATCACCAGGGCGCGATCGCACGCGAGCTGGATCTCGGGCATCTCTGACGTGAACAGCAGGACTGCCGAGCCCGAAGCGGCGAGCTCGCGGAGGACTTTGTAGATCTGCTCCTTGGTACGGATGTCGATGCCTCGAGTTGGATCGAAGCACAGCAGGGTCATGAAGCCCGTGGCCAGCCACCGAGCGATCGTGACCTTCTGCTGGTTGCCACCGGAGAGCCGCATCACGCGGGACTGCGCGCGGGTGTCGATCTCCAGCCGATCGATCGCGGATTTGACACGGCGCCGCTCGGCCCCGGAATTGATCAATCCCCACTTCCTGAGCCGGTTGACCATGGGCAGCGCGATGTTCTCGAGCACCGAGCGCTGGCGCAGCAGCGCGAGGGCGCGGTCCGCCGGGACCAGCACCAAGCCCGCGCCGATGGCGTCGTGGGGATGCCGAAACCGGCGCGCCTTGCCCTCGACCAGAATCTCGCCCGCCGCAGGACGCCGGTTGCCGCTCAGACACTCGAACAGGTCCGCCTGGCCCTGGCCTTCGAGGGCCACGATGCCCAGCACCTCGCCGCGTTGGAGCGTGAACGAAACGTCCTGCAGGACCCCCGAGCGGAGTCCCCGAACCTCCACAGCGGGCCGCCGGTCCACCTTCGAGACCTTCTCGCGGTCTGCAACCGAACCTTCGGAGACGACGACCGACGCGGCTTCGGGCCCGAGCATCAGAGAGACGATCTCCTCCTGGCCGCTCGATTCGAGGTCGACTACCCCGACCGTGGCGCCGTCTCTGAGCACGGTCGCGCGGTCGCAAAGGGCCTTCACCTCAGTCATCCGGTGTGAGATGACGACCACCGAACGTCCCTCCGAGCGCCAGCGGCGAGCGACCCGGAAGACCCTCTCGCTCAGGTCGGCCGGCAGCGTGGCGGTGACCTCGTCAAGGATCAGGACGCGTGGCATTGAGGCCAGCGCCTGAGCGAGGTCCAGGAGATGAAGGGTCGGAGTCGGCAGGTCGCGCGCGAGCTCCGTCAGGTCGACGGCCTCGAGCTCCAATTCTTCGAGCCAGGGTCTGATGGCTTCCATCGTGGTCCCGGTGAGGCGCAGGTTTTGCGCGATGGTCAGGAGCGGCACCAGGCTCACGTCCTGATAGACGGACGCCAGGCCGGCTTTGCGGGCGCTGGCAGGTGATGGAAACCGGACCTCCCGGCCATCAAGCAGAATTACGCCGGCGTTGGGGGTCACGTCGCCCGTGAGCACCTTGACGAGAGTGCTCTTGCCGGCACCGTTGGCCCCCATTAGCGCGTGGATCTCTCCCGCCTGCACGCTCAGGTCTCCAGAGCTCAGGGCCACCACAGCGCCGTAGTTTTTAGAGAGGCCGCGCGTCTCCAGCAACACCCCGGCCTCGGTCATCGCGCGATATCAGACTAGCGCTTGAGAAAACGACAGGGCGTGGATTTCTCCACGCCCTGCCCGATTGTGTGTTCGATGGATGCTAGACGTCCGCGCAGGCGATCAGGTCCGCCTTGGTGTACGTGGTCCAAGGGGCCACCTGGAACGAGACGCCGTAGTAAGCGTCCAACTTGGTGTCGTAGTGGTTCTGCAGCTCGGTCAAGCCGGTGCTGCTCTGGTTGTCCCAGATAATCGGGTCGAGGTTCACCAGGTGAGGCTCTGTCTTGCCCTGGAGAACGTCCAGGCCGAGCGCGAGGCCAGCACCACCGACGGTCGCGGGATTGGTTACCGCGGCGCCCGCAAGGCCCTGAGCCTTGAGGTTCGCGAGCTGACCGATGAATGCGTTGTTGTCGGCGCCGACCACCGGTACAAACGGCTTCTTGGCCGTCACGTACTGGTCGACGACGGTCGAGTCGATGCCCGAGGTCCAGATTCCGTCAACCTTAAGACCCGAGCCGAGGATGTCCTTGATCTGCTGTGCCGCCGGGTCCAAGGACCAGTTGGTGAAGGTCTCCTTGACCACCTTTATGTTCGGGTAGTTGGCCAGCGTGGCCATGAACCCCTGGTGGCGGTCGGCATCGGCGGACACGCCGTTGATGCCACGCATCTCGACCACGTTGCCCTTGCTGCCGAGCTGCTTGAAGAGCCAGTCGGCGCCGAGCTGCGCGTACTTCACCTGGTTGTTGTAGAGCTGGTAGGCCGTGGTTGAGGTGACGCCCTGGTCCACTGTAACCACGACGATGCCTTTGTCCGTGGCCTGCTTGATGACCGCGTCCAGCGCGCTGCGGTCAGACGGGTTCATGACGATCACGTTGACGCCGGCGGAGATCAGGTTGCGCACGTCGGCGATCTGACCACTGGGGTCGGTCGTGCGGTTGGCGACGACGACCTTGGAGACGATGCCCGAGGCCTTCGCCTGGGCCTTGATGGAACAGATCATCTCCTCGCGGAAGCCGTTGCCGGTCAGCGTGTTGGAGACGCCGACCACGTACTTCTTGGTGGCGGTGGTGGACGGTGTCGACCCGCCGCAGGCCGTCGCCAGCAGCCCGGCCGCAAGTAGTAATCCGATGGCCTTTGGCCATCTACTTACCGACATTTACGAAAACCTCCTATTAACAAACCCGAACCGAGGACAGCCTCGGAAAGTCCTGCGTGACGACGCGACGGCGGAAATCGTTTGCCGCGATGCCGAAGGAGATCGTAAGCGCCGTATCTCAGCGTGTCAAACGGCCCTCCCGGCGTGTTCACACTATGAGGGGTCGGAGCGTGTTGCGCGCAAGCAGGAAACCGCGCTTGACCAGGTCGAGTTGGCCTTCGAAGGCGCGGTCCTCATGCTCCACCGAGACGACGCCGTCGTAGCCGGCCGCGATCAGGGCGGCGATGAAGCGGTTCCAGGGGACTTCACCGAGGCCCGGCATGCGCGGTACCTGCCAGCCGATGCCAAGAGACATCACGCCGTTTTCATAAAGGCCGTCGCGGTTGATCTCCAGGTCCTTGGCGTGGACGTGGTAGATCCGGCTGCCGAACTCACGCACGACGCGCTCGATGTCGATGAACTGCCAGACGAGGTGAGACGGGTCGAGGTTCAGCCCCAGCGTGCTTCCCGGCATGGCTTCAAACAAGCGCCGCCAGAGGGCCGGGGAGTAGGCGAGGTTGCGTCCGCCTGGCCACTCGTCGGTGGAGAAGATCATCGGACAGTTTTCGATCGCGATACGGACCCCATGGTCGGCGGCAAACTTCACCAGCGGCGGCCACTGTTCGAGCACCTCCGTGAAAGCCGGCTCCGGAGGCCGGCTCTGGTCTCGACCGATGAACGTGCCGACCAGGTTCACGCCGAGGCGTGCGGCGGCGGTGATCACCTTGCGCAGGTGTGCCTGGGCCAGTAAACGCAGGTCTGAGTCGGGATCGAGTGGATTGGGATAGTAGGCAAGGGACGAGATCGTCAAACCGCGGCTTTCGAGCAGCTCACGCAATTTGCGGGCAGCTGAGTCATCCAGGGCGTCAACGTCAATGTGGGAAACGCCCGCGTAGCGCCTGCGCTCTGCCCCGGCCGCGGGCCAGCACGCAATCTCCAGAGCCTCAAATCCATTCTCGGCGGCCCAGGTCGCCACCTCTTCCAAGGTCTGGCCCGGAAAGGCTGCCGTCAGCAAGCCCAGCTTCAACTCGCCATCTCCCGATTCATCGCGATCTCGTCCGCCATTCCGACTATCTTCGCCGCTTCGGTCGATACCCCACAAGTTTCGCTCACACGAATTTCTCAGGCTTTCCCCACCACATCCCGAGGCGGAGTGCCGATCCTCGCCTTGTGATGATCGTGGCGCTCGGTTCGAGTCGCCCGTGCCAATAGCCCGGCGGGGCGGAACGCTATCCGTGCATTCAAAGGACTCTGGTTGCTGGCTGGTGCAGCGCTGCTCCTGGGGAGCGAGATGTGGCCGCCGGCGACACTACCCGCGCCCCTGGTGGGCTTCAGCTACAGCCCGCTCATGTTGTATGGGACGCAACGCGACCCCGCGCAGGACCTGCAAATCCTGCTGAACGCCACGAAACCTGATCTCGTTCGATTGCCTGTCTACTGGGAGTTGGTCGAGCCGGCGGCCGACAGCCTGGACTTCTCATCCGTCGATGAGCTGCTGGCCGTCGTCGAAGACCACAACCAGGTGGCGGCCCGTCCTACACGAGTCGTGCTCACCGTCGGCGCCAGGAACTTCCTCTACCCAGAGCTGCACGCACCGCAGTGGGCAGGTCCGCGTGAGCAGCCCTATTTGAACGACGCGCAGTCGGGCAGCGCATATCGCGCCTATTTCGACGGCACGATCATTCGCTATCGGTCCTCGCCTCTCCTGTACGCGTGGCAGGTCGAGAACGAGCCATTCGACTACGTGGTCAACGACCTCACAGGGGCGGACCAGATCACGCCGGAGCAGGTGGCGTGGGAGATCGCTCGAGCCCACGAGCTAGACCAGGCGCACGAGGTGGCGACGACGACCTTCGATGCCTGGAACGCGAGCCTCGACATGCTTCAGGTGTACGCGCCGCCAGCCCTGGCAGCGCTCGGCATATCTACCAGCGGCCATCCGAGCCAGGCGCTCGCGGCCGCCGACGCCCTCGGCTTAGACCTTTACGTAGATGCACCCTCCACACCGGTCCGTTTCACGAGCATGGAGCTTCGCGCCTCATGGAAGCAGCAGGCCATCGATTTCTGGGCCGGGCAGGCGAGGGCTCAGGGCAAAGACCTGTGGCTCGCGGAGATGGAGGCCCAGCCATGGCGCAAGACGTCGAGCTTCACGACGGCGGACCTCCTCACCACCGCGCTCGACTACCGCCAGGAGCCTCTGCAGGTCGTGCTCTTGTGGGGCGTCGATACATGGCTGGAGGATCCTGCGTGGATGGCCGCCGCCACACATGCGATGGCCATCCTGCGCAGTTAGGACAGCTGCTCACCGGAGTCGATTGTCCGGTCGGTCCGATTGGTGGTTGACCACCGAGCCTCGCATTCCTGCACGAACAGCATGAGCTCCTCGAACTGGCCGTTCAGCGGGCGGCTCACGGTGCGGGCGCGTTTCAGCTCCGCCATTTTTGTCTCGTAGAACTTCATGTTGTCGCTCATCTCCGTTTCTCCCTGCGCCGTTTCCGTCGCCAGTTATTGGTCGCAGGGATCAACCTAAGAGGTTCTGACCTCGCCGATAAGGGGAGAACTACCCGAACATTTCCACGGCATACCTGTGTCCAGGTACCCGTTTTGAAGATGCCGCCAGGTGCGCGTCGCGAATGGTTCGCCCAGGCCTAGAGTGCCAGCGCGCGCGCGTCTTCTTTATATGTGCCGCTCACGGGCACGACGCCGTTGATCCGCGTTCCATGGCTCCCGTCTGATTCCACTCGAAGGGTGCCGCCGACTGCCCCCAGGCGGTCGCGCATGTTGGTGAACCCGGCGCCTTGCGGTTGCCGGCCAGGTTCAAAGCCGGCACCATCATCGAAAACCTCGAACAGCAGACCGCCAGCATCCTCCCAGATCCGAACGCGTGCGGACGCTCCAGCGCCGGCGTACTTGGCCGCGTTCTGCAACGCTTCGAGGCAGCAGAAATACACCGCCGCTTCGATCTCGGGCGCGTGCCTGCCGACGCCGTCCGCCTCGAGACTGGTGGAAAGCGGCGCCCGGCGGCATGCCGCGGCCATCGCCACGCCGAGCCCGGCATTGGAGAGCAGAGGCGGATAGATTCCGTGAGCCAGCGAACGCAGCTCTTCGATGGCCGACTTGACGTCATCCTGGAGTTGGTTCATCAAAGCCTTGGCGCGTTCGGGATCGCGCTCCGCGAGCTGCTCGACCAGGCGCACTTTGACGGAGAGCGCAACGAGGTGCTGTTGGGCGCCGTCATGTAGGTTGCGTTCGATACGTCTTCGCTCGGCATCGGCCGCGGCAACGAGCCGGCCGCGTGAAGCCTGAAGCTCAGCCGCCTGCTTGCGCAGCCGGTCCAGCGATTCCTGCAGAGCTGAATCCAGGCGTGCTTTGTTCACCGCGACGCCAACCTCGCGCGCAACTTCCTCCAACGTCTCGTCGGTCTCCGCTGCCAGGTTCTCGCCCCGGCGCGCCCGCTCGACGACGATCAAACCGAAGAGCTGAGCACTGTGGCTCACCGGTGCCACGCGTATGTACGTTTCGGCCCGGTCGTTCAAGAGAGCAGGAAGCCACACCTTTGCCCAGGCCGCGCCCGATACTCGCGCGTTGACCACGATCGACTCCTCGGCGGGCGTGATCGGGATTGGCGCGCGATCTCGCTTCGGCTCCGATGCTGTCAATTTCAATACACCGCCCTCATCCAGCCAGAGCTCCGCAGCATCCAGCTTGAAGGTGTCGCGCATCGCCTCTGTCATCTGGAGCAGCAGGTCGGCCATCGGCACGCCATGGCTCAGCTGGGTCGCGAAAGAGCCGCGGGCAAAGTCAATCGCCGAGAGGCTGCCGCCCTCTTTGCGGCGGCGGGTTCTCGACGTGATCAAGCTGTACACCGCCCCCAGGGCAAGCATTGCGGCGAGCAGCCCAATGAGGATCAGCGCTGCGGGGTCCAATCTCAGCCCACGATCCGGAGCGCCTCTGAAGTGCGCATGCGGCTGGCCCGCACGGCCGGCCCGATAGTCACCAGCAGCACCGCCGCATAGACGAGCAGCGCCGGCACCAGGACCTGTGCCATGTCAACCTGCGGCTGCGCAATGCCGGAGGCGGTGACGTAGGCCCACGCGATTGCGAACCCAATCCCGATACCGGCGGCAACGCCGACCGTGGTGGTCACCAGGGCCTCCGTCAGCAGGCCGCCCAAGACCTGCCCGGGTCTGTACCCCAGGGCACGCAGCACGCCGATCGTGCGCCGCCGCTCGATGGCTGCTCGCAGCGCGAGGATGCCGAAGCTGAGCACCCCGACGACCACCGCCGTTTGGAACAGTGTCGTGAAAACACCCGAGAACCAGGCACTCCATCGGTTGTTGATGGCGACCAGCTCTGATTGAGTGACTACGTCGACTCCCTGGTTGAATGTGGCAATCCTCAGGGCACGGGCAAAAGCCGGGACGTTGACACGCGGAGCCGTCTTGATCAGGAGGGTGGTGCCCGCGCCGCTTCCGGTCAACCTGGCGAAAGTTCGGGGCGACCCGACGTAGCTTCCGGCTCCCTGGCCCTGGTCATGCAGTATCAGTCCCCCGATTACGCCGATGACCTGCAGCCTGACGGCGCCTCCAGTATCCGCAAAGCTGACATGACCAAGACTCGTGCTGGAGGTCATGACCAGGCTTGGATCATCGCGGACTGCCCGCCAGGCCGCGGCGTCGCTTGCATATCGAGGGTCGCGGGTGGAAAGGACCAGCGGCGGATTGGTCAGCTGCTGATCCGTGAGCTGGTACAGCTCGTCAAACTCGGTCTGCCAGCCGGCCGGCGCCGAGCCGGCACTTTCCAGGTTGACAGGCCCGACGTAAGCCAGGGTCGTCACAGGAACGGTGCTCGCGACCTGGCTCTGCAGCGAATCCGGGATGGTGAATGACTGGACGCCCACGGCCCTGGCCCGAACGTCGTAGCCGTTGGGGATGGTCTGCGGGTCTTCGCTGAGGCTCGGGATCAAAACTGCGTAGAAGGCAAGCGAGGCGAGGACGAGAGCAAAGGAGCCGGTGGCGAGGCCCGCGCGCACCGGGCGCCGGGTCAGGTAAGCCAGCGGCGGCAGCAGGGTGGCGACCAGACGCGCTGACACCGGCCTGATCCCACGCTCCGCCACGCGCAGGTTGGCGGAGATCGCCAGGGCCGCGCCGAAGACCGCGATGCCAGTCGCAACCGTGCCGAGGACGATCGCCCCGCCTTGCACAAAAGTCTCGATTGGAGCGGTCAGAACGGATACGACTTCCCATGCCACGAGAGCGACTCCGGTCAGCGTCGCACGCACCCGCTCCGACAGCCTTCCTCTCGTCAACATCGACACGGCCACGATCAGCGCCGCGCCTCCGGCGGCCCGGAGAGTCGGGTCCCCTCGAAGCCATGCGCTTAATCCTGCGCTGGCGAGAATCAGGGGCCAGACGAGCCGTAACCACGAACGGCGCTTGGTGGGCGGGGGTTCTGGGAGGTCCCGGATCGCCGAGCTGATGGCCATCCGCGAGGTCCGGATCGAGACGATGACGATCGTGGCAAGCGTGACCAGTGCTCCGAGGCAGATAGACAACGCGATCGATTCGGGCAACACGGTGAAGAGCTCTGCGCCGGTGCCAGACGCCGTCTCGGTCGCATTGCCGCCTGGCGTAGGGCGCGAGGCGATCAGGTAGGTGTATGCAGCGCCCGGCAACAGCCCCACGCCGGCCGCGGCGAGGCTGTAGATGGCGCCTTCTATGGCGGCCAAGGTGACAAGCCCCGTTCGAGTCAGGCCGAGCGCGCGGAGCACAGCCAGGCGTGGCCGCCTCTCCTCGGCCAGGGCCAGGGACAGATTCACGACAAGTGCTGTGGCGGCGAGCACCACAAAAAAGGAGAGTGCGATGAAGATGGCCCGCGTTGCCGCAAACTGCTTGTCGGCGGTGGCAAGGTCCTGAGCCTTGACCTCGCGAACCTCGAGCGCCGAACCTGCGATCAGCGTTCGAACGGCCGGCGCTAGCGCATGTGCATGATCGAGTTCCTGCTGGCCGTCGCCCCGAGCCGAGATGCGGACGATGTTGATCGAGCCGTCACCAAAGGCGGCCTGGACCGCGGGCAGGGGCGCGAACATCACCGGCTGCTGGCCGAGCCCGTTCACGACCCCAGGCTTGGCGATGCCCGCCACATGGAAGGTCATCACCTGGCTGTGGTTCCCCAGGAAGACGCTCACTTGTACGCGGTCGCCGCGCTGGGCTTCGAGGGTGCCGGCTAGCAGCGACGACAGGATGGTCTCGTCGCCCGTCAGCGAGCTGCCGTCTGTGGTTCGGCCATCCCTGAGCGCGAAGGTCCCCAGGCTGCCGGCTGTTGCTTCAAAGCTGTTGATCTGTACCGGGGACGCGCTGAGCTGCCGGTCGAGGTCCGCCACCGATCCGATCAGTACGAAGCCGCCCTGGACTCCCGCTGCGCCGGCCGCCACACGCGGGTCTGCGGCCAGAGCCGCCGCGACCGAGGCGCTGAACGGTTCACCTCCCCGGCTCACCGTGATATCCGTCCGGCCCCAACCGCCCGTGATGGTGCTGACGATGCTTTTTTGTAACGAGTCGCCAATCCCCTGCATGCCGAGGATGGCCGCGGTGCCGAACATCATTCCCACCACGAGCAGCGTCGTGTGAGCGGGCCGGCGGACCGCTTCGCGCCACGACAGCCGGCCGAGGAGCGGGCGCCGCCACGCGATCAGCGCCAGCCCGCCGTAGACGACGAGCAGGATTGCGGCCGGAACGATGATGGCGAGCATCTCAGCCCGTCGCCCGCAGCGCCTCGGCGGGTCGCAATCGTGACGCCCGCAGGGCGGGCAGCAGCGTCACCAGAAGGACGGCCGCGTAGACGAGCACGATCGTAACTACGGTGCTGCCAAAGTCCGGTTTGAATTGAGCGCCTCCGGCCAGCTGTTCGACGAGGGGGCCGCCCAGCTCGTACGCGACGGCCACGCCGACGGCAAGACCGGCTGTGGCCACTGCCACCGTCTCGGCAAGCATGCCGACCAGCACCTGTCTCGGTTGGTAACCGATCGCCCTCAGCATGCCGATGGAGCGCCGCCGCTCGACGACGGCCCGCAAAGCCACCGCGCCCAGGCTCGAGATGCCCACGAGGAGCCCGATTCGCATGAGCAGGATGATGAAATCGCCGAAGCCGCTGCTGTCCGCGGCATCCTGGTCCAGCAGCGCCTTGGTGGTGCTCACATCAGCACCTTCGGAGAGCGTCGATCGCTGCAGATCTCTGGCCAGGGTGCTGGCATTGGTGCCTGGTGCGGCGGTGAGGAGCAGCATGGCGCCGGGTGCGGATTTGCCCAACAAGTCCAGCGCGGATCGCGAGGCGATGAGTCCCGGCACGATGCTGGAGAAAGCGTTTGTGTTCGTCGATGGGATCTGTGCGGCCACCTTGAAGGAAACGGTGCCGTGGTCGGTGGCCAGGTAGATGACGGATCCAACCGACACCGTGGAGGCGACCAGGTTCGGGTTGTGCGCGATTGCGTTCCACGATGCGGCGCTTGCGGTTGGGCTCACAAAACCCATTCCCGTTTCCAACTGTTGCGGGCTCACACCGAACAGGGTGATCGGCTGCTGGTGCCAGTCCTGCGCCGGCCTGAAGTCGGTCGCCGAGAACACCCACTTGCTGGGTCCGAGAAACGTGCGGCTGGGGAGCTCTGACTGGCTGGCCACCTCTGCCTGAAGGGAAGGAGGTACTGACAGAGCGTCGGTGCCGGCCACGACTGCCTGCACATCCCACCCGCCCGACTGCGCGCGATAGTTGAGCCCTTGCGCAGAGACCAGGCTCTGAGCGAGTACCAGCATCGCCATCACGATGGCGAATGCGGCAATCACCAGGCCCGAGCGCAGCGGGCGTCGGGACGAGTAAGCGATCGCGGGGCGCAGCGTTGCGCGTGAGCTCGCAGACACCCTGCCCAACAAACCGACAGTGCCCTCGAGCACCGAGAGATTCGTCGCCACCAGCAACGAAAGCGCCAGGACTGAAATGGCCAGTGCGAAGGCGAACGGGCCGGGATCGCTGACGGTTCTGCCGGCGAGCTCGTAATCGGCGACCGCCCAGACCGCTGCCGCTGCCGCGGCGGCGGAGTACCGCAGGCGATCTGAAACGCGACCCTGTATGAGGCCCGCAGCAGCGGCGATGATGAGTGCGCCGCCCAAGATGCCGAAATCCGCATGCCCCAAAAACAGGACGATGAGTCCCGCAAGCACGATCACCGCCATGAACGCCAGCCGTCTCCGTGATAGGCGCTTCGCGATGCCCGGCTCTGGGAGATCGCGCAAGGCGGAAGAGATTGTCATCGCGTTCGTCCGCAGCGACACTATGAAAACGGTCACGAGGTTGATCAAGGCGGCCGCGGCCACCGCTCCGAGCAACGACTGGGGATGAATCGAGAAAACCTGGGGGTCTGACGTGCCGAAGCCGTGTTTGAAAATTACGAAAGCCAGCGCGAGGCCGGCGGGCAAGCCAGCGATCGCCCCGAGAAGGCTGTAGATCGCGCCCTCGGTGGTCGAGAGCTGGACCAGGCCGGTGCGCGTCAAGCCCAGCGCGCGGAGCACGGCAAGGCGAGGCCGCCGCTCCTCGGACAGCATCACCGCCAGGTTGACCACGAGGGCGGTTGCCGCCAGGGCGATGATCACACCGAAGGAATCGACGAAGGGCCGTCCCTGCTCAGA
>DASYVJ010000091.1:0-3250 GCA_035937155.1 Candidatus Dormiibacterota bacterium | reverse complement strand
GAACAGCGCGTCCGCCGCGTCAACGGGGTCTGTCGGGCTGTCGAGAGCGATGACGAGCACGCCCTGGGAGCGCGCCTTCTTGACGGCGGCGGTGACTCCGGCCGAGACCGGAGTGATGAGGATCGCCTTGGCTCCGGCACTCACCATGTTCTCGACGGCGGTCACCTGGCCGGCGGCGTCGTCGCTGGCTTTCCCGGCGCCCGTCATGAGCACCGCGCCTTTGGCCGCCGCCTCACGCTCGGCGCCCTGCCGCATCTTGACGAAGAATGGGTTGGCGTCGGTCTTGGTGATCAACCCGACGATGACCGGTTTCGGGGACGAGGCAGCAGTCGTGCCCGAGCTCCCGCCGCAGCCGACAACCGCCAGCATGGCGGCGGCGCCGGCCGCCAGAGCGGACCACCGCCAGCCGCTCCTCCCTCCTGCGTGTCTCCCGATAGCGTCCATCCCCATCTCCTACCTCCGTGTGCAAGCTGGGCTCAGCTTGGCTCGAGCAAACTGGTAACGTTTCCAAAGCTAACATATCGGTAATGCGCGTGCAATACGTATTCAAAGCCGATTAGGATCTACGCAAGGGTGCGAACGTTTACAAGCCGGGGTAAGAGGAGCGAGCGCCGGCAGCCGAGGCCGACCATGCGCGACGTCGCGGCCCTGGCGCACGTCAGCGTGACGACCGTTTCGCGGGTGATCAACGAGGAGCCAGGGGTCTCGGCGCGGCTGGCCGTTCGCGTGGGAGCCGCGATCGAGCAGCTCAACTACCGGCACAACCTGACGGCGAGCAGCTTGCGCCGCGCGGACGGTCGAGGCGGCACGATCGGGGTCGTCCTCGAGTACATCGCCGACCCATTTGATGCGCTGATGCACCGTGCCATCGAGGAGTACGCATTGACCCGCGGCGTCCTCGTCCTCGCCGGCAGCCTATTGGAAGACGAGGCTCGCGAACGGGAGCTGATCGCGGCGCTGGCAGCCAGGAGGGTGGATGGGCTCGTGATCATGCCCGCCGGCCACGACCAGAGTTACCTGATGAACGAGCGCAGGTCGGGCACGCCGATGGTGTTTGTCGACCGACCGCCGGGCTTTTTCGACGCTGACGATGTCCTCACCGACAACCTGGACGGTTCTCGCCGCGGCGTCGGCCACCTGCTCGCGCACGGCCATCGGCGGGTCGGCTATCTCGGCGACCTGCAGACCATTACAACCGCCGCGCTTCGTCATCAGGGATACCGGGAGGAGCTCACCGCCCACGGGATCGGGGTCGATGATCGCCTGGTGCGCACCGATGTCCGCGGAAGCGAGCGAGCCGAAGCCGCGACGCGCGAAATCCTGTCGAACAAGCCGGCGCCGACTGCGCTTTTCGCAGGGCAAGGTCCGCTGACGACCGGTGCATATCGCGCACTCCGAAGCCTGGGCCTTCACCACAAGGTGGCGCTGGTCGGCTTCGACGACATCCCGCTGGCGGATCTGCTCGAGCCTGGCATCACGGTCATGGCGCAGGACCCGGCATCGATGGGCCGCGCGGCCGCCGAGCTGCTGTTCCGCCGCATGGATGGCGACCGCTCTCCTTCGGTTCATCAGGTGATTCCGACCCGCCTCATCACCAGGGGCTCGGGCGAGATCCGTCCTTGATCGTCGTCTGCGGCGAGGCGCTGATCGACATCGTCGCCGCCGGCGACGGGTTCTTACGGCCGATGCCCGGCGGTGGACCTTTCAACACCGCCCTCGCGCTCGCTCGCCTGGAGGTGCCGACGTCGTTTTTGGGCCGGCTCTCGACCGATCCGTTCGGCGGGATGCTCGCTCATCGCCTGGCCGAAGACGGCGTCGATCTGTCGCTGACGAGTCGCGGCCCGGAACCCACGACGCTGGCGTTCGCCCAAGTCAACGGCGATGGTCTGGCCGACTATCAGTTCTACTTCGAGGCGACGTCGGCGCCCAATCTGACGCACGCAATGGTGCCTTCTCGATTGGATGACAACGTCACTGCGCTGCATGTCGGCACACTCGGACTGATGCTCGAGCCGATGGCGTCGACTCTATTCGACCTGGTGTCGCGGGAGAGTGCGCACCGCCTTGTGATGATCGATCCCAACGTGCGCCCTACGCTGCTCAAGGACCCTGATGCTTATCGCGTGCGGATCAAAACGCTGATGGCCCAGAGCACCATCGTGAAAGCCAGCGATGCCGATTTGGCGTGGCTGTTCCCGGAGCTTGACCTCGAGGCTGCCGCGGAGCACATTCTTGCCGCTGGCGCGAGGCTCGTCGTAGTGACTCTTGGCGCGCATGGCGCGTTGGGCATTGGCCCCGGCATCAAGAAGCGGGTTAGCGCACCGTCTGTCAACGTGGTCGACACGATTGGCGCCGGTGACGCGTTCGGTGCCGCTCTGCTCGCGTGGCTTCATGATCGTGGGGCTTTGCAAAAGGATCTCGCTCTCGAGGCTGCCGGTCTCGAATCGGCCCTCGAGTTCGCGTGCATGGTCGCCTCGCTCACGTGCACTCGTTCCGGAGCGGAACCTCCGCGCCGGGCCGCGCTCGTCCCCTAGACGGTGCTGCTGGGGATCGACCTCGGTACATCGTCGGTGAAGGTCGCCGTCATGGGCGATGACGGGTCCATGAAGCAGGCGGCGTCGGCGGGCTACGCCATCGAATCGCCGCGACCCGGGTGGGCGGAGACGGATCCCGCCGCATGGTGGCTGGCCACGCGCATGGCTGTGACGAGCTTGGATGTCGAGCATCTGCGCGCGGTCGAAGCCATCGGCCTCTCGGGCCAGATGCACGGCGTCGTGCTTGCGGACGAGGACGGCCGCGCGGTCCGGGCAGCCGTCCTGTGGGCGGACGGGCGCTCGGTGGAGGAGCTCGATCGGTATCGCCAACTGGATCAGCGCCTCCTGAATCGGTTGGTGAATCCGCCGGCGACCGGGATGGCCGGCCCGACCCTGCGGTGGTTGAAGACCTACGAATCCGACGTGTACGAGCGCGCGCGCTGGGCGCTCCAGCCGAAGGACTGGCTGCGCATGCAGTTGACCGGAGAAGCTCTGACTGAACCGACAGATGCGTCGGCGACGCTGCTTTATGACTTCGAAGTCGACGGCTGGTCACAGGAGGTTCTGGAGGAGCTCGATCTCCGGCCGGGCCTCCTGCCGGACATCGTGGCCAGCTACGACCGGGCCGGCCTGCTCAGGGAAGAAACTGCCCGCGAGCTCCACCTCAGGCCGGGAATTCCGGTTGCTGCGGGAGCGGCTGACGCCGCCGCTTTGCT
>DASYVJ010000090.1:0-55345 GCA_035937155.1 Candidatus Dormiibacterota bacterium | reverse complement strand
GAGGGGAAATCACTGATGTCCAAGGGGATTCGACCGAACCCCTGGATCTGCATCGCCTTCCCCTCCTGGAGAAACCGGTCGGCGACGCCGCGCTGATCGAGCACCTCGATGGTGCGCGCGTGCAGACCGCCGGCGCGCGAGCGGTCGGGATCCGGAGTGGCGCGTCGTTCAACGATGACGACGTCGACCTTCGCCAGCGCCAGCTCAGCCGCCAGCATCATCCCCGTCGGACCTCCTCCGGCTACCACCACCGCATGGTCGGCCATATGCCACCCCCATTTCCGTAGGTTCTGGTTTCGGCTGGAGATTCTGCAGCACGACCCGGGTCTTGCCGCAAGCCCCGGGGTGCGCTATACACTGAGAACGGCAAGGAGTGGGTACTCTCCTTCCCCTTGTCCGCTGCGGACGAACAAGCCTTTGCGCAGCGGCGGTGGGGCGCGTACGGCAGTGCCGTCGGCCCAGCGGACCCGTGGGCCTGCGGATGCAGCCGCGGAACGAGAAGTTCTTCACCCTCTTCAGCAAGGCCGGCTCGAACGTCGTCGAGAGCGCCGCCATTCTCATGGAGTTCGTCGCAGCGCCGCACGAGCGCTGGGCGAAGCTCGCCAAACACATGCTCGACACCGAGCACGCTGGCGACGACACCACTCAAGTCGTTGATCCAGAGCAGGGCGGCTGCCAGGACGAGGGCGCCGCGGTAGACGAGTGCTGATGCGCCCGCACGATCGAGGAATCGACCGACACCGACCATCGACCCGGCCAGAAGCGTCGGCCTCGGACTAGATCACTCGCAGCAGCATGCACCACTGTCGTGTTTGATTGCAGTCAAACTCAGCGTCGATGACCTACGTCGCTTTTCTGAGGGGCGTGAACGTCGGGGGCAAGGGCATCGTCTCGATGGCGGCCATCAAAGAGGCCCTCATCGCCCTCGGTCTGTCAGATGTACGGACCTACATCAACTCGGGCAACGTCATCTTCTCGACCCGAACATCGGACGCTCAGCAGCTCACGGCCCGGATCGAGAAGGCGCTCGAGCAGCACACGGGCATGGCGATCAAGGTGCTTGTCATGGACCACAAGACCCTGAAGAAAATGGTCGACGCGATTCCGCGTAATTGGGTCGACGACAAAACGATGCGGACCTATGTCCTGTTGCTATGGAAGGAGCTCGACGATCGCAGAATCCTCGACCGTCTCCCGATCAAGCCCGGCGTCGATGAGCTCAGGTACACGCCTGGGGCTGTCGTCTGGCGCGTCGATCGCGAGAACGTGGGCAGGAGCCAGATGAACAGAATCGTCGGCACGCCCCTGTACAAGAAGATCACCGTCCGGAGCGCGAACACGATGCGAAAGCTCAACGAGCTGACCGCGACACCTACACGGCTGCCTGCGGCAGACTGAAGTAGACGCCCGCCAGTGTCCTCCACATCATCGAGCGACATCACGGCCTGGTGTGGACAGAGGGGCAGGTGTCCCGTGAGGGACCAGCTAACGGGCAGTCCCTCAATGATCAGGGAGCGTAGCTACTGCCTCGATCTCGACGAGAGCGCCCAGTCGTGCTGGAGTGACAGCAAGGACAGTGACGGCGGTGCGGTGGTCGCCCCACACCGAGCGGGTTGCTGCGCAGTTGCGATGAGTTTCGGAGCCATCACCAGTCTCAATTAGTGATCCCGGTAACGTCGAATCGGACGGTCGGCTTCGGCTCGTACCGAAACGCTCGAGTCCGACAGGAGGTACATGAGATGCCCGAGCACAAGATCGGAACCCGCGAGGAATGGCAGGCAGCCAGGGACGAGCTCGCCAAGCTCGAGGCCGAGCATGCGGAACGGAACGAGGAGATCAAGAGAAAGCGTCTCGAACTTCCCTGGGTTCGGGTCGAGAAGGAGTACGAGTTCGACGCCGAGGACGGCAAGAAGACACTCGCCGAGCTCTTCGACGGGCGCTCACAGCTGCTCGCCTACAACATCATGTTCGGCCCCGACTACACGATTGGCGCCTGCCCTGGCTGCACCAGCTTGGGCGACGGGCTCGACGGCTCTCTCGTCCACCTGCGCCACCGCGATGTGACGCTGCTCTGTTTTTCGCGGGCGCCGATCGAGCGACTGACGGCTTACAAGCGGCGGATGGGTTGGCAGTTTCCATACGTCTCGACCTACAACACCGACTTCGCCTTCGACTACGGCCTCGCGCTGACTCAGGAGCAGGCGCAGCAGATCCCCGAGGTCCAGGAGATGATCGACAACCCGCCCGGCTGGCTCCAGGAGTGGTCGGGCCAGATCGGGGCCGAGCTCAAGGACGGCCTCCGTGAGAACCCGAGCTGGATCGCGTTCGCGCGCGAGAACGGCACCGTGTATCACACCTACACCGTGTCGGCGCCTGACCCGTTCGTCGCGCCCTACTACAACTTCCTGCTCGAGCGAACGCCGAAAACGCAAACCGCCGAGCCCCGCACCTGGCGGAAGGACGAATACCCCGACTAGGACCAATCGAGTCGTCGGGCTTGGTTTGACATCCGGTCAGCGCTGAGGAGGAAGGAACCTGCACTGCCGACGTGCTCGATCGTCGTCGTCTGAATCCCGACGAGCGTGGCTTCACTGTGACCGTCCCCGCACGCCCGCCACGATATCGAGCTCGCGGCAATCCCCCGACGCAGCTTCAACCATCCGCTTGTGGGTGCTCTCGAACTGCAAACGGAGTGGTTCGCAATCACCGGCAGTGAAGGCCAGCTCCTGGTCGTCTATCACGCCGACCCCGACAGTCCGTCTGAGCACGCCCTAAGTAACGATCGGGTCGCAACCGCGGCTAGCCAGGCGGAACCGGACCCGGTGAGACTGCGATAACGGCACTAGAGCTGAAGCTCGTCCCGTCGAATTGAATCCCGTAACAGCCCGGCGCGCTCGGGGTCAACATGCCAAGCCACATCCCCCAGTAGGGCGGAGATGACGTCTGCGCCAGACCAATGGCGCCACCAGCTAGAGTCGTTGCGTCCTGACCGCTGATAGTCAACGAGCCGGTGCCGTCGAGGCGCATGCTTCGGACCAGCACGGGACCCGTGTACTTGGGGTCAGTGAGGAAGAGGATGGCCTGAGTGCCGGCGTACCACCTGATCTGGCCGCTTACGTAGACAGGTCCTTGCCCGAACCCGTAGTTCGGCCCACCTTTTTTTGGTCCGTTTGTCGTGACCAGGAGGTCGACCTGCCGTGATACCGGGCAGGGCGTCCCCGACGACAGCTGCTGGAGCGTGACTGGTTTCGCGGTGAGCGGCGCCCAGTCGACCTGTGGTGGGGAGGGGGATGGCGTTGGAGTCGTGGCTGGCGGCAATCCTGGTGCTGCCACGCCGGCGAAGGTGCCAGGCACGCACGCTCCGGCTGGAATGACGGCGAAGCTGGTGAACGCATATCCCGACGGCGACGGGGGAAGGCCTGTGACCGGGAAGCTGCGAAGACCGGAGGACTGAGACCACAGCCAGATGCGCGAGCCGCCAAAGTTTCCGAGCCACAGGCCGTGCCCATCGGAGTACACGCCCACGGGGTCGAAGTCCATCGAGTCGCCGACTGTTCCCGTGTACAGCGTGGTGACTCTGCCCGACGCGACCACGACGATGCTGTACTTCGTGCCCTTATCCCGTGAACCGAGCCGGTGGACGTCTTGACCGTGGCCGTCCGATCCCAGATAGCTGGAGCTGCCGCCGCTAGGCAGCGCCGATAGGGGCAGAAAGCTTGGATCGGCGTCCATTGCTGCCTGCGAGACGGCACCAGTCGCAGGATCGATGCGCCACAGCAGCACGGCGCCGCCTCGAAACGGCATCACGGAAACAAGGATCCCGGCACTATCCCAGCTGACCAATTGCACGGAGGACGAACTGCTCCAAACCTTGCGATCCGCGTTCTTCACGACGTCAAAGACGTGCACCTCGGAGGACGCAGCGTTGGAATACGTCGCGCTGGCCGGCAGCAGCTTTACGTATGTGTAGGAAAGACCATCTGGCGAGATCGTCTGGGTCGAGGCCGGCACCCAGCGTTTCAGTGCGGCGGAATAGAAGTTCTGTCCGGTGATAGCGCCCACAGGTAGCCCGACGACTGTCGCAGCCGGATCGACCTGGAACCCTCCTCCCGGAATGTTCACGAATCCCAGGCTCACGCTGGTGACCGGATTCTGGCCCGGGTTCTCAGCAGTGCTGATCGCTTCCACAGCCAGCGAGCAGGGAAAAGCGTCAGCGGGCATGGCCACGCCGCCCTTTGCACCTGGCTGGGTCATACCCGTTGGTCGCAGCGCAACGCGCGACGCGACGAGGGCGAGGACCAGCACGACGGCCAGGCCGACAGCGAGCAGCGCTATCCCGCGGGGATAACCGCGTGAATCGCCGGCGTCTGATGGCGTCAGCTGTGGGGCGGGGAGGGGCGGTGGCTCGCCCAGCGCGTCTCGAAGGCGGTCGCGGAACTCGTTCTCACGCATCGTTCAACATCTCCCCAGCGTCAACGCGAAGCCGTATCAGCGCTCGGTGGACGCGGGCCTTCGCCGCTTTGTCGCTGACTCCAACCACGCGACCGATGTCCTCAAATTCCAGGTCCAGGTAGTACCGCAGGACGATGGCCAGCTTCATGTCGGCCGGCAGGCGGGCCACGGCTCGTCGCAGATCCATGGACGTGCCGTCCAGTCCTTGCGGAGCCGGATCTTGATGGTCAGGCGCGGCCAGCTTGAGAATCGACCACCATCGATTCCGCCGGCGCTGCTTGCATTCGTTCGCGACGATGGTGAGGAACCACGCGCGATGATTCGAGCCTTCGCGCAAGCGCGGAAAGGCGCGCCAGGCTTTGAATGTAGCCTCTTGTACGGCGTCTTCACTGTCGTGGGCGTTCTGCAACATTCCATAGGCAAGGCGCTGGGCGGCCGGGACCAACGGCGTCACCAAGTCGGCGAACGGCCGGTCTTGATTGGCCTCGGTTAGCACGTCGAGCGCCATCACTCCATATCTTTTAATGCGCCCGCCACGCATTTCGTTGCGCTGAGCCCCGTTCCGATCGGCACCGCCGCGATCTTGGGAGATGCTCGGCGAATACGAAATTCGAGTTCAGTCGAGCCTTGCGGAGGAGTGTAAGTCGCGGGTACCAGCCCCGAATTCAGAGGTGCAGTAAGTCACCAGGTCGCTCTCTCGCAACTCGCGAAGACGGAGACGGGCGGTCGCCACGACCGGCCAGCTCATGTCCGGGCGTTCTGGGCCAACGGCGCCAGGTGCTTGAGGTGTGCCTCGAAGTGACGCGAGGTGTCCCACAGCAGCGCCTCCACCAGCGCCTCTCCGCCCAGCCACGGCCACCGGTCCGCGCCGAAAAGGTCGTCGTCGGTAAGGGGCTTCATCGCCGCCAGGAGCCGCTCGAACGATTGCTTGAACGCAACCCGCGTCACGTACGGGGGATCGTCGAGGTGCTCGCGGTGTACGCGCTCGTTGAAGCCGTCGGTGGTGTTCGCGGGATCGGTCCCGTCGTACGGTTGGCGGCCGGCGCGCAGGCCCTCGATCACGAGCACCGAGTGGTCGTGCCAACAGGCCAGGTGCGCGAGCACGTCCTTGCCCTTCCAGTCGTCCATTGCCGGATCCCTCAGCCGGTCGTCACTGATCCGCTCCACGAGCTCGGCCAGCTCTCGGTGGGCCGTGGTGATCGTGCGCAGTAGCTCGTCCCTGCCCACGCTCCGAGCATAGTCCGGCCGGCGCGGGTTGGGCCGATGGGCTTACGCCGTGTCGTTAGGTGTCGTCCTGTATTCGAAAGGGCCGGTTTGAATTAGCGAAATACGACCCCGGCTTACAGTCCGTCCTCGACCCACCTGCGCTGACCTCGGCGAGCGCGCTTAAGCATGTCGTCCTCAGCTCACCGCTTTCTTCACGAGCGCGCCGATCCTTGCATCTTCGGCGGCAGTCAACTCCGTCAGCGCGAAGGCCACCGGCCACATGGCGCCTTCATCGAGGTGCGCCGCGTCGCTGAAGCCGAACGTCGCGTACCTCGTGTTGAACTTCTTCGCGCTTTGGAAGAAGCAGACGACCTTGCCGTCCTTGGCATACGCGGGCATCCCGTACCAGAGTCTCGGCGAGAGGGCCGGCGCGCTGGCTTTGATGATCGCATGGAGCCGCTTGCCAATGGCGCGCTCCGGTCCAGGCATCTCGGCGATCTTCGCGAGTACGGCGCTTTCCCCTTCCGCCTCGCCCGCGGCCGCCTTCAGCTCTTTGGCGCGATCCCTCATCGCGCCTCGTTCCTCTTCGGTGAATACCTTGGACGCCTTGACGCTCACCCTGGTGCTCTTCGCGGACTTCTGCGTGCCCTTCTTTACAGGTTTCCTCTCAGCCATAGTTCCGCTCTCCTCTGCGAGATTTGATGGGGACGACCCTCATGCTAGGGAGCCGCCGCCGCGGCGGCTTCTTCAAACCTGCTCGATCGCATGGCCACCCCGCCGCCACCACCGGCCGCGCGGCAGGCGCAGGGAGCCCGGGTTCAAAGCCCGGGCCCCCGACGAACTTATGAAGTCGGATCCGTCCCGCTTTCGTACTCGTCGTGGCGGTGCCACCAGAAGCCGGTCTCATTGCGACCGAGTGGCGCGCGGTCGAGCCACTGGTACATACCCCAGAGTCCGTCTATCCCCCGCCCGTACGCCGAGTAGGTGTGGTACACGACGCCATCCTCGATCGCGAACGCGCTCACGCCGGGCCCTTCTCGCCTGTACGTCGGCCAGTCCGTTCCAACGCTCGCCGTGATCTCGGCGATGAACGGATTCTCCTCGCCGCCCTCCGGCAGCCGCAAGTCCACCGCTCGGAAGTTGTACTCGACGGCTCCCGACTCCCACTGCTCCTTGGTGACCGCCGCCTGGAAGTCGTAGTTGAAGTCGCTGTCGAACGAAGACGCCCAGGGGAAGCTCCAGCCCATCCGCTGCTTGTACCCCTGCAGTTTCGCGAGCGGAGCCCGCGACACCGCGCAGAGCGTGACGTCGTGATTCGCGAGGTGGACGACGGAGCCGTCGAAGCCGTCCGCGATCGCAGAGCAGGACGGACACCCCGCCGTGTACTCGGGCCCGAACATGAAGTGATAGATGAGGAGTTGCGAGCGTCCTCTGAAGAGATCGGCGAGGGACGCTGTGCCCTCGTCGGTCTCGAAGCGGTACTCCTTGTCCATTCGAACCCAGGGCAGCGCCTGCCGCCGCAGGGCCAGTTCGTCGCCATGACGCGTCAGCGCCTTCTCGGCCTCGAGCAGCTCCAGCCGGCTCGCAAGCCACTCTTTACGTGTTCCGATCTTGTGATCGGTCATCAATTCTCTCCCTTGTGGTTACAACAGGTTGACGTGGGCCGCACCATCGATGACGTATGACATCGGTGGCGTGAGCCCGGGAACCGACGAGGGCGCTATGACGATCAGGAGTCCAAGTCCGACGATGGCCAGCGCCAGCGGCACATCGATGGCGGCTTTCGCGGGCAGGAGCTTCTGGGCGAGTACGAGCGCGGCGATCACGAACATCCAGGTGACGCTCATGACGCTCAGCGCCACCAGCATCAGCATCAGTCCGATGCTCGAGCCGACGCAGCAGAGCCCGAACACGAATCCAGAGCCGACGCTCTCGCGGCAGCGCCGGCGGAAGTGCTGCTTGAGCGGCGTGAGCTCGTAGACACTTGCCGCGATTACAAGCGCGCCGGCGGCGAACGAGCCGTGCGGCCGGTACAACGCATACACGGCGACGCCGACGAGTGTCCAGACGGCAAGGTACGACCCGACGAAGAGCGGCACTGAGCGCACACCGCGGGAATGAGCGCTTCTAACGACTGCCGGAGCCGCGCCCGGCAGCATCATCGCCGCCATCATGGCCACCCACAGGACCATAAAGAACGCGAACGAACCGAGCGGGGTGGCAACGCCCATGTTCGTCCCGTTCATTTGCCCGTTCATCTGCCGGACCGCGACGACCCATGATGCGGCGGCGAGCCCGAGCGTCGCCGTCAGCGCGGCTGCCGTCGCGGCTGTCGTAGCGCTCGTCCGCGCGATTGCAACCTTGTCGTTCAAAAGCATGGTTCCTTCTTTCATTCCTCGACGAATTGCTTGAGACGGTCGAGCGCTTCGTCCCATCGCTTTGAGACGTGCTCGAGATAGGTTCGCGCCGCTTCCATCTGTTCCAGCTCGAGCTCCCAGATGCGCTCGCGGCCACGCCGTACATCCGAGACGAGCCCAGCCGTGGCGAGCACGTCCAGGTGCTTGGTAATCGCCTGGCGTGTGACAGCAGATCCGGCGGTCAGCCGCGTGATCGAGAGAGGGCCATCGGAGCTCAGTCGGGCCACCAGCGCCAGACGGGTTTCGTCGCCGAGCGCCGCAAACACCGGCGCTGCGCGAGAGACCTCGCGCCAGCCGGCGCTATGAAGCGACATATCGCGCGATGTTCTGCAGCTGCTCAGCCCACCCCGCGTCGTTCATGTGGAATGCCTCAGCACGCCTTGCGGCCGGGATGCGATCGAAGCCTGACTCGACCACGGTGAGCCGCGTGCCTTCCGCGACTTCCTCGAGTTGGAACTCGACCAGCGTGGTGGGCTCGCTCGAGTAGTCCACGCCGGATTCGACGGCGTATGGATGCCAGCGGTACGACATCCGGGTCTCGGGATCCATCCGCTCGATGGCGATCTCGACGGTCACGTTCCCGTGGCCGGGCAGCTCGATCTGGCCATGGGCACGCGCGCCTGGTGCGAAGGCACCCTCAAGCTTCATGCCGAACCAGGCGCCGAACTGTTCGGCGTCGGCAAGAGCGTGCCAGACACGGGAGCGGGGTGCGCGCAGAACGATCTCTTTCTCGATGCGGTCAGTAGAGTTATGCAACTTCATGGTTGCATCTTACTGCGCCCCCACCAAGAAATGCAACCGGCGCGTTGCGCATCCCGCTGTGTCGTCAGGTGTCGTGTCGTATTCGAACCGGCCTGGCTGAATTGGCCGAAAACCGAACCCGGCTTACGGTCCGCTCCCGACCCACACTCTGTATCCGCAAGACCGCAGGCTGCGGGCCGCCTGCGGTCTTTAGTTCCCGCTCACATAGCCGCCCGACGGACTTAGGGGCGCGCCTTCCCGAAGTACATCAACTCCCACAGCGCGTCGTCCACGTGGCTCTCCACCAGCTGCTCGCCCGTGTAGTGCTCGATTCGCAGCTCGCCGGCGAACCGCAGGTAGGCGCCGTCGAAACCGACGAGTTTGGCGGCCGCCCATTTGGGCCCGTGGAGATGGTCGATGAACTTGTCAGAGGCGAGGTCGGAGTGCCGGGTGAACGTGACGACGTACCGCTCCTCGCCATCGGTGTACGTGTAACGGGTCACGTTGCCCACCGGCTTGCCGGTTGGGATGTCGGTGTATCGGCCCAACTCTTCGAAGGTGACCTTATTGCCGTCGTCCGCGATCAGCTTCCCGTCGCGGGCCAACATGAACACGGGCAGTGCGTCGTACCCGTAGCGCTTCTCGGCGGTGATGTAGGACGCAATCACTGAGTAAGGTCCGGCCGCACCGCGCGCCCAGTACCAGTGGTGCATCAGCCCTGGCATCGGGGCATTGCCCCAGTTGTGGTCGTGGTAGCCAACGCCGGTGGTGGTACTGCTCTTGCCGCCCACACGGTATGTCGCCTCGACCGTGCCCTGCGGCACCGACGGCAGCCATGCGAAGTAGTGCTCCGCCTTTTCGCCAAAAAGCCAGAACCCGGTCTGGGGCCGCCAGGCGGGCACCTGCCCGGTCAACTTGACGTCCACCTCGACCTCGTCCACACGGGCACGGATGGTGTAGGTGTGCAGGTCGCCCGCGAACACGTTGTCTTCGATCCGCACGTCGGCGGTCTCTGTTGAGGCGGAGAAGGTCTCGGCCGGAAGCGTCACGAGCTTCCGCACCGCCGTGCCGTCGGGCAGCGTCAGATCGATGCGGATCCCCGGGTTCAGCAGCTGGTTGAGATCGCTGAACTCCCTGGTCGAGAAGACCACGACGAGCTTGGCGCCATCGTCCAGATGCGCGTCGAAGTACCACCATTCGTACGTGCCGCGGGCGCCCTTGGTGCGCATGCCGTCCTCCCAGGGCTTGATCTCGCGCGGTGCGATTCCGATCCGCGCGTAGTCGTCGGGGGTTCCGGCCAGTCGGGCCGGGACAGTCGCAGTGATGGTCTGGAACATGGCGCTTGCGCTCCTTTCAAATCCGACACCGGGGGAATTAATTACCAAGTGTCTATTTGTGTAACACTGGTCACAAGTTGGCCATTCCAAGAAAGAAGAAGAGGCATGAGATTGCGCCCGCCCTGGCCGCCCCACGAGGACGGGGCCGCCCGCGCGCCGGCGAGGAAATCGATCTCGACGTGCTCCTCCAGGGCGCCCTGGAGGCGTTCGCCGAGACCGGCTATGACGGAACGTCCGTGCGCGAGTTGAGCAGGCGCCTCGGCGTGAGCCACGCCCTGCTCACGGCGCGCTTCGGATCCAAGGAAGGCTTGTGGTACGCGGCGATGGAGCATGTCCTCGCCCAGACCGAGCAAACCTGGCGCGAGGTCGCCGGCTCACCCTTACTCGACGACCTCGAAGCGCTGCGCCGAGGCGTCGTTCGCCAGGTGATCTTCTCGGCGGCGCACCCTCAAGTGCTGCGGATCATGAATCACGAGGGAGCGATCGACAGCCCACGCCTGCGGTTCGTCATGGACCGCTTCGTCAACCCGCTGCGCCCAGGGGTCGAACGCCTTCTCGCACGGCTAGTCGCGGCCGGACGGATAAAGCCCTTTCCCTACGCAACGCTTCACTTCCTGACCGTCGTCGGCGGTGGCGCGATCTTCGCCTACCCTGTCGAAGCAGCGTTGCTCGGCGCGCCTGCGCATCCCGACGCGGATGCCATCCGCGTCCATGCGGAGGCGGTGGCGGACGTGCTCATCGCCGGCATCGCCCGCACCGCCTAGGCGGCCTCTGCTTTCTTGGCCAGGTTGCCGAGCAGCACGCCGAAGTCTTTGGCTACCTGCGGGCCAAGCATCCCGCCAAGCAGTCCGCCTAGCGGGCCCTTGACCTCGACCATCTGACTGATTCTGGTTTTGCCGCCCGCCGGCTCGATCCTGCAGTTGAAGCGAAAGGTTGTCCCCGGCACGACGCTTGTCTCGAGCGCGAAGCTGCGGCATGACACCACGTATACCAGCCTCATCTTGTGATGCTGGCCGGCCCGCGTGTTCATGACCCCGGTGGTGCCGTCGGCGAATTCACCGTGCCAGTCCATCGTCGAAACATTGGGATTCCAGTCGGCCCACGTGGACATGTCGGACCAGATCTTCCAGACTTTCTCTGCCGGCGTCGTGCTGTCAACCGACGTCCCGTATTCAGCCATCGCTCGCTCCTTTTGTATGCCCGGCGATTGCCGGTCTCTCTCACGACGACGAACGGGGCCGCACGAAATCGACCGAATGAATCGCTATGCCGCTTGCGACTCGGATTCCCTCGCCCAAGCACCCACGCACTCGTGGGCGTCGCTCGAATCCAGGCCGCGGGCGCCCCGTCCGGCTATTGCGCTCCGACCCGCACGATGCTGCCGGCGCCTGCGGAGTTGCCATTGCCGAAATCCCATTTGAGGTTCAGCTGGTAGTAGCCAGACGGAAGGTCTGCGGGAAGAAAGAAAGTCGTCACCTCGGTGGGTGGCGGAGGCGCGCGGTCATCCATGGTGATGATCGAGCCCTGGACTGCATGGCTCGCTCCAGTGGCGTGCTTCAGCGTGGTGACATCGCTGAAGGGACCCATCAGGACCGCCGCGATGACGACTTTGTGGGTGGGGTTGACCTTCGTCGTACTGGCTATGGCGACGATCCAGTGGAGCTCGACCGTCGTACCCGGCTGCCAGATCCGCTCGACGTCCGCTTTGGTGCAGCAGGTCAGCTGATACTCGGTGTAAGTGACGGCGTCCGAACCTGGCAACCCGCACGCCGTCATGAGGGTCCCACCGAGGCAAAGCGCCGATGCCAGACGAACCATCCGCAGCATGGCCTTTCGATTATGGCCCCGAGAAACCGGGGTCACGGCCGTGCTGGCGCTTTACGTTCTCGTGCGGTAGTGAAGGTGGACCGTGCCGCTGCCGAAACGGTGTTCATCCATCAACTCGAGATTCACGCGGACATCGTTTGGGAGGGACCGCGTGCCGCCTCCCACCACAATCGGTGTGACGAACAGGTGGTACTCGTCGACCAACCCTGCCTTGATCGCCTGGCCGGCGAGGTCGGGACCGCCCACGCTTAGGTTACGTCCGGCCAGCGCTTTCATCTGCCGTACCGCTTCAGGGTCGAACTCTCGTTTTAGCCGCGTCCGAGCGGTGGAAACCGTTTCCAGCGTCCTGGAGTACACGACCTTGTCGGCCGACAGCCATATCTCGGCGAAGGCACGTACGACGGGCGGCAGGTCGGCGGCAGTGTGCGCGGTTTCCCAGAAGGCCATCACCTCATACATCCGGCGCCCGTACAGATACGTGCCGATCGAGCGCTCGAGGTCGTTGACGAAGCTGTGCACCTCTTCGTCGGGCGCAGCCCAGTTGAAGTTGCCGTCCTCGTCAGCTATGTAGCCGTCGAGTGATGTGACCGCAGAATAGATCAGCTTGGACATCGGTTGCCCTCCTACGCCCTGCCTCTCCACGCATCAGCGAGCTTGACCCGAGTCCCAACCAGCAGCACGGAGTTTGAATAGATGCGAGCGGCAAGAGCATTCATGCCGGCGATGGCCCCGAGCATGAGGACTATCGCCACCACGACCTGCCAGGCCTGGGCGTCTCCCGTCGCCATGCGGGCCGGCATCAATGTGGGCGCAAAAGGCGGGAGCATCGAAAGACCAATCGCGACCGGATTGTCCGGATTGGCGGTGATCCAGAAGAACGCGAGATACGAGCCGAGGATCAGCATCGTGATCGGCACAGTGACTGCCCCAAGGTCCTCTTGCCGGGAAATCAGGGACCCGGCCGCGGCGTACAGCAAGGCGTAGAAGACGAACCCGAGCACAAACCACAGAAGCCCGCCCGCCACCGCGGTCACACCCACGGTCGGGACGTTGATGACCTGTGTCTTGGCGACGGCGACGAGTGCAACCGCGCCGACCAGGGCCAGCTGCGCGAACCCCATCAGCCCGATTCCGACAACTTTGCCGAACAGCACCTGGCGCGGGCGCACGGTCGAGAGAAGTATCTCGATGATCCGGTTGGCCTTCTCTTCAACGACACCCGACGCGACCACCTGCCCGTAGATCTGCAATGCGATATAAAGCAGAGCGGCCACGAAGATGCCCACCACCTCGCGCTGCGTCCGCAGCGCGGCGTTCGGGTCGAGGGTCATCAGGTGAATCCCCGCGGCGGCCACCTTTGCTTCGATGGCGGCCGCATCCACGCCGCTCGCAGTCAGCGCCTGGTTGAGAGCCACTTGCTTCACCAGGCCATTGAGAGTTGCTGCAACCGTCGGATTGAGCTGGTCCTTGACCGCAACATTCGGTGCTGCGGGGTCTCCGCTCACCAAAGCGTCCAAGGAGCCTGAGCGGACCTGTTCCTCGCCGGTTGACACGTCAGACACCGCAGGCGTTTGGATAGTGACCTGGTCGGCCGCGGCCGCAACCTTGAGCGGCTGCGCCAGCACCTGGGCGGAGGCGACGAAGCCCACCTTGACCGTCGTTGTAGTTCGGTTGAGGACGACTGCTTGAAGGACTATGAAGCCGGCGATAAGCACCATGAGAACGGCCGTACCGATGAGGAAGAACCTGCTGCGGACCCTGGTGAGGAACTCGCGCCGAGCAATGAGATAGAACGTGCGGAAGGCGTCGTTCGACCCGCCGGGCTGGTCAGGCAAGCGAGCCAACTTTCTGCTCACTCACGGCTTCGCGGAAGATGTCGAGCAGGCTCGGCACGTCTCGGCGGAACTCACGCACGGGTCCCGTCGCCAGCGCGGCTCTCAACACGGCCTGATCGTCGGCTGAGGGGTCGAGCTGGAGCAAAAGCCTGGTGCCTTCGGTCCGCATGACACGCACACCTGGCAAACCATCGGCCCAGCTCGGTGAAGCGTTCGGAGCGTCCATCCAGAGTCGAGGCGGCCCCTGACCGCGGAGCTCGTCGACCGTCCCGTATGCCAAGAGGTGACCGTGCTGGATGATCGCCACCCGGTCACAGAGCCGCTCGACCAGCTCGAGCTGGTGACTGGAGAACACCACAGGAGTGCCGGCGGCAGCACGCTCATGTAGCACGTCGCTCATCGAGTCGACCGCTTCGGGGTCGAGGCCCGCGAATGGCTCGTCGAGTATGAGCAGAAGCGGATCGAATACCAACGCCGCCGCCAGCTGGACGCGCTGCTGGTTGCCGTGGCTCAGCTTCTGAAGCTCATCCTTTTCACGAGTCTTGAGGCCGAATCGCTCGAGCCAGAGGTCGACTGAGCGCGATGCGGCCGTAGAGCTGGCGCCATGCAGCTGTGCCAAGTAGGCGAGCTGCTCGCCGATGCGCATCTTCGGGTAGAGGCCGCGCTCTTCAGGCATGTACCCAATTCGACGGCGGGTTTCGAACCCGATGGGTTGTCCGGCCCAGCGCACCTCACCTGCATCTGGAAGAAGGACGCCAAGCACAATCCGCATGGTCGTGGTCTTGCCTGCTCCGTTACTGCCGACGAAGCCGAACACCTCACCCGGCTCTACCACGAAGCTGAGGTCGCGCACGGCTACCAGGTCGCCGAATCGCTTCGTGATCCCCTTGATCTCGAGCCCCCGATCGTTCACCCGCGCAGTATTACTCGCCCTGGTAACTGCCATCGGCCCTGGCGCCAAATGTGCTAAACCAAACCGCACTGGACCGATGAGTTTGGCGACGCGCGGCAGTCACAGCATTAGACGACCAAAGCATGACCACGCTATTCAGGCAAGGTGACTAGGAAGGAGACGGGTACATGAGCAAGGTACGGGTACTGGTTGGGACCAAGAAGGGCGCGTTCGTTTTGAGCTCGGACGCGAAGCGAAAGAGCTGGAAGGTCGACGGCCCTCACTTTGCCGGCTGGGAGATCTACCACCTCAAGGGCTCACCGGCTGATCCCAACCGGATGTACGCCTCGCAGTCCAGTGGCTGGTTCGGTCAGGTCCTCCAGCGCTCGGACGACGGCGGCAAAACCTGGGAGGCCACCGGCAACCAGTTCACGTATGAGGGCACGGTCGGCCCGCACGTTTGGTACGACGGCTCGCCGCACCCTTACGAGTTCAAGCGCGTCTGGCACCTGGAGCCGTCACTGAACGACCCGGAAACCGTGTATGCGGGCGTCGAGGACGCCGCCCTTTTCAAGTCGAGCGACGGCGCCAAGACATGGAGCGAGCTGCCGGGCCTGCGGACGCATGAAACGGCCTCGACCTGGGCGCCTGGCGCCGGCGGCCTCTGCCTGCACACCATCGTGATCGACCCGACCAACACGGACCGGATGTTCATCGCCATCTCGTCCGCCGGGGTCTTCCGGACCGACGACGCGGGCAAGTCGTGGCAGCCGGCAAACCGCGGATTGCGGTCCAACACAATTCCTGACCAGGACGCAGAAGTCGGCCACTGCGTCCATCGCATCGCTATGCACCCTTCTCGGCCAAACACGCTGTTCATGCAAAAGCACTGGGACGTGATGCGGACCGACGACGGAGCGGATTCATGGCAAGAGATCAGCGGCGACCTGCCGACCGACTTCGGCTTTGTGATCGACGTGCACGCGCACGAACCGAACACCGTCTACGTGATACCGATCACGAGCGACTCCCATCACTTTGTGCCGGACGGCAAGCTCCGTGTTTACCGCAGCCGGTCCGGTGGCAACGAGTGGGAGGCTCTGACCAACGGGCTCCCGCAGAAGGACTGCTACGTCAACGTGCTGCGCGACGCCATGGCGATCGATTCAATCGATCCGTGCGGAGTTTATTTCGGCACCAGCGGCGGGCAGGTTTACGCGTCAGCGGATGCAGGTGACAGCTGGGCTCCCATCGTGCGGGACCTGCCGCCCGTGCTCTCCGTCGAGGTTCAGACGCTGGCGTGATCCAGATCGTCCTGCCGAAGAATCTTCAAATCCTGGCGGGCGTCGGGCGTGTCGTGGAGCTGGATGTCACGGCTCCGGTGACCCAGCGTTCGGTCCTCGACGCGCTGGAGAGCCACTATCCAGCGCTGCGCGGGACGATGCGGGACATGAGCACGAAGATGCGCCGGCCGATGGTGCGGTTCTTCGCCTGCGAGGAGGATTGGTCGGATGTTTCGCTCGACGCTCCCCTACCCGACGCGGTGGTTGCGGGTACGGAGCCGTTCCTGATCATCGGAGCAATCGCCGGCGGCAAGGGAGCCTGACCCAGCGTCCACCTAGACTCGACGGACTATGGAACCCGCCTCGCGTGTCACTGCCCCCGGGCCGCCGATCGCACCTCGGCGCCCTACGGTCCTCGAGACCCACGGCGACAGCCGTGTCGATCCGTACTACTGGCTGCGTGAGAAAGACAACCCCGAGGTCATCGCCTACCTGGAGGCGGAGAACGCCTACGCAGACATGGTCATGGCACCCACCGCGCCGCTGCAGGAGAGGCTCTACCGCGAGATAGTCGGCCGCGTCCAGGAGACGGACACCTCGGCGCCTACGTTCTACAAGGGCTGGTGGACCTACACGCGCACGGTCGAGAGCCTGGACTACGAGATCTACTGCCGCCGCCGCGAGTCGATCGAGGCTCCCGAGGAGGTAATCCTGGAGGGCAACGAGCTGGCCCGCGGCCACGATTATTTCGACCTCGGCTACGTCGAACGCAGTCCCGATGAAAACCTTCTGGCGTACGCGGTGGACACCGACGGCTCGGAACGTCACGAACTTCGTTTCCGCGACCTTTCGACGGGCCAGGACCTGGACGACGTCATCCACGGCGTCTACTACGGTTCGGCCTGGGCGGCCGATAGCCGGACATTCTTCTATGCCATTCCCGACGCGGCAATGCGCCCTTTCCAGGTCTGGCGGCACGTCCTGGGCACTCCCACCGGCCATGACGTGCTGGTGCTGCAGGAGGATGACGAGCACTTCGAGCTCGGCGTCGAGCTGACCAAGAGCGAGCGTTACGTGGTCTTCACCAGCTCGAGCCAGGTCACGAGCGAGAGCCGCTTCACGCGCAGCGAGGACCCCACCGCTCAGCCGCAGTTGGTGGAAGCGAGGCGCCACGGCATCGAGTACTCGATCGAAGACCAGGAAGACCGCTTTCTGATCGTCACCAACGACGGCGCGCGCAACTTCAGGCTGATGGCGGCGCCGGTGACCAGCCCCGGCCGGGAGTCGTGGGCTGAGGTCGTGCCCGAGCGCCCTGGTGTACGGCTCAGCTTCACGGATGTCCACCTCAACTACGTTGTGCTCGGCCAGCGATCCGAAGGGTTGCAGCGCATCGAGATCCTCGATAGCGCGACGGGTGAGCTCCACGTCGTCGAACAGCCAGACGCCGCTTACACCGCTTTCCCCGGTGGAAACCCCGACTACGCCAGCATGGTGATGCGCTTTTTCTACACGTCGCTTACCGCGCCATGGTCCGCGGTCGACTACGACATGCGCACGCGGCAGCGGACGCTGGTCAAAGAGCAGCCGGTGCGTGGTGGCTACGACCGCGCCGCTTATGTCACGGAACGGCTGTTGGCCACCGCGCCCGACGGCGTGCAGGTGCCGATCTCGATCGTCCACCGGCGCGGCCTCAGGCGTGATGGTTCAAACCCTGCCTTGCTCCTCGGCTATGGTGCATATGAGCTGTCGAGCGATCCGATGTTCGACCCAGTCCGCCTCAGCATGCTCGACCGCGGCTTCGTGTTCGCGATCGCGCACGTCAGAGGAGGAGGGGAGATGGGGAGGGAGTGGTACGAGGAGGGCAAGCTCCTCCACAAAACCAACACATTCAGCGACTTCATCGCGTGCGCCGAGCACCTGGTCAAGCTCGGCTACACAAATCCGCGCCGGCTCGCCGTTCGCGGCCGCAGCGCCGGCGGCCTGCTCATGGGCGCGGTGGTGAACATGCGACCCGACCTGTTCGCCTGCGCAGTCGCGCAAGTCCCGTTCGTCGACGCGCTGACGACGATGCTCGACGACAAGCTGCCGCTGACCGTCAACGAGTTCGACGAGTGGGGCAATCCAGCTGAGCTGAAGTTTTACGAGTACATGAAGAAGTACTCGCCCTACGACAACGTGCACCCGGCGGAGTACCCGGCGCTGCTCGTGACCGGCGGGCTGAACGATTCCCGCGTCCCCTACTGGGAGCCGGCCAAGTGGGTGGCGAAGCTTCGCTCGCTCGACCACGGTGACAACACGATCTTGTTGAAGACCGAGATGATCTCGGGCCACAGCGGGCCGTCGGGCCGCTACGACTCGTGGCGCGAGGAGGCTTTGATCTCGGCGTTCATGATCGACCAGGTCGCGCCTTGACTTGCTCTCAATTCGGAGGTAGCCTACTGGCGTTTCCACACCCATCCGGGTGTGTCTATTTGATTAGAGGAGCGTGCTAGATGGGCGGCACTTTGAAGGAGACCTTCGCCGGCGTGGGCGAAGCCTGCCTTCTGACCGCACATTGAGCCTCTTCCTATAGCCAGAACCTAGAAAACAGACAAGCTCTACAGAGGACCGTGCGGTAGTTGGGCACCGCACGGTCCTTTTTTTATTTCCCCCTCCTCCGCAGGGGGAAGGTGGCGCGAAGCGCCGGGTTGGGGGAGATGGAGCACCAAATTTCAGGAGAGAAGCAATGACAGCGATCGAGATCCACGGGATCAGCAAAGCGTTTCGGCGCCGGGAGCGCGAAACGGGCGCGCCCTGGTGGCGTCGCGCGTGGAAGGACAAGGTCGCGCTGTACGAGCTCGACCTCGTGGTCGAGGCGGGCGGCGTGACCGGGATCCTCGGCCCCAACGGCAGCGGCAAGTCGACGCTCATCCGGATCCTCGGGACGCTTCTTACGCCCGATGCCGGAAAGGCGACGGTCTTCGGCTGGGACGTGGTCGCCCAGCCGCTGTCGGTGCGGCGCCACGTCAACCGGGTGTCCGTGGAGGCCGCTTTTTTCAAAGAGCTGAGCCCCTGGGAGAACATGCTGTACGCCGCGCGCCTATATGGCGGCGGAGCCGCCGGCACGCGCCAACGCGTCATGGACATCCTCGAGAAGCTGGGTCTTCCGCTCGACACGGTGGACCAACCGATGAAGCAGCTGTCTCGGGGCCAGCAGCAAAAAGTGGCCATCGCCCGCAGCTTCCTCACCGCACCTTCGTTGCTCTTGATGGACGAACCGACGACGGGACTAGATCCCCGCTCGAAGAGAGAGGTCCAGGCGCTGCTGCACATGCTGCGCGCCGAACGCGAGGTGACGGTCCTGCTTTGTACGCACGACATGGCCGAGGCCGCGGAACTGTGTGACCGCGTGCTGATGATGGACGGCGGGCGGGTCCTGGCCGACGGCAGTCCGGCGGAGCTGTGCCGGCTGCACGCAAACGGAAAGCCCGACCCGACACTCGAGGACGTCTTCATGCACCTGACCGGCAAGACTTTCGAGGTCGCCGAGGAGAAGGAGGACGACGGCTCATGAGCGTTGGCATAAAACATGTCGAGCTGAACGCGCTCTTCGGCTTTGCCGAGCGGCAGATGCACGTCGTCAAGCGCTACTGGCTGTGGGAGGTCGTCTGGCTCTTCTACAGCCTGGTGAGCGTGCTGTCGATCGGCTTCCTGGCCTCGGGGCTTGGGTCTCTCGGCGCCCAGAACGGCACCTTCGACCTGCGCAAGGCTCAGCTGTACCTGCTCATCGGCGCCCTGCTGTGGGGTTACCTCTCACTCGTTTTCATGGAGGCGGCATACGCGATCGCGTGGGAGAGGTGGGAGGGCACCATCGAGTACACGTTCATGGCGCCGGTGAGGCGCGTCACACACCTCTTCGGCATCTGCCTCTTCGCGATCGGCTATGGCCTGGCGCGCACTTTCGTCGTGCTCCTCATCGCGGCGTTCATGTTCAACCTGGACTTCTCTCACGCGGACATTCCCGCCGCCCTCGCTGTCCTCGCGGCCTCGACCGTGCCCCTGATCGGGCTGAGCATTCTCACCTCGGTGCTGCCGCTGCTTTCGCCCCAGAAGGGCGAGCAGATGTCGGTCGCGCTCCAGGGCTTCCTGCTCCTCGTCTCTGGCGTGTATTACCCGCTCAGCGTCCTGCCGGTGCCAATGCAGATCGCGGGGGCGGCAAGTCCCCTCACCTACGCGCTGTCCGGCATGCGGCGCAGCCTGCTGGATGGCACGCGCATTCCAGACGAGCTGCCGACCATCGCCATCCTGTTGGGCATGGGCGTGGTGATGATTCCGGCCAGCATCCTGGTCTTCGGGTGGGCCGAAAACCGCGCGAAACGGCTCGGACTCTTGAAGCGAAGCGGGTAGAGAAAACCGCTCAAAGGCCGTTTCCGCGTTCCGCAGGCAACCAAACTAATGTTCTGGACTATCAAGTTTTCACGCATCATGTAGGGGCGTCCAAAACGGCCAATCGCTAGATGTTGTGGTCGAAGCCCCTCAGCACCCAGAAGGGTCCGCTACATGTTGTGGTAAAGGTATTGACAGGCCGAATGCGCGCGGTTACGGTTTGCGGCGAATCGCGGTGATCAGTGGGGAGAAGTGGTGAGTCACAGCAACGCAGCAGCATACGTCGCACCTTACGTTCAAGTACAGCACGCCATACACCTCCTCTACGCCACTTCTCCCCGCAGCCGCGATGGGCACTCAGTACCTGCCAACCACCGCTTCGACAAGGACGGCAATCGCTTGCCGCTCGAGCTCCACGGTTGCGGATGCGGCCTCTGCGCGCGCCGGCAGCGTGACCGCCGTCACTTCTGGGTCCGAGAGGCGCGATGAGTGTTTACTGGGGCGCACAGGGTGAGAGTCGACGACAAGGGCAGGCTGGCCATCCCGGCCGCTTTCCGCAAGCAGCTGCCGGAGGGCAGTTTCGTCTCGGTCAGCCAGGACCAGGTCCTTGCGATCTACCCTCCCGACCTGTGGGCCGCCCTGGCCCAGGAGCTGCGGAGCCCCTTGCCGGGACCGGACCAGAGAGCTCTGGCCAGGACGCTCTACCCGATGTCGGACAGTTTCGAGCCGGACGGGCAGGGACGGATCAGCCTGCAACCCGAGCAGCGTCGGGTGGCGGGGATCGAATCGCCGTCGACGGTGGTCGTGATCGGCACGGGATCTCGGGTGGAAATCTGGCCCGAGGCCCGATGGGACAGCTACACCGCAGACGCGCAAGGGCGCTTTACCGAATTCGCTGACAGGGTGATCTCAGGGCACTGAGTCCGCACCAACCCGCACTTTTACAAGAGGTTATAGAGCTGCTCCAGCCCCGAGTCGGTGCGGTCGCGATCGACTGCACCCTCGGGCAGGCGGGCCATGCCCGCCAAATTCTTGAAAGAATCACACCCGGCGGCCGGCTGCTTGGGATCGACCGCGATCCCGCCGCGGTCGACGCTGCACGGGTGGCCCTGGCCCATTACGGGCCGGCGGTGGTGATAGTCCACGGGCGTTTCTCAGAGCTCGGCTCGATCAGCGCTCAAAACGGCATCGAGAAAGCCGACCTGGTCCTCTTCGACTTCGGTCTTTCCAGCAACCAGATCGACGCCCCCGAACGCGGCTTTAGCTTTCGCGGCGAGGGTCCGCTCGACATGCGGATGGATCCAGGCTCGAGTCTCACGGCGGCCAAGCTCGTCAACGAGTACGACGCCGGCGAGATCGAGCGCATCATCCGGGAGTACGGCGAAGAGCGATGGGCTCGCCGGATCGCACAGTTCATCGTGGCGCGGCGCCCGCTCCGCACCACGCGCGACCTGGCTGAGGCCGTCGAGGCCGCCATTCCAAGAAAGGCATGGCCGCGTGACATCAACGTTTCGACCCGTACGTTTCAGGGTCTCCGCATAGCCGTCAATGACGAGCTCGGCGAGATCGAGGAAGGATTGCGAGCAGCTCTTTCGATTCTTACACCCGGTGGTCGTATGGCGACGATCAGCTTCCACTCCCTGGAAGACCGTTTGGTCAAGTCATTCTTCAACGTCGAGTCCAAAGACTGCATCTGCCCATCCCAGCAGCCAGTCTGCACCTGCGGCCACCGGGCCACCCTCCGCATCGTCACCCGCCGTGTCGTGCGGCCTTCCGACGAGGAGGTCGCAGCCAACCCGAGAGCGCGTTCGGCCCGCCTGCGGGTGGCGGAAAAGATCTGACTCCACAAGTCCTGCTGGCCGGCCCAACCCCTCCGGCCAGCAGGCGCCAACCCCAACGTCTTTCACAAGCGGTCGGCCCCCCACCGAGCCTCCCCCTGGCGGGGGAGGGCATTAGTAGTTGCAGCACACATCCCACTAAGAAATGAGGCATACGTTTTGATATCGACCCGAATATTGGCGCGACGTCGCCTGAGCACTGCAGGCGCGAAACACGCCCCCGCCCCGCGGCGGAGGCGGCGTACGCGCGGCTTCGTGCAGGTGGCGAGTGCGGCCGCGGCCGAACGGCTGCGACTGAACTCGTTTGGCCACGCCTACCTTGGGGTCGCCGCGGTTCTGATCGCCGTTCTGTTTTACCTGGGACTCGCCGCACAGATCACCCAGAACTCCTATGACATCACCCGCCTCCAGGACCAGCAGCGCCAGCTCCTCGCCGAGCAGGATCAGCTCCGCTACCAGGAGGTGACGCTGCACGCTCCGGCCCAGGTCCAGCAGCAGGCCGCGCAGACCGGCATGCAGCGAGTCGTGCCCTCCGGCTTCGTAACCGGTCAGCAGGTGGCCATCGACCTGGCCGCGCCCGTCGGCGCCACCGCGAATGACAGCACGCCTCTGTGGGCTCGGGCGGTGGCGGCGGTCGTCAACAGCGTGGTCGGCACGCAGAACGTTCTGGCGGCGACCAAGTAGTGTCAGTCGGGGTCCGCAAACGGGCCCCGCGGTTGGAGCGTATCGGCTCCACCCGCCTGCGCATCTTCGCGCTGCTGCTGGTGGCGTTGGTGCTCGCCGGGATGGTGTGGTCGCGCCTCGCCTACTGGCAGATCGCCCGCCACGGACAGCTGGCGATGCAGGCGCAGGCACAGTACCGCGAAGTGGTCCAGCTGCCGGCGATCCGCGGTGCAATCTTCGACCGCAACCTGACCCAGCTGGTCGTCAACACGACGGTCTACTCCGCCTTCGTCTCGCCGGACCAGGTGCCGCCGGCCTGGCGCGAGCGCGTGACGACTGCTCTGGTCACGATCCTCGGCGCCGACCGAACGAAAGTGACAACCGTCCTCGCGTCGGGTTCCAAGTTCGCGTACATCACACGCCGCTTTTCAAAGGACAAGGCTGACCAGCTGCGCGCGCTGAAGCTGCCAGGAGTGGGGCTCGAGGAAGAGACCCAGCGCTCGTACCTGCCCGGCATCGCCCCCGGCACCACGCTGGCTTCAAACCTGCTTGGTTTCGTCAACTACAACGGCGACGGCCAGTACGGCCTCGAGGCCAACTACCAGAAGACGCTCGCGGGAACGGCCGGGTACATCTCCAGCTACCGCGACCTGGCGAACCGCGAGATCGTCCTCGGCACGCACACGCACCAGGCCCCGGTCAACGGGTCAGATCTCGTCCTCTCGCTCGACGCCAACATCCAGAGC
Organism: Candidatus Dormiibacterota bacterium; assembly: GCA_035937155.1. Classification (GTDB taxonomy): domain Bacteria; phylum Chloroflexota; class Dormibacteria; order Dormibacterales; family Dormibacteraceae; genus Palsa-870. The sequence goes on along the minus strand of DASYVJ010000090.1, from coordinate 31,743 downwards.
GCGGCCGAGCAGGCGCTGGCCGACGGAATCAAGACGGACAACGCGGAGAGCGGCAGCGTGCTGATCATGGATCCGACCACGGGCGGCATCGTCGCGTGGGCCGACTACCCGAGCTACAACGCAAATGACTTCGCGCATACGGACACGGCCCTGTTCAAGGACAACGTGTCGAGCTACGTGTACGAGCCCGGGTCAGTAATGAAGGTCGTCACGCTGGCGGGGGCGATCAACTCGGGTGCGATCGCGCCGAACACGGTGATCAATGATCCCGGGTATCTGTCTGTGGGCGGCTTCCGCATCTCCGACTGGGACCACCGGAACCACGGCAACATCGACTACACATACGTCCTCCAGCACTCGCTCAACGTCGGCGCGATGAAGGCGATGCAGGCGGAGGGCCACGACGCCTTCTACAGCTACCTGCAGGGTTTCGGCCTGACCAAGGCGAGCGGCATCGACATCGCCGGCGAGACAACCGTCCCGCCACCGGCCGCGAACCAGATGGCCGACGCTCAGTACGCCACGGCCGCGTTCGGCCAGGGCATCGACGTGAACATGGTGCAGATGCTCTCCGCGATCAACGTGATCGCCAATGGCGGCAAGTACGCACCGCCGCATGTCGTGGAAAGAGTCGGCACGAAGCTCAACCCGCTGCTGCTCCAGCCACAGCGTCAGGTCATCACACCCGACGCCGCCTCGAAGATGACCACGATGATGGAGGCCGTCGTGCAGCACGGCTCCGGTTACACCACGCGCGTGAAGGGCTTCGAGCTCGACCAGGCAGGCAAGACCGGAACCTCGCAGATCCCCGTCAACGGCCAGTACACGCTGGACGTGTGGTCCTCGTTTGTCGGCTTCCTTCCGGCCCAGCACCCGCGGTTCACCATGCTGGTCGTCGTCCGCAAGCCGCACGCAGCCGGCAGCGACCGCGACTGGACCCTGAACGACGGCTACATCACCGCCGGGCCGATCTGGCAGAAGATCGCCCAGGCGGTGGTCGTCGACTGGCACATAACACCCAGCGCGCACTAGCGTTTCTACTTAAGACATGCGTCTGAGCCTCCTCGAGATCCTCGAGGCGACCGGGGGCGGCGAGGTCGGCGGCACCCAGGTCGGTAATGCTTTTTCGACCTTCCATACCGATTCACGCGAGGTCAAGCAGGGCGGCGTGTTCTTCGCTCTGCGCGGCGCCGAGATGGACGGTCATCGTTTTGTCGGCGACGCGATCAAGCGCGGGGCGGCCGCGGTCGTCATCGAGCGCCGCGCTGACGTCCCGACTGGCATCGCGGCGATCCGCGTGCCAGACACGTGGAAGGCCCTTTACGCCCTCGCCGCGTACACGCTCGAGCACGTCAGTCCCCTGGTCGTGGCTGTCACCGGCAGCAACGGGAAGACCTCGACCAAGGAGATGGTCGCCGCGGTACTCAACCGGCGCTTCAACGTGATGCACACGGTCGGCAACCTCAACACCGAGACGGGGGTGCCGCTCACGATGCTGGCCCTGGAGCCGCATCACACCGCGCTCGTGCTCGAGATGGGCATGCAGCATCCCGGCGACATCGCACGTCTCGTTGCGCTCGCGCACCCGTCCGTCGGAGTGATCACGAACATCGGGACCGTCCACATGGAGTTCTTCAAATCGCGCGAGGAGCTGGCTCGCTCCAAGGGAGAGCTGGTCGCCGGGCTCCCGGAAAAAGGCATCGCGGTCCTCAACGCAGACGATCAGTTCTTCCCGATGCTGGTGGCGATGACCGAAGCTCGGGTGACCAGCTTCGGCATGGCCGGCGGCGACTTTCGAGCCGAGGGATATCGCCCATCGACCGGTGGCGGTTCACAGTTTTCTGTCCGGGGAATCGAGGTCCGTCTCGGGCTCGAGGGCCGGCATCAAGCGTTGAATGCTGTCGCGGCCCTCGCAGTCGGAGCGTCGGAGGGCGTGCCGCTCCAGCAGGGTGCCGAAGCGCTCGAGCAGGTCGCGGTGGAGCACCGCCTCGAGGATTTGCCAACGGCCGGCGGTTACTCGATCGTCGACGACACGTACAACGCGAGCCCTGAATCGATGATCGCGGCCTTCGAGGCGCTGGCCGAGACCCCGCGTCGGGGACGCCTGCTCGCCGTGCTCGGCCAGATGGGGGAGCTGGGGGCCCTGGCCGACGAGTCGCACCGGCGTGTTGGACGCCGCGCCGCCGAGGTCTTCGACGCGGTGTGTGTTGTCGATGGCGAACGGGCGGGGATATTGGCCGAGTCCGCCGGCGCCGAGCTCGTGGCCGATCGGCCGGCCGCTGTCAATTGGGTCCGGCGCAATGCGCGCGAGGGCGACCGCGTCTTGATCAAGGCGTCGCACGGCCTCCGCCTCGACGAGGTGGTTCGGGAGCTGACCCAGAGTTGATCCTCGACGCCGTGACGTTCGTCGTCACGTTCGTCATCGCGCTCGTCTTCTATCCGACCTGCATTCGCACCCTGCGTCGCATGAAAGCCGGGCAGGTCATCCAGGCCGAGCTGCCCGACAGCCATCAGCGGAAAGCAGGCACGCCGACGGGCGGCGGTCTTCTCTTCGTCGCGATCGCCCTGGCCGCGGGCTTCTTGGCCACCCTGGCTGGACATGGCGGCGCTCTCCCCGCATGTGCAGGTCTGCTCATCGGCGGGGTGGTCGGTTTTGCCGACGACCGCAGCAAGCTGCTGATCGGCACGCGCGGTATACCCGCGCGGCTCAAATTCCCCCTGCAGGTGGTGCTGGCGATCCCAGTCGCCGCCGTCGCCATCAGGTTCGGCGGTGAGCAGCAGCTCTGGCTGCCGTCCTGGCATTCGCCCTACGGGCCCTGGATCCTGTTTCCGCTCGCCGTCGCGGCAATCGTGGCGACGGCGAACGCGGTGAACCTCACCGACGGTATGGATGGACTGGCGGGCGGCCTGTCGGTGATCGCCGTCGCGGCGCTGGTGCTTCTGTTCCCTCGTGCCGTGGCAGGCGAGAAGGCGGTGGCGTTCAGCCTTTGCGGCGCGCTGGTCGCTTTTCTCGTCTTCAATCGATACCCCGCGCGCGTCTTCATGGGGGACACCGGCGCGCTTGCGATCGGATACGCGCTGGCGGCGATGGCGATCCAGCAGGGACTCATCGTGCTGCTCCCTTTGCTTGCACTCGTGTTTGTGCTCGAGACGCTGTCTGTCATCATTCAGGTCGCCTACTTCAAGGCCAGCGGCGGACGACGCGTTTTCAAGATGACCCCGATCCACTACACGTTCCACCACAACGGTTGGACTGAGAACCGCATCGCGCTCACTTTTTGGGCCGCGGGGCTCGTCTCGGCGCTGACCGCTGCTGGGGTGGCGCGGCTGGTCACGTGACCGCCCTCGTCGTGGGCGCTGCGCGCAGCGGCATCGCGCTGGCCAAGCACCTGACACGCGCGGGCGAATCTGTGCGCCTGGTAGACCGCAAGACCGCTGCGGAGCTGCACGAAGCGCTGGCGCAGATGCCGGCCGGCATCGACCTCAGGCACAGTGATGAGACCGGTGTCCTCGACGGGATGGACGTCGTGTACGTGAGCCCGGGCGTGCCGTGGGATTCGCAGCTCTTGAACGACGCACGCGCGCGAGGCATCCCCCTCTCGAGCGAGATCGACCTGTTCCTGAAGCTGTGCCCAGGTTCGGTGGTCGGGATCACCGGCACCAACGGCAAGACGACCACGACCGCGCTTACCGGCGCCGTGCTCGCAACCGGAGACCGGCCCGTGGTGGTCGGCGGCAACATCGGGGATACGGTGCTCGACCGGCTCGAGGAGATCACCCCGGACCACTGGGTCGTGCTCGAGCTGTCGAGCTTCCAGCTCGAGTCCGTCGAGCGGCCGCGCCTCAAGATTGGCGTGATCCTGAACATCACGCTCGACCACCTCGACCGTCATGGCACGTTCGAGCGCTACGTCGACCTGAAGGCGCGTGCGATCGAGTTCGCCGGCCCTGACGACTACGCGATATTGAACGGGCGCGACGAGGTGACCCGAGGAATCGCGGACCGCACGCGTGCGCAGGTGATCTGGTTCGACCAGCACCAGCCCATCCCGCCGATGCCACTGCCGGGCCGGCACAACATGGAGAACGCGCTCGCCGCGGCGGCGGTCGGACGGATTGCCGGATTGTCGGACGAGACCATCAATTCGGCCGTCCGTTCCTTCAAGGGGGTCGAGCACCGGCTCGAGCTCGTAGGCGAATGGGCGGGGGTGCGCTGGTTCAACGATTCGAAGGCGACGAACCCAGACGCCGGACGCGTAGCGCTGAGCGCGTTTCCGGGCGCGCCGGTGGTGCTCATCGCGGGTGGCAACGGCAGCGGGTTCGAGCTCGACGAATGGGTGAAAGACGTGCTGGCCAACACCGAGGCAGTTGTGTTGATCGGCGCCTCGGCCGACCTCCTGCAAGACGCCTTGCGCGCTCACCCCAAGGTAGTCCGAGCAGCAAGCCTCGAGGAAGCGGTGGCCGCGGCCGCGGGCCTCTCGCGGCTGGGCGGCGTCGTGCTGCTGAGTCCCGCCTATAAGAGCTTCGACATGTTCAAGGACTACGAGGATCGGGGCAACCAGTTCAAGGCCCTGGTCCATAGGCGGTTCGCGGCATGAGCGCCACCACGCGGGAAAAGAGGCAGCCCGACCGGCTGCTGCTCTTCACCACGGTCTTGCTGTGTGGCGCCGGCCTGGTGATGGTCACCAGCGCGAGCGTCGCCTTCGCGTACACGCAGCACCAGTCGGCCTTCTACTACGCCGAACGCCAGGCGGTCTGGATGCTCATCGGTTTTGTCGCGTTGTTCGTGTTGAGCCGGATCGACTATCACCGCCTCCGGCCGCTGGCCCCTGCCGGCGCAGTGGCGGCCGGGTTGTTGATGATCCTCGTGTTGGTGCCGCACCTTGGCGTGACGGTGAACGGTGCACGCCGATGGTTCGACGCGGGGCCGCTCGGCACGTTCCAGCCGTCAGAGCTCGGCAAGCTCGCGTTCGCTGTCTACGTGGCGCACTGGATCGACAAGCACTCGCCGCAGATCGGCGACTTCCAGAAGACCTTCGTCCCTTTTGGCGCGATGCTGACCGGCGTGCTCGTCCTCTTGATGCTGCAGCGCGACCTGGGAACGTCGATCGTCATGGTCGGCATCTTCGTCAGCATCTACTGGGCCGGCGGCGGTCGAGTCCGGCACATGGTCCTGCTGGTGGCCGCACTCGGTCTTGGCTTCGTCGCGCTGACCCTGCTCGAGCCATACCGCTTCGCGAGACTGAGCGCTTACAAGAACCCGTGGGCCGATCCGTTGGGCTCGGGCTTCCAGGCGACGCAGTCTCTCTACGGCCTTGCTTCAGGCGGATGGTTCGGCGTGGGCATCGGCCACTCGATCGAGAAGTACGGTTGGCTGCCCGAAGCGCACACAGACTTCATATTCGCGATCGTCGGGGAGGAGACCGGCTTGATCGGCACCACGCTGGTCATGCTCGGATTCCTATTCTTCGGCTTGCGGGGCTACCGAGCCGCGCTTCGGGCGCCGGATCGCTTCGGCGTGGGCCTGGCGTCCGCGATCACGACGTGGATCTCCTTTGAAGCGTTGTTGAACATGGCGACGGTGACCAACACGCTCCCCGTCACCGGCGTGCCGCTACCGTTCTTCAGCTACGGCGGGACAGCCGTCGCGACGGAGCTGGCAGCCGTCGGCGTTCTGCTCAGCATCGCCCGGAGTGGCACAGGATCATCACTAGGAAGGACAGATGAGGCTATTGATCGCTGGCGGCGGGACCGGCGGGCACCTGTATCCGGCGCTCGCGGTCGCCCGAGCGTTTCGCACTGAGGAACTGGACGGTGCCGTGCTCTTGGTCGGGCGCAGCGGAGGTCCGGAGGAGCGGCTCGTGCCCGCCGCCGGCTTCGAGCTGGTGACGGTCAACATCCGCGGCCTCGACCGGGACGCGGTGTGGAAGAACGTCGCCCTTCCCGTACTTCTACCTACCTCCCTGCGCGCGGGCTTGCGCATCGTCGATCGCTTCCGCCCAGACGTCGTGCTCGGAATGGGCGGCTACGTGATGGCGCCTGCAGTGGCAGCCGCGCGGCTTCGGGGCATCCCCTACGTCCTGCATGAGAAGGACGTGCGACCCGGGCTGGCGACGCGAATCTTCGCGAGCAAGGCCGCAGCGATCTGCACGACGCTGCCGGGAACGGAAAAGCGCCTCGCGGCACGCCGCATCGAGCTCACCGGTGTCCCGCTCCGTGAAGGATTCAAGCCGCGTACGCCGGAGGTTCCGCCCCGCCGATTGCTCCTTACGGGAGGCAGCCAGGGCGCGCGCAACTTGAACCAGGCGGTGTGGTCAGCGCTCAACGATCTCTGCAGTCGATTTGAAGAGGTCATCCACGTGGCGGGGCAGCAGGGTGCCCTCGGCGTGAAACAGCACGAGCGGGCGGGCTATACGGGGATGGCATTCACTGATGACATGTCCGAATTGATGGCGCGGGCCGACCTGATCGTTAGCCGTGCGGGCGTGGGAACCATCGCCGAAGCCATGGCAGTCGGCCTGCCGATGGTCCTTGTACCGGGCACCTTCGGGGGCGGCCACCAGGAGGAAAACGCGGCAGCCATGGTGGACGTGGGCGCGGCAGTGCGCATCGGCGATCGCGAGCTCACCGGCAACAGCCTTGTGACTGCGATCGGCGGTCTTGATGACGACCGCCTGCGCGCGATGGCGAAGGCTTCGGCGTCCGCCGGCCGGCGCGACGCCGCACAGCGTGTCCTGAAAGTTCTGCGTGAGGTCGCGCGAAAGTGAGGGTCCACCTGATGGGTGCGGGCGGCGCCGGAGTTTCGGCGTTGGCGCGCGTCTTCCTCTCCCGAGGGGACGAGGTCAGCGGCTGCGATACGAAACAGTCCGACACTCTCGAGGAGCTCGAGGATGCGGGCGTTCGCATATTCATCGGGCACGACCCTGAGCACGTTCTGTTCCAGGACTTGCTCGTCTACAGCGGAGCAATCAAGGGTTCGCCGGAGCTCGATGCGGCGCGCGCCATGGGCGTGAAAGTGCTGAGCCGGGCCGAGATGCTGGCAGATCTGATAAACCAGTCCGACTCGATCGCGGTCGCAGGCACCGCTGGAAAGACGACGGTGACGCACATGCTCGGCCACATCCTCGTCACTGCCGGTTACGACCCGACGGTGCTGGTAGGCGATGGCGCGAGCGCCCGCGCGGGCCGGTCGGACTGGCTCGTGGCGGAGACCGACGAGTCCGATGGAACCCTCACACTTCACCATCCGCGCCGTGCCATCGTCACCAACATCGAGCTCGATCACCCGGACCACTTCAGGGACGTCAGCGCCGTCCGCGACCTCTTCCAGTGGTTCATCGCAAACCTGCCCGAGGATGGTTTGGCGGTCCTGTGCGCTGACGATGAGCTGGTTCGGGAGCTCAAGCCCAGAGCGCGGCAAGTCACGTACGGGTTCAGGCACGATGCGACGTATCGATGCGAACCGGTCCGCCCCTTCCCGATCCATTACGGCGGAAATGAGATCGGCCGCATCAACCTGAGACAGCCAGGCCGGCACAACATCCAGAACGCGACGGGAGCCGCCGCCATGGCGCTGGAAATTGGAATCCCGTTCGCCGACGTGGCCGCCGCGCTCGAGTCGTTTCCGGGCGCGCACCGGCGCATGGAGCTCCTCGGCGTGTTCCAGGGCGCGACCGTCTACGACGACTACGCCCATCACCCCACCAAGGTGCGTGCGACGATCGATGCCGCGCGGGAGCTTCGTCACCGCCGCTTGATCGTCGTCTTCCAGCCGCACCGCTACTCGCGCCTGTCCGCCTTTATGCACGACTTCACGCGTGCGTTCGATGGAGCGGACAAAGTGCTGGTGCTGGACGTTTACGGCGCAGGTGAGCAAAACACCACAGGGGTACAGGCTTCCGATCTGGCGCATCAGATGCCTAACGCTTCCTACGTCGGCGATTTCAAGACGGCGCGCGAGGTGCTCGAAGGGTTGGTCGGGCCGGGAGACCTCCTGCTCCTGATGGGCGCCGGGGACATCAACAAGTTGGGCGATGAGCTGGCGCACCGCGTCTAAGGTCAAGTGGCTGGCCTCGCTGCCCGGGGTCAGCGAGGACGAACCGCTCGCCTCGCGAACATCCTTCGGCATTGGTGGCCCTGCCGACTTCTTCGTCGAGATGGCCCGGCCGAAAGCGATCGAGAAGGTGATCGAGGGTTGTACGGAACGAGGCATCCCGTACCTGCTCCTGGGCGCGGGCACCAACCTCCTCATCGCCGACGCGGGCGTCGAAGGCTTGGTCCTCAGGGTGGTGAACCGCGAGCACCAGGTCGATGGCCGGTCGGTGCGGGCTGGTGCGGGGTTGAAGATGATGCGGCTCGCGCGGATCGCGGCCGACGCCGGATTGCGAGGCTTCGAGTTTGCGATCGGCGTCCCAGGCACGGTTGGGGGCGCGGTCTATCAGAACGCCGGCTGCTGGGGCAAGGAGCTGCGCGAGGTTCTTGTCGAGGTCGACGGTTTCATGCCCGGCGCCGGAACGCAGACCTGGAAGCCTGCGGACCTCCAGTTCGGCTATCGCACATCCGCCTTGCGCGAGGGCAAGCTCAAGGGTGGGCTGGTGGTCGAAGCCGTGATTCAGCTGGAGCGCGGTGATGGGGAAGAGGCCAAGGCGCTGATGGCCAAGCTCACCAGGGAACGCAATGAAACTCAGCCGATCAAGACCAAGAACTGCGGCAGCGTCTTCAAGAATCCCCCCGGTGACTCGTCGGGACGCCTGGTGCAAGCCGCCGGGCTGAAGGGTGCGCGCGAGGGAAATGCTGTGGTCTCACCGCTGCACGGCAACTTCATCGTCAACGAGGGCGGCGCGACAGCAGCTGACGTGCGGCGGCTCATCGACCGCATCCAGGCCGAGGTCAGGCGGCGTTTCAACATCGAGCTGGAAACAGAGGTGGAGATGGTCGGCAGGTTCAAGCGGTGAGGGTCGCGGTGCTGCGAGGCGGCAGGTCCGCCGAACGCGATGTCTCGCTGAGATCCGGCGCGCAGGTCGAAAAGGCGCTGCTCGCGCGCGGGCACGAGGTCACTGGCGTCGACGTGGATCTCAGCACCTGGGACCTGCTGAGAGATGGCGGCTTCGAGTGCGTTTTCAACGCGCTGCACGGACGGCTCGGCGAAGACGGGACCGTGCAGGGAATGCTCGAGCTCCTCGGCCTGCCCTACACGGGTTCGGGAGTGCTGGCGTCCGCGCTGTGCATGGACAAGGCGCGCGCGAACGCCATGATGGCGGCCGCCGGGCTGCACATCCCCAACTTTGAGGAGATCGAGATCAAGGAAGGCATCGCGGCTGAAGAGGTCGCACGACTGGTCGGCAAATACGGATTGCCGCTGGTCGTGAAGCCCGTGCGCGAGGGATCGACCATAGGACTGACCATCGCGCAGGATGCCGACCAGGTGGCGAGCGGACTGGTCCTTGCCGCGCGATACGACAGGCGGGTCCTGGTCCAGAAGTTCGCCGCCGGCACCGAGATCACTGTTGGTGTGCTGGCGACGCCCGAGGTGCTGGTCCTGCCCACGCTGGAGATAGTCAGCGACAACCCGGTGTACGACTACGACGCCAAATACACTGCCGGCAAGTCGCACCACATCATCCCGGCCCGCATCCCAGAGCGTGCCCAACTGGATGCGTCCGCAGCCGCGCGACGAGCCTTCATCGAGCTCGGCTGCGCCGGGATGGCGCGCGTCGACATCATCGTCGACTCGCACGGCAACCCCTGGGTGCTGGAGGTCAACACGGTGCCCGGCCTGACCGAGGTCTCCCTGCTCCCCGATGCGGCGCGCGCCGCGGGCATCGCCTTCGACGAGCTGTGCCAGAGGCTGGTCGACCACGCAGTCGGCCGCCAGGAACGCCGCGTTGGTCCGCCCGCGGGATGAGGCTTCGGCGCCGGCGGTCACTGATGTCGCGGCTCGACTGGCGGCGCGGCCTCGAGAAGACCGAGCCTCTCAAGGGACAGCTCTGGACGCGCTCGGAGGAATCGCTGCGTGAGCCGGACGTGCACTGGGCCTGGCGTGGGCTCGCCATCGCGGCGGCGGTCGCCGAATCCGCCCTGCTCGCCTGGCTGTGGTTCGGGCCTGCGCTGGCTGTCCAGACCATCGACGTGCAGGGGGCGCAGCACCTGACCCGGACGCAGGTGGCACGCGCGGCGGGATTGACGGATGGGGCGTCGGTGCTGTCGGTCGACGGCGAATCGGAGCGGCTGCGCCTGCTGAACCAGGTCTGGGTCCGTACGGCGACCGTCGATCCCTTTATGCCAGGCATCGTCTTGATTCGGGTCAGCGAGTGGCAGCCGGTCGTCGCGTATCACGCAGGCAAGGGCGGGAAGCTTCTGCTGCTGTCCAACCAGGCCGTGGTGCTGGGTACCGCCGCGGCTCAGGGAACGCTGGTCGACGTGCAGGGACCGGCCGGGGCGGACCCACGGGTCGGCGAGCATGCCATTGACGTGCAGCTTCTCACTGCCCTGGTCAACATCCAGCGCGGCTTTCCAGGCCTGATCAAGCAGGACGTGGCGGGCTTCGTCTTCGACTCGTGTGGGCAGTTGACGCTGGTCGCGAAGCGCGGTTGGAAGGTTTACTTTGGCCGGGTGCTCACACCCGAGGAGTTCGTGACGTTGCGCGACAAGCTGACGGCCCTCAGGGCGATCGCCGCCAACGTGGATTACAACTCGACCGACCTCGAATACGTCAACGTGATGAATCCGAACGAGGCGGCCGTGGGCTACAAGTCCCGCGAACCTGCGCCGCCGTCTCCCGGCGCGACTCCGGCGCCAACTCCAACTCCAACTCCAACTCCGGTGCCCGCGTGCAAGTAGGGGATAGATGCAGGTAATCGTCGTCGCAATCATCTTCGCCATCCTCGGCGTAATGCTGGGGCTGCTGTCCCCGGTCACGATCCCGATCACGTACGCGCGCTACACCGCCGTCGCGCTGCTCGCCGCCCTTGACTCGATCTTCGGCGCTTTCAAGGCCTACATCAACGGCACGTTCGAGCCACGCGTGTTTTTCAGCGGACTGCTGACCAACATGACGCTGGCGGCCGGCCTGACTTACTTCGGTGACAAGCTGGGGGTCGATCTATCGATCGCCGCGATCGTCGCCTTCGGAGTGCGGATCTTCAACAACCTGGGAGCGATCCGCCGCCATTATTTGTAGCGCCGACTTACTCCGGCCGGCCGGCTGAGCCGGATCAGCTCTTCCAGGCCGTCAAGCAGGCGCCGCAGCCCGAACTCGAACAGGGTATCGAGGTCCAGCTCAACCGATTCGCCCATCACGCGGGCGAGGTGCGGAACGGGCCCTGTCTTTAGCAGCGCCGCCATTGCCGCCTCCTGGGAGTCCATCCACTGCTCGTTGTCGAGCCCGGTGTCCTGCGCGGCTTCTGCCTCCGGCTCCAGGTTGACGGCGGTGCCGCGCACAAAGCCGAAGAGCGTGACCGCCACGTGGAGCCTCGTGTTTGGGTCGAGGCCGAGCCCGTCGACCGCGCGAAGCGACCACTCGGTGTGCTTGATGCCATTGGGTAACACCTGGGGACGCGTCAACGAGATCACCGGTGGCAGCCATGGGTGGCGTTTGTAGCCCGCCCATTGGAGGCGGGCCGCGACCTCCAGCTGGGCGCGCCAGCCGCGGGGAGGAGGGTCGGGGAGATGCAGCTCGCCGATGGCGGCGTCCGCCATGAGGAGGACCAGCCCGTCCTTGGCCGGCACATAGCGGTAGAGCGACATGGTGGGGATGCCGAGGTCAGACGCGACCCGGCGCATCGAGAGCGCCGCCAATCCCTCGGCGTCTGCGATCGCGATCGCCGTCGCCACGACACGTTCCTGCGTCAGGCCTTGCTCGATGGGGCGGAGGTTGCGAACGTGTGGCACGCGCGGCCGTCCGGGCCCTGCTACTGATGCCGCGACGACGGTGCCGGCACCGGGCACGGTGTGCACCAGGCCTTCTTGGCGCAGTGTCGCGAGCACCCGGCTGGCGGTCGCCATGGCAACTCCCCACTCGCGAGTGATCTGGCGCGTGGAAGGCACGCGGTTGCCCGCTCGCAGCTCGCCTGAGTCGATGCGGCGGCGGATCTCGGCTGCGATGCGCATAGAGGGCGTGGGTGCCGGCACAGTCTCCAGTGTACTAGTACGGCGATTCGAGAGTCCGGCCGAGCGAACTAGTTCACTTGTGTTCCGTACGGCGTACGGCTACCGTCTGTACAGCGTACGGACAACACCACAGGAGGGAGCAACAGTGAAGAAGACCAACGTCCTGATCTCCGGCGCGAGCATCGCCGGACCCGCCTTGGCGTTCTGGCTCGGTCGGTACGGTTTCAGCGTCACAGTGGTGGAGCGGGCACCCGCGCCGCGCACTGGCGGACAGGCGATCGACATCCGCGGCGCCGGGCGTGAGGCCGCGGAACGGATGGAGTTACTCGACAAGATCCGGGCCGCACACACCGGGGTGCGGGGCATGGCCTTCATTAACGAAGCCGGCAGACACATGTCGCGCATGCCCTCCGACCTCCTCGGCCACTCGGGCGGCGTGGTCGCAGAGATCGAGATTCTGCGGCGCGACCTCGTCGAGATCCTTTACCAGGCGAGCCGCGACGGCGTCGAGTACCTGTTCGCGGACTCGATTGCCGAAATGGCCGAGCACAACGACGGCGTGACGGTCACATTCGAGCGTTCTGGCACTCGCAAGTTCGACGTTGTGGTGGGCGCCGATGGGCTGCATTCCCGAGTGCGGGCGCTGGCTTTCGGCTCTGAAACGGACTTCGTCCACGACCTCGGCTACTACACGGCGATCTTCACCGCGCCGAGGCGTGTCGACCTGGACGGTTGGTTCGTTTTCCACCCCGCACCGCCGGGGCGCATGGCGGGCCTCTATCCCGTGCGAGGCAGCGATGAGGCGAGGGCCATGTTCTCCTTCACCTCGTCGAAGCTGGAGTACGACCGCCACAACGAAGACGAGCAGAAGCAGCTGCTGGCCGAGGTGTTCGCCGGCGTCGGTTGGGAGGTGCCGCGGCTGCTGGAAGCGATGTGGCAGGCGCCGGACTTCTATTTCGACCGGACGAGCCGCGTCGACATCGACAACTGGTCGAGAGGCCGCTCCGTCCTACTCGGGGATGCCGCGTACTGCGGGTCGGTTGGAATGGGAACGAGCATGGCGCTGGTCGGGGCCTATGTCCTCGCGGGCGAGCTGGCCGCCTCCAGCGGCGATTACCGTGCGGCGTTCGCGCGCTACCAGGCAGAGATGAGCGGTTATGTGAAGGAGAACCTGAAGCCGATGCCCGGGGGCGTCAACGGGTTTCTGCCCCGCACCCGGCGGGCCGTGTGGCTGCGCAACCAGATGATCCGGGTGCTTCCCCATCTGCCATTGAAGGAGCGCATGACCGGCTCAATGCAGCGCGCGGCCAGCGCGATCACGCTCAAGGACTATACGGAGGGGCTGCCGGTGAGGGTAGCGAGCTGACGTGTACAGGTCACCTCAGCCGGAAGAGGACGTGACGGCAAAGGCGATGTCCCACAGGAAATCGAGGGTGATCGAAGTCGTCGGCTGGGTCATGCGTCATGCCCAACCGCTCCATCACCCGCACTGATCGCACGTTGGCCGGCACGGTGAACGAGACGATCTCTTTCAGTCCGACGCGATCGAAGCCATCTGTGACCGCTGCTCGCGCAGCCTCGGTGGCGAACCCGCGGCCCCAGTAATCGCGCGCGAGCCGCCAGCCGACCTCGACAGCCGGCGTGAAATGCGCTTCAAAAGTTGCGAGCGCGAGACCGACATAGCCGATGAACTCCGCTTCGCCCGGCACCTCGACGGCCCAGAGGCCATAGCCGTTCGCGATGAATCCAGCGTCGATGCGATCTGCGAATGCATCGGATTCCGCGCGATTGAGCGCACTCGGGAAATGCTTCATGACTACAGGGTCGGCATTCAGCCGCGCAAAGGCGTCCCTGTCGGTTGTTCGCCAGCGACGCAGCACAAGGCGTTCGGTATTAATCAGGTCCACGAGAGGGCGGACCAAATGTAACCGTCGGCGGGATGGTCAACATCCGGCCGTCATCGCCACGAACGATCTGCCAGTTGCCCTCGTGCACCATCCAGTGATGCCGGTAGCACAGCAAGGTGAGGTTGGGTGGCTGATTGTTTCCGCCGTGCAACCAGTGGTGGATATGGTGTCCGGAAGTCCAGCTCGCCGGCCGCTCGCATCCCGGCCACGTGCAGCCCCGGTCGCGCACATTTAGCGCCTTGCGCGCTGGTCCCGAGATCGTCCGCTTGGCTCGCCCGACATCGATGACCATGGAGTCCGAGCCGAGCAGGATGCGCGTGACCGAGGAGTCACAAGCAAGCCGCTCCACCGTCTTTGACGAGATGGGAAGCGAGAACTCCATGTCCGCCGCCGGCGCACCTGGCAAGCCGAGCAGCGTCTCGAGCGAGGCGGTGACCTGAAGGTGAGTGCGCTGAGTCGCAGTCTGCGGAATCAGCCCGCTCTCCAAGCCGTGGTGGGCGAGCTCGACGGCGGCGTCAGCCATCCGCTTCTCGTAGCTGCGGTCGTCATGGGCGCCTGACTTGCGCGCCAGCGGCTCCCAGGCCGAGCGCAACACCGCACCGCCCTCCGGGTCGAAGAATCCGGTGACCTGGACGGTGCCGTCTTCGCAGGTGCTGATCCAGAGCTTGCGATTCTCCACCAGCTCCTTTTGCTCCGCCTCATAACCTTCGCGGTCAGCGGAGTGCCGGTAGTGCTGGCAGATGTAATAGAACTTGCCCGGTGAGTTCTCACGGGCTTTTTCGAGCAGCAACGCCTCATCGAACTTGATCCCCACAGCATTGGCAGTCCTGGCCATCGCCTTGACATGCGCAAAGCCGATCTCGCCATTACAGACCGCCTGGACGCTCTCAGGCAACCGATGAAGGTTCTTGCCGACAGCGATCAGGTCGGCCGCCGCGGTGCTCGTCAGCTGGCAGTTGAAGCGCATCCAGTCGATCGCGGTGGCGTAGCCCTGCTCGTCATATTCCTTCGTGGCGGCAAACTGAACCGCCAGGCTGGCGGCCTGTAGGTCAAGAAGGTCGCGCTCGTGGACCACGCGCTTGAGCTCTTCACCGACCTCCCGACCGGAAACAGAAGGCTGCAGGTCTTGCGTCGCGAGCATAGAAATATCATACCAAACAAATGTTCGATGTCAATACTTTAGAGCGTTAATTTCGACTCAAATCCCGCCCCACACGACTCCCAAACCCTGCCCCACTGACTCCCAAACCCCGCCCCGCCCGACTCCCAAACCCCGCCCCAACGCCTTCTTCCCAGTCCGTCCCCGACGCCGCCGACCACAAGGCGTGCCCCCAACGCATCGCCGACCCACAAAATCTGGTCCCGCAGGAGTCCCAGGAGCCGATATACTTCCGGCAACCCGCCCCAATACCCGCGTCATCTCTACGTTCCAGGAGGCATCCCAGCAAACTTTGTCACGGCGGAAGAAAACCGTCGGTCTCGACCTAGGCACGAGCCGGGTCGCTGTGGTCATAGCCGAGTCTGACGACCCTGGCGCCCCAGTGAGCATCATCGGCGTGGGCGAAAGCCCCTCCGAAGGCCTGCGCAAAGGCGTGGTCGTGAACCTCGACAAGACCATCGCCTCCATCCAGGCTGCCGCCGTCACCGCGGAGCGCATGGCCGGCCAGCGCATCGAGTCCGTCGTAGTCTCCCTCGCCGGCACGCACCTGTGGTCGCAAAACTCCACCGGCGTCATCGCCGTCGCGCGGCCCGACCACGAGATCGGCGAGGACGACGTTCAAAGAGTTGTCGAAGCGTCGAGGGCGATCAGCGTCGCCTCCGACCGCCAGGTCATCCACGTGATCCCTCGCGGCTACACCGTCGACGGACAGGACGGGGTACGAGACGCGATCGGCATGACCGGCCACCGCCTCGAGGTCGAGACCAACATCATCACGGGCGCCCAGACCGCGGTCCAGAACGTCATCAAGTGCGTCCACGGAGCGGGTTTCGACGTCGAAGACGTCGTCTGCGCCGGGCTTGCCGCCGGAGAGGGCGTGCTCAGCCAGCAGGAGATCGAGCTCGGCGTCTGCCTCATCGAAATCGGCGCGGGAACCACGAACGTGGTCGTCTACAACGAGGGCTCCGCACGCCACCTGGCCGTCCTGCCCGTTGGCGGCAACCACGTCACGAGCGACATCGCGATCGGCCTGCGCACGACGCTTGACGAAGCCGAGAGCCTGAAGCTCAACTACGGCCACTCGCTGCCCGAGGTGATCGACCACGCTGAGAAGGTCGAGGTCCGGCAGGTTGGCGGCGACAGGATCACCGCCCTTCCGCGCCGCTTCCTCGCCGAGATCATCGGCCCGCGGATGACTGAGATTTTCCAGATGGCGCGCGAAGAGGTGCGCAAGACTGGCTTCGACGGGCTGCTGCCTGCCGGCGTCGTCGTGACGGGCGGCGGATCGCGGCTGATGGGCACGATGGACAGCGCCCAGCAAGTCTTCAACACCTCGGCACGACTCGGGCAGCCTGCAGGGCTCGCAGGCCTGGCCGACAAGGCGCAGGGGCCGTCGTTCGGGGTCGCGTCGGGTCTCGTTAAGTGGGGCTCGCGCGCGCCGGTCCGCGGCTACGGAAACCGTCAGCCGGTGACGTTCGGCAACACGTACCAAAAAACTGTGAGGTGGCTGCGCGATTTTTTCTAGAGAAGAAACCCGAAACCAGCTGGAGCTCGCCATAGCCAAAGCAAATTCGAATCAGGAGGAAGTCATGAAAGAAAGTCTGTTGCACGAAGGGCGAGCGCGAATCAAGGTCGTCGGCTGTGGTGGCGGTGGCGGCAACGCCGTCAATCGCATGATCTCGAAAGCGCTCAAGGTCGAATTCATCGCTGTCAACACCGACAAGCAGGCGCTCGAACGCTGCCAGGCCGACGTCAAAGTCCAGATGGGCAGCAAGATCACCCGCGGCCTTGGCGCCGGAGGTGACTGGACTCGTGGTCGCGACGCCGCGGACGAGAGCCGGACCGAACTTTCTGCCGTGGTGCAGGACTCGGACATGGTGTTCATCACCTGCGGCATGGGCGGCGGCACCGGCACCGGGTCGGCCGCGATCGTGGCGGAGCTGGCCAAGGAGGCCGGCGCGCTGACCATCGGCGTGGTCACGCGCCCCTTCGCGTTCGAAGGGCGCATCCGCAACGACACCGCTGAAGAAGGGATCAAGGCGCTGCGCAGCCAGGTCGACGCGCTGATCGTGGTCCCCAACGACCGGCTGGCGCAGGTCGCCAGCTCCAAGACGACCCTCGAGGAAGCTTTCCGGATGGCGGACGACGTCCTGCGCCAGGGCGTGCAGGGCATCTCCGACCTGGTCACCCAGCCCGGCGTCATCAACCTCGACTTCGCCGACGTGAAGGCGATCATGGAGAACGCCGGTGAGGCGCTGATGGGCATCGGCCACGGCGCGGGCGACAGCCGGGCGGAGGATGCGGCCAAGCAGGCCGTCTCCAGCCCCTTGCTCGAGACGTCGATCGACGGCGCCAAGGGCATCCTTTTCAACATCACCGCCGGCAAGGACATCACCCTGCAAGAGGTGCAGAAGGCCGCCGAGATCGTTCGGGCGGCGGCCGACCCGGGCGCCAACATCATCTTCGGTGTGGTGCGCGACGAAACCATGCAGGGCGAGATCAAAGTCACGGTCATCGCCACCGGCTTTGGGGGTAAGACCCAATCCGAAGCCAAGCAGGAGACGATGCGTCGTACGATCGAGCGGCCAGAGTTCGGCGCGGAAGAGCTCGGCGACATCAATATCCCGGCGTTTCTCCGCAACCGAATGTAAATAAGGACAAGACATGCGCTGCCCGTACTGCGGTCATCACGACCTGAAGGTGGTCGACTCTCGCGACTCGGAGGTCGGCGAGGCGATCCGCCGGAGGCGCGAGTGCCTGCA
The DNA here is from genome assembly GCA_035937155.1 of Candidatus Dormiibacterota bacterium. GTDB lineage: Bacteria > Chloroflexota > Dormibacteria > Dormibacterales > Dormibacteraceae > Palsa-870. The sequence goes on along the minus strand of DASYVJ010000090.1, from coordinate 13,807 downwards.
GTGCGGGCAGCGCTTCACCACATACGAAAGGATCGAGACTGTCCCGTTCTTCGTCACGAAGAAGGACGGGCGGCGCGAGGACTTCGATCCTCAGAAGCTTTTCACGGGGCTGAAGAAGGCAACCGAAAAGCGGGACATCTCACCGGAGCGGTTGCGCGCCATCGTCGACGACATCGAGGCCGAGCTTCGCCGGTCGGGCCGCGTCGAGATTCCGAGCGGCGAGATCGGTGAGATGGTGATGGTCCGGCTGCGCGACCTCGATGAGGTTGCGTACATCCGGTTCGCCTCCGTCTACCGAGAGTTCATGGACCTGCAGCAAGTCAAGCGGGAGATCGAACAGGTCCTGAGCTCCCGCCGCTCGTAGTCCTCAGGAGGTGGCCATGGCCACGAGGCGAGCGCTGACGCCGCTGATCAGCATCAGCGTCGCATATCTCGGCTTTTTCGTGGGTGGCCTGGTTCTCGTGGTACTCCTCGGACCGGAGTACGAACACAGCAACAACCTGAGCAGAGGCGTGGTCTTCCTCGCCTGGACCCTGTTAGCGCTCACAGCCATCGTTGTGAGCCTGACGAGCCTGATGTTCGTAGCCAAAGACCTTCGTCGCTGGCTTCGGATCGCGACCGTCGTCTTGAACCTACCGGTTCTGGCGGTTGCATCACTTGTATTCGTCGTAGGGATATGGAGCTTGCAGGATTATTCGGCAAGCTTTTCCGCTTACGACACGGCTGTGCAGGTGTGCGGCCATCCTCCCGTCATCGCGACACAAGGCTGGGGTGCCAGCTACACGCTTCCAAACACGTTTGACTATGCGCGACAGAGGTACACGACTCACGACCGGTTCATCTTTGGTGGCACCGTGTACTACTGCACCGCTGCCGAAGCCGAAGCTCACGGGCTTCGACCACTTCCGTGATTTGAAAGCCCTCGTAGTCTTGGCCAGAAGGAAGTTGATTCACACGCCACAACTGCTGAAGATTCATGAGCTCGACGATCCGGCGTTCGTGCACGGGTTTTCGACCATGGCGCTGGGCTCGGTCGGCCTGACGCACGCTCCGGATCCAGTGCCTGTCCTGGCCTCGAGGCGAGCGTTTGCCCGCGCCCTGGGCATTGATGAAGAGCCCGTCACGACAGTCGCAGCAGTGCACGGTTCGTCGGTGGCGCGAGTTGATGAGCCTGTGGAAGTGGTCCAGGGCGTGGATGGTCTGGTCACCGACCGGCGTGGCGTGACCCTGTTCGCGACCTTTGCCGACTGCTACCCGATCGTGCTGTGGGACCCCAATAAGCGGTGCGCCGGGCTCGCCCATGCGGGCTGGCGAGGTACGGCGGCAGGCGTCGCCAAAGCTGCCGTCAAGGCGATGCACGACGAGTACGGTTCGGCGCCTGGTGACATCCGCGCCGGCATCGGTCCTGGAATCTGCGGGCGCTGCTACGAAGTCGGCGGCGAGGTCGCCTCACAGTTCGAGCCACGGTTCGTCACCCCGGGCGCGGGCGATCGCTTCCTCTTAGATCTAGCCGCGGCCAACAAGGCGCAGCTCGAGGAAGCCGGCTTGTCCGACATCCACGTGCTAGGCCTCTGCACCAAGGAAACTGATTTCCTGCCCTCCCACCGGCGCACCCCGGACGGCACTCGATTCGGCGCCATCGTCGCTCTCCGGTGACAGAGCCAACCGTCTTGGAGCGGCTCGCCCGCGTGAGCGCGCGCATCGCCGCGGCTGGAAGAAACCCTGATGAGGTCGCGATCGTTGCGGTCACCAAAGGCTTTGACGAGAGAGTTTGCAGGCTCGCGCTTCAGGCTGGGTTGAGGATTCTTGGGGAAAATCGAGTCCAGGAGGCGCTGACGAAAATGGAAGACGTCGATGGTGCCGAATGGCACCTCATCGGGCACCTGCAGACGAACAAGGTCAAGCAGGCGGCCGGGCGGTTCGCGCTCATCCAGTCCGTCGACTCTGCCCGCCTGGCCGAAACGATCGCCCGCCACGCGCCGGGTCAAGCCGTCCTCGTCGAGGTGAACATCGCGCGCGAGGCGCAGAAATCGGGTGTCTCGCCTGATGATGCGCTCGAGCTGATCACGACGGTGTCGAGCGGCCTCGACCTTCAGGGCCTGATGGGGATGGGCCCCTCGCATGGCGACCCGACACCGGCCTTCAGCGAGCTGCGGCTACTCCACGACGAGGCCGAGCAGCGCCTGGGCAAAGGCCTGCCGGTGCTTTCGATGGGGATGAGCGGCGACTTCGAGGCGGCCCTGGCCGCCGGAAGCACGATGCTACGATTGGGACAGGCGCTGTTCGGCCCTCGCGCCGCGTAAAACCATGCCACTGATCGCAACCCTGCTCATCTACGCGCTCTACGCCCTCATCATCCTGATCCTGGTGCGGGTGGTCTTCTCGTGGACGAACCCGTATCCAAACAACTCGGTCTATCGCTTCGTCTACCGGTTCACCGAGCCCATCCTGGGCCCGGTACGGCAGCGGCTGCCACCCGTCTCTGGCATGGACCTCTCGCCGCTGGTGGTCACGCTGGTGGCCTACTTCCTGATCGCCGCGATCCGTAACCTCACACCCTAGTGTTCGACAAAGTCGACCAGAAGGTCAGCTTCCCCGAGCTGGAGAAGCAGCTGATGGCGCGCTGGAAGGAGGAAGGCACCTTCCAGAAGTCGCTCGAGCTGCGCGCCGGCAAGCCCCGCTTTGTCTTTTACGAGGGCCCGCCCACCGCCAACGGCAAGCCCGCCACGCACCACATCCTCGCGCGCGCCTTCAAGGATCTCTTCCCGCGCTACAAGACGATGAAGGGCTTCTACGTCGAACGCAAAGCAGGCTGGGACACGCACGGCCTGCCCGTCGAGATCGAGATCGAGAAGAAGCTCAATATTTCCGGCAAGTTCGATATCGAGAACGAGATCGGCATCGAGCGCTTCAACGAGCTGTGCCGGGCGAGCGTGCACGAGTACGTGTCGGACTGGGTCGCGTTCAGCGAGCGCATGGGCTTCTGGCTGGACTACGACAATGCGTACTGGACTTTGACGTCCGACTACATCCAGTCGGTCTGGTGGGCGCTGAGCGAGATGTGGAAGCAGGGCCTGGTCTACAAGGGCTTCCGCGTCGCTCCGTACTGCTCGCGCTGCGCCACGCCGCTGTCCAGTCACGAGCTCGCGCAGGGCTACCGAGACAACGTGCCCGACCCCAGCGTGTACGTCAGGTTCAGGCTCAAGAACGATCCGAAAGCGGCAATCCTCGCCTGGACTACCACGCCGTGGACGCTGCCCGGCAACGTCGCGCTGGCCGTCGACAGCGCCGTCGACTACATCAAGGTTAAGGACGGCGAGGACGGATTCTTGATCCTTGCCGAGGCCCGGCTCGAGGTCTTGAATGAGTCGCCGGAAGTCGTCGAGCGCATGAAGGGCCGCGACCTGGTCGGCCTCGAGTACGAGCCGCTGTACCCCTACTCTGTGCCGAGCGAAGGCCGCGCGCAGTACGTCGTCGACGCAGACTTCGTTTCCACGGAAGAAGGCACCGGCGTCGTGCACACCTCGGCGCTGTACGGTGTCGACGACCTGAGGCTGTGCCAGGAGAACGGCATCCCTTTCAAGCACACTGTCGGCCTCGACGGCAAGTTCCTGCCCTACGTCGAGAAGTTCGCCGGGCTCCACGTCAAGGAGGCCGACCCGGTCATCCTCGACGACCTAAAGGCGCGGGGCCTGCTGTACCGGTCGGAGACCATCCTCCATACGTATCCGGAATGCTGGCGCTGCCGCACGCCGCTGATCTACTACGCCCTCGACTCGTGGTACGTGCGGACCACCGAGCGCAAGGCCGAGCTGATCGCCAACAACGCGGAGGCCAACTGGATCCCGGCGCACATCAAGACCGGCCGCATGGGCGACTGGCTCGAAAACAACGTCGACTGGGCGATCTCGCGCTCGCGCTACTGGGGCACGCCGCTCCCGTTCTGGCTGTGCGAGCAATGCGGCGACCAGCGGTGCGTGAGCTCCGCGGCCGAGATCGGACTCGACGACAACGCGGACCTTCACCGTCCGTTCATCGATACGGTGACCCTGCCATGCGAGAAGTGCGGCGGCATCTCTAAGCGCGTCCCGGAAGTGCTCGACGCCTGGTTTGACTCTGGCTCGATGCCGTTCGCGCAGCGCGGCCATCCCCGGCATGGCAAGCAGGAGTTCGAAGAGACCTTTCCCGCCGACTTCATCTCGGAGGCGATGGATCAGACCCGCGGCTGGTTCTACTCACTGCTGGCGATCTCGACCCTGCTCTTCAAGCAGAACGCGTACCGGAACGTGATCTGCCTCGGCCTCGTGGTCGACCCCAAGGGAAAGAAGCAGTCGAAGTCGCGCGGCAACGTGCTAGATCCGAACTTTCTCTTCGACAACTTCGGATCGGACGCTGTGCGCTGGTACTTCTACACGTCGACGCCTGTAGGCGAGAACTACCGCACCAGCGCCGAGACACTGCGAGAGACCGTGCAGCAGTTCTTCATCCCGCTCTGGAACTGCTACTCGTTCTTCGTCACCTATGCGCGGTTGGACGGGTTCGACCCTGCACAGCCGGCCGTCGCCGTGGCGGAGCGGAACGTGCTCGACCGCTGGTTGCTGTCGAAGTTGAGCGGGCTTGTGGCGGCCGTGTCAACCGGCCTCGACGGCTACGACGCCAATGAGCCCGCCCGCAGGATCCAACGGTTCGCCGACGACCTGTCCAACTGGTACATCCGGCGTTCGCGCCGGCGATTCTGGAAGTCGCAGTCGGACAGCGACAAGCTGGGCGCGTACCAGACGCTGTACGAGGCGCTGCGCACCGTCTGCCAGCTCATGGCTCCGTTCGCGCCATTCACGTCAGATGCGATGTACCGCAACCTGTCGAAAGACGAGTCGGTTCACCTCAGTGACTTTCCCGAGCCGTCGCCCTACCAGGATGCGCAGGTTGAGGCCGATATGGCTCGCGCGAGGCAGGCGGTGGAGGCAGGACTGGCGGCGCGAGACGCCGCGCGGCTGAAGGTCCGGCAGCCGCTGGCGTCGATCTCCCTTCCAGGCGACCCGCTGCCGGAGGACATCGCACAGATCGTGCGTGACGAGCTCAACGTCAAGGCCCTCATCTTCGGGGCGCCCGAGGTGAAGCTCAATACGGAGATCACCGAAGAGCTTCGCCTGGAGGGGCTGGCCCGCGAGATCGTGCGCGCGATCCAGGACCGCCGAAAGAAGCTCGGCCTCAACGTCGAGGACCGTATCAACACGCGGTACGAGGCTGATGGCATGCTCGCGCGAGCGATTGAGCGTCACGGCGATTACATCAAGAACGAAACCCTTTCGGTCACGCTCGAACCAGGGCGCACGGACGGCTTCGACGGCGAGCAGCAGATGCTCGAAGGAGAGCAGATCTGGATCGGCCTCAAACGAAACTAGGCACCGGACACATCGCTTTCGCCGTGATCGCGATCGGGGTATTCGTGCTCGACCGGGTGACGAAGAGCCTGGTGGCGGCGCAGATCCCGTACGGGACCGAGGTTTCTTACTTCGGCCATCTTGTCGGTATCACCAACGTGCACAACTCGGGCGCTGCGTTCGGGGTGGCGCCCGCCGGCGCGGCGTTCTTCCTGATCGCCTCCGTGGCGGTGGCGATCGGCCTGGTGGTCTACGTGGTGCGCAATCCGAGCAACCTCTGGAATGACGTGGTCCTCGGCCTGATCATGGGCGGGACACTTGGCAACGGGTACGACCGGATCATGTTCGGCACCGTGACCGACTTCATCAACTTCCACTTCTGGCCTGTCTTCAATGTTGCGGACTCGGCGATCAGCATCGGCGTGGTGGCGCTCGTGGTCGGGTACCTGATACGACAAAAGCCCAACGCCTGATCGCCGCGGCCTCGGCCGCCAGGCTGGACCGCTTTCTCGCCGAGCACGCTGACGACCTCAGCCGCTCGGCTGCAGCGCGCCTCATCAAGAGCCATCTCGTTCGCGTCAACGGCCAGCCGGCCGATCCCGCGGATCGGGTCGCGGCCGGAGACGTGGTGGAGTTCGAGATCCCGGAGGCTTACATCGCTGACGCTGCGGCGGAGTCGATCCCGCTCGATGTCGTCTACGAAGACAACGACCTTGCGGTCATCAACAAGCCGGCCGGGATGGTCGTCCACCCGGCGCCCGGCCACCACACCGGCACGCTGGTCCACGCGCTGCTCGGTCGGGGCGGAAACTGGTCGGCAGTCGGCGGCACAACACGTCCGGGCATCGTCCACCGGCTCGACAAGGGCACATCGGGGCTGATCGTCGTCGCCCGCAACGACATGAGCCACCGGGCGCTCTCGTCGCAGCTGAAGGACCGTTCGCTGAGTCGCGCGTACATGGCCATCGTGCGTGGACGGATCAAGGACGACGCAGGTGAGCTCGAAGGGCCCATCGGACGCGACCCAAAAGACCGGAAGCGAATGGCCGTCGTCAGTGGCGGCCGGTTCGCGAGGACGCGGTACCAGGTGGTCGAACGTAGAGCCGGGCATACTCTCGTCCGCTGTGAACTCGACACCGGGCGGACCCACCAGATCCGTGTACACCTCGCCGCACTGGGTCATCCGGTGGCCGGCGATGTGGAGTACGGAGGACGCGAGGAAGGCGTTGCACGGCCGATGCTCCACGCGTGGCGCCTGCGCCTCCGGCACCCGCGCACCGGCGCCGAGATGAGCTTCGAGGCACCTGCTCCACCTGACTTCGCTGAGTTCTGGTCGAGTTTGAAGTGAATAAAAAGAGAGGCCTGCTCATCGTCATGTCGGGCCCGTCAGGCGTCGGCAAGGACACGCTCATCAAGCGCTTGCTCGAGCTCGATCCCAACTTGCGCTACTCGGTCTCATGCACCACGCGCCAGCCGCGCCCGAACGAGGTCGATGGAGTCGACTATTCGTTCGTCAGCCGCGAGCGCTTTCAGCAGCTGATCGACGATGGGGCTTTTCTCGAGCACGCCACGTACAACGGCAACCTCTACGGGACGCTGACCGAACGGGTGGAGCGGGAGCGCGATGCGGGCCACGACGTCGTGCTGAAGATCGAGGTCCAGGGTGCCGAGCAGGTTCGTGCGAAGGCGCCCGACGCCATTTTCATCTTCGTCGTGCCGCCCTCGGTCGACGAGCTGGTGAGGCGGCAAGTCAAGCGCAACACGGAAACGACCAAAGACATGACGGCTCGCCGGCTGATCGCCACGCGAGAGATGGAGTACGCCTCGCGCTACGACCATGTTGTGGTGAACGATGAGCTCGAGCGCGCCGTCGCCGAGGTGCTCGCCATCATCAACGAGGCCCGCGCGCGGCAAACTTAGCCCATGCCTCTAGATCGAACCCCTGTGCCGGCCGAGCTGCATGGCCTTCGCCTGGCGTTGCTCGTATCCGGAGGTATCGCCGACTACAAGGTGGTCGACCTCGCCTCTGCACTGACACAGGCCGGCTGCCAGGTGCGGGTTGCGATGACGCCGTCCGCGACGCGTTTCGTCGGACCTCCGTCGTTTCAGGGAGTCACCGGCAACCCTGTGCTGACGGGTCTGTGGTTGTCGGCCGGCTCGCCTGAACCGCACGTGGAGCTCGGCGACTGGGCCCAGCTGATTCTCCTCGCGCCCGCCACCGCCAACATCCTCGGGCGCGTCGCGAGCGGTCGCTCCGACGACATCGTCACCGCCACGCTGCTCGCCGCGCGCTGCCCGGTCGTGATAGCACCGGCCATGAACGATGCGATGTGGTCGAAGCCCGCCGTGCAGGAGAACGTCGCGAGGCTGCGCCATGGCGGCGCAACTGTCGTCGAGCCCGAAACGGGACACCTCGCGAGCGGGCACGTAGGGACGGGCAGGCTGGCAGACGCTGCGAAGCTGCTCGATGCGATGGCGGATGCCGTGCGATCGCGCTATGACCTCGCCGGTCGTCGCGTCATCGTCAGCGCCGGTGGGACGCGCGAGCCCATCGATCCTGTGCGCTTCATCAGCAACTACTCGAGCGGCAAGATGGGTTTTGCGATCGCCGCCGCCGCGGCTGACCGTGGTGCGCAGGTCACGCTGGTAACCTCGGCCAATCACCCCTCGCACTACGGCGTCGAGATGAGGCACGTGGCGACTGCGGACGAGATGCTGGCGGAGCTGCGCTCAGAGATGAAAGGCGCGGACCTCTTGATGATGGCTGCGGCGGTCGCAGACTTCCGGCCGGCCAAGACTGCTGCGTCGAAGATCAGGCGCGAGGACACGCCGAAGTTGACGCTCGAGCTGGAGTCACTCCCGGATCTTGTCGCCACTCTAGGCCAGGAGAAGGATGCGGCGGGTGTCTTTCGCGTCGGCTTCGCGGCGGAGGATTCCGACCTTTCGAGCAAGGGTCTGGAAAAGATGAAGCGCAAGGGCCTGCATGCCATCGTCGCCAATGACATCTCACGGAAGGACATAGGCTTCGGCAGCGACAACAACGCCGGCGTCGTGATGTTCGGCGACGGCTCGAGTCACGAGCTCGAGAAGATGACCAAGCGCGAGATGGCGGACCGCATCCTGGACCTGGTGGTCCCTCGTCTGAAAGAGCGCTAGTGCTGTACGCCGAGGTGGCGGTCGAGGCGGCACGTGGGTCCAGCCGCGAGACCTACACGTACGCAGTGCCGGATAGGCTCGACGTCGTACCAGGCCACCGCGTCACCGTCCCCTTCGGCCGCCGGAGCACATACGGCTTTGTGATCTCGCTCGAAACCGAAGAACCCGGCGTAGAGGTGAAACTGATCGCGACTGCGGGGAGCGAGCCTCTTCTTCTGCCGCACCAGGTTGCGCTGGCGCGCCTCGTGGCCGACCACTACTGGTTGCCGCTCATCGAGTGCATCCGCGCCATGCTCCCGCCGCGAGTGCGGGCGACCGGCACCAGTGGGTCGCAGGCATCCACCCGGCAGCGACGCCACAGCCGGTTGGTGGAGCTGGCGACCGGTCCCGCGTCGCCCGCCGCGGCGCCAGCGCTCACGAGCGAGCAGCAGGCTGCGCTGGACGTGATCAACTCCAACCAGGTCACGCTCCTTCACGGCGTCATCGCCAGCGGCAAGACGGAGGTCTACCTGGCGGCTGCGGAGAAAGCCCTGGCCGACGGGTTGCGCGTGCTTCTCCTGGTCCCTGAGATCTCGCTGACGCCTCAGCTCGTCCAGCGGGTGCGGGCGCGGCTCAACGCGCCGGTCGCCATCCTGCAAAGCCAGCTCACCGAGCTCGAGCGGGCCCAGCAGTGGTGGCGCGTGAGACGGGGCGAGGCACAGGTCGTGCTCGGCAGCCGGTCGGCGGTCTTCGCCCCGATTCCGCGGCTGGGCCTCATCTGCCTCGACGAGGAGGGGTCGGCGGCCTACAAGCAGGACCGGACTCCACGCTACGAGGCAGGCTGGGTCGCCCGCCGGCTGGCCGACGTTTGCGGCGCCAGGCTGGTGGCCGGTTCGGCGACGCCCAGCGTCGTCACGTACCACGACGCGTCCCGCGGCGAGATGGCGCTCGCGAAGATGACCAGGCGCGTGCGTGGTCGCGATGCCGCCGTGGAGCTCGTCGACATGAGGGATGAAGCGGCCGCGGGCAACCGGCAGCCGCTCTCTAGGCGCTTGGTCGAGGTGGTCGGCAGGACGCTCGAGAACGAGGAGCAGGTGATCCTCTACTTGAACCGCCGCGGGATGTCCACGTTCGTGCTGTGTAAGGACTGCGGAAAGTCGGTGCAGTGCCTGGGCTGTTCCGTCGCGCTGGTCCAGCACGCCGAGATCGACGGGCTGGTCTGCCATTACTGCGGCTACTCGCGGGCGATGCCTTCCGTGTGCGACCACTGCGGCAGCCGGAACATCCGGGGCATGGGTATGGGCACCCAGCGGCTGGAGAGCATGGTCAAGAAGTTGTGGCCGGCAGCGCGCGTGCTCAGACTCGACAGCGATGCCGCTCGTGGGCCGGATTCGTACTTCGATATCTGGGAGACGTTCAGCGAGAGGCGAGCCGACATCCTGGTCGGCACGCAGCTCGTCACGCGCGGACTGGACCTTCCCGCTGTCACGTGCGTCGGCGTCGTCGATGCGGATCTTCCCCTTCACTTTCCCGACTATCGATCGGCCGAGAACACGTTCTCGCTGGTCGTGCAGGTGGCAGGGCGGGCGGGCCGCGACGGGCGGGAGGCTCACGTCGTGGTGCAGACCAGCAACCCAGACCACTACAGCCTTCGGTGCGCGGCAACCGGGGACTACGAAGGCTTCTACGCGGCCGAGATTCCGGCGCGCAAGGCATTTTCGTTTCCGCCGTTTGCCGAGCTAGCCGTGCTCACCCGGACCGACAGGGAGGATGCGAAGGCTGCCGCTTCGGCCCGCGAGGCTGCGGAGGCGCTTGCTGTCGGTCTGTTGAAAGAAGGCGTCGACGGCATACGCGTGATGGGACCAGCGCCTGCCTTCATCCATCGCCTGCGTGGCGAATATCGTTGGCAGGTCACTTTGAAAGGAGACGGAGTCCAGCGAGCCCGTCATCTGGCTCCGCGCGGAAAAGGCTGGAGCTACGACGTCGATCCAGTGACCTAGTTGAATCGAGGAGGTTGGCGGTGAGTGACCTGCGATCGGTTGAGGCACGGAAAGCGGACGTCTTAGGTGTGCTCGAAGGGCAGCGTGACCTGTGGCTGGCCACGGGCGACAGGTCCGGGCGGCCTCATCTGATCGCGGTCTCGGCGTGGTGGGACGGCACCGACCTGGTCGTGGCGACGACTGCCGCCAGCCGAACCGCAGCGAATCTTGCCGACAGCCCCCAGGTGAGGCTGGCTGCCGGAGCCCCGGACGACGTGATCATGATCGACGCGAATGTCGTGGAAAGCTTGGCGGCGAACAAAGCGGCCGAGCTGGCCGACGGCTTCGCTATTGCGGTCGGCTGGGACCCTCGAGAGGTGGGCGAGGGCTGGGCGTTTTACAGGTTGCGCCCAACCCGGATCCAGGCTTATCGCGGCTACGACGAGCTCGAAGGCAGGAACGTGATGGCTAATTCGCGTTGGCTGGCGTAGCTCAACTCAACGCTGGGTAAAATCCAATTCGTGGCTCTTCGACCCATCCTGACCTTCGACCACCCGGTGCTTCGCGAAAAGGCGAAGAAGGTCGCGCGCGTCGACACATCGATCCAGAAGCTGCTCGACGACCTGGCCGAGACCATGCTCGACGCCCCTGGCGCGGGCCTGGCGGCTAACCAGATCGGGGTGCTGCTGCGTGTATGCGTGGTGAAGGGCGACGAGAACCAGATCTGGGGGTTGGTCAACCCTGTCATCGTCAAGACCGCCGGGAGCCAGGTCGGGTATGAGGGCTGCCTGAGCAAGCCGGGCTGGGTCGGCGAGGTCGAGCGGCACGAGGCCGTCGTCGTCAAAGGGCTCAACCGCCATGGCAAAGAGGTGCGCATCAAGTCCACCGGGTTCACGGCTCGCGCCTTCCAGCACGAGCTCGACCATCTGGATGGCATCCTCTTCACCGACAGACTGACCAGCCTCGACACGCTGCGTCGCGTGGAAGATCTGATCGAAGAAGAAAGAGAAGAGGCCGTCGCCGCGGCCTCAGGCTGAGGCGCTTTCCTGAAGCTGGTCTTCGCCGGCACGGCCGAGTTCGCCGTGCCCTCACTTAGAGCGCTGCACGCCGCCGGGCACCAGATCCAGGTGGTCGTCACGCAGCCGGACAGACCGGGGCATCGGCTGCAGGTGACGCCGCCACCCGTGAAGGTGGCCGCGGTGGAGCTGGGGCTAGAGGTCTACCAACCGGCGCGGATTCGCGATCCGGAGGCGGTTGAGACGATTCAGCGGCTGGAGCCGAACCTGCTGGTCGTCGTCGCGTACGGCCAGATCATCCCGCCTTCTGTGTTGGCGATTCCAAAGTACGGCGCGGTCAATGTCCACGCTTCGGTGCTGCCGCGACATCGTGGTGCCGCGCCCATCGCCCACGCGATCCTCGCCGGTGATCACGAGACAGGAGTCACCATCATGCGGATGGACGAGCAGCTCGACCATGGTCCGATCCTTGCTGTGAGCACGACCGTGATCGCCGATGGCGAGGACGCGGTTACGTTGACCGCGCGGCTGGCTGGGATTGGCGCGGAGCTGCTTGTCGATACTGTTGCCCGCATCGAAGGGATTGAAGGGGTCGAGCAGGACCACTCACGCGCCACGCTCGCGCCTCGGTTGCGTCGCGAGGACGGTGAGCTGGAGTGGAGCGCGGGCGCGCGTGAGGTTGACCGGCATGTCCGCGCGCTTCAGCCGTGGCCGGGAGTCACACTGCCGACCAAGCGTGGACGCGTGAAAGTGTTGAAGGGGCATGTCGAGGGCGATCGCTATGTGCCGGACGTGGTGCAGGTGCCCGGTAAGAAGCCGGCTCCGGCGAGGCAGGTGCTGGGCGATGCCTAAGAAGGAGGAGGGCGAGCGCGATGTCGCCGTCAACCGCCGCGCGTACTACGACTACTTCATCGACGAGAAGCTCGAGGCGGGGATCATGCTCAGCGGCCCGGAGGTCAAGTCGGTGCGCAATGGGCGGACCAACTTGCGCGATGGGTTTGTGCGCATAGAGGGCAACGCAGCCTGGCTGGAGAACGTGCACATCTCGCCTTACACGCAGGCCAACGTCATGAACGTCGAGCCGATGCGGCCGCGCAAGCTGCTGCTGCACCGCAAGGAGATCTCATCCCTTATCGGCAAGGTGCGGCAGAAGGGGTACACGCTGATTCCGCTGCGGGTGTATTTCTCGCGCAATCACGCCAAGGTCGAGGTGGGGCTGGCGCGGGGCAAGAAGCAGTACGACAAGCGCGAGGCGATGGCCGAACGGGATGCGAAGCGCGAGATCGCGCGAGCCGTGCGGAGGGGCTGACGAGAAGGACGGGAAGCGGGCGTTGGGGCGGGGCTGGATGGCGAGAAAGGACTGGGAAGAGGGAGTTGGGGATGGCTTGGGTTGGATTCAGGCATGGGTCTGGAAGTCCCCTCTCCCGCAAAGCGGGAGAGGGTGAGGGTGAGGGCCGCCAGAGCAGCAAATTTCTCGTCCTTTTTGGTGTTAACGTATTGGCCGTCGAACATTTGTTTGGTAGACTTCCATTATGTCGGGGCAAGGGGAAGTCTGCCTGGATGATGTCGAGGCAATAGTCCGCGCTTTTCTCGCTCGGGAGCAGCGCGGCGGCGTCGATATGAAGCGGTATCGAGGGATCATTGACGCCCTCGACGGTGACTTCGCTTCCGAGGCTCGTGACGCCCAGAAGTCTGGAGCTCACCTGGTTGGAGGCAACATCACCGCCGCCTCCTGGATCGCCAGGACCTGCGACATGTCGATTAACTCGGCCGCTGACCGGCTCTGTGTCGGCGAGCAGCTGGAGTCGCTGCCCAAGGTCGCGGCAGCTCTCGCTGCAGGCGAGGTTGGCTACCAGTCGGTCGCCATCCTCTGCCACGTGCGCGACAAGCTCGGCGAGAAGCAAGAGCTCTTCGACGAAGACGAGATGCTGGGGTTCGCGCGCGAGTACTCGGTGTTCGGTCTGCGCAACCTCTGCGACTACGCCTGGCATGTCGTAGATCCAGATGGCTTCTTCAATGAAGCCGAGGAGAACTTCACCCGGCGCCGGCTGCACATCAGCCAGATGTCCGACGGCCTGTACAAGGTCGACGGCTTGCTCGACCCGGTCAGCGGCGCGGCGTTCAAGACTGCGGCGGAATCATTCGCTAAGAGGCTTGGACCAGATGACGAGCGTTCCCACCGGCAGCGGATGGCTGACGCGGCGGGCGAGCTGGCGAACCACGCTATGGACAAGGGCACGCTGCCTCGCCGCCACAGCGTGCGGCCGCACATCAACCTGACGACCACGCTGGA
>DASYVJ010000089.1:0-107071 GCA_035937155.1 Candidatus Dormiibacterota bacterium | reverse complement strand
CAGCGCCCACAGGACGCGGTTGGGAATGTCCGGGGCCGGTTGCAGCTGCGGGCTAGGCGTGATGTCGGCCAACGGGATCTCAGTATCTCTTGACCGGCGAACAGGGGTTAGGCCGGGGGAATCAGCTTCAAGGGCACAGGGTTACATCGTTGAGGGGGGCCTAAAGCAACACGACGAAGGAGAAGAGTTCCTAAATGGGCGAAATCCACCCCGTTACCGACGCCGAATTTGAGAGTTTGGTTCTGAAGTCGGACGTGCCGGTGTTGGTCGACTTCTGGGCGACCTGGTGCCCCCCATGCCGAATGATCGCGCCCATCGTCGAGCAGATCCACGGCGAGCTTGGCGACAAGGTCAAAGTCGTGAAAATGGATACGGACGAGAACCCGTCGACCTCGATGTCGTTCAGCATCATGTCCATCCCGACGCTGATCATTTTCAAAGTCGGCAAGCCCGCGGAGCGAACTGTCGGCTATCGCCCGAATATGAAAGCCGATCTGATGGCCAAGCTCGAAGCGCTGATCTAAGCGGTCAGCCGCCGGTGGAGTGCTGGTCGTGTTCAGAAGGCTTTGCGCTGGGCGCCGGCCCGCCGCCGGTGTATTGATCGTTCACCTGGACCACCTCTTCGCCGGGGGCCTGGTCGCTCGTCTGCGGCTTCGCCGTCGGCTGAGCTTCGCTCTTGTTTCGTTTGCGGCGTGGCATACCCGAACCGTACAGTAGCTCCGGCGGTCGGCGAGCCAGCGCTTCTCGGCCAAGCAAGCCCAGCCAGACGGTTTCCCACAGGAGCTGCGGTAGTGGAAGAGCGAACGCTGTGAGCTGGCACGCGGGCACCCCGAGCACGAGCCACAACTTGTGTGCGAAGCCAGGCCCGGTCCTCAACACGAGCCACGCAGCCAGCACGTTGAGCGCGTAATCCGGCTGGTGCATGTGCGGGCTGGCCATTACCGACCCCAGCACTCCGAGCGCAAAGACCATCTCGAGCTCTGCTCTGCGGAGGTAAGCGACGACCAGGGCAAGGGCACCGAGCAAGAGCTCGGTCGCGTAAGTCGCGGGTCCGATCCCGAACACGTAGGCCATCGTGTCGAACTGATGTATCGGGTCGGACTGCACCATCAGCGTCGCGCTGAGGAACCCGTTGATGCCGGCAGACCCCAGGGCCAGTACGAAGGCGACGGACAGGGCGGCCGCCCAACCCACGAACGCCAAGAAGACCGACCTCCGCCCGGCCACCAGCAGGGCGAGCGGAACGAAGATGACATCCTGTGGCTTGAGCATCACAGCGAGCGCCAGTAGCGCGCCGGCGACCACCGGACGATCGCGTTTGGCCTGTTGCCACGCGAGTGCGATCAGCGCCAGCATCAAAAGAGTCGGCTGACCGAACCGCAACGACTCGTGGACTGAAAAAAGAGCCAGCCCCAGAAGCAGCAGGGTGATCCTTGCCAGCCCGGTAAAGGGGCACGCGACCGCCCACGCGATGACGAACACCGCCACTCCCAACACCGTCCACAGCACGAAGGCCGCCGGCTCCGGGAGCGCTGTCATAGGCGCCACGATCCATGCCAGGAGTGGCGTCTGCACATAGAAGTGGGAGGAGTCGTAGACCCGATCCTGGACGGGAAAGGTGGACGACGCCGCGCGGAGCAAGCCGGCGTCGTAGATGTGCGACCACCCGGCGTCGAGTCCAACCTTCGCCGCCGAGTAAAACACTCGAAAGTCGTTTCCGTACGGGTCGTCGATAAAGATCCGGACCAACCGCACCCCGCCGAAGACGACAGCCCAGAAGCTGGCCATCGCCGCGGCGGCGAGCCACAGTGGCGGTCGGTTGGCTCGCGGGGACATCCGCGCCATTCTCGTCATTCCGTCGCCGGCCGTCCCGCCGGGGGGAGTCTGGAATACTGAGGCCGCCCGCCAGTTTTTGAATCTGTGATGGCTGAAACGCGACCGATCGCCTGCACGCTCTCCGCGTCCGATCTCAAAGATCGCGCAGGGGCGTGGAACAAGTTGATGGGCAGCGGTCTTGTCGAGCGGTCGCCGGTGCCAGGAGGCATTCGCCTCACGCCCGCCCCAGGAGCGGCGCACGCGCTCATCCAGCTAGTCGACCTGGAGCGCGAGTGCTGCGCCTGGATCGATTTCGAGGTCGGCCCCGGCTCCGTGGTGACCTTGACTGCCGAAGGCGATGGTGAGGCTGTCCTTGCGGAGATGTTCGTCGAAGCTCGCTAGCGCTTGCCCCAATCAGGGCCGACAACCGCCCCGTCTCGCTTAGCTTTCTGGCATGGTGATGAGGCCCAGACGCGCGGCGGCGATCACTGCCTGGAGCTTGGAGTGGACCTGAAGTTTCTCGATGACATGACGTACGTGCCAGTCGACGGTGTTCGTCGCGATGCCAAGACGGCGCGACATGGCGTTTGTGTCAAGGCCCTCCGCCATCAGGTCCAAGACTTCCAGTTCCCGCCCCGTGAACTCTGCAGCGAGTCGGGTGCGTTCGTGCTCTTTCACGGTCATCGTCCGCTGTCGCGCGATGGCTTTAATGAAGAGCCAGACCGGGATAAGCACCTCGCCTTTGCTCACCCGCCTGACGGCTTCAACGATCTGGTCGGCGGTTGCCGATTTGGTCAGATACGCGGTGGCGCCGGCGTCGATCGCATCAAGCAGCGCCGTTTCGGAGTCTTCAGCGCTGTGAAAGACGACCGCCACTCCAGGCGCCGTGGCCCGGATGCCGGCAGCAGCGGCCGCACCAGTCATGTCCGGGAGGTGGAAATCCATCAAGACCACAGTGGCCTCGGCGCGCGACGCGAACTCGGCGGCCTCTTCGCCAGACCGGGCGATGCCGCACACGTCAACGTCGGATTCGGCTTGGAGGATTCTCTCGATAGCCGAAGCGAGAGGTGGGTGGTTCTGGACGATCAAAACTCGAAGTCGGCTCTCACCAGCAGGGGCTTTGGAACGTTCCACAGGCGAATTGTATAACGGTATGCTCTATATTGCAACAATAGATTGCAGGCTGTGCTGTATTACAATTGCCTGAAGTGGAGAACCAACTACGATCGCCCGGCAGGCCGCGCGATCCGCGGGTCGACCAGGCTCTCTTGGACTCGGGTTTGGCAGTAATTCTCGAGCGTGGTTATCACGGCGCTACGGTCACTGAGATTGCCCGCCGGGCGGGGGTGGGGACGCCCGCGGTCTACCGGCGCTGGCCAACGAAGGCTCAGCTGGCGATGGATATCGTGGTTCGCACGGCCGAGCCGGCACCCATCCCGGACACCGGCTCCATCCGCGACGATCTTGTGGCTTTTATGGTCCTCCGACTGCATACCTGGGCTTCGCCCATCTTTCGGCAGCTGCTGCTGCCGCTGGTCCTCGAGGGCGTTGCCGAGGGTTCTGTGGCGGCCGAGATACGAGAGCGCTTCGTCGGGTATCGGACAGAGTTGGTGGCGCGCATCAATCGCTCTATCGCGGCCGGCGAACTACGTGCGGACACCGACCCGAACCGCCTCGTGGACCTTCTGATGGGCACCATCGTGATGCCCCTGCTGTTTTTTCATCGCCCTCCGGGAGTGGAGGAAGCCGACGCCATCGTTGACCAGGTCCTCTCAGGATTTGCGAGCCACGTCCCTGTTAGCGATCAACCCATCTAACTCGCCGCCACCCGTCAGTTTCGTCGAAGCTCGCGTGCCCTTTCCTGGCCTCGCCGCGCAGGAGCCCGGCCCGGCGGCTGTTTTGGCTCTACGAGCGCCGGCAAGCTTGGAATCGATCGGACGACGGGGTGTGCTGATGTCAGCTGTAGCTGAGTTCCGTAATGGTCGAAGGTCAGAGGTTTGCCCCGGACCATCGCGTATGTGACGCGGCTGCGGTTGACGGTCACTTTGAGCAGGCGGTCGAGGAAAGTGACCCGAAACGTCAGGCGCTGGATTCGAGGCGGCAGGCGGGGCGCGAACCCCAACGAGTCGCCGTGGTGGCGCATGGCTCCGAGGCCGGCGACCACTGCCAGCCACGCACCGGCAAGCGAACCCATGTGGACTCCGTCGCGCACGTTGTGCTCGAGGTCGTTGAGGTCCATCAAGGCAGCCTCGCCGAGGTAGTCGTGAGCCAGCTGCATGTGGCCGACCTCCGCCGCGATGATCGACTGCGTGGATGACGAAAGTGATGAGTCGCGGACGGTGATGGCTTCGTAATAAGCGAAGTTCCTGGCTTTCTGTTCGTCGGTGAAGGCGTCTCCTCTGAGATGCATTGCCAGCACCAGGTCTGCCTGCTTGACGACCTGCTTTCGATAGAGGTCGAAGTAGGGGAAGTGGAGGAACAACGGGTACTGGTCGGGCTTGGTCTGCTTGAAATCCCAGCGCTGGTGGTGGGTGAACCCGCTTGCCTGCTGGTGGATGTCGAGCGTTTCGTCGTAGGGGATGAACATGTGCTCCGCTGCCTTGCGCCACGCCTTCACTTCCGCAGAGCTCACCTTTAGCCGGTTCGCGACGGCACGATGACGCGTGGCCGCATCGGCGGCGGCGACGAGATTTCGCTGCGCCATCAGGTTCGTGTAGAGGTTGTTGTCCGCCACGGCGCTGTACTCGTCCGGGCCGGTGACCCCGTCGATTCGGAAGTGACCGTTTCGGTCATGGTGTCCCAGCGAGATCCAGAGCCGGGCAGTCTCAACCAGGAGCTCGACTCCAATCGTTGCGTCGAAGCGCAAATCGTTGGTTGCCGTGACGTATCTCAAGACGCCATCCGCGATATCGGCGTTGATGTGAAACGCCGCGGTTGAGGCGGGCCAGTAACCGGAGCATTCCTCGCCGTGAATCGTCCGCCATGGAAAGGCGGCGCCTTTCAGCCCGAGATCTCGCGCCCGCTTGCGCGCGAGGTCAAGGATCTGGTAGCGCCAACGCAGGATGTCGGCGGCCGCTTCAGGCGCGGTGTAGGTGAGCACGGGAAGGACGAACGTCTCCGTGTCCCAGAAGGTGTGCCCGTCATAGCCAGGTCCGGTGAGGCCTTTGGCCGGGATGGCGCGTTGTTCCGCTCTCGCCGCCGCCTGCAGCACGTGGAACAGCGCGAACCGGATCCCCTGCTGGACCTCTGGGTCGCCCTTCAATTCGACGTCGGCGCGATTCCAGAAGTCGGAGAGGTACCTGCGCTGGGCACTCGCCAGGCCTTTCCACCCGTGATCGAGAGCGGTCGCGAGAACGCCTTCGATCTGTGAGCGAAGCGCGGGCGCCGACCGCTGACTCGACCATCCGTACGCGACGAGCTTGACCAGGCTCAAGCGCTGTCCCCGCGCCAGCCGCGCGGTGACCGTGACTCGTGCATGGTCGGGGCCGCTTTCGGAGGTGACCTGACTGCCGCGTGGACCGTCCATCACGTGGTCCATTCCGGCGGCCATGGTGAGCCTGCTCTTCTTGGTGGAATGGATGAGGATGGCGCGGTTGCCCTCGTTGCCCGACAACAGCGATACGAGCGGCGAATCAACCATGGCAGCCGCCCGCGGGTCGTTGGTGGTGATCTCGCCAACAGGCTCGTTGGCCACTAGCTCGCTCTGCAGCACGAAGTCCGCCGACCTGTCGACAGCCTCCACCTCGTAGAGGATCGCCGCTAGGGCGCGGTGTACGAGTGACACCATGCGCGTCGAGCGCACCCTGATCACGCGGTGGGCGGGCGACTCCCACTCCACGGTCCGGCGCAAGACACCGGCCTTCAGGTCGAGCACCCGCTCGTGAAACAGGAGCTTGCCGTAGCGGATGTCGAAGGGTTCGTCATCGACGAGCAGGCGGATGATCTTGCCGTCGGTGACGTTGACGATCGTCTGCCCGGCCTCCGGGTAGCCGTAACCCGTCTCGGCGTACGGCAGCGGGATCTCCTCGTACACGGCGTTCAGGTAAGAGCCCATCAGTGCGTGCGGCTCGCCCTCATCGAGGTTTGCCCGCCACCCGATGTGTCCGTTAGAAAGAGCGAAGATCGACTCTGTCTGGCCAAGTAGATCCAGGTCGATGCCGACCTCGCTGACGGCCCAGGGCTCGGTCGCGAAACCCTCGTTGCGGATCACGACGTATGCATCAGATCGGCAAGGTCCTGCACGACCACATCGGCTCCATGCTCGCGCAAGGCGGCCGCCTGGCCCACCCGGTCCACGCCGATGACCAGGCCGAACCCGCCGGCCCGTCCGGCTTCCACTCCCGCCAGTGCGTCCTCGTACACGGCGCCCTGCATGGGTGTCGCGCCGAGCATGCGCGCCGCCTCGAGATACGTGTCTGGGGCGGGCTTGCCGGCCAGACCCCCGGCATGTGCGACATTGCCGTCGACCTGAGCGTCGAAAAGACCGTCTAAACGGGCGGCGCGAAGAACCTCAGAGCAATTCCTGCTGGAGGAGACCACGGCCAGCTTCAGCGCCGCGGCGCGAGCGGCGTGTACATACCGGACCGAGCCTTCGTAAACCTCGACCCCTTGCGTGTGGATCAGCTGCAGGAACAGGTGGTCTTTGCGATTGCCGAGGCCGTGAACCGTCTCAGCCTCCGGTGGATCTTGCTCAGAGCCTTCGGGCAGCTCGATGTTGCGAGAGTCCAGAAATGAGCGAACGCCGTCTTCCCTGGGCTTGCCGTCAACGTACGTGTCGTAGTCGCTGACTTCATCGAATGGTCGGAAATCGTCGCCTGTCCCTGCAGCACGTTCCTTGAGGAACGCATCAAACATCGCTTTCCACGCCTTGGCGTGAACTTTCGCCGTTTGAGTCAGAACTCCATCGAGGTCGAACAGACACGCCTCAATGGTGGAAGGCAGTCCAAGCGAGCTGCGATCGACCGGCACCGGGCGGGGCTGCGACGCCACCCGCAGATCGTAGGGTGGCCGGCTACGTATAGGAAGGTCGGATCGTGACTGGCCACACCTGGTCGGCGAAGATCACGTATCGCTGCTTGGCAAAAGCTCCAGCCCACAACGGCCAGCACGTGGTCAGCGTGAGGTGGTATCCATTTGCGCTGGGGATCAGGACGGTGCGGTCATCCGGATTCACCACGGCACTCCCCGTTACCAGGTACCTGTACACCCCGTAACGGGTCTCGATGTCGATCTCATCGCCCTTGGTCAGCTGGGGGAAGTTGGTCCAGTAGACGTTGTGGGCCGCGACGCCCACCATCCCCGGATCACCGGGCCACGGGGTCTCGGGATAGTGTCCCGGACTCGAGTAGAGGACGCCGGCGCCGATGCCCTCCTTGACCGCGGCGAAGTAACTGAGCTTTGGGACGCGGATGGCGAAATCGATCCCGTTCACGGGATGTTTCAGGGCAGGGTCGACCTCTGCCTTGGCCGGCGGGCGGTCCTTGATCTCGCCCAACCACTGCTGGTTGAGCTGTTGCTGCTCATGAACGCCCATCAGCATCCCGCCTGCGTAGCCGCCGACCAGCAGACCACCAACCACAACCGACACCAACCACATCATCCGGATAAGCTCGAGGCGGCGGTGGCGGTGGCGACGGCGCGCGACATTCGTGGAGGCGCCAGACGACGTTCGGCCCATTGCCATCTCTTAGTTAGAACGCGGAGCCTACGCCGGCTGCCCATCTGAACAGCCGCCTGCCCAGGTAGCGAGTCCTCAAGACCGTTCAAACTGTATTGGTGTCGGACTCAGCGTTTTCATTTACAACTGTTTACCTCAACAACAAGGGTTTCCCGGCTGGCCGCCGTCACACTCTGCGGCCGATGTCACGAATCCTGTTGTGGTCTGCTGCGGTTTTCGTCATGGTCGTGCTTGCCGTAGGCGCGACTTCCGCTCAGTTCGCGCGGTCGTCTACGAGCCCTGCACTGGTCGCCGCGAGATCGCAGGCGGTCTCCGCGGGAGGTGCCTTCGCCGGCACTGACGCGAACGACCCGGCGCCGCAGCGCATGATCCCGCGACCGAGCCCAGAGCCCAGCCCGACGCCGCCGCCGCGTCCCCCCGCCGCCGTGGCCGCGCCCGCCCCCGCCCGCCCGGCGCCTCCTCCCGCGATCGTCATCGGGTCCACACAGCAAGCGCTGATCAACCAGGATCGAGCCGCCAGCGGCCTTGGTCCGCTGACGTGGAACGGCTGCCTGCTCACCGTCGCCAACAGCAATGCAGCCCGCATGGCCGCGCAGGGTGCGATCTCCCACACGAATGGACCGAATGTTGATCTCACCTGCGGCCTTGGACGCCAGGCGGGCGAGAACGTCGGCTACTGGTCGGCCGGCGTCAACGACGGACAGATCAACACCATGTTCATGAACAGCCCGGGCCACCGCGCGAACATCCTCGGCCCGTACCACTACGTGGCTACGGCCTGGGTCGTCGCCTCGAATGGCTACGGCTACATGGCGGTAGAGTTCAGCTAAGCCGCTTCTAAGCCGGTTTCGGGTGGCCGAGTAGGCCGAACTAACCGGACGTTTCACTCTTGAAGCGCTTCAGTGCGGGCATCGGCCGCGTATAAATGAGCGCTCGGAGGAGGAGGCCGAAGGGTGGTTTCCGGACCCGCCGGTAGTGGTCGCCAACGTACGCTCTGGCTCCGGCCATTCGGTTGGCTGTGGGCGAAGCGTGCGTGGATTGCTGCCGCTGTCGGCATTCTTTTCACCCTCACGACTCTCTATGTGCTGTGGGCCGTGCACGACCTGCCTGACCCGAGCCAGGACGTGCTCGCAGCGGGTGACGTGATCGTGCTCGACCGAAACGGGAAGCTGATCGAAGACTGGAGCCAGGCCGGCCACTACCACATCAACGTCGCCCTGCCGGACATGGGCCCTTACCCACCGGCAGCCGTGCTGGCAGCCGAAGACCGCAACTTCTACTCGCACGGCGCGATCGACCCCGGCTCGATCGCTCGGGCGCTGTGGGTCGACGTCACGTCTCGCGGCCTGAACGAGGGCGGAAGCACGATCACCCAACAGCTGGTCAAGATCCAGCTCCTCACACCCCAAAAATCCGTGACTCGAAAAGTCCAGGAGCTGGTGCTCGCGGTCACCATCGAGCAGCGCTACTCGAAGGACCAGATCCTGACGATGTATCTGAACCGCGTCTATTTCGGCCACGGTTCGTATGGCATCGGAGCGGCAGCCAAAACCTATTTCAACAAGGACGTGAAGAGTCTCACCGCGGCGCAGGCCGCATTCCTCGCCGGCCTGATTCAGGCGCCGACTGCCTACGACCCCGTCGCGCACTACGCCCTCGCCCAGCAGCGCGAGCTCTATGTCCTCCATGGCATGGTTGCGACCGGCAAGCTCTCCTCAACGGAAGCAGACAAGGCTGCCGGCGAGGACGTCAAGGCGCAGCTGAAGATCCAGGCCAGCGCCCGTCAGAGCCAGGCACCGCATTTCGTCGACCATGTGCTCGCCACGCTCGAGACGATGTTCGGATCGGCCGCCATCCAGCAGGGTGGCATCACGGTCCACACCACGCTGGATCTCAGCATTCAGCAGATCGCCCAGCAGGCGGCGGCCAACGGCGTTCATGACCTCGCGTTCACCAACGTCAACAACTCTGCGATGCTGGCGGCTAACCCCAAGACGGGTGAAATCCTGGCCTGGGTGGGTTCGGCCGACTACGCAAACGACGCGATCGCGGGGCAGTTCGATGTCGTTCTCGCGAAGCGGCAGCCCGGATCGTCGTTCAAGCCCTACGTTTACGAAGCGGCCCTGCGCGACCACAAGATCACGTGGGCGACGATCCTCCACGACCAGCTGACCAACTTCAACGGCTACACGCCGCACGACTTCGACAACGGCGGCATGGGTGACATCCCGGCGCGGACCGCGATCCTGTACTCGCGCAACATTCCCGCGGTCCAGGTCGGCCAGATGGAAGGCATGCAGAACGTGATCGCCCTGGCTCACCAGATGGGCATCAAGAGCACGCTAGATCCCGGCCTGGCGACGGCGATCGGTGGCAGCGGCCTGACGCTGTTCGAGCACCTGCAGGGCTACCAGACTTTCGCCGACCAGGGTCAGCGCGTGGACCTGAGCGTGATCAGTGAGGTCGATGACGGCTCAGGGAAAGCCATCTACAAGCACGACAACCCGAGCAGCACGACTGTGCTGACGCAGGCTGAGGCCTACCTGATCACCGGCGTCCTCAAGGACTACCAGAACCAGTGGAGCTTTGGGTGGAATCGGCAGATGGCGAGCAAGACGGGCACCAGCGACAACGGCCACGGTGGAATTCCCGACTCGTGGATCATGGCTTACAACCCCGACATCGTCGTCGGCGTGTGGGTCGGCAACACCGCACCAGACGGCGGCGGCGGGCTGATCACGGCGTATGGCGAGCAGGTCGGCAAGAGCGTGATGAAGCGCTTTGTGAACGCGCTTCCGGCGAACATGCACAACTGGTACACCCAGCCATCTGGCATCACGCGTGGCTGCAACGGCGCCGACACCGAGTACATCTTCTTGGCCGGCGGCTGCAATGCATCGCCGAGCCCCTCGCCCAGCGCGTCGCCTAGCGCCTCCCCTTCGGCCAGCCCATCCGCCTCGCCATCACCCTCCGGGCTGGCCAGCCCATCGTCATCTCCGTCGCCCGGTCCGACATCATCACCACCGGCGTCGCCTTCGCCTTCGCCGCCGCCGCCCACGTCACCATCCCCCACTCCCACCTAAGTTCAGACATGAGCGAAAGCTCCCCCGTCGCGGTGACGGCCGGCGGAGAGTCGCCCGAGACTAAAGATCTGTTCCTTGTCCTGCGCGCAAGCGGCGATGAGGATGGGACTTACTGATTGCTCCCCCGCAGGGGGAGACTGGTGAGGGGGCGGTGGCCGTTACGAAGCCTCGGGGCTTAGTCCACCAGGGCCAGATCGCGCGCTTTGACTATCGCTTCGAGCTTCGAGTGGACGCCGAGCTTGCTGCCCAGGCTGCGGATGTGAGCGCGGACTGTTGTGTAGCTGATTCCCAGCCGTTTGGCGATGTCACGGCTTGCCGCACCCTCAGCCATCATCCGCAGTACCTCTTTCTCGCGAGGAGTAAGTCTGTCGAGCTGCGACTCCGCCTCGCGCCTCTTGTTGAGCAGTGCAGAGACGCTGCGGGGAGTAAACAGGGTCCCCCCTCCAACGACCGCACGAATTGTGTCCACGACCTCGGCGGCCGCGCGCGATTTGTGGACGAATGCGCTGGCTCCCGCCTCGAGTGCCGCAAACCGAGCAGCATCGCTGTCCTCGCGCGTCAGAAAGATCAGCTTGGTCTCCGGTCGTACCTGGCGGATGCCTGCAGCGGCATCTGCGCCGGTGCCGTCAGTCAACCGGAAGTCCATGAGGACGATGTCGGGTCAGCTCGGTCGCCCGAGAGATCGCGTCGCTAACCGAACCTGCTTGACCGATCACGGTCATGTCCTGCTGGTCGTTGATGAGTGCCGCAAGCCCGTCGGCGACCACCTGGTGGTCTTCCACGATAAGAATGCGCGCTCGTAGGTCAGTCGTCACTCGATCGGCGTCCAGTTCACGTTCTCCACGGGCTAGGTCTCTCGCTGGCTCGATTCTAGCCCCAGTACTTGCACCCCTATGAGCCTGGCCTCATCTCCGGGAGGGCTCGGCGTGCTGCTGGCGCCGGAGCTTTACGCTTCTCATGTTGTGAGCACCAAAACGTCAGCCCTCCAATTCACCGTCACGCAGTCCGCTCAGCGGGTGGCGCCCGAGGCAAGGGACCGGCTGCTGGAGAACCTTGGCTTCGGCCGCCTGTTCAGCGAGCACATGGTGCGCATCAAGTGGGACCGCGACCGCGGCTGGCACGACGCTGAGCTTGGTGCTTACGCGCCTTTGCAGCTGGACCCCGCGACCTCCGTCCTCCACTATGCGCAGGCTGTCTTCGAAGGGCTAAAGGCATTCCGCCAGCAAGGTGGAGGGATCGCCGTCTTTCGCCCTGACGCGCATGCAGCCCGGTTCCGGCGGTCCGCGCGGCGCCTCGCGCTCCCGGAGCTGCCCGAGGCCGTGTTCATCGAGGCCATCGACCGGCTGCTGAGCATCGACGGCGAGTGGGTACCGTCCGCTCCGGAGCAGAGCATGTACCTGCGGCCCTTCATGTTCGGGAGCGAGGTGGGACTTGGCGTCCGGCCGTCCTCCGAGGTCACATTCCTCTTGATCGCCTCGCCATCCGGTTCGTACTTCCCGGGCGGGGTCAAGCCGGTCACGGTGTGGCTGTCAGAGGATTTCAGCCGAGCCGCGCCCGGTGGCACAGGCGAAGCCAAGACCGGGGGCAACTACGCCGGCGGCTTGCTCGCGCAAGCTCAGGCGGCGGAGCAGGGATGCGACCAGGTGGTGTGGCTCGACGTGCATGAACACAGGTGGGTTGAGGAGATGGGTGGGATGAACCTCTGCTTTGTCTACGGCAGCGGTCGCAAGGCGCGCCTGTTCACGCCGGCCTTGACCGGGACCCTACTTCCCGGAGTCACGCGCGACGCGCTGCTCAAGCTCGCCGCAGACCTCGGGTACACGGCCGAAGAGGGAAAGATCAGCACCGAGGAGTGGCGAGCAGGCTGCGCCGACGGTACCCTCACCGAGGTCTTCGCGTGCGGCACCGCCGCGGTGATCACACCGGTGGGCGCGGTCAAGTCGGCGCAAGGCTCGTGGACGGTAGGTGACGGCAAGTCGGGCGAGCTCAGCATGCGCCTGCGCCAGTCGCTCGTCGACATCCAGCGCGGGGCCGCGCCCGATCCCCACGGGTGGCTGCACCCTGTCGTGCGTATAGCCTGAGAGGGTTGATTCATGGCCGTAAAGCGAGTCGTCATCGTGGGTGGTGGGGGAACCGGCGACGCGGCGGCCTTCGCGCTGCGCAAGCGCGGTTTCGATGGCAAGGTGACGATCATCAGCGCCGACCACGATCGCCCATATGACCGCCCATACCTCTCCAAGGAATTCCTGCGCGGCGAGGTCGAGCTGCCAAAGGTCTTTCTCCACGAAGAAGCCGAGTACGCAAAACAGGGGATCGAGCTTCAGCTGAACCGGCGCGTGGCGGGTGGCTCACTTTCCACGGGCAAGCTCGCCGTGGACGGTGGCGGCGAGGTCGAGTTCGACGCACTCATTCTTGGTCTCGGCGGAACCCCGCGTCGACTGCCAAACGTGCCTCGCTCCGACAATGTGCTCACGCTGCGCTCGCTCCGCGACAGCCAGGCCATCCGCCAGGCGCTCGAGCGTACGTCGCGACTGCTGCTGATGGGCGCCGGCTTCATCGGCGCGGAGGTCGGCGCTTCCGCCAGGCAGCTTGGCAAAGAGGTGCTCATGATCGAGGCCGCGCCAGTACCTCTGTCTCGTGCTCTGGGTCGAGACGTCGGCGAGATCTACGCGACGATTCACCGGTCCAACGGCGTGGATGTACGGACCGGAACGACAGTCCAGAGCTGGCACACCGAGGGCAGCCGAGTGGTCGGCGTCACGCTTTCGGATGGCCGGCGTGAAGAGGTCGACCTGGTCCTGGAGGCCATCGGCATCGAGCCCAACCTAGACCTGCCAAAAGCGCTCGGCCTACCCATCGAAGGCGGTGGCGTTCGCGTCGACGAAGCATTGCGTGCGGCTGACGGCGTGTACTGCGGCGGGGACATCGCGTTTCATCCGCACCCGGTGCTGGGGCGCCCGATTCGCGTCGAGCACTGGGAGGTGGCGAAGAACCAGGGTCGCGGTATCGCTGCTGACATCGTCGATGGCGACGTGCCCTATACCAAGCTCCCGTATTTCTGGTCTGACCAGTACGACGTGAATCTCGAGTACCGCGGCAATGCATCTGGAGACGACCGCGCGGTCTGGCGTGGCGACCGCGCCGGCCTCAAGTTCTCGGTCTTTTACCTGCGCGACGGGCTGGTCGACGCAGTGCTGTCTATGAACGACTCAAAGACCAATGAGGTGGGCGGCAAGCTGATCGAAAGCCGCCGGCCCGTGAGCGAGTCGGCGCTTGCAGACATGGGCGTCGACCTGAACGAGCTCGTGCCGGCCAAGGCGCCTTCCTAGTCGGCCTTAGCTTCATCCGGCAAGAGCCAGGGCAGGGCCTCGGCCATCGGTCGCATCAGCGTGGCCGCTTGCTCCTTGCTGATCAGGTCGCCGGCAACCAGGCCGAGGGCGGCCGCAAACGCGGCATCCTCAGCCTTGTGGCCGATGTCACCGTGCTCTGCCTTCCAGGAGATGAGCGCGGCCCCGGATTCTGTCAGGCCGAACAGCGACCGGCGCACCTCGTCCCAGGCGGGACCGCGATCGGCTTTCTCGATCGCGTGGAGGGTAGCCTTCTCCGCGTCGTGGAGAGTTTTCAGCCCGTCCTTGCCAACGTGAAGGTCCCAACCCATCGCCGCGCGCTCCACTCCGGCCGGCGAAAGCACCCTGATGTCCTCCATCAGGCGCGCGAGAGTGCGCTTGTGGTCCGGAAAGCCGTAACCCTCGGCGTCGACGCCCACGATGTCTAGCGTATCTGGATCGAGTCGACGGGGTGAATCTCTCGCCACCCGTGGTCGGTGTCCAGCACCCACGGGCCGTCGACCGCGAAGTGGTCGCCGAGCTGCGGGATGGAAAGGGTGGTCTTCGGACAGCGGGCGGCCGACTGCGCGTCCGGTGGATTGGTCGTCGCCGGGCAGTCGGGGGTGATCTCCGCCAACATCGCGGGTTGCGCCTGAAAGTGATTCTCGGCGTTCAACAGATACTCGAACCCAGGATCGACCTTGAACCACACGTGGTAGTCGCCGTCGTCCTCGTGAGCGACGTCGACGGCGACGCCCGCCGCGTGCTTGCAGGGATCCAGGACCTGCAGGCGATCCGGGTTGTGCACGCCCGCCTCGGGAGGCCCAGGCCGACACCCGTTGGCCTGCGGCGAAGAGGGTGGAACGGAAATCCCGGCCGGCCCCGAGCAAGCGACCAGGAGCACGGCGAGCGCCACGACGGTCAGCGCAGGAAAGCGGGGACCCAACCGAACCGCGACAGCGCGTATGGGCCTGCGCCGGAAACGATCACTTGCGCGTTGACGAGCACGGCGAGGTAGTACAACCAGCGGAATCCCGGGTCGGCCGCGAAGGCCACGGTCAACGCAAGGTTGCCCGCCAGCAGCAGTCCGAGGATTGCCACCCAGCGCGTGCCCAACCCAAGGATCAGGAGGACGGCGACGACCGTCTCACCCGCCGCTTGTGCAAGTGCGAACAGCATCCAGTTGGGCACCACCACCGAGACCAGGAATTCATGCAAGCCGGGGATCGGGTTGGCTCGAGCGGTCGAGATCATGAGGCTGTGCATCCAGCCCACGCCTTGCCACTTCTGGCTTGCGTAATAGAGCCAGAACAGTCCGACGACGATTCGGAAGAGGCTGGCCCACGCTTCACTCATGGGCGTTGACCGCCAACACCAGCAGGTTCGCTGGAGCGTCGGGTGCGATGGCGACGGGCGCAGAGCCCACGGCCCAATGGTGGGTCTGCCCGCCGTCGATCACAAGCACCTCGTGGTCGCCGTGCGCCGCCACCAGGATCTTTGATCCCGATTGCAGAACTTGATCCGGGTCGCGCGGGCGCGCAAGCGTGTTGAACGTGGCCCTGGTGTCGTACGAGAACACGCCGCCGGGATCGGTGTCCTCCGTGCCGCCTTCTGCGGCGATCAACAGCGTGCCGGAAGCGCCCGGCGCAAGCCAGAAAGGAAACACCGGCAGGGGAAGGCCCACACGGTGACCATCGCCTACGCGCACGAGCTCGGCACGTTCGTAGTCCGCGGTCCAAACCTGGCCGTCCACTACAGCCACACCAAAACCGTGGCCGGCGGCCGTCGAGGTGGTGCCATCGAGGTAATCGATCAGGCCGCGAGTGCTGGCCACCATAACGCGGCCGTCCGGGCCGATCGCCAGTACGGCGGGACCTTCGTGCACGGTGTGAGTTGCGAGTTGAACGCCACTGGTGGAATCGAGATCGACGACCAGCGCTCCCGAAAAGAGGCTGACGAAGAGGCGGCCTCCGTGCAGCAGCAACCCGAATGGCGCGCCGCCGACATGGTGCTTCCAGGCCACCCTGAGGTCAGGCAGTCGCACGCCGTAAACATCACCGGGTGCGCTGTCGGCGACATAGGCCATTGCGCCATCGTCCGACACGATCACCGCTACCGGGTCCGAGCCTATTGCAGCCGAGCCTTTGACCGATCCGTCATTAAGAGACAGGAGCACGAGGCCCGACTCCGGATATCCGTGCGTTGAGGTCGCCGGCGCAGAGCCGCCGCACGCAACCGCCACGAGGCTCACCAGCGCAGCCGCTACCTGAGCGCGCGTAGCACGGGATCGGTGGCGAGCTGGAAGGCTCTGGCCGCCGGGCGCAGGTGCATCCGGTTGAGACGGTGCTGGATCGCGCCTTTCAAGATCGCCGCCCGAAGCTTGTGCTCTGAGAAGTCGGTGTTGAAGAGCAGCCGGTTGTGCCGCACCTTGTGCCACTCGCCGCGCTGGCGGCGCTCGCGCACCCGCTCATAGAAGCCGGTGCCGGGCAGCGGGTAGGCGATCGTGTAGCTAACGTAATCCAGGGGAAGGCTGCTCGAAAAGTTGATGCTGCGGATGAGCGAGTCGGTGGTTTCGCCAAGGTAGCCGACCATGAAGAAGCCGGCGGCTTTGATTCCTGCCGCGACGCATGCCTCGACCGCTGCGCGAGCCTGGTCGGGCGTGATGCCTTTCTTCATCTCCTTCAGCACCGTCTCATCGCCAGATTCGATGCCGAAGAAGATCCGCTTGCATCCGGCGCGACGCATCTGCTCGAATAGCGCGCGGTCGACGTGCGTGACCCGGCTCAGGCATTCCCAGGTGAGGGGAAGATGTGCCGCTTCTATTGCCTGTGCGAGCTCGAACGTGCGCTTGTAGTTGAGCGTGAACAGGTCGTCCGACATCCAGATGTGGTCGTAGCCAAGCTCGGCGATCTCGCGCATCTCTGCGACCACCGATTCGACGGGTCTCGCGCTGAACAGGTCGCCGAACACGGACTTATGGCAGAAGTCGCAGCGGAAAGGACAGCCGCGCGTCGACATCAGCGGAGTCGTCGCGTCCTTCCAGTGCTTGCGCCAGTAGCGGATGTATTCGGCATTCGGGACGTCGCCCCGGTAAGGCAGCGGAAGGTGAGACATATCCTTGGTGCGGAGTTTCGCCTCGCCCCGAACGATGACTCCATCGCGCTTGAAGACCAGCCCCGCGATGTCCTCGAAGCGGCGGTCGTCGAGGTGCTCCATGATCTGCACTATCGTCGCCTCGCCTTCGCCGACGGCCACGAGGTCGAACTGGTCGACGAAAGTCTCGGGCTCGCCCGACGGGTAAGGGCCGCCGACCACGGTCAGCGCTTTGCCGCGTACCTGCGCGGCCAGCGAGAGTGCCTCGTCCTGCATCGTGATCATGCAGTAGATCCCGATCACCGACGGCTGCAGGCGTTCGATCTGGTCCAGGACCTCGCGCCGCTCGAGGAACGTGTGATCGATGTGCCGAACCGTGTAGCCGGCGCGCTGCAGCGACGCGCTCAGGTACATGAGTCCAAGCGACGGCATGATCCAGTGACGCCCTTGAGCCGGCGCGCGCTGGGGGTAGACCAGCACGACGTCCACCTTTTCTTTTGGCTTTTCTGTTGGCGTCATCTCGCCTCCTTCACGTTGATGTGATAGTCGATGCCGTTGAAGGTGGGCGGGAAGATGTAGTCCAGCCCTGCCCAGTTGAAGTCGCGGACCTTCAGCTCGCGTCCCGCGTGGAGAACCGCGCCGGCGATGGCGGGTACGGACCACTCGACGCCGAGGTTTCCTGAGCGGAGCCGCCCCCAGCTGCCCTCGACGGAGACCCAGTTCGGAAAGCGCCCGCCGACCAGGGTTTGATTCGAGTCTGCGAAATCATCGAATGCCGCTGACTGCTCGTTGAGGATCCCGACCTGAGTGAGCCCCGGAGCGAGCCAGACTGGCCGCACGCTAACCGATAAGCCAGTCGCGTCGACCGTGTACGTCACCTCGATCGCGCCCCGCGACGCGACGGGCACAAACGAATAGTTGTGCGCTGCATCTCCGCCGATCTCGTCGAGCTGGAAAGTGCGCTTCCAGACCGCGCTCCCGTCTGAAGAGATGTCGACAGTCGTAGAGGTCCGGGAGTACACCCAGCCGTCGCTGTAGCGCACGATCGGGAGGCCGAAGCCCATGCCCTCGCCGGCCACGTTGGCGCCGGCAACATTCAGAGTCACACCTTTGGCCAGTGGGGCGGTCTTGCCTTGACCAGGCGTCGAAGCGACCGTGGCATCCACACCCGGATAGATCGACTGCAGCGCCCGGGCTGCACCCAGCCGGTAGGCGTAGACGGGCTTGCCGCCGTAGACCTGGTAGCTCGACTGCGTCCCCAGCGACTCGAATGGCGCAGTTGGCCGGCCGGCCGCGAGCTCAGGAAATATTGCCGTCGCGCGGTAGTAGCTCACGTTCTCGACCACGAGCTCCGTCACCGCGTGCCCACGCAACCAGTCCACGGCAAGCGCGCGATCAAGCGGCAGCGCTCGCGAGCCGGTGATCTGGGAGGTTGGTTTGCCGCTGTAGAACGCGACCACCGGTGAATCCGTGACCAGAAGGCCCGTGCTGCCACCAGTGGCCCGGCCGGCCGCGATCAGGCCCGCATTGTCCGCCGCGAAGCCGGCGAAGATCGGCACGAACCCGACCGCGATCAAAGCGGTGGCGGCGAGCGCCGCCACACGGACGGCGGGTGCGTATCGGTCGAGCGCAGCCGCAGCCAGGAGAGCAAGAGAGGGCAGCGCGGGGTAGAGGTAGCGGTGGCTGCCAGTGTAAGCGCCGATGGCGACCAGCGCGAATACAGCCACCAGGTAGACGAGGGCAGGGACGTGGAGGAAGCGCAGGGTCGATCGGGCTTTTGGTGAGGCAGGATGCAATAGAGACCACAACCCGATCGCGCCGAAAGCGAAGAGCGGGAGGGCGGCCAGGCCGAAGGTTTGGGCCAGCTCGGCAACGCGCGCCAGGGCTCCGACCGGCACGCTTCCGCGGGCGGTGGCCGAGGTCACCTCGAGCGCACCGCGCGCGACGGAATGGTTTGCCGGTGCGAAGCCGAGCTGAAGGAAGACCAGTACCGCGATCGCTGGCACTGCGTAGGCAACCGCGGGCATCCGCCAGCCGCGCGGCGCTCGCCGCCGCACGGACTCGACCGCCGCGAAGCCGGCCACCGCCCCGATCCAGACCCAGGCTTTGGTGGCGGTGAGGCATGCGAGCACAGCAAGCAGGGCTGCGAGCTTCATCCGCGCGCGGACCGCAGCCAGCGCCGCAGCCGTGAGGAGTGCGGTGAGCAGCGGCTCGACCACCGCCGACCCGGAGGTGAACAGGAAGACGGGGTTGAGGGCCAGCAGGGCGACGGCGAGCCGGGCCTGGCGCGGGTTCGGGGCGAGGGCGTAAACGCACGAAAGGGTGATCAGCCCGAGCAAGGCTCCCAGCGCCTTCAGCGCGCCAAGCTGCCACAGCCCGAACGTCTGCAGCACCGCGGCTGCGAGCACGTGATAGCCGGGGAGCCAGGTGTCCTCCATGCCGAACAAGGGGTCGTGCAAGTTGCCGGTCGAGGCGAGGTTCGCGGCAATCAACCAGTGGCCGTACCCGTCTTCGAACGGCTCCGGCGTCTGCGCGGCGAAGAGCAGCAAGAGCGCGCAAAGCCCAAGCAGGACGAGCGCTGGACCCGCTGACTGGAGTCGCGCCAGGGCGCGCCGGCCGAGGTTCCGCAGGGTCAGCACCTCGAGCGTGTCGATCGCGCTTAGCGCGGCCAGGACGAGGAAGCCGATAGCGAACATGCTCGCGTATAGCACCAGCAGCCACTGGTGCATCACTCCGGCAAGCGGCACGATGGCAAGTGAGCCCAGCCCGAACAGGGCCTCGGCCACCGCCCGTGGATCCCCGACTCGCACGTATGCCTGATGCCGCCATTCCTGGCCGGGCTGCTCGATCCGGTGCTTCGGCGTCCGGACGAACTGTCCGCCTGGCCGGGTCGCGCGAAACAGGGCCACCATCGCCGTCAGCGACATCCCGGCTCCGACGATCTGGCAGAGCAGCGACGGCAGACCCGACCACCAACGCCGTCCGAGCCGTGTCTGAGCGACGATGAAACCGAACCACGGCGACACGGCGACCACGACGACGAGCACCGACGCGTCGGCGAGCGGCCACGGGAGACCGCGTGGGCCGATCGTGAGCAGCATCGCGGGATAGCACAAGAGCTGGATCAACATCAGTGGGCCTATCCCGTAGGCGAGCAGGTGAACCGTTGCCTGAAGCTTGACCGCCACCCGATTGCGGCTGCGCAGCACAGGGATCAGCAGCTTGAACGCGGATTGGAAGCTGCCGGTCGCCCACCTCGATTGCTGGCGGCGGTAGGCATCGATCGACACGGGAAGCTCTTCCGGCACGACGAGGTCTTCGAAATAAGCCGCACGCCATCCACGCAGCTGAGCGCGATAGCTCAGGTCGAGATCCTCAGTCAGTGTATCCGCGCTCCATCCGCCCGAGTCCTCGATCGCAGCGTGTCTCCAGACCCCGGCGGTGCCCGTGAAGTTGGTGAAGTAGCCATTGGCGGAACGCACGGCCTGCTCGACGAGGAAGTGAAAGTCGATCGCCAGCGCCTGGAGCCGCGTGAACCACGAATAGCCCTCGTCGAGATGACCCCATCGTGCCTGGGCGAACCCGATCGCAGGATCGTCGAACGCGCCGAGCGTCCGCCGCAGAAAGTCGGGCGGCGGGACAAAATCTGCGTCGAAAATGGCGATGAACGGAGCGTCGGTGAGGGTCAAGCCGTACGCGAGCGCGCCTGCCTTGTAACCCGTGCGCGTTCCACGCCTCACATGGCTGACCCGCAATCCCTTGAGACGCCACATCGCCGCGCGCGTCGCTACGATCGAGGTCGTCTCATCGTCTGAGTCGTCGAGCACCTGGACCTCGAGGCGGTCCGCCGGCCAGTCGATCGCGCACACCGCATCAAGAACGCGCTCGGCCACGTAGCGCTCGTTGTAAACAGGAACCTGCACGCAGACGAGGGGCTCGTTCTCACGGACCGTGGCTCGTTGGGTGGGGGCGCGCAAGCGAGTCGCGCGCCAGGTGAGGTAGAGCAGGTTCAGGCCGAAGGCGAACAGGAGGACGCTCGTGACGGCGAGGATCGTGACGGCGACGGTCAGGATCAACTAGACGGCCTGTCGAACAACGTGTACGGACGCATGGTCGAGCGCACATATCTCACACGGGCCACAGCGTCGGGGTGGTGCCGTCGGGTCCACTGCATGTATCGCCAGGCGCTTTCTCCGAGGGCCCGTGCGGCGCCGTCGAGAAGATGTGGAAACAGCGCTGCAGGCAAGCGCCGGCGGGGTGGATCGACGAGCAGCGGGGCAGGCTTGTCCGACAGCTGCGGGAATTGCTCCAGCAGGGCGGGGTTGGCGTGGATCACCTCGCGTATCGCGTCAGCCCCGAAGACCGGCTCGGCCATCAGCAGCTCGAATGCCATGTCCGCGTCCTGGCGCTCGAGAGGTAGGCACTGCGAGCGCTCGAGGATCAGGTTCGCGGTCATGAGGCGCGGCGCCAGCGGCCGCCGCGTGAGGTCGTCGACAGGTTTCGCTCGGTGCGCGAGCGCGTGAACCAGCCCGAGAGCGTTCACCGCTACGTACGCGAGATGCCGGTGACCATCGTCGACGACGAGGTTGAGATCGACATCGTCTGAGGCCCGAAAACCGCCGCTCGCGAGCGAGCCCGCGATCGACACGCCGCGGATGAACGGAGCGACCGCCACCAGTGTTCGCACGAACCGCCGCGTCATCCGGATGTACTGTTCTGCGTCTTCGCCGTGGCAGATCGCGCGCGACCGGATCTCGTTCACCCTGCCCGCGGCGGAGCGATCGACCACGAGGCCCTCCGCGATGACGAGGTCCCGGCCGGCCGCCACCGCCCACCGCACCTCGTCGGTCGAGATCGCGCCGCCGAGGCACACCTCAGCGATGCGTTCCGGCGACAGCGCGTAGCCACGTCGATTCAGCAGCGCGACGGTCTGTCTTATGCGGTCCGACGTGGCCGAAGATCGAGGGGAGATCAGGCCAATCAAGAAAGCGCCTCCAACGGTGGCGGACGTATTCCTTGTGTGATACGAGGCCGGGTTACGATTGGGTGGATCACAGAATTCTGGACAAATAGCGCCAGCGAGGAGGCGAGATGACCGCCGACGGCCACTTCCGAGTCCCCACCCCGGTGAACGAACCGGTGCGCCAGTACGCACCCGGCGATCCGAACCGCAAGAGCCTCAAGGCCAGGTTGGCCGAGCTGACCGACGCACGAACCGAAGTTCCGATGCAGATCGGCGGCGAGCGGCGGTGGGGCGCCTCGAGAGCCGACATCCGTTCGCCGCATCGCAAGGAGCTCAGCATCGCCGAATACGCGGTCGGGGCGCCAAAGGACTTCGACGACGCCATCGCCGCGGCGCTCAAGGCGCGCCGGGCATGGGCGGCCACGTCGTACCAGGAGCGCGCCGCCGTGCTCCTGAGAGCCGCTTCGCTCCTGGCAGGCCCGTGGCGGGACACGATCAACGCCGCCACCATGCTGGGGCAGTCGAAGACCGTGCACCAGGCCGAGATCGACGCGGCATGCGAGTCGGTCGACTTCTGGCGGTACAACGCGTACTTCGGCGACCAGCTGCTGACGCAGCAACCCGCGAACGACGGCACGGCGTGGAACCGCCTCGAGTACAGGCCTCTCGAAGGTTTTGTCTTTGCGGTTAGCCCCTTCAACTTCACGTCCATCGGCGCCAACCTGCCCACGGCGGCCGCGTTGATGGGCAACACCGTCGTGTTCAAGCCCGCGACGCAGACCCTGCTGGTCAGTCACTTCTTGATGGAGATACTCAACGAGGCGGGCCTGCCGCCTGGTGTTATCAACATGGTGAGCGGCACGGCATCACAGGTCTCGGAGCGCGTGCTGAACCACAAAGAGCTGGCCGGCATCCATTTCACTGGATCGACCGAGGTGTTCCACGGCATGTGGCGGACGGTGGGCCAAAACGTGGACCACTACCGCACATACCCACGGCTGGTCGGTGAGACCGGCGGCAAGGACTTCGTGGTCGCTCACGAGTCGGCGGACTCGGACGCGCTGCGCACCGCGCTGATCCGAGGCGCTTTCGAGTACCAGGGGCAGAAATGTTCCGCCGCCTCTCGCGCGTACGTCCCGCAATCCATGTGGAAGCGAATGCGGTCCGAGATGGCGGATGAGGTTGAGGCGATTCCGCAGGGCGACGTCGCGGACTTCCGCAACTTCATGGGTGCCGTGATCGACGGCAAGGCTTACTCGAACCACATGAAGGCGATCGAGTTTGCTCGGAAGTCGGAGAGCGCAACGGTCGTGGCCGGCGGCAAGGGCGATGACTCCGTGGGCTGGTTCGTGCGCCCGACCGTCATCGAGACCACAGATCCAGATTTCAAGCTGTTGAAAGAGGAATTGTTCGGCCCCATCCTCACCGTGTACCCGTACGCCGACGGAAAGTTCGAGGACACCCTCGAGCTTGTCGATCGGACGAGCCCGTACGGGCTGACCGGAGCGATCTTCGCGCGTGACCGGCAGGTGATTCGCAAGGCGTCCGAGACCCTGGTTAATGCCGCGGGCAACTTCTACATCAACGACAAGCCGACTGGCGCGGTCGTCGGTATGCAGCCGTTTGGCGGCGCGCGCGCCTCGGGCACGAATGACAAGGCGGGCTCGATCCTGAACCTGATCCGCTGGACCAGCCCCCGCACGATCAAGGAGACGTACGTGCCGCCGACCGATCATCGCTATCCCTACATGGACGCGGAGTAAGGCGACCCGGACCAAGCCGTGACCGTTCGGTACGAGGTGGATGGCGCGGTGGCGACCGTATCCATCGATCGGCCGCGCGTGCGCAACGCGGTCGATGTGCAGACCGCCGCGGCGCTGGTCGAGTGCTTCAGTCGTTTCGACGCGGACCCTCAGCTATCGGTCGCCGTCCTGACCGGTTCGGGCGGAAACTTCTGTGCAGGCTTCGACCTGAAGGCGCTGGCGGCCGGTTCAGGCAATCATTTGAACGAAACCGGCAGCGGCCCGATGGGGCCCACGCGGATGCTGCTCAGCAAGCCGGTGATCGCGGCGGTCGAAGGCTACGCGGTCGCGGGCGGACTCGAGCTCGCGCTGTGGTGCGACCTTCGCGTCGCCGCAAGCAACGCGACATTTGGCGTCTTCAACCGGCGGTTTGGCGTGCCACTGATCGACATGGGAACGATCCGGCTGCCCCGCATGATCGGCCAGGGACGGGCTCTGGACCTCATCCTCACGGGCCGCCCGGTCGTGGCTGACGAGGCGCTGCGGATCGGGCTGGTGGAAAGGCTCGTCGAGCCCGGTCAGGCGCTTGCTGAAGCGCAGCAGGTCGCACACGAGATCGCGGCGTTTCCCCCTGGCGCGCTGCGCACCGATCGCCTGAGCGTGCACAAACAGTGGTCGCTCACCCTGGACGAAGCGGCGATGGCGGAGTTTCAAGGTGGGGCTGACGTGATGGCGTCAGGCGAACCTCATGAGGGGGCTCGGCGTTTCGCGGAAGGCTCAGGTCGCCACGGGAGCTGACTGAAAGCAGGAGCAACGCGGCGATTTCGCCGACCATAAGTGGAAGGGGCCCCCAGATCGGTATGCCCTCCACAGCGATGACGACCGCGAACATCAGCGCCCACGTCCACTCCGGTGGTGATGTTCGCAGGTAAAGCCACCCCGCCACGCCGAGCATCACGAGGTCGTCAATGTGGAGGTAAGGGCTGGCAAGCAGTCCACCGATCAATGCCGGGACCAGCACCCACTCGTGCCCGCGGCGGCGCAGCCGGTAGGCAAGTCCGAGCGACCACAGGGCGATTGCCGCCTGGATCACGCGCGTGACAGCGAGGCTGCCGATGATTGGCGCCAGCGTCAGCTCGCGGTTGACCGGCACGCCGGCGGCGAAGCCCAAACGGGCCTCGTACGCGCTGATGCCGCCGGGACCGAGTGCGATCGCGGCGGCGCCCGCCAGCAGACCGAGCGCGACCACGCTGCCCCAGAAAGCGCGCGTCCTTCCACTAAGAAGTAATGCCGCCGGCACCAGGAAAGCAAGCTGAGGCTTGAGTGCCAGCACCCCCAGTGCGCAACCGGCCCAGAAGGGGCGACCTGCCCGCAGAAATGCGTAGCAGGCGGCCACGCCAAGCGCCACGAACAGAACCGGCTGGCCGAGCTGGAGCGCATAGATGACAGGAAGCCATGCAACACCGGCTGCGATATGGACCACACGCCAGGCTCCCTTACCGGGCGCTGCGAGGTACCACGTCCCCACCAGCGCGGCCAAAAGCAGGGCGCTCCAGATCCAGTAGCCGACCCCGTAGGGCAGGGGCGCAAGGGGTAGCGCCAGCCAGGCCACAGGTGGTGGGCTGATGTAGCGCGCGAGCTCGGCAATGTGGATCCGCGATCCCATCGCATCAAGCTCTGCCTGCTGGATCGAAAGGTCGTAGATCGACGGCCAGCCATGAGTGATGCCGATCCGAGCAGCAGCCACGTCGAAGGTGAAGTCGTTGTGGAAGTGGTCGGACATGTACGCCTCGACCCACTTGAAGAGGTCCCAGCCGGCAAATGGTGCCGCCGCGGTGGCGCCGGCGGCGAATACGAGGTTGCGCCATCGCTGGTTCTGGGGCTTCATCCCGGGCATGCATCGCGGATGCTAATGGGCCGCTACCTTGTAGCGGTGGCGTCGCCTTACTTCGAGCCTCGCGTACTCGAATTGACGGATGGGACCAGGGTTGACATCAGGCCCATCGCGCCCGAAGACGAGCCTCTACTCCACGAGGCGGTCGCGGCGATGTCGGAGCGAAGCGTCTACTTCCGGTTCTTTTCCCCGCTGAAGCGCTTACCGGACGCGCTGGCGCACCGCCTCGCGGTCGTCGACCACAAGGATCGCTTCGCGCTCGTGGCGACTTCGCACCAGCCGGCCAACAAGGAGCGCATCCTCGGCGTGGCGCGATACGACCGCGTTCCGAACACGAATGTGGCTGAGGTCGCCGTGGCGGTGGTCGATGAATTTCAGCGTCGCGGCCTCGGCGGGGCGCTGCTGGCCATCCTCGCGAGGGCTGCGCGCGAACACGGCATCAAGAGCTTCACGCTCATAGTCCTGCCGGAGAACCGGCAGATGCTTGGACTGCTCAGAAAGATGGGCTGGATCCACCACGCCAAGTTGAGCGGGGGCGTCTATGACATCTCCTTCGATCTTCCGGAGGCGTAACGGCGCCCTGACTAGAGGCGTTCCACGGCGAGGCGGGCGCCAAAGCCCAGCAGGACCACGCCGGTGACTCGCTCCATCCACTGGCGCACGCGCGGAGCAGTGATGAACTCGCGCATGCGAGTCACGAATAGTCCGTAGGCGTTCATCCATGCCCAACCGATCAGGGCGAAGATCACGCCGAGCAAGAAGAGTCGAGGTAGGACCGCCTGACCCGGCGCGACGAACTGGGGCAGGAACGTGACGAAGAACACCCCGAGCTTGGGGTTTGAAATTGCAGAAAGAAAGCCCTGGCGAAAGATGGCGTGGGCCGGGGCAGGCGCCGGCGCGCTTGCCAGCAGGTCCGCCGGGCGCCGGCGGGATTCGATGAGCGTGCGCAAGCCGAGATACGCGAGATACGCGGCGCCCACGAGCTTGAGCGCGAACAACGCTTCTCCAGAGGTCCTGAGCAGAGCTGAAAGGCCGACGGCTGTCGCGGTGGTCCAGATCAAAAGCGCCAGCGCCATGCCTGTGGTCGTCAAGAGGACGCCTCGGCGGCCGTGAGCCAGTGCGTTCTTGGTGACAACGGCCATGTCAGGCCCAGGCGTCACCGCGAGGAGCACGCATACCCCGGCAAAGGCCAGCAGCCCGCTATCCATCTATGTCGCCCAGCGGAACTCCGAGCACATGTAGTCGAACAACTGGGCCTCAGGCATGCCGTGCGGTGAGTTCTTCGGGTCCGCCGGGTCGGCGGCAAAGATCACCACGGTCACTCCGGCATGCGTGGCGACGATGACTGCGAAGCGCACCTTGGCTGAGGTGGAGTTGCTCCCCAGGAGGTTGGCGGAGTACACAAATCCGATTCCATCCTGCTCGCCGATGTGCGCCCCCTTCACGTCGGAGACCTGGACCACGTCCTGCCACTGCGCAGTAGGAAGCCCCGACACGGTGGACTGCAGCACCTGGGACAGGGGTTGGCCGCCCTTAATGCCCAGGACCTGGACCAATCCGATCTTGGTGCCCAACGAGATCTGGGCCGCGTCCTGGCTGCGCACGGTCCAGGTCGAGCTGTAGTCGACCTCGAAGTTGTACGCCGAGCTGTGGTACGTGCTCGCTTCAGCGAGCGGAGTGACGATCTTGGGCGCGCAGTTGGCGGTGCACGTGGACTTGGTCCCGCCGATGAAGTGCGAGATGGCGAAGGCACTGACGGCCACCGTGACGACGGCGAGGATGACAAGCAGCCCGCCGGCGATGGCGACCTGCGATGTCCTGTACCGGCCGGCGGACCGATGTGGCGCGGGGGGCGCGATGGGATAGCTGTAGACGGACGCCGCTGCCACCGCCTGCGCAACCTGCGGCGCGCCGCATCGCCCGCAAAAGGGCGCTCCAGGTGCGACCTGGGCGCCGCACCGGCCGCAGAACCGCATCTGCGCCGCCACCTAGACGACGCCTCCCAGGCGCGGTCGGCCTTGCTTGGACCCGGCCGCGCGCGCCGCGCCGCACGCCGGACAGAACGCCATCGTCGGCACCATTCGATGGCACTCAGGACACGGCGAGTCGGGGCCGATCTCATGCTCGGCGCCTTCGACGAGCAGCGCCTGGTGGATGACGAGCCGTACATACATAAGGAGCGCGAGGGTCGCCAGCAGGCGGATCGCAACCTCCCCAACAAGGTCGGACACCACTGAGCCGACCAACCCGAGCGCCACCTGAGTGCCGAACGCCACGATGACGGCGGCCATGATGCTGGTGGTCCAGGGCCGGCCGAGGCGGCGCCGGTCGTACCTCTGCAGCCAGATCGCCGCAGCGATGAGGGCAGTGGTGCTCGCGTTGACCAGGGAAATGAGGATCCCGGCCCGAAGCAATCGCAGCGACCAGTCAAGCGGCGCGCCACTGGCGACGAGCGGCCCGCTGATGAGGGGCCAGAAAGCAGTGAGCGAGCTCGACAAGGTGAAGCCGAGAGCGGATGCAGCGCCAAACGTCAGGCCGTCGAGGGGCTCGTAGAAGCGGCTCCTGAACGCATAAAGAAACAGCGGGCCGGCCAGCATCAACACTTGCGCGACGATCGGGATGGCAACGCCTGCCAGGACGATTGCGCTTTCTCGGTCGCCGGTCAGGTTCAAGCGCGATACGGTGTCGCCGGAGAATGAAGTGAAGGCATAGCCCAGGATTGCGCCTGCGATCATCGTGGCCCCGATCACCAGCCACGGTTCGCTCTCATAGATTTCGACCTCATAGAGGTAAAGCAGGTAGAGCACCGGCAGCAGACAGACCGCAGCGATCGTCGCGGGGGCGAAGAGGTGCAGGGCGGCCAGCACCAGCACAGCGGCTGCGCCGGCCAGCAGCGCCCACCGGAAGGCGCCTCCGCGTCGATGCGGAAGATGCGGAAACAGAGTGCTGATGATCGATAGATGCGCGACGGGCTCCGAGGGCACGGCGGCGAAGGCGTGGCGGCGCGTGGTGCTGGCAGTGGTCAGGTGCGCGCCGCAGTGGCCGCAGAAGTCGCCTACCGGCACCACCCTCTCACAATGCGGGCACGTGACCAGCGGCGGCCCGTCGAGCATCCGCGCCCGCGAGTCGTCTGCGCTACGTCGGGGACCCTGGCGGCGGTCGGGTCCTCTCTCCTTCATCCGCCTCCACCTTTTATGTAGAGGATCCAGGCTGCATCAAGCGCGGCGCCGTCCATGCTGCCCCAGCCGGTCGCGAAATCCCAGCCGGTGCCCGCGTCGTTTGCCAGGTTGTTACCTATCGTGACGTCGTGGAAGGGCTTGGCCGGCAACGTGGCGGAGTTCGCACCCATCCAGTAGAGGGCCGGGTTGGCGAATCCCACTTCGCGCAGTCCTTTCTTTTTCAGATCCTGGTTGATGAGCGCGACCGTGGCCGCCCATAACGGGGTCGCAGCCGACGTCCCGCCTGCCTGTCCGT
The DNA here is from genome assembly GCA_035937155.1 of Candidatus Dormiibacterota bacterium. Taxonomy (GTDB): domain Bacteria; phylum Chloroflexota; class Dormibacteria; order Dormibacterales; family Dormibacteraceae; genus Palsa-870. The sequence goes on along the minus strand of DASYVJ010000089.1, from coordinate 78,004 downwards.
CCTGTCCGCCGAACACGATGTGAAAGCCAGTGTCGGGGTCCGCATTGGCGGCGACGTCAGGCACCTGGCGCAGGCCGTGCCCGGCCGTCTGCGAGACACTCTTCTGGTAGTCGGGCACCGCGTAAAACTGGCTCGGCCCGCCCCCACTGCCACTTTCGTCCAGCGGCCCGCCCCAGGCGGACTCCTTGTAGTAGATGCCCTGGGCGGATTCGAACACGGTGGTGCCGCCCACGGCGGTCACGCTCGGCAGCGTCGACGGGAAGCTTCCCGCCGGCGGCTGGTCCTGACCGCACGTGTAGGCACCGCTGTCTCCGCTGGCCACGAAGTGCGACATGCCGAAAGCCGCCGCCCTGTCCTGGATCGCCGAGTACTCGCTGCGGTGGCCGCTTGATGTGTCCGGTTCGCACGCACCCAGGCTCTCCGAGATGATCGAGCCGAGATGGTCGGTGACCATCGCGTCGAACCCGCGGTCGCCGTGGCCGAAGTCCGCCGCCGAGAGGTAGATAACGATCTTGGCGTTGGGCGCCACCTCGTGGATGATCTCGAGGTCGAGCACAGTCTCGCCTTGCGGCTTTTCGGGAGTGCCCCAGTTGGGATCGCGCTTGACGGTCAGGATCGAGTCGAACGGCGGCAGCGAGAACTCGGTGGCGAACTTGTTCAGGTCGTTGAGGTTCGGCAGGTCGTCGATCTCAGGGAGCACGATCGTCTGGCCCGTCCCGTCGAGGCCGGCCTGACGCAGCGGCTGCAGGTTGTAGAAGGCGAGGACGTCCGTCGGGGTGAGGCCGCCGTGCCGCACGGCCAGGGTGCGAGCCCGGCGGTAGCTGTCGAGCCCGATGACGCTGCTCGCCGCGCCGGCCAGCTGCGGCGGGATCTGTGGTTGGTCTAGCGCGGCGTAGAAGGTGGTGCCATCGGCCAACCGAAAGGTCTCGATGTCGACGCGCAGAAGGGCTGCCACCAGCGGAGCAGGGCCATCGGCTGCGATCAGGTTCGAGCCGGCTCGCCATGAGGCAAGAAACCCGGTGTGCTGCAGCCACTCGACTGCGGCCTGGGCCGCGGCCGGGTCAGGGCCGAATTGCGCCGCATACACCTCCGGCGTCACGGTTCGCCCGGAAGCGAGCAAAGCGGCGAGGCGGTCGGCGTTGCGGACCTTTAGCCCGAAGCTCAGTGTGACTGTGGTTGCCTTGTCGGCCGGTCCGAGGTGCACGGCCTGGCGGATGGCAGCCGCCAGGGTTGGCTTTGGAGATGGCACCGGCCGGGAAAGCGTTGTGCCTTGCCGCGAAGGGTTCGCCTGGGTCGGTGCACAGGCCACGAGCGCCAGCACCAGGACTACCATGACAGCGGCTTTCACGGGAAGGTAGCTTCCCAGACCTCAGCCTCGAACGCCAACTCAAATCCAAGCTTTCGGTATGCGTCGAAGGCGCGTGTCTGGTTAAGTCCGTCGACGTACAGCGAAGCGTGGCGCGCCCCTGCCTTGCGCAGCCGCAGCATGCCTTCGGCCACCAGCCACCTGGCAAGGCCTCGGCGCCTGTACTCGGGCAGCGTTCCAACCGAGGACACCAGCCCGACGGGCTGAGGTCGCGTGTCCTCGGCATAGGTCTCCACGTGGCAGAGGGTCACTGCGGCCGGTTCGCCGGTCGTGGCGGTGACCGCCATGAGGCAGAGCTCCGGTGCCTTGCCAAACATCAACTCTTCCTCGCTGCGTGCCGAAAAGCGCCAATGGTCGGCGAACGAGCGGTTGTGCATCTCGGCCCAGGACCCTTGCGCGCGGCGCGACCCGTCGAGGAGCTCATATCCGCCGACCGGCACCGGCGTCGGTAGATCGCCGTCCAGCGTGCGATCCATCCGCCACCACGGCCGCGCGAGCACGAGGTCCAGCTCTCGAAGTACATCAGCGTAGCCAGGGCCGACCCACACCTGCGCCGCGGCCGCCCCGGCGGCTCGAGAAAGCCAAACGCCCCACTGGACGAGCTCTCGCATCACTCGCGCCGAGTTCTCTCCCGCCGCTGCAGGGTCGATTCGCGCGAGTGTCCCTTCAGGGGATGGGCGGCTCGTCACGACGACCGCGCCGGCAAGTCCTGTCGCGCCGTTGTCCACCAGTCGGGATCGCGAACCCCAGTCGAAATGAGCAAGGAGCTTTTGGAGCTCGACCTCGCGGGGCACGCTGTCGCGCCGCCCTGCCCGCACCTCCGAACGCCAAAGCTCCACCAGAGCCGGCAGATCTCCTGCTCGACCGGGTCTCATGCCGTCGCCCGCGCCACGACCTCATGCACTTCCGGAAGCGCCCGGCGGATCTTCTCCTCCAGCTCCGTCTCGATGCGGTGCGCTTGCTCGAGGCTGATGTCGCCGGCGACCTCAGCCACAACATGGGCATGGATTCGCTGGTGGCGGTTGCTCAACTCTACGTCGACGCACCGCCGCACCTCCGGGTGTGACTCGACGATCTCACGCATGCGAGCGGCAAGTTGTGCGTACCTCCCCGTCACGTCCTCGCCACGCACCACGTGAGGCTCCATCGGCTCGAGGTGAACGTCGATGCGCGTTGCGTCGGGAAGCTCAGCGCGCAGCGCTGCTTCAAGCCCTGCGCTCGCCTGCGACGCCTTGGCCAGAGTCAAATCCCCGGGCAGCTTCGCGTGCATCGTCAGGTGAAGCGACCCGTCAGCCTCGCGCTCGACCGTCACGTTGTGCAGGTCTCGGACGCCCCCGTTGCGCGCAGCAGCGGCGTGGATGCGCTCGACGAGGTCTCCCTGCTGAGCCTGGCCTTCCACGACAACCGAAAGCTCGAGCGTAGGCAGCACCGAGCGGGCCTTGCGCTTGATGTCGTCGGCGAGCGCTCCGGCAGACTCGACCGAAAGCATCCGGTGCGTGGCGATGTTGGCGTCCCCGATCAGGTTCGGGCCTGAGCGGCGGACGCGCACCGAGCGAACCTCCAGCACCCCGTCCACGCCCTGGATTGCCGCTCGCAGCTGCCTCTCGGCGCCCGCCGCCGCACGGTCGATCAGGATGTCGCCCGACCGCCAGGCGAGCATCGCCGCCGCCCGGACGATGATTCCCGCCACGAGAAGAGCCGCCACCGAGTCGGCTCCGGCAAAGCCCAGTCGCACGCCGACCAGGCCTGCCAGCACCGCTACGGTGGACATCACGTCGGCCAGGCGGTCGGTGGCGTCGGCAAGCAAAGCGTCGCTTGACGCGAGGCGACCGACACGCCTGAGGACAACGGCTCGACCAGCCTCGATCAACAGGGTGCCGATCAGCAGAGCAAAGGCGTAGCCGGCGGGGTTGACGTTGTGGACGCCGGCGGTCAGTCGGCGGACAGCCTCGAACGCGATCCCCGCGGCCGTAATCAGGAGGAGGATGCCCTGGGCGAAGGCGGCCAGGTTCTCGGCGCGACCGTGGCCATAGGGATGCTCCTTGTCGGCGGGCTTGCGCGCGGTGCGCACCGCAAACAGGGTGAAGATGCTTGCGGCCAGATCGAAGGTCGAGTGGACAGCCTCGCTGAGAATGCCGAGGCTGCCGGTGAGCAGGCCGACCACCAGCTTGCCGACCACGATGGCCGCACCGATGAAAACAGAAACGAGCGCTACGCGCTCGGGATGCCGGCCCAGGGACCTCACTTGCCCACTCTAGTGGGACGCCGTTGGCTCTTGAGCGCGCTATTTGAGCAGCGTCGCCGACTTGAGGAGCTGACCCTCCGAGCCCAACGCGATCAAAAGATCGCCCTCCTCCAGCCGCAGGTCGGGGGCCGGGCTTACGTGCAGCGTCCCATCTCGCCGACGCAACGCGAGCAGCTTCGCCGCCGACGGATCCAACAACCCGGCCTCGGCGATGGTCTTGCCTGCAGCGACCGTGCCCGGGCCGACCAGCATCTCCTCGACACCGATTCCCGCCTCGCCGTGGTGAAGCGTGTCGAGCACGTCGACGAGCGCCGGGCGGACGGCGAGCTCTGCGATGCGATGCCCGGCCATTCGGTACGGTGAGATCGTCCTTGTCGCCCCGGCAAGCTCTAGCCGCCGGATGGAGTCGGCCCGGCCTGCCCTCGCGATGATGTAGAGGTTGGGGTTGAGCGCGCGGGCGGCGAGGACGATGTAAACCGCCCGCTCGTCGGAGTCGACGGCGCAGATCAGCCCGCGCGCCCGTTCGATGCCGGCCTGCTTCAGGAGGTCCTCACTTGCGGCGTCGCCTTCGAGGTGAAGGCGCCCCTCGGCCCGGAGGCGATCGACCGCTTCCTGCGTCCGGTCGATCACCGCGTAAGCGACCTTGTGGTCCTCGAACTCGGCGACGATTTCAGTCCCGATGCGGCCGTAGCCGCAGATGATGAAATGTTCGCGGAGCTGGTTCAGGCTGCGCTCCAACTGCCGCTCTCTCCTGTAATTGCCAAATGCGTTGTCGGCCAGCGTTTCGGCGAATACGCCGAAGCCATACAGCATGGTAGCCACGCCGACCACGATCAGCGTCGAGGTGAAGATGCGCCCGGCGGCCGACTGGGGGTGGATCTCTGTGTAGCCGACCGTGCTGATCGTGATGATGACCATGTAGAAGGCATCGAGCATGTTCCAGCCGTCGATCAGCATGTAGCCGGCGATGCCGTACAGGATGATCACGCCAAGCAGCACGACCGCGAGGCGAAAACGGGAAAGTGGGTTGGATTGCCGAGCTCGTGTCAATTTCTATGCCCGGTCTACCTTCTCCTCGGGTCTAGCCTCCGCCGGGACCTTCGAGGCCGGGCTTAGTCATCTTCCCGACATCGAGCACCTTGTTCAGCGTTGCCTCGCTGACTCCTTTGGCGCGGGCGAGCTGGCGGATGCTGCGTCCGGTGCGGATCGACTCCTTGGCGATCTTGGCCGCTTCGTCGTAGCCAAGGATTGGATTGAGCGCCGTGGCGAGCATCGGGCTGCGCTCGACTAGCTCTGGCCCGCGGTCGGTGGCCTGCAGGCCTTCGACGCAGCGCTCCGAGAAGTTGCGCACGGAGGCGGCCAGCAGCGTGATCGACTCGAGCGTCGCGACGGAGGCGACCGGCATCATCACGTTCAGCTCGAAGAAGCTCCCCGACTGGCCGCAGATCGTGACCGTCAGGTCGTTGCCATAGACGCGCGCAATCACCATCAGCAGCGATTCGACGATCACCGGGTTGACTTTGCCGGGCATGATGCTCGAGCCCGGCTGTGTCTCGGGCAGGCGCAACTCGCCTAGGCCGGCGATCGGGCCCGTGCCCATGAGCCTTATGTCGGACCCGATCTTCCACATGCTGGTCGCGATGGTGCGGAGCCCGCCATGCGCGGCGACAAGCGCATCGAGTGAGGCCTGCGCGTGGAAGTGATTTGTGGTTTCTCGCACCGGCAGGCCGGTCGCCTTGGCCAGGCGCGCCGCGGCGATCTTCGCGTACTGCGGGTGCGTGTTGATGCCTGTGCCTACCGCGGTGCCGCCGAGCGGAATTCTTGCCAGCTCGTCGATGGCGATCCGGGCGCGGCGGATCGACTCTTCGGCCTGTCCCGCGTAGCCCTTGAACTCCTGGCCCAGGCGGATCGGGGTCGCATCCTGGAGATGGGTGCGGCCCGTCTTGACGACGGGCCAGAACTCCTTGCTCTTGGCCTCGAGCGCCTTGTGTAGCCGCTCCAGAGCGGGGATGAGCTCCTCTTGGATCGCCATTGCGGACGCGAGCTGGATCGCGGTCGGGATAACGTCGTTAGAAGACTGGCCCAGGTTGACGTGGTCGTTGGGATGAACGAGACGCGACCCTCTCTCCCCGCCCAGGATCTCCGTCGCCCTGGTGGCGATGACCTCGTTCGCGTTCGTGTTCGTCGAGGTGCCCGAGCCGGTCTGATAGACGTCGATGGGGAACTGCGCGTCGAGCTCGCCGCCTGCCACCTGCTGGGCCGCTGCTGCGATCGCCTGGGCGCGCCGGCGCGAGAGCAGGCCGAGCTCGTGATTGGTCTGCGCCGCAGCCCTCTTGACCATGCCGAGCGCGCGGATGAAACGGCGAGGTAGGGGCTGGCCGGAGATCGGGAAGTTGAGCACGGCGCGCTGGGTCGACGCGCCGTAGTACGCGTCGGCCGGGACCTCCATCTCGCCCATAGAGTCCTTTTCGATGCGCGTTCCCTTCCTCTTACCCACTGCGAGATTCTAGAGTGACGCATTGATGCGTCTAGCCGCAGTCGACATCGGGAGCAACACCGTACACGCGTTGGTGGCCGACGTGGTGAAGGGCCGCCTCGAAGAGGTCGCGCACTACGTCGAGATGCCGGAGCTTGGAGCGCAGGTCGCGCAGACGGGCTACATCGGTGCCCGTGCAAAGCCCGCGATTCGCGCCCTGCGCTCGGTGGTCGCCCGCGCCCGCAGCCACAACTTCGAATTACTCATCGCCGCCGCCACGCAGGCGGTGCGCCAGGCCAAGGATGGCGCCGAGTTCGCCCAGGCGGCAGGCCACGCGATCGGCGTGACGGTTCACGTGATCTCCGCTCAGCGGGAGGCTGATCTCAGCTTCCTGGGTGTGGCCAGCCGCCACGCGGTGCGCCGGGAATGGGCGATGGTCGACCTGGGCGGCGGGTCCACGGAGGTAGTGATCGCGCGCGGGCGCGAGATGCTCCGCTCGGCTTCGCTGCCAATTGGGTCTGGCGTGCTTGCCAGCACCTATTTCTCGGACCCACCTAAACCGGAGGAACGCGCACGCATGCGGAAGGCCGCGCTGCGCGAGCTGGCCCACGCGCCCGATGGAGAGATCGAGCGCCTGGTCGCCACTGGGGGGACGGCATCGAACCTGCCGCTGGTGCTCACGCGTAAAAACCCGCCGGTGGTGTTGACGACGGCCGACCTGCTGACCTGCGAGGCCCGGCTCGATGGAGCCAGAGCGACCGAAGTCGCCAGGACGCTGGGACTTCCCGCCAACCGGGTGAAGGCGATGCGGGCCGGCATCGAGGCCCTGCTCCTGTTCCTCGACTGGTACGGCCTGGCGGTGATGCACATCAGCCACGAAGGGGTCCGCCAGGGAATGCTGCTCGCCTGCATGGAGAAGGGCAATGAATGGTGGCGGTAACTGAGTCGCGGCCGGACCCTGCGACGGATCCTCGGCGCCCAGGCGGCCCATCTGCGTTGTTACGACCTGCGCTTCTCGCTTACGCATCAACGGATGCGCGCGCTGCGATGCTCGGCCGCGCCTAGCATCTGGACCACCTGGCTCGCCGAATCTCTCGCCGCAGGTTCCGCCCACGACTCATCGTTAAGCCCCGTGGGTAGGATGACTCTATGAACCAGGTGAGCTCTCGCGGCTCCGCGCTCAAGGTAGCGCTGGCGCTCACCTGCGCCGTTCTGCTGGTCGAGCTCGCCGGGGGCCTTGTCTCGCACTCCCTGGCCCTCCTCTCAGACGCCGGTCACGTGCTCACGGACGTCTTCGCACTAGGCCTGGCCTGGTTTGCGGTCGCCCAGTCGAATCGTCCGGCCGACGCGCGCCGCAGCTACGGCTATCACCGGGTCAGCATCCTGGCCGCCCTGGTCAACTCGGTGACCCTGATCGTGATCGTCCTCGCGATCGCGTACGAAGCGGTGCGCAGGCTGGCGCACCCCGAACCGGTCCAGGGCGGCATCGTCATCGTCGCCGCGCTAGTCGGCATCGCCATCAATGCATTCGTCGCATTCGGCCTGCGAGGTCACGGCCGGAGCCTGAACATGCGGGCCGCCTTGATGCACGTGCTCGGCGACATCGGGGCTTCGGCCGGCGTCGTGGTGGCAGGGCTCGTGATCCTGCTGACCGGCTGGCTATACATCGATCCCCTGCTCTCCCTGGGCATCGCCGTCCTGATCGCCTTCGGTGCCTGGCGGATCGTTCGCGAAACGGTCAACCTGCTCATGGAGGGGACGCCAGCTGAGATAGACCTGGCTGCCGTGACTCGAGAAATCGCCAGTACCGAGCTCGTCACCGGCATGCACGACCTCCATGTGTGGGCCCTGTCGTCAGACGAGGTGGCCCTGAGCTGCCACGTGGTGGTGGGCGATTGCCCGCTTGGCGATGCGGAGCACGTCGTGCGCGACCTCGAGGGCCGCCTGTGCGAGAAGTTCGACATCGGGCACACGACGATCCAGGTCGAGAGCTGCCACCCCTGCGGCGAGATCCACCACGGCGCTGGCGAACACAACCACCCACACGAGCACGCGGTCTTCGTCAGCTCGGGGGCTGAACTGCCTCCTCGCGTTGTAGGATCCTCCGCGCGACCGCGATAGCCGACGCGTACGTCGAGTCCATCCCCCGGTAGCTGAGGCCGCGCGCGCCAAGCGTGCGCGCCTGCGTATATGGGGTGTCTGATGCGTAGTGGACGATCCCGAGGTCGAAGTTGACCTGTGCCATGTTCACGCTCTCGCCCAGCGGATAGCGGTCGGGCTGGACGATCTCGTAACAGGCATCCAGATAAGGCCCGGCCTCCATCTCGACGATGGTGTACTTCCCGTTGTAGTAGAAGTCGAGATAGTCGCGGTTCTGCAGGAACGTGCCGCGGACCGCGACCGCGCGCTGGTGGTCGAGCGCCGAGCCGTACACGAGGTTCGGCTGGACGTCTGCGGCGGAGAAGCAGTTGTCGAGCCAGTAAGTGTTGTTCGAGTGTTCGTTGTGGACGACATTCGGGATCATCACGTCGCCCACGTCCGCGTTGAGTGTCGCCGCCTTGCCGAGGATGTACACGCCTCTGACCCACGATGTCTGCACCGCGACCTGCCGGAGGATGTGGTACGCGGCCTGGCCCAGCGGGTAGTCGACGTTGACGATGCAGGCATCGGAGGCGCGGAGCTTTTCGGCGTCCACCGAGCCGACCCGTGGATCGATCGCGGTGGGGTCGAGCTCGGAGAGCATGAACACCTGAGCGGCGGAGTCGACGCCGGTCCCCTTTGCCGGGATGTGCCGGACGCCGTTGGCCGCTTCGATCTCCGCTCGGTTCTTGCGCATGCGCGCGCGATCAGGATGCTGGTCGAAGACCTGGCGCGCGCCGTAGTACAGCCAGTTGTGGCGTGACGCGCGGCTGTGGCCGGCTTCGAGCTTCCGGCGTTCCTCGTCCAGCTCGGGATGGTGCTTGCCGATCCAGTCCACGATGTCGCTCTCGAACTGGCGGGCGACCCCGGTGAGCACGTTGACGAGACTGTGCGAGTTGGACGAGACGAAGTAGATCGGCGCATCGTGCGCGCCCATCTCGCCCATGGCCGACGCAATCGGGAGCCACCAACGGCTAGCGTTTCGCGCATACCCAAGGTGGCTGCCGCCGATGAGTCGCAGCACGATCCGGCATTCCTCGCGCTTTAGGGCGGCCAGGTTGGAGTCGAAAAGATCTCCCCAGGCATCGTGCAGCCGCCGCCAGTCGTCCTCCGTCGCGCCGGCAGCCTGGCGCGCCTGGTCGTCCGAGAACTCGACGTCCTGCAGGGCGCGATGCAGCTTGTTCCACTCGATCTGGTACGCGACGAGCGTGGGAACGAGGTCGTCGATGTCGGAGGCCGACGCGATCAGCACCGCCAGCGTGTTCTTGCCGTCGTGGTACCAGCGGCGCCGCCGTGCGGGTGCCTTGACCGCTTGCCACGAGAGGATGTCGGCGTGGAGGACGGCCCGAAAGCCCTGGGGGCTCTGGCCCATGATCACGTGCCGGCAGCGGCTGATCGCCGCCGGCAGGCGCCGGACCGCATAGAGGAGAGCCCCCATATCGGTCTGTGGCTGGGCGGCCAGCGGGTGCAGCACCGAGCCCATGCCGAGGTGCGCCTGCACGAGCGACTCGATCTTGATGTCGCCCGAGCTCTGCAGCATCGTTGTGTACGTCCGCACGTACAGCTCGACGGCATGCTTGCCGGACCAGCCCGAACCGGGCGGCGACTCCATCCCGCGAATATAGGCGGTCAGGACTTACAAAACCTTGACCCTCAGCGTGAGGAACCTGAGTCTGCTGCGTTGTTTAGTTAGAGACGTGATGAGATCCCTTGCCAAACTCCGCTACCTCCGGATCGTCGGTTTCGCCGTGGGCGCAGCGGCCGTCACAGGGGCCGCGGTCCTGGTGACCGCTTCGGCCGCCGGCCTGAACGTCGGATTCCGACCCTCCACGCCGGCGTCCGCCCAGGTGGACACCGCCTCGATCGGCGATCAGGCAACCACCTCCGCGGTTTGCAACAACTTCATTTCCCACCTCGCGAGCGACCTGGGCAAGAACTCAACCCAGGTGAACACGGCAATCCAGAAGGCCATCGGTGAGACCTTGGCCGACGAGGTCAAGAACAAGGACCTGACGCAGGCTCAGGCGGATGCCATCAAGAAGAAGCTGACGAGTCAGCCTCCGTGTGCCCTGGGCGGGTTCAATAAGACCCCGGATCCTGGCGCGAGCGCGAAGATCGGCGCCTACACGCAGCAGCTGCTGTCGGCCGCCGCTTCAGCCCTTGGCATCAGCGACGCGCAGCTGAAGACTGACCTCGCAAGCGGGATGTCCCTTTCGCAGATCGCGGCGGCGCAGAAGCCCCCGGTGACCGAAGCTCAGTTCCGGACCAACCTGATCGCCAAGCTGAAGCCCCTGCTCGACACCGCGGTCACGAATAAGCAGCTGACGACGACTCAGGAGCAGACGATCCTGCAGCACCTGCAGACCGGCCCGATCCCGTTCTGGAACACGCCGATGAAGCGCAAGCACACCGCTCCAGCGAGCCCGGCGACCGCGACGACCTAGTTCTGTAGCTCGTCGGGCGGCGCCCCGAGCCGGCGCATCAGCTCTTCCAGGAGCTGGCGGGTCTCGGGGTCGGCCATCAGGCGCTCCTGCATTTGCTCGGCCGAGCGCCTGATGTCGGGGTCCGCCATCAACCGCTCCGACATGGCCTGGAAGCGGGTCGCCATGTCCTTCATAGACGACTCCTGGGCTACCTGGAGGAGGATCGGCTGGCTCGCGGCTGCCACGACCGCCTCGGCCTGAGCCCGCACCATCTCGATGCCTTTGCAGCCAAGGCACTCGCCTTTGAGCCCGCAGTGGCAGAGCTGTGGGCGCAGTCGATCGAGCGCCGCGTGAACCTCAGACATGTCGGTGGGACCGGCCATGCCAGCAAATTTACGCGGGCTTGGTCTTGTCCGTGTACATCACTTCGATCTGGCTCTGGTAGTGGTCAGCGATGACCTTCCGCTTCACATCTAGCTTCAAGGAGAGCTCACCCGACTCCTCGGTGAAGTCCTCCGGCAGCAGCGTGAAGTACTTGATCGTCTCCCAGTTGCCAAGGTGGGCATTGACCTCGTCGACGGTCTTCTGAATGTGCGCCTGGAGACCGGCTTCGTCGAGGCCCTGCTTACGCGCGGCATCGCGGTCGGGGACGATGAGGGCGGTGACGTAGGGCCGTCCCTCGCCGACCACCACCGCTCGCACGATGAGAGGATCCCGCATCAGGGCGAACTCGAGCTGCAGCGGAGCGACGTATTTGCCGCCCGCGGTCTTGAAGAGGGATTTCTTGCGGTCGGTGATCTTCAAGAAACCGTCGGCGTCGATCTCGCCGATGTCACCGGAATAGATCCAGCCGTCCTTCAATATCTCGGCCGTGGCGGCGGGATTGTTGTGGTAGCCGAGCATATTGCCAGGGCTCTTGACCAGGATCTCGCCGTCGTCCGCAATCTTCAGCTCGACGCCCGGAAACGGTTTGCCGACGGTGAGAAAGCGGTGCTCGTGGAGGGTGTTCGAAGAAGCGCCCGACGACGTCTCCGTCATGCCCCACCCGTTGAGGATGGGCACCCCGATCGCCCAGAAGAACTCCTCGATCTCGCGCGCGAGCCCCGCCCCGCCACTGATAAAGAAGCGCAGCTTGCCTCCGGTCAGCCGGCGGCGAAGTGGTGCCAGCACAAGCCTTTCGGCCAGCATGTGCTCAGCAGAGAGAAGCGGACCCCTGGTCGATTCATGTGCGAATCGCGTGCCGACGCGAATGGCCCAGTGGAAGAGCGCCTGTCGCGGAGCGCTGGCCTCACGAACCCTCGCCATTACCGCGGCATGCATCTTCTCGTACATGCGTGGGACGCTGCACATGATGGTCGGCTGGACCTCCGCGAGCTCCTCGGAAAGATGGTCAGCTCCGCGGGAGATCCATGCCTGGCCACCAAACATCAGGCCGGTGAAGATGCAGTTGATGCGTTCGAAAACGTGCGCGTACGGCAGGAATGAAAGCGTCGAGTCGTTCTCGCTGAGCGGATGCACCTTCAGGATCGCGCGGCAGATATCGACCAGGTTGCGGTGGGCGAGCTCCGCGCCTTTCGGATCGCCGGTGGTGCCGGACGTATAGACGACGGTGCAGACGTCGTCAGGCTGAATCGCGGCCAGCCGCGAGCTGATCTCACCCATGTGCCGTGGCGGCTGCGCGACCCACTGGGCCACCTCATCGTCCATGAGGACGATCTTCTTCAGCTCTCCGCCGCCTTCGAGCTTCGCCACCTTGGTCTTGTCGGACACGATCGCAAGGCTCGCCTGACAGTCCTTCGCGATCGTCTGAGCGATCTCAGCGGATACATTGGGATAGATCGGCACAGGGATCGCGCCGGCGGTCTGGATGGCCAGGTCGCAGTAGAGCCACTCGAGCCTGTTCTCGGCCATGAGGACCACGTGATCGCGGGCCTTGACGCCTGCGTCGATGAGAGCCGAAGCCACGGCGAGGACGTCGCGCTGCATGTCCGCCCACGTCTCGATCTGCCAGGCATTGCCACGCAGGTAGTGGATGAGCGGCCGTTCTCCAAAGCGGGCGGCCTGGCGGAAGAACACTCCGACCGTCGTGCGGTCGGCGATCGTTTCGGGATTGAGCTCCTGTGCCGGCGCCGCCGATGTCCTTAAGGACGTGGTGTTACTTGACCGCCTTGATCGTTAGGGTGAGCGTTCCGGAAGGCACGCTGACCGTGATCTTGTCGCCCTTCTTGCGGCCGACAAGTGCCCGACCGACCGGGGACTCAACGGAGATGCGGCCCGCCGACGGATCGCTCTCGACTGCGCCGACAAGGTGGTAGGTCTCGGCGTCACCTTCGGTGTCGACCACCTCGATGGTAGAGCCGGGTCCGATCACGCTCGAGTGGGTGTCCTTGATGATCTGCGCGCGCCCGATCATCTCCTGCAGCTCATAGATCCGGCTGTCCAGCATCCCTACCTCTTCCTTAGCCTGCTCGTACTCGGGGTTGTCCTCGATGTCGCCGGGCTGGAACGCCTCCTTCAGGCGCTCGCCAGCTTCCGCACGGCGCTTCAGCGCGACCTCAAGGTCGCGCTTGAGCTTTTCCAGCCCCTCGGGCGTCAGCAAGACAGGTTCGTTTAGATCCATCTCCCAGCCATCTGAAATGATAACCCGGCGCATGGACCCCACCGATCTGAGGGCCGGGCTGGCCGAGCGTCTCTCGGGACGCGAACCGATTGACGCCCAGGTGTTCAACTCCGCCTGCTTCATGCTCTCCCGCGCGCTCGAGGACCTCGCTTTGACCGTGCCTGAGGCGGGGCCGCTCGCGAGGCGCTTGCTGCGGGTCGCGGGTCGAGTTGTGATCGACACCGGCATGGAGGATTCATCTCCCGGTCCGTGGCCAAACACTGAGGAGATGGCGCTGTCGTGGATCGACGAGGCGCTCCGGGCACTTGGCTACCAGGTGAGTCCCGTGCCCGACATCGGAAAGCCGGAGCTGAAGCGTGTCGTAGAGGACTGGGGCCGGGACTCCAGTTGATCGGGCGCGCACCGGGCGGCGCATGCGCCTCTGCCAGGACGATCCTGTGAGCTGGGAGCCGGGCGTGAGCGCGGAGCGGCGCGCGAGGCCACGAAGGCGCCTGCGACCGGCCGAGGAGCGCGGATTGCTCCGCTGGCTCACGATCGCGGTTGCGGTCGCGGCGACAGGTCTCAACGCCGTCCTGTTCCTGCAGATCGGGGCAAGTCAGATGGGACCCGGGGGGCTGTAGGAAGCGATCGTTTCTGCAATCGGCGGCCTCTTCCCGGGTTCCGGGCTTCATTCGCCATCACAGCTTCCGAGTCCGTCACCCGGCCGCGGGGTGGCGACGTCGGGCGGTTCTTGACACCGCACGCAGCCTTACTTGAACTGTTAGCCGCCGCGCCGAGCCCACTCTGGTTCCTCGATCGCAGCGCCGGCGAGGTGACGGTGGTGCTGATGAGCGTCGCGATGATCCTGGGCATCGTGCGCTCCGCCCTTCCCACCGCCTATCCGGTCTCCGTCGAGGGCGCCCACGCCAACATCGCGCTCTTGACGCTCGCGTTCGCCGGCGTGCATGTCCTGACTTCGCTGCTCGACCCGTTCGCACGGTTGGGCCCAGTCGATGCGTTGGTGCCCTTTGTGTCCGCGTATCGGGGCACGTGGCTCGGCATCGGCGTCATCTCTGGATATCTCTACGGCGTCAGCGTGATCGTGAGCTGGCCGGTGCGGCGGCTTCCCCGAGCTGTGTGGATCTGGCTCCATCGGACCATGTACGCGGCCTGGGTCCTCGCAATCGTGCATTCGCTTGGCACCGGGTCGGATGTGCAAAACCAGGTGTTTCTTCTGCTTAACGTTGCGGCGGTCGCCGGCGTGCTCGCGGTCTTCCTCGCGGTGCGCGTGGCCGAGGGCTGGAGAAAGCTCCCGCTGGTACGGTCGGCGGCTGGGCTGGTCGCGATTCTCGTCGTGCTGGCGCTGACTGCCTGGGCTGTCAACGGACCGCTTCAGTCCGGCTGGGCGCGATCATCTGGGACGCCGCCCGACCTGCTCAGGTCTCCCTAGAAGCCGGGCTCGATGGAGGGCGCCCCAGGGCTAGAAGTAGAGCTCGTCTCCAAGCGAGGTCTGCGTCAGGTACAGAACGCCGCCGCTGATGATCTGCGCAGCGACCGGCGTCACCGCGGAGAATTTGACGACTACCACAACCTGCAGGCCATGACCCCCACTCACCGGGCGCACTCCCCAGGCACTGTACGAAGTGCAGCTGCCGAGGTCTCCAGAGGTCAGGACGCAGGTGCGGACGGCAAAGCAGGCGATCTGGTTACCGCTGAAGGAGGTCTTGGCGCAGCCATTCGGATCGCCGCACACACCAGCGGCGGTAGTACACGTACCCCACGCCGTTCCCGGCCCTACCGATCCCCAGGCCGCGGCGGTGTTCGGGATGCCGGTGTTGGGTTCGTCGCGAATTGCGCCGCCGATGTCGCTCGTATCGGAGATGACACCCATGCGAACGCCCGCGCGGGCGGCGCCCGCGGCGTCGATCGACTCCCAGTAGGCCCGGCCCACGTCCACGGTGAGAAGCACAAACGCGATAAGGACCGGCGCGAACAGAGCGAACTCGACAAGGGCCTGGCCCTTTTCGCGGACTTTTTCTCCGCGCCGGCGCTTCGCTTGCTTCGCCTTCATTACTGCACGAGGGACACGGAGCCAATGCTCTGCTGGCCGGGTCCCGGACCACCGGTGCTCTTGAAGGTGTAGGTGGCGTATGCGTAGTCACCGCAGCGGTCACCGTCCAGAAGGAACAGAGTGACGGAGATGTAGCTGCCGGCGGGGTTCGGGAAGGTGTAGATCATCTGAGCGGTGTTGTTGTTGGTTTGTGCGCCGGGGATGGTGTTCTCGTGGCCCCACGTCCAGTTGCCAGTCGCTTCGATGGTGGCGCCGTTGCCACCCGGGATGGTGTACCGCCAGTCGGTACCGCCAATGATCGTATACGCCCCTGGGGTGCCCGAGCTTGGATAGGCCGGGTTAGCGTCGCCGGGGTTGTTGCCGGGAGGCGGCAGCGGGGTGCCGGGACCTGGCACTGTCGTCCAGATGCCCTGGGAGAAGAACTGCGGGCTTCCGTTATTGATCTTCGCGTAGATGTCGTAGGCGTCCATCATCCACTCGTCCGCGTAGTTCACGGTGAGGATCGAATAACCTGGCGCACCGGCCGTGAGGTTCACGCTCGTGATGATCGAGTTCTCGTTCCTACCGCTTGTCCCGATACCCGGAACGGAGCCGCCCCCATAGCCACTGGTGAAATCCATGGTTCCGCCGCTGGTGCCGAAGACGGTGACGCTATAGGCGAGGATCTGGCCTTGGATCGCGGCCAACTCTGTTCCGCTGACATTGAAGCCCGCCATGCTCGGGTTGAACTCGACGCCGCCGCCGTTGATGCCGCGCGTCGGGGGAGCCTGGTAGATGATGCCGCTGGTCGTGTTGGGCGGGACGCCGGAGCCGCCTTGCGACGAGTCCAGGTGGATCCAGGAGCTGTTCTCCATGTCGAACAGAAGGGGCGTGCCGCTCACGGAAGCCAGCGCGCCGACGCCCGCTCCTGCGAGCGTCAGACCCTTGACTTCGTGTGTGCTGACGAAGCCACCGGAGTTGGGCTCGAACCGGAAGACGACGCCGCTGCCGCTGATGACAGTCACGTCACCGCCGCCGCCACCGCTACCGGCCACGCCGTTGGTGCACGAGCCGGGCGTAGGCCCGGAGTAAGCCGTGTAGTTCCCACCGCCGTGTCCGATCCAGATTCCCGCAGTAAGCGTCGGACAGGAGTTGGGCAGTCCGCCGGTGCATAGGTCGAAGTCGCTGGCGCCTTCCTGGCTGTGGTCGATCCCGTTGGCGGTATACCCGCCGCCCGTTGCGGTGTTGACCGGTGCTTTGCCGGTGATGTCGTACAGGCCTGAATCGAGCTCGTAGTTTCCGTGGTTGATGACAATGGAGCTGTAGATACCGGAACCGATGAGATACGGCTCTTGCGCGTTCGTACACGGGCCGTACATAGGCTGTCCGTTGAGGATGAGGGAGCCGCAGAACTTGAGCTTGGTGGTGTCTACAGTGGGGTACCAGTAGCCCGGTGTGGACCAACCGGCCTGGTTGGAGTCGATCTCATTCAGAGACGCTTGGCCTGTTGTGGTGCACGGCGTCAAGCTGACAGCGCCTGCTCCGAACTTCGAGCAATAAAGGTTGGTGCCACCTGGCACGGCGAAACCCGCCAGCCCTCTCGCAACGTTGGCCGCGCAAGCCACGCCGTTGTACGGGTCGCAGATGGTGGTCCGGTCCTGGAAGACCATGTCGCCGTTGGACCGCACCGTGGTGTAGTCACCCGCAGGGGTAAGGATCGAGCCGTCATAGCCATAGATCTTGGGGGCGGTGCCGGGCCTGACCCAGAAGGTCGGGCAGTTGTTGGTGCCCCCGGTGCACGAAAGCTGCGTGCGCCCGACCGGCTTCGTTTCGTCGAAGCACTGCTGCTGCCCGGGATTACAGCCGCTTTGAGGCTGGTAGATGGTCACCGCGTTCGGCGGAGGGGCGTCGAAAGAGGAGCTCGGAAGCGCAGCTTGAGCTGCGGCCCCCACCGTCACGTACGCGAAATTGATACCCAAGACTGACGTGAACAATTCGGCGATGCGACTTGTGATCACCACCTGGACACATGAGAACTGTGCTGCGCCTGTACACGCCGCCGACACAGGAGATCCTGGTAGGTTGACCGCCGGCTGGTTGACACTGACCTTGGTGTTGAAGCCAACCGAGGCGCCGCACGCAACTCCGGCCACATCGAACCAGCTCGTGGTGAAGCCGCCTCCAGCCGTCGAATCGCAGGTGTTGTTGTAGATGGTGAAAAAGCCGTTGTTCGCAGCGTAGTCGTGCGCCGCATGGACCGCGGGCGCATTCGCCGCGATCGCGCTGTTCAGGTTGCTCGAAAACGACATCTGCTTGGCCGCCGCCAGAACCGCGAAGTCAGCCGCGTTTTGGACGTTGCGCTTGTCCAGGTAATCCCGGCTGGCGTCGATCGCCAGGCCGGCTAGCGCGCACATGACGAGGAACGCCGCCGCCGCGATCGGCAGCAGTTGGCCACTCTGTCGCTTACGGGAGCTGACGTACCACATCACTCGGTCGTGACCACCGAAATTGTCTTGACGATGATGTTCGCCGCGAAGTTGGAGACAATCGGCAGTAAGGGCGTGAAGTGATACTGGATCTCCACGGCCACGTGCTTCACCGAAGGCGAAACCGCGCGCTGCTGTGTCGACGTGCAATTGCTGTCGGGCGGGTTCGCGGTGGCTACCGCCGGCCAGATGTAGGCATAGGCGACGTTTGGCGGGGGAGTCGTCGGCTGCAGCGGGCCGGTGGGGTTGTTGGGATCCGAATTGCCGACAACAGAGTTGGGGTCCATCTTCACGGGGAAGCCCTGGCCAACGAGCTCGACCTCCTGAATGATTTGGCAGTCGGTGTAGATGGAACCGCTCAGAGAGGCCGTCCGCGCGCCATCACGGGCCGCGGAGGAAACGGCGGTGTACGTGTAAAGCAGGCGGCTGATGTCGATCGCCATGAAGAGGACGAGGAGGAATACCGGCGACACGAGGGCGAACTCAACCAGCGCCTGACTGCGCTGGCTGCGAACACGGCGACCATGCCGCTGCCGCGCCGCCCACGTGAGCTCGTTAGTAGGTCCGATCACCGATCCCTCCAAGAATTGCCGGAACTGAAGAGAGCAACGGTCCGACTCCCGGGTTATTGCTAAGAGGTCGTCTATCCGGAACGCGCAGATGCACGCTCAAGCCGGTCGGCTGGAGTTACCAACCAGTCGCGAGGTTCGAAGGAAAGTCGCAATTTGACTTAAGGAAAGTGGGCAATTTGACTTAAGGAAGGTCGACGATGCGGCTCGCCCGGAGTGATTAGCGCTGTGAATGGTAGCTCTACTGACAGCGATTCAGTACGTGATACTCAAAAGGTTGCTCGACGAATCAGAGCGACTTCTCTGACCTGGCGGGAACTGGCGTTCGACTCCTCCGGGGCCGGAATCGCAGTTCGGCTGCAACGAAGTTGATCAGCAGGGCCACAAAGCCACCGATCACCGCGGCGTATTCGGCGACCTTCTCGCCGGCCGTGATAGGCACTTCGAAACCTAACGGGCACGCCGCTGGAGCAGGTTGGCAGGTGCCCTCGATGGTCAGTCGGAAAGGGACGGACAGCGCCAGAAGCACTCCGTACAAGATGGCGACCACGGCCACCGCGTAGAGCAACCCGGACAACCAACCGCTCCGGCGCTGAATCAGCGCATTTGCCGCCTGGGCGCCGGCGCTAACTGCGAAGGGAAGTGCTACCCCGGAGAGCCGGTTGGTGCCGCCGGCCGGCGCAACCAGCGCTATCACACCCCCAGCCGCCGTCAGCACGCACGCGACCCAGAGGAACAGCTCGTCGGCCGAAAAGCGCTTGGAAAGTCGAGTTAGTGACTTCAGCTCGGCGGACACCGATGGAAATAATGGACCACGGTCAATCGGTCGGACCCAAGATGCGCCATTTGTATTGCACCATCGCAAATAAGGCCTGTTTTCAGCCGCGAAAACAGCGAATAATTAGCCCCCTTCACGGAGTGGGTCGACACCACACCATGAACAAAGAGCCCGGCGGCACCCCTTCGAGGCGCTGGCAGGACATTCGCGCCCTCGCCATCGACGCCACTTTCGATGCCGACCGCCGTCGGGTCGGCGAACGCGTGGCGGTGGTCTTCAGGTGGCTGTTCCTCATCGTGCTCGGCGTCCTGAACAACGTAAACCCGCATACCGATGCGAACGAGAAGGTCACGATCGACCTCGTTCTGGCTGGATGGGGTGCGATGAACGTCGGGATCAACGTACTGCTGGCTCGGGGGTATCAGCCGGGAAAGCAGTTCAGCCTTTCGACGATGGCGCTGGACATCCTGTTCGCGACCACCCTCGTCTACCTGTCCCAAGGTTTCAACAGCCCATTCTTTCTTGCCCTGTTCCTGGTTGTGATCACCAACGCAGTTCGTTTCGGCGCCACGGCGAGCTTCGTCTCGGCGCTGATCATCTCCGGCCTGTACCTGTTTGTGGGCGGCAGCTTTACACCATCGAACTTCTATGTCGACCCCAACGCCACGATCGGCAAGATGTTTCTGTTCCTGGTCGTCGCTCTTACGACCGGGTACATGACCCGCGAGCTGGAGCGCGAGCGGCGCTCCGCCGTCGAAAGAGCGGCGCAGGCCGACTCCCTCCGGGAGCTGAGCATGACCCTTGTGGGCAATACCGACATCAAGGACGTGTTCACGGTGCTGACAGATCACGCGGTCCAGATGACGAGTGCCGAGCGCGGCCGGATGATCCTTTCCTCGCAGGAGGGGTTCACCGTGGTTGCCAGCGCCAACCGCACCGGCACCTCCACTCCTGCCCCGGAGGATGAGCCGATCGACGAGCACCAGCTCTCACAGGCCGCGGGCACAGGCGAAGCCGTCTTCGCCGCAGACAGCAAAGGCCTTGTGGTCCCGATCGCCTCGGGCGAGGGTGTCACCGCGATCCTCTGCCTCAACCAGTCCGGTGGCACATTCACCAACCAGGACCTCTTCGCGGTGAACGCGCTCTCGGGCGGCACCGCTGTAATTCTCGCCAACGCTCTGCGCTACCAGCGCAGTCGACAGGAGGCAACGACAGACGGCCTGACAGGCCTGGTCAATATGAGGGAGTTCCGACGCAGGCTCGAGACCGCATTTGCGCGGCCTGACCGGCTGAGCAGCCCGGTCTCACTTCTGCTGATCGACTTCGACCACTTCAAGTCGGTGAACGACGAGCTCGGTCACCAGCACGGGGACCTCGTGCTCCAGATGGGAGCCCGCATCGTTAAAGGGGCCGCCCGCGCGCAGGATATGGTCGCGCGCTACGGCGGTGACGAGCTCGCAGTGATGGTCGCGGACACCAATGCCACCGGTGCGCAGCGCCTCGCCTATCGAATCGTGGACGCGGTGCACGCGGCGGCGGTGTCGACCACTCCGGATCAACATCTGACCTTCAGCATCGGCGTTGCGTCATACCCGGAGGACGCGTTTACCTCCAGCGAGCTGATCGCGGCCGCCGATCAGGCCCTCTACCTTGCGAAACGGGAGGGCAAGGACCGAGCGTGCACCTTTCCCCAGCTCGTTACAGAGCTCGAGCTGGCGGATGGCAGCCTGGTTTCGATGCTGGCCGAGGCGGGCCCGCAGGTGATGGTGGCCGTGGCGCACGCCGTAGACCATCGCAACCCGGTAACGCAAGGCCATTCGAGCCGAGTGGCGTCAATCGCGGAGGCGATCGGCCGGCGCTCGAGCCTGACGTCTGATCAACTCGACAACCTGCGCACAGCCGCATTCCTGCACGACGTCGGCCACATGACTCTGGCCGCCGACGGGCAGAACCTCGAGGCCGCCGGACATGCAGAGGAGGGCGAGAAGATCGTCGCCGAGGCAGAGTTCCCGCTCGAGGTGGTAGCCGCGGTACGCCATCACCACGACCGTTGGGACGCCGGCGAAACACCTGGTGGCGTGTCCGGAGCGGCCATCCCGATGCTCGCCCGCATCCTGGCCGTCGCCGAGAGATTCGAGGCCTCGACGGCGGGTCGAGCTTGCGTGCGGGCCACACCGAAAGCCGCCCAAGAGCTAGTCGCTGCCGGCTCTGGCACGGAGTTCGATCCGGCTGTTGTGGATGCCCTAGGTCGAGCCGTCCGCGATGGGAGCTTCGAGCTGAACCTCCCGGACCTGGCCTTTCCGGCTGTTGCTGCGCCGGCGGTTCCGGTTCCGGCTGCGGTCTGACGCGGCCTTTCGCCGCAGTCGTGCCCGGCGGTGTTCGAGGTCGGGCGCGAGGTCGGGCATGCGTCGCTGGGCGTCCTCCACGATGCTCAGGGCTTGGTGAGGGTCTCGTCGCCGCCACTCGACAAGCCGCGCGCGGGCGATGGAGACGCGGATGTCTTCCGCGGCGCTCGACTCCAACCAGGCCAGCAGGCTCTCGGCAGTTGAGACCGAACCGCGCCGCAGGAGGCGCCGGGAGATCAAGAGTCCCGCTGTTGCCGAGGCTTCTCCCGTTGCAAGGGAGGTCGCGTTGCGCAGTGCGCGCCACCCGTCCGCCCGGGCACCGCGACGAAAGCGATGACGCCCCAGGGCCAGCCAGTCGGCCGCATCCATGTCAGCTTCGCCTTGCAGCCGCAGCAGGAGTCTTGAGTGAAGATGCACGAGGCTGATCACGTCGAGTCGGTTGTGCTCGAGCGCAGGTTCCAGCAATTCAAGCGACCCGGCGCGCACGTAGTCGAAGTACGCGTCCGGCACAAGCGCGCTCGGGATGGGATCGTCGCGCTCGTAGCCAAGAACCCGCTCTTCGATCATGCGGAGCGTGCAGCTTTCGAGACGGTGGCGGTAAAGGGCGCGCACGAGTGTCAGCAGGTCGACGTGAGGCAAGTCGGTCAGCTCGCCTGGCATGCGAGTCATCACCCAACGCGTGCGCAGCAAGGGAAGGTCAAAGGACCCGCCATTGAAGGTCGCGATCACGTCCGCCGCTCCGATCTCGTCGCGGAGCGCATGCAGGAACGCAGGCTCCATGCCTGGTTGCGGAAGGAATATCTGCGCCAAGCGCAGCCCACAGTCGATGGGACGTGCGATCGCCGCGACGAATGCCAACGTGCCAGAGCCGCCGCTGAGTCCGGTGGTCTCGGTGTCGACGTACGCGACGTTGCCAGGGTGCGGGTCGAGCGGAGGCAGCGGGATCACATCCTGCCGGACAACCGCGGTGCCAAATCGAGTCATGACCTCCTCGAATCCACGCGGCAGCACCCGAACGGGCGACTGCGGGCGGAGTCTCGGCGCTCCGCCTAGACGGGTAAGGCGGTCGCGGAGAGCAACTTGAGGCACGCTTCCTTGGCTCCTTCCACGAGATGCAGCGGCCCGACGCACGAGGGACAACCCGCAAGACATGGGCAGTCGCGCACGAGCGCCGCGGCATCATCGAGCAGCTCGCGATGCAGCTCATACATGCGGGACGAGAAGCCCACGCCACCCGGATAGACCTCGTAGACGGTCACGGTCGGCAGCCTTGTCGTTACCGAGCGGACCTCGGCCACCGAACCGAGGTCTCGTGGATCGCACATCAGGCGAAGGCTTGCGACATGGCGCAACGAGTGCGCCATCCCCTGCAGTCCCGCTTCCAGTGTTTCGCGGCCGAGCAAGTGCCACAGGTCTTCATCGACGGTGATCCAGTAGCCCGTTGTGTGCAGCGTTTGCTCCGGGAGGTGGATCGGTCCCGCCCCGATGTTCTCGTGCGTGTGAAATCGGATCTTCTTGAACATGCTCGCGAGGCTCGTGATCTTGATTTCGCCGTGACTGCGTGATACTTCGCCGGCGTCAGGACCGTCGAACGTTTCGAGTACCTGCACGGTCACCGACGCGAGTGCATCCGTGTAGTAGTCGACCTCGACCGGTCGTACGTACGCCTTCTTCTCGTCCCAGTCCAGTCGGTCGACATGGAACTGCGCGCCTTCGTGGAGGTACACCGCCTCCTCGTGCAGCAGCACCGGTGCGGTGAACTGGTCCATCTCCCCGATGACCTGGGGCCGCGGATGCGACGTATCGATGATCACGACGTTGTCAGCGAGGATCCGGCGCAGGTGGACCTCTTCGGCCGGGAAGGCTTGCCGGCTCCAGAACCAGCGTCCTGCCGAATGCGTGGCGGAGCCATCCTCCTCGAAGAGCTGCAGCAGCTCGCCGACCTCTGCCCGGCCGAGCCGCTCCTGGTCTTCGAAAGGCAGCTCGAAAAGGCCTGCCTGCAGGTGGCCGGCGAGCAGCAGGAGGTTGTCCGCGTCGATCAGGCCTTCCTCTGGATTGGCGCCCAGGAAATACTCGGGATGGCGGACGATGAACTGGTCGAGCGGAGAGCTCGACGCTACGAACACGCCGACCGAACCCGACCGCCGTCCCGCACGACCAAGCTGCTGCCAGGTCGAGGCGATCGTCCCCGGATAGCCGACGAGGACCGCTGTCTGCAGGCTTCCGATGTCGATGCCAAGCTCGAGCGCGTTGGTGCTCACAACGCCTGTGATCTCTCCGCTACGCAGGCCCGCCTCGATCTCGCGCCGGTGCAACGGCAGGTACCCGGCCCGATAGCCGCGCACGCGCTGATGGGTGTCCAGGCGGGGCGCGAGGTCCTGCCGCAGGTAGCTCAGCATCACCTCCACCTGAAGCCGGCTGCGGCAGAAGACGATGGTCTGGACGCCAGATCGGATCCAGGGCGCCGCGATGCGCCGCGCCTCGAGCATCGAGCTGCGACGAATGCCCATCTCTCGGTTGACCAGAGGAGGGTTGTAGAAGATGAGCCGTCGCTCACCGCGCGGAGCGCCGTTGCGCTCCACGAGCGCGATGTTTTCCTCCTCGAGCAGCCGCTTGGCGAGCTCCAGCGGGTTGGCGATGGTCGCTGAGGCGCAGATGAAGGTTGGGCTCGATCCGTAGAAGGCACAGATCCGTTTCAGGCGCCTGATGACATTGGCGACCTGGCTTCCAAACAAGCCGCGATAGGTGTGGAGCTCATCGACGATTACGAACTCCAGGCTCGAGAACAGGCGACGCCACCTCGTGTGATGAGGGAGCAGGCCGGTGTGAAGCATGTCGGGATTCGTCATCACGACGTGTCCACCCTCGCGGATCGCGGTGCGCCGGCCCGGAGGGGTATCGCCGTCGTAGGTGTCGACTCGAAGCTCAATCGGCAGGCCATGCTTGAGCGCGCTCAGCTCCGCCAGCTGGTCTTGAGCGAGGGCTTTGGTGGGGTAGAGATACAGCGCCCGTTTTTCCGATTTCTCGAGCAGGCGCTGCAGGACGGGGAGGTTGTAACAGAGCGTCTTTCCACTTGCGGTGGGCGTGACCACGACCAGGTGGCGGCCCTTGCGAACCGCCTCGTAGGCCTCGGCCTGGTGGGAGTAAAGGCGCTCGATGCCACGACCGGCCAGGGCGGCCACCAATTCGGGGCGTAGATCGATCGGCAAGGGGGCAAATGTCGCCGCGACTTCAGGAATAAGGTGGTCGAGCGTTATATCCCCTTGGAAGGCAGCTGGATCAAATGAAGGAATGCTCGCCATGCCGCGTCGGGGAGGTTAGACGAACATGCGTTCGGCGTCAAGCGTATACGCTGCCGGAGGGACCATGAAGAAGCTTTTGAGTGTTACGGGAGCAGCTTTCGCTCTAAAGCTGGTGACCGGTTTCGCGATCGTGGCAACGGCCGCGGCTGTGGCCACCGAGATCGCGATAACAGGCAGCGTCAACCCGACCGCCTGGGGCCGGCACGTAAACCACCAGGTCACGTTGACCAGGGAAAATGGCCCGGCAGCGAGCGCTCCTCAACCGGGGGGCAGCCAGAGCACCGCCAGTGCCGGCAGCGCAACAGCTCAAGGCACCGTCAACACCAACGACAACGTACGGGACAACGGCAAGGCCTCGCGACCAACGACGACATGGTTCACGGAGCCGAACGACCCGCCGCTGGTCGCCTTGCAAACGAAGTTCATTCCGAAACCCTAGTTCGGGCCTGTTAGCGACGCGGCCTGGCCACCCGCCAGCGCTGACCCTCGGCCGTGTCCGAGACCTCGACGCCACGGGCCGCCAGGTCGTCGCGCAAGCCGTCTGACATGACGAAGTCCTTCGCGGCGCGCGCCTTCTCGCGAGACTCGAGCAGTGAAGCCGCGCCGTCCGGAAGTGAGACCTCACCTGGCGCGCGATGGAGATCAAGTCCGAGAACGCCATCCCATGAGCGAAGGAGCGACGCCTTGCCGGCCGGCGCCACGTCGGAGCGCGTCAGCTTGGCGACCAATGCCATGACGGCCGGCAAGTCCAGGTCGTCGGCGAGCGCCGCGCGGAAGCTGTTCTCATAGCTCGCGACTTCCGGGTTTCCACGGTCTGCGGTGCGGTCGTCGCGTGACCAGTCGGCGACGCGTTCGCGCAGCTGCTCGAGCGCCCGGTCTGCTCCGGCAAGGCCGTCCGTGCTGAAGTTCAACTTCGTACGGTACTTCGCCTGCAGGGCGAGAAAGCGAAAGGCAAGCGGGTCAAAACCCTGCTCCTCCAGCTCGGAGAGGCGATAGAAATTGCCCGCGGACTTCGCCATTCGCGCGCCCGCGAGCATCAGCAAACCTCCATGCATCCAGCAGCTCACCACCCGGTGGCCGGTCGCACCCTCGCTCTGCGCGATTTCCGCTTCGTGGTGCGGAAAGACGTTGTCGGAGCCGCCCGTGTGGATGTCGAAGCGATCGCCGAGCAGGGCCATCGACATCGCTGAGCACTCGATGTGCCAGCCGGGAAAACCGGGACCCCATGGGCTTGGCCAGACCTGCAGACGGTGCTCGCCAGCGCCCTTCCAGAGCGTGAAGTCGCCAGGGTGGCGCTTGCGCGGATCGACCTCGCCGCGGACGCCGGCGAGCAGCTTGTCCGTCGTGTTTCGAGACAGCTTGCCATAATCTGGAAAGCTCGCGATGTCGTAATAAACAGTGCCTCCGACCTCGTAGGCGTGTCCACGTTCGATCAGCGTTCGGATCAGGTCGATCATCTGGGGTATGTAGTGGGAGGCGTGCGGGTAATGGGCTGCGCGCCTCAAGTTGAGCTTGGTGGCGTCGTCCATGAACGCCGCGGTGTAGTACGCCGCGATCTCCTCCGGCGACTTGTTCTCCAGTCGTGCCGAGACGAGCATCTTGTCCTCACCCCTGTCGAACGTGTCGTCGGTGAGATGGCCGACGTCGGTGATGTTCATGACCTGCTCGGCCTGGTAGCCGAGGTATTCGAGGCTGCGGCATAAAAGGTCGGGCAGCATGAACGTGCGCAGGTTCCCGACGTGCACGTAGCGATAGACCGTCGGGCCGCACGAGTAGATGCGCACGATCCCGTCACGCTCGGGCCGCAGCTCCTCCTTGGCGTGGGTGAAAGTGTTGTAGAGCCGGATCGTCGGTGTGGTCATGACGTTCGCGAATCTATGCTGCCTTAGTGGCCCGTTCCCCGCGCTCCTTGCATCTTCGCGGCCTCGGTGGCCGGGCGCAATCCCACCCCAGGGAGTCTGACGATTCCGTGGGGCCCCGGGAGGGCGCTGAAGCCTGCGTCAAGGGGCCCGGCGCCGCGTCGTTACGCATCCACGGATGCGCTCCTAGCGGCGCCACCCTTTCCTTGGCTCCGGCCACCGATGCCGCGAATATGCCGCGGATCGCGGGAAACGGACCACTTAAATGAAGGCGGTCCGATTAGACGGAGCGTCCGTGCAGGCAGCCGACATCGAAGGCCGCGTGCTCACCCACGACCTTGGGCCCGATCTCCGGAAGGGCACAGTGCTGGCGGCCGAGCACGTTTCGCTGCTGCGCGGCCATCCAGAGGTCCACGCTGTCGAGCTCGAGCCGGGTGACATCCACGAGGACGAAGCCGGACACCGTCTGGCGAACGCCATCGCGAAGCTGGGGCCCCTGCGGGTTGAGGGTCCGGCGCAAAGCCAGTACCGGCTCGTCGCCACGAGGCGCGGCCTGCTCCGCGTGAACGCCGGTCTCGTAGGCAAGATCAACGCCCTCTCCGGGATCGCCCTATTCACGCTTTTTGACGGCCAGGCGGTAGAGGCTGGGGAGGAGGTCGCCGGCTGCAAGGTGACGCCAGTTGCGGTGCCCGAGCAGGTCGTCCGCGAAGCCTCCTACATGGCTCTCGAGTTCCGAGTGCTCGAGCTGTTGCCATTTCTTCCCCTGCGCACTGCGATCGTCGTGACCGAAAAGCTGAAGCCGAACGCCCGGTCGTTGTTTGCGGACGCGGTTCAGCGAAAGCTGGGCTGGTATGGCGCCGATCTCCTGGGCGTCGAGGAAGTCGCCCGCAACCCGGCGGCAGTGGCCGCCGCCTACGCCCACACGACAGAGGCGGGCGCCGATCTCGTCCTTTTCGCCGGGGCGTCTTCGATCGATCCGCTTGACCCCGCCTACTCGGAGCTGGAGCGGGCGGGCGGCGAGCTGATCCGCTTCGGGATGCCGGCGCACCCCGGCTCGATGCTCTGGATGGGGCGTCTGGGCCGGGCGGCCGTCCTGGGCATCGCCTCCTGTGCGGGTTTCGGCAAGAACACCTCGCTCGACCTGGTCCTGCCTTTCGTGTTCTCGGGCTCGCCGATCGACCTGGCCGGCCTAGGTCACGGAGGCTTGATCGAGAAGTCGGCCGGCCGCCGCTTCCCTCCCTACTCCTGAACGATTTTCGGCATCGTGAAGTCCGGCCACTCTCGGGGCTGCAGCGCTGCCAGGAATTGGTCCACTGTCGTGACGAGAGGCCTAAGGAGCACACCCTGGTGGGACGGTAGGTACGGACGGAGGTAGTCGGCGCCACTGCGCCATTTGTTCACCGTGCCACGGCGATTGTGCCGGCCGTAGTGCAGGCAACCGGCCGCGACCTGGATCAAACCTTTGTAGAAGCCCGCGTCGGGGCCTTGCCGATCGGGCATCCACTCCAGCTCCCAGGCTTCGTGCGCATCCCAGTACCGCCCGCTGTTAAAGAGGTCGATGCCCCGCTGGAGCCCCGCTGTCATGGGGATAATCGCGACGTGACCCAACCGCCGCCCGAGTACTCGCGAGTCAACCTTTCCAGTGACCCCATCTACCGATACCTTCGCATCACGAAGGGTGGCCCGGGTGGCGTGCCAGGCAAAGCATCGGAGCAGGACCTGGTCGACGGCGCCTGGCTGCAGCGCCTCCGCCGCATCCACCAGCTGCAGAGCGCCTGGTGGGTGTTCGCCACGGCCGAGCATTCACGCTTCCAGCACGCCCTCGGCTCCATGCACCTTGCTGGCGAATGGGCTCGGCACCTTCATCCGTCCCTGAGCGCGGCCTACAAGGGGACCCCGTCGGCCCCGCTCGTCGAGGAGACGATGCGCGTGGCCGGCCTGCTCCATGACGTCGGCCACGGTCCGTTCGGCCACTTCTTCGACGAGAACTATCTCGATACCTGGGGTATCGACCACGAGGTCATCGGCCGGGCGTTGATCATGGGCCCGCTCGCCGTGCAGATCGAATCGCTGGGCGCGTCCCCAAGCGCTGACTTCGAATCCGGAGAGAGGGTCGACCCGCGGTGGGTCGCCTTTCTGATCTCGTCGGCCGACCTCGCGGGCTTTGACGCGCCGCCATGGTTGGAGATGCTCAAGCCAGCGCTCGTCGGCGCCTACTCGGCCGACAACATGGACTACGTCCCTCGCGACTCTTATATATGTGGCATCTCGACGGGCCCGGTGGACGTGCAGCGGATCATCCATTACTCGTTCATCTCGGAGCGCGGCCTGACGCTGCACGCGCACGCGGCCGAGGCCCTGTACATGTTTCTCAATGCGCGCCTCTACCTCTATCACCAGGTCTACTTCCATCGAACCGTGCGGCGGATCGACCTTCAGCTGCGCGAGGTGTTTCGCCCGACCCTCGAGCTCTTGCTCGGCGGCAACCCGCTCGAGATGCTCGAGCGCTACCAGGTGCTGACCGAATGGTCGTTGCTGTCCGAGGTCGACCGCTGGGGTCTTGGCCAGGGAGACGCCCGGCAGCGGGAGCTGGGGGCAGCGTGGGCTGACGTGGTCACGCGCAAGCTGAAGTGGAAGCTGATCTACCAGGGACATACGGACGCGAGAGACATCCCAAGCGGCGCGTTGAGCGTCACCAGGGACGACTTCGCCCGCCAGCTGCGAGAGCGCTTACCTGAAAAGCTTCGTGGCATCGTGTTCGAGGTCGACGTGGCGGCTCAGGAATCGAGGGCATTCAACCCGATGACCGAGACCGCAGACATCCTTTTCTACGACCCGCTCGAGGACCGCTACCAGCAGAGTCGCGTGCTGGAGCTGTTCAAGCGCCTGCCCGTGCGCATGGCCCTGTTCCGGATCTTCGCGCACGACGACGCGCACCGGAACGAGCTGATCAAGGCGGCCAACGAAGTACTGGGACTCAGCAGCTAGAAGTCGTCGTCGCCGCCGTAATCGCCGCCACCGCCGCCGTAATCGTCATCGCCGCCACCAGAGTCGTCACCTTCGCCGCCATTGAAGTCGTCGCCGCCATCGCTCTCTCCTGAGCTCACCGTGGCGAACGTGGAGACGAGGCGTCGTAAGGCCGGCTTTCCGCAGTGCGGACAAGCCGGGTCGGGTGACGAGTAGCTCGGAAGCAGCGACGTGGATCGCTTGCCACACTCCTCGCACCGGTACTCGTAGATGGGCATCCCTACGATTATGTGCGTGGTCGGCATCGATCGGATCCGCGCGGCCGCCGAACGCGCGCGACCGCATGTCCTGCGTACGCCGCTGATCCCGGTCGAAGGCGCGCTGCTGAAGCTCGAGTGCCTCCAGCCGACCGGGAGCTTCAAGGTCCGCGGGTTCTTCGCCGCGGCCCTAGCAGTCGAGCCGGAGAAGCTTCGGCGGGGCCTCATCACAGTCAGCGCCGGCAACGCGGCGCAGGCCTGCGCCTATGTCGCCAGGATGCTGGGCGTCCCTTGCCGGGTGTTCATGTTCGACACGGCACCACCACCCAAGGTGGAAGGTGTCAAGCGCTGGGGCGCCACGATCGTGCCCATGACGCGCGACGCACTCTTTCAGTGGATGGCGGCTGAAGGTTGGAACGACGAGCCGGAAGCTTTCATCCACCCTTTCGCCGAGCCGGAGGTCATGGCGGGACATGGCGGTCTCGCGCTGGAGCTCCTCGAGGACGTGCCCGACCTCGTCCGGGTCCTTGTTCCAGTCGGCGGGGGCGGGCTGGTCGGGGGCATCGCCTCTGCGATCAAGGCCATCCGGCCGGAGGTCCAGGTGATCGGCGTGCAGTCAGACGGCTACGCGCTGTGGACCCGCGCCCTGGAGGCGGGCGGTCCGGTGGCGATCAAGCCGGACACGATCGCCGACGGGACCACCGCCCCCTTCGACGCGAGAATGTTCGAGCTGCTGCAGGAGTGTGTCGACCGCTGGCTGACGGTGCCTGAGCCGAGGCTGCGCTCCGCCATCCCTGAGCTCGCCGCGGCGGCCAAGGTCGTGGCCGAAGGCGCGGGAGCCCTGACCTATGCGGCACTGGAACAGCTCGAGCCGGGCCCATCAACGGTTGCTGTCGTGAGCGGCGGAAATATCGACCCCAAGCTGCTCGCCGATCTCCTCAGGTGACCTGAGGCACAGCCTTTTTCATCGCCCAGGGGCCGCGCTTGATGACCGCAACCAGCATCCACACGAATAGGCCGGCACAGGGAACTACGGCACCAAGCTGAACCCATACCATCCAGGCTGGAGGGCCTACGTACTGCCCCGCCACCGCTGAAAAGGCAAAAGTGTTCAAGGCGCCGAATGCCAGCGAGAGGACCTCAAGTGCAAGCAGCCCGAGGATCACGTAGTACGACCAGGTCCACCGTTTCAGCGCCGCGACGATCGCAAGCACCGCGATCGCGAGGCCCACGATGATTCCCGCATAGAACGACACCCTCATCATCGTGTCCAGGTTCGACATGAGCTCCGGCGGGGGAGTTGGGGCGCCTGGATTCAACTCCTGATTTTGCCGATTCATCGCGTCGGCATATTGCGTCATCGTGTTGATGTACCAGAAGGGCAGGCTGGCGAGCCAGAGCGCCTGTACCCCGAACCAAGCTGCAACCGCGTACTGCATCGGTCTCGTCCACGATGTTGCGACCCGAGCAGTGGAGACCACGGGTATCCACTCCCGTCCATTCCACAAGTACCTGCCGTCCGGCGAGAGCCGTGCGCTCATGCGCTCAACACCTCGTCGCAGATCTTCAACGCCGACTGGATGTCGTCGGCCGTGATCCCGTAGTGCGTGACGAAGCGCACGCGATGTGCGCCGGTTGCCCCACCCAGCAGGCCGCGCCGGCGGCACTGCTCCTCGAAATCGGAGCCCGTGATTCGCTCGAGGTCGATGAAGACGAGGTTGGTGTGCACTCGCATCAGGTCGCACCGGACGCCCGGCAGCTCCGCCAATCCCTCGGCTAGCGTGCGCGCGTTGGAGTGGTCTTCGGCGAGGCGGTCGACCATTGATTCGAGGGCGATGAGGCCGGTCGCCGCGATGACCCCCGCCTGCCGCATGCTGCCGCCGAGGCGCTTGCGCCATCGCCGAGCCTGCTGGACGGCGTCAGCACTTCCACAGAACACGCTTCCGGCGGGGCAGCCGAGGCCTTTGGAGAGACAGAACGTCACCGTGTCTCCACACGCGGCGATATCGGCGACGGCTGTTCCACTCGCCACGGATGCGTTGAAGATCCGGGCGCCGTCGAGATGGACCCGAAGGCCGTGAGCACGAGCAGCCTCCGACGCGGCGCGAAGATCCTCCAACGGCCACACCACGCCGCCGTGGCGGTTGTGCGTGTCTTCGAAGGTGACGGCCGCGGTGATGGGTTGATGAAAGTCATCGCGCGGCCTGATCGCCGCCTCGATCTGCGCCAGCCTCATCACCCCGGCCTCGGTCGGCACCGGCCGGATCTGGACGCCCGAGATGGTGGCCGCGCCGGCTCCCTCATATAAGAAGACGTGAGCGTCGGCGTCCGCGATCATCTCCTCGCCCGGGCGGGTGTTGACCGCCACACCGATCACATTCCCCATGGTTCCGCTCGGCAGGAACACCGCAGCCTCTTTGCCGAGCCGTGCGGCGGCAACCTGTTCGAGCTGGTTGACCATCGGATCGTCACCGAACACGTCGTCGCCAAGCGGCGCTTCCGCCATCGCGCGACGCATCTCGGGCGTCGGCATGGTCACGGTGTCAGAACGAAGGTCGATCGCCTTCACGCGCTTAATCTAGCGTTTGCTTGAGAGCTGACCTGATCCTCGCTCGCGGTCGCATCCGGACGCTCGGACGCTCGGGCCTCAAGCCGCAAACTCACCTTGCGATCGCCGGAGGGCGAGTCGTGGCGACTGGCGGATCGGAGCTGATGGGGTTGCGGGACTCGCGGACCCGCGTGGTCGATCTGGCCAGCGCCACCGTGCTGCCCGGCTTCAACGACGCCCACGCGCACGTCGTCTACTACGGGCTGACCCGTTTTGGCGCGGATCTCGGCGGCGCGCGAAGCGTGACCGAGATCGTTCAGCGTTTGAAAGCTCACGGGCGTGTGCTCAAAGCGGCCGAGTGGCAGCAGGGCATGGGCTACCGGGCAGACGAGCTGGCCGAACGCCGCCAGCCACACCGGCGCGAGCTGGACCGCGCGACGGGCCGGCGTCCCGCGTTCATCGACGAACGCGGCGGCCACGCGCGGGTGGCCAACTCGGCGGCGCTTGCCGCGGCGGGGGTGACCTCCGAAACACCGAACCCTCACGGCGGCAGGATCGGTCGCGACCCGGACGGCACGCCCAACGGACTCCTCCTGGAAACTGCGATGCGCCTGGTCGCCGACGTGCAGCCGTCTGCCGGCCTCGAGCGCCGCAAGCAGGGCGTTCTCCTGGCGCAACGATTGCTTCTTTCGCGCGGCATCACCTCCGTCGGCGCAGCCGTCAACCGGGGCTTTGCCGATGACCTCCGCGCCTAC
Organism: Candidatus Dormiibacterota bacterium; assembly: GCA_035937155.1. Lineage (GTDB taxonomy): Bacteria > Chloroflexota > Dormibacteria > Dormibacterales > Dormibacteraceae > Palsa-870. The sequence goes on along the minus strand of DASYVJ010000089.1, from coordinate 44,840 downwards.
CAGGAGCTCGGCGAAGATGGACGGCTGCACATGCGCGTCAACGAGTTCCTGTCCTGGGAGCTGCTTGACGCCGCTTCGAGTCTCGGGATTCACGCGGGTTTCGGAGGGGCGCTCGTGAGGGCCGGGCCCGTGAAAGTGTTCGTCGACGGCGGAGCGGAGCGTGTCGCCATGCGCTCTGGTGGAGGCACCTGGCGCACCACACCGACAGAGCTGCGGGACCTGGTTACGAGGGCGACGCGAGCCGGGCTCCAGGTCGCGGCGCACGCGATCGGCGACGCCGCAATTGAGGCTATGTGTGACGCGGTGGAGGCAGCCGGCGGCGAACACATGCGTCACCGGGTCGAACACTGCACGATCTGTCCGCCGGATCTTCAGGCGCGGATAGCCGGGCTCCGCATGGTGGCTGTCATGCAACCCCTCGCTGCTCGCTTCGGACGAGTCGCGTCGGCGCTGTTCTTCCCGGTCCGCGACCGCGCCGATCTCGCGCCGCACGCTCGATTGCTGCGGGCCGGTGTTCCAGTGGCGTTCAGCTCAGATCTCCCTGTGTCGCCCGACCCCAATCCCTGGCCGGGCATCCAGGTCGCCGTCGACGACCAGGTGAGCGGGATCAGCCTGCTTGCTGCTCTGAGGGCGTACACCGCCGGCGGTGCGTACGCGAGCTTCGAAGAAACCGACAAGGGCACCCTGGAGACTGGCATGCTCGCGGATCTCCAGATCTACGACCAGGACCCTGTCGACGAGCCGGGACCGACACGGTCCGGACTCCGCCCAAAAGCCGTCTTCCTGGGCGGTGTCCGCGTGTTCGGTTCGGTCTAGAGGGAGCTTCCGCCAGTCTCGCCCGACTCGGGCGCCGGCGCTTCCTGGACCCCGGCGGAGGGTGGAGCGGTCCGCCGGCGCGGTGCACGCCGCGGCGCAGCCGGGCGGGTTGCTTCGCCGGAAGGCGCGGCACGTCGCGGGGTGGTGCTGCGCGTCGACGCCTTGCGCGTGGTCGGCTTCCGAGTGACTGCGGCGCGCCTTTTGGAAGTGCTCGTCGCGCGCTTCGCCGTGGTCGAGGCACGGCGTGTCGTGGAGGATGCACGAGCCGCCCCGCGTGCTGCCATGTCGAGGGCCATGTTCTGCACCTGCTTGCTCAGGCTTTCGAGCCGCTTCAAAGCCTTGTCGACGTCGGCTTGCTTCGCCGTGCGCCGGACCTGCACCTGGAGTTGATCGATCGCGGTCCGCAGCGTCTTCTGACCGTCCTTGATCGAGCGCTCGAGCTGCCGGCGGACGTCTGGCGGCATGCGACTTTCAGCCTCATGGAGAGCCTTTCTGCCGGCGCTGACGGCTCGGCCAACGAAGCTGGATTGCCTGGATCGAGAAGCAGCACGCTTTCTAGCAGCCACGCGTCAACCTCCATTAACCGCGCCGGGAGGGAGCACATAACGCAGCGCGTTAGAATGGGCCCGGCCGTGACGACAACCCCTGATCGACACCTTATCAAGAAGTATGCAAATCGCAAGCTCTATGACACGCGCACGAGCCGCTACATAACGCTCGAGGGAATTGCCGACCTCGTGCGCGATGGGCACGAGATAAAAGTTGTCGAACGCGACAGCGGGCAAGACCTGACTCAAGTAACGCTTTCTCAGATCGTCCTCTCGCAAGAGAAGCACGGACCGGCGCGCCTGGTCGATGCAGGCGGCGAAGCCATCCACGACCGCGGACAAGCGCTGCTGGATTACGTTCGCAAGACACTCGCAGTTCCGGCCGACCTGAAAAGTCAGATGGAGCGCAGGCGTGATGATCTCGAGGAAAGGGCGGACGAGACAATCGAGCGCGCGCTCAGACGTTTACGCATACCAAGCCACACCGACATCGATCGCATCAACCAGCGGCTCGACCGCATCTCCGCCCAGCTCAAGAAGCTTGATGTCGCGGAGCCGGCTAGGACCCGATCGCGTAAACGAAAGGCCGCTGGCTGATCACCGCCTGGATGGCGACGTCGGCCTCGACGCGATAGGTCGCCTGCCGTACGCGCCGGTCGGCGCGCAGAGCCTTAGTCATCAAGTCCGCGACCTCGGCGAGGCGGTTCGCGTCGCCGATCGTGGTGATGGTCCATGGCGCGCCGACCACCACGCCATCGATCGCGACGCCGGCGATCGTCTGCTCGATGGCCACCCCGGCGACCACGCGCCGGTCGTTGATCGCGATCGCCTCGGCACCGCCGGCCGCCAGGTTGTTGAGGGCATCCTGCAGGTCCAGCGCCTTCAGGCCGGTTGCGTCGATCACGATCACGACGCCCGGGCCGTGCACGGGCACGAGGCCCTCGATCGCGCGCAGCCGGTTGGCCTCATCGGCGAGTACCTGGTCGGCCGCCCCGCTTGTGCCGGAGCGGAGAGTGGCCTGGCGCCGTTGCAGGTCGGACGCTTCGGCTTGCAGTGAGTCGTTGGCGCGGTGGAGGTCGTCGATCAAAAAGGCGAGCGATGTCGTGTCGACGCCGACGAGGCTCCGCTGAACCTCTGCCTGGCTCCGAATCTGGACGGTGGCCACGAGGGCGACCAGAAGAGCGATGAGCCAGAGGCTGATGGCACGCCCCGGCGAGCGCCGGCCCGCCGCAGGCCTAGCTCGTTGTGACATGGGGTATCTGCAAGCTGGAGTCGTAAGCCGGCAGCAGGAGGTCCGGACTGCCGAAAAAGGTGAGATGAAGCTGGAACTGCACCTGGCGGGCGCGAATGTCCGGCAGGGCGGACGAATCGGCGAGCGCCGCCAGCATGCGGTTGCGATCGCCGACCGCGGTGACCGTGATCGGGGATGACAGGCGCGGCCCCTGGTCGATGATGACCTGGCCCGCCGAACCTGAGTAAGCCGTCAGCGGAGTGATCCTGCGCCCGCTGACCGCGATGCCTTCAGCGCCCTGTGCGAAAAGCAGGTTGACCACGTCCTGGACGTCCTGGTAGTTGACCAGGTAGCCCGCCTGCGTGCCGGTGTCGGGTCCTGGAACCCCGTTGGCCACCTTGATCTCGACGCCAGGGCCGTGCATGGCGGTGAGTCCCGCGTGGGCCCGAAGGTCCGCCACCTGGTTCTGCATGGCCTGCGTCGCCGCCGACCGTCCGGCAGCGTCGGTCTCGAGCCCGTCGATCTGAGCCCGAAGAGCGGCGATCTGCCGCCGTGCCTCGAGATTGGCCGCCTCGAGGTCCTGGACGCTGCGCACGAGCGCCTGGTAGCGGGCGACCTGGTTGGACGGGATCAGGACCTGGGCCTTGACCTGTCCGGCGACGACGAAACCGGTGGCGAGCGCGACGGCTGCCACGACGGCGATGCTGAGCATTTGCTGGCGGGACACGACCCCAATTGTGCGGCCAGAAGTGCAAACGCCTCCAGGGCAAGGAGTAGTATCGGAGGTCCCTAAATGGCGGTCGAAACTCGCGCTTCCGCCTTCCAGACCGCGCAGCGGCGGTTTGACGCAGCAGCTGACGTGATCGGCCTTTCCGACGACGCTCGCCGTAGCCTGCGCGAGGTCAAGCGCGAGCTGACCGTGCACTTCCCGGTGCGCAAGGACGACGGTTCCGTGCAGGTGTTCACCGGCTGGCGCGTGCAGCACAACATCAGCCGCGGCCCGGCCAAGGGCGGCATCCGCTATCACCCGACCATCAACCTGGACCTGGTCAAGGCCCTGGCGATGCTCATGACCTGGAAATGCGCTGCAGTCGGACTGCCATACGGCGGAGCCAAGGGGGCGGTGGCATGCGACCCGAGCAAGCTATCCCAGAACGAGCTCGAGCACCTGACCCGCCGGTATGCCACCGAGATTGCGATTCTCATCGGGCCGGAGAAGGACATCCCAGCGCCCGACATGGGGACGAACCCCCAGACGATGGCCTGGATCATGGACACGATCTCGATGCACTCGGGGCACTCTGTGACCGCGTCGGTCACCGGGAAGCCGGTGGACGTCGGTGGCTCCGAAGGACGCGTCGAGGCGCCTGGACGTGGCGCGACCTATCTGACGCTCGAAGCCCTCAAGTACTTACACGTCGACGACGAGACTCCGACTATCGCGGTGCAGGGTTATGGCCAGGTCGGCCGATCCACCGCTCGGCTGCTCACTGAGGCCGGGCTAAAGGTGGTGGCCGTGAGCGATTCCAAGGGTGGTGTGTACAACCCGAACGGTCTGGACCTCGCCGCCCTGGACGAGCACCGCCAGGTCCGCGGCGGCGTCACCGGCTTCAAGAAAGCGGACAACGTCACCAACGCCGAGATCATCGAGCTACCGGTGACAGTCCTAGTCCCGGCGGCGGTGCAGGATCAGATCACTGAGGAGAACGCCGGCAGGATCCGTGCGCGACTCATCACCGAAGGAGCCAATGCGGCCGTCTCTCCTGAGGCCGACCCGATTCTTCACGACCGGAACATCTTCCTGGTCCCGGACATCATCGCGAACGCCGGCGGTGTGATCGTTTCGTATTTCGAGTGGGTGCAAGACCTGCAGGCCTTCTTCTGGGAGGAGGAGGAGATCAACACCAAGCTGCACCACGTCATCACGCGGGCCTTCTACGAGATCCTCCACACCTCGGTGAACAAGCGCATCGACATGCGGCTCGCCGCCTACGCGCTGGCCGTGCAGCGGGTGGCCAACGCGACGATGGTACGAGGGATATACCCATAATCGGGGGGTGACTCCCCAGCCTCCCTCCCGTGTCCTCGTCACGGGCGTGTCCAACCCACTCGGCGCTGAGGTAGCCCGGCGGCTCGCTCCGCAGGTGCCCTTCCTGTTCGGCTGCGACGTGGCGGATCCGATCAGCGCCCTGGAGGCGATGGACTTCGTCCACGCTGACACCCGCCACGCCGCGATCGGCAAGCTCGTCCGCCAGCTGCGCGTCGACACGGTAGTGCACCTGGCGGTCATGGTCGACTCCCCTCACGACGAGCGCTCGATCCACGAGACCGATGTGATCGGGACGATGAACGTCCTAACCGGCTGCTCCGCGCCATCGAGCCGGGTCCGCAGGCTGATCGTGAAATCCAGCCAGGCTATCTACGGCGCTGGACCTACCGATCCGTCGTTCTTCTCTGAGGACAAGACGAGCATCGAGCGACCGGCGTCTTCGGTCACGCGCGACCTGCTCGACATGGAGGCCCTGGTGAGCGAGTTCGCTCTGCGCAGCGAGTCGTGCCAGGTCAGCGTCATGCGTCTCGGATTCCGGGTGAGCGAGGACACCACCCTGGCGCGCTACCTGTCGCTGCCCATCGTGCCGACCTTCGCGGGCTTCGACCCACGCTTGCAGCTGCTGCACGAAGACGATGCGGTCGAAGCCATCGTGCGTGCGGTCATGGGCGATCATCCGGGGGTCTTCAATATCGCGGCGAACGGCGTCGTCCTTTTGAGCCAGGCGATTGCGATCATGGGCGGCCGTCCCGCGCCGATCCTCCCTCCATACGGGCACTGGATGGCGCGCCTCGCGATGCGTGCGCTCGCTCGTGTAGATGTCCAGGCTTATCTCGCCGACGTGATCGCGTTTGGTTCGGTGATGGATTGCTCCAGGCTCGAAGCCGCGTTCGGCTGGAGGCCCACCCACAGCTCGCGCGAGGTCATCGACGGCCTGGCTTCTGGCAAGAACGTGGAGGTCATCGAAGCCCCCTCGCCGCCGCAGGAGTACGAGCTGCAGGTCTACCTTCAGCAGCGCCGGCGGCGGGAGGCCCGCAACGGGCATCGCACCGTCAAATTGCTCGAGCCGCATAAGTGATCCAGGCCAAATCTCCCAGGCAACGCCGCAAGAACAGCAAGCCGGCCGAAATCGTGCGGTCCGACCCGAGTTTCCAACTTCCCAAACAGGTGCGGCGCCTTCAACGGAAGGCCCCGGTCTATGCGCTCCAGGGCCTCACCGAGCTGTCGGTTCGCCTCAAGCAGATGACCGGGCACGACGTCATCGACCTCAACAGGGTGATGGAATTCGTGCAGTTTCTCTACAAGCAGCAGGCGCTGGCGCGCCGCGGACCGAACTATGCGGTCGACGACTTTGGATTCGATCCACAGTGGACGGAGTCCTTCCTTGACGCATTCAAGGTCTTGTATCGCGACTACTGGCGAGTCGAGACCACCGGCGTCGAGAACGTGCCGGCCACCGGCCGAGCCCTGCTGGTGTCAAACCACGCCGGAGTCTTGCCCTGGGACGGCACCATGATCAAAACCGCGGTCTTCGCGGAGCACCCCCACCCGCGCCACGTCCGCGCCCTGGTCGCGAGCCTGTTCATGGGCATGCCGATGCTGAGCTGGTTCCTGCGCCGTACGGGCCAGACGGTCGGGCATCCCGACGACACGCGGCGGCTGCTCGAGCGTGACGAGCTCGTCCTGGTTTTCCCCGAAGGCGTTAGAGGAACCGGAAAGCAGTTCAAAGATCGCTACCGCCTGCGGCGGTTCGGGCGCGGCGGCTTCGTCGCGACGGCGATCAGATCGGGCGCGCCGATCATCCCGGTGTCGGTCGTGGGTTCGGAAGAGATCTATCCGATGGTTGCCGACCTGGCCCCGGTGGCGAAGTTCTTTGGCCTTCCGTACTTTCCGATCACGCCGTTCTGGCCACTGCTGGGACCGCTGGGAATGATCCCACTGCCGAGCAAGTGGCGGATCCAGTTCCACGCGCCGATCCACGTCGAAACCAACCCGCCCGAAGCGGCCGACGACCAAAACCTCGTGATGAACCTGTCCGACGAGGTGCGCGACATCATCCAGCAAGGCATCTACGACAACTTGAAGCTCCGCCGGGGAGTGTTTCTCTAGGACCTCATTCCACGACGGCTAGAGGTGGCGCAGGTTCAGGTTCTTCGACGATGTCCAGCGCCGTCGCCTGGCTGATCCAGTACTGCACATCCGAAAAGCTTGGCGCACCCGCGAGCCCGACTGCGTCGATCAGCGTCGTGTATAGGGCGCGAGCGTCCTGCGCGCGAAGGTCTTTCATGGAGTTGATGCCCAGCCGCCGGACGATCGGCAGGCAACGCTCCATGCCCGACACCTCCAGCAGCGTGCACTGGTGCGCGAACTCGAGCAGGCGCTCGGTGCTGATGCCGGTCCTTTTCGACAGCCTCTCGCGGTCGATGCCCAGTGACGTGCGGTGCAGCAGTTGATTGGTGTGCTGGATGCCGCGCGCACGAAGCCGGCTGACATCGTCATCAGAGATGCCGCGTAGATACTCGAGCGTCCGATACATCAGAAGGAAAGTTTATGCGGCCCACCTTGACGCCACCTGCATTCCGTATACTTCATCGAACCCCGCCACCATTGGAGTAAACACACCCCTGAATCAGAGCCGGCTCGAAACCCGCGGAGTGGTTCCCGGGGAGCAGTCTGGCCTAGAGATCGGGATCGGCCGGCGGGCTCGCCGCGCTTATGGCTTCGACGAAGTCGCCCTCGTGCCTGGCGGCGTCACGCTGAATCCCGAAGAAGTCGACATCTCCTTTTCCATGGGCGAGCGGTTCAAGCTCCCTCTTCCCATCTGGGGCTCGGCCATGGATGGCGTGGTCGGTGTCGACTTCGCGATCGCGATGGGAAAGCTCGGTGGAGTCGCGGTGCTCAACCTCGACGGAGTGCATACGCGATACACGGATTCCGCTCCAATCATCAAGCGCATCGCCGAGGCGGACAAGACTCAAATCAACGCGCTGCTCAAAGAGGTGTATCGCGAGCCGGTCAAGCCCAACCTGATCGCCGAGCGCATCAAGGTGATCAAAGCTTCGGGCGTGCCGTGCGCGGTATCGACCATTCCTGCCCGAGCCGAAGAACGGGCCGAGGTGGTGCAGAAGGCGGGAGCTGACGTCCTGGTCGTGCAAGGGACCGTGCTCACCGCCCGTCACTCGTCCAAGTCTTACCACCAGCTGTCTTTCGAGCAGCTGGTACGCGCCTGCGAGATCCCGGTTGTCGTCGGCAACTGCGTCAGCTACGAGACCGCGCTGGAGCTAATGGAGACCGGCATCGCCGGCATCCTGGTCGGCGTCGGTCCCGGCGCCGCCTGCACCACGCGAGGAGTCCTCGGTGTCGGCGTGCCGCAGGTCACAGCCACCGCGGATGTCGCAGCCGCCCGTGACGAGTACATGCGGCGTGGCGGCATGCGCGTGGCCGTGATCACCGACGGTGGCATGCGCATCGGCGCTGATGTCTGCAAGGCGTTCGCTTCTGGGGCGGACGCCGTAATGATCGGCACCCCGCTGGCCGGCGCCGAGGAGTCGGCTTCGAAAGGCTTCAACTGGGGCATGGCGACGCCTGACCCGAACCTGCCGCGCGGCACGCGGATCCACGTCGGGACCAAGGCGACGCTGCACGAAATCCTGCTCGGGCCGGCGCGCGTCGACGACGGCTCCCAGAACTTCGCCGGCGCGCTGCGTTCCGCGCTCGGCGTCTGTGGGGCTCGGGACATCACTGAGTTCCAGCACGTGGAGATGGTCATCGCGCCATCCATCACGTCCGAGGGCAAGGTGTTCCAGCAGGCCCAGCACGTGGGTATGGGGAAGAACTGAGCTGAGCCGGACCGCAGTGGCCGCCCAGACCCGCGACAAAGTAAAGGGCGGCCCGCCGCGGGGGGGGTCGATGGCCGGGCTTCGCCCGGACGTCGACAGGGGGGGCGTCTCCCCCTCGAAGAATCAGACGATTCTGGTCCTCGACTTCGGGTCGCAGTTCAGTCAGCTCATCGCCCGCCGGGTGCGCGAGGCAAACGTTTACTGCGAGCTGGTGCCGGGGACGACGCCGTGGGCCGAGCTGAAAAAGCGCAACCCGGCCGGCCTGATCCTCGGTGGCGGACCGTCGAGTGTCTACGAACCGGGCGCTCCCCAAGTCGACCCTGAGGCGCTTCGCGCGGGCATCCCCGTGCTTGGTATCTGCTACGGCATGCAGCTGATCGCCCACCACCTTGGCGGCAAGGTCGATCCTGGGCATGCCCGCGAGTACGGGCCCGCCTTACTGGCGGTGCGGGAGCCAAATGCTCTGTTCCAGGGCCTGAACGACGAGCTGCCGGTGTGGATGAGCCACGGCGATCACGTCAGCGAGATGCCTCCCGGCTTCCACTCGCTGGCCTCCAGCGGCAACTCGCCGGTCGCAGCGTTCACGAACGGGCACGGCATCTTCGGCATCCAGTTCCACCCCGAGGTCGTGCACACGCCGAGCGGTCGAGAGGTCCTGCGCAACTTCCTGTACGGCATATGCCATTGCGACGCGTCGTGGACCGCGGGATCGTTTATCGCCGAGGCCACCGAGAGCATCCGCGCCCAGGTCGGCAGCGGCCGCGTGATCTGCGCCCTCTCAGGCGGCGTCGATTCGGCTGTCGCCGCGACGCTGGTTCACCGCGCCATCGGCGACCAGCTGACGTGTGTTTTCGTCAACAACGGCCTGCTACGTAAGGAAGAGCCTGAACGCGTGCTTGCGGTCATGCACGGGAACCTCGACATGAACATCCGGTACGTGGATGCGACGGACCGGTTCCTGGTCGCGTTGCGCGGGGTGGTCGATCCCGAGCAGAAAAGACGGATCGTCGGCCGCGAGTTCATCTCGGTCTTCGAGGCTGAGGCGACTAGCCTAGAGCACATCGATTTCCTGGCGCAGGGCACGCTCTACCCCGATGTCATCGAATCGACCGCTCCCGATGTCTCGTCCACCGCAGTCAAGATCAAGACCCACCACAACGTGGGCGGCCTTCCGCCCGGACTTCGGTTCCAGCTCATCGAGCCTTTGCGCTACCTCTTCAAGGACGAGGTTCGCGCGGTCGGCCTGGAGCTGGGCATGCCCGAGGAGATGGTGTACCGCCAGCCCTTCCCAGGCCCGGGCCTTTCGATTCGCTGTCTCGGCGAGGTGACCGCCGAGCGTCTGGAGATCCTGCGCAATGCTGATTGGGTCGTGGTGGACGAGATCAAGCGCAACGGCCTGTACCGCCAGGTGTGGCAGTCATTCGCGGTCCTCACGCCGCTCGAGACGGTCGGCGTGATGGGCGACTACCGCACGTATGCCAACGTGGTCGCCGTGCGAGTCGTCACGAGTGAGGACGCCATGACCGCGGACTGGGCGCGCGTGCCGTACGAGGTGCTCGCGCGAATCAGCAACCGCATCGTGAACGAGGTCAAGGGCGTCAATCGCGTCGTCTTCGACATCACGAGCAAGCCGCCCGGCACCATCGAGTGGGAGTGACGGTCCACTAATCCCGTTAGTGCTCCAATAACGCGGCGATGAAGGTGCTGGTCGTCGGTTCCGGCGCCCGCGAGCACGCGCTCGTGTGGAAATGCGTGCAGTCGGAGCTGGTGGAACGCGTCTACTGCGCCCCCGGCAATGGCGGCACGGGAGGGATGGCGCGCAACGTGGCGATTGGCGCCTCCGACGTGGTGCGCATCGTTGAGTTCGCCAAGCGCGAGCGCCTCGGCCTTGTCATCCTCGGACCGGAGGCGGCCGTGGACGCCGGCGTCGGCGACGCGCTGCGCAGCGCGGGCTTCAACGTTTTCGGCCCGAATCGCGGTGCCGGTCGAATCGAATCGAGCAAGTCGTTCGCCAAGGCGCTGATGAAGCGCGCGAACATCCCGACCGCGGACTTCGACGTCTTTACGCAGCCGGTGCCGGCCAGGGCCTGGGCTAAGGAGCGAGGCGGCAGGGTCGCCGTAAAGGCGGATGGGCTGGCGCGCGGCAAGGGCGTGATCGTCTGCAGAAGCGTCGAGGAGTCGGACGCCTCGATCAACGCGATGCTGGTCGAGAATAGGTTCGGCCGGAGCGGCGCCACGATCGTGGTCGAGGAACTGCTGGAGGGGCCTGAGCTTTCTGTCCTCGGCGTCACCGACGGAACCGACGTGGTCGCGCTTGCGCCGGCTCGCGATTACAAGCGCGCGCAAGACGAAGACACGGGACCCAATACGGGTGGCATGGGCGCGTACTCGCCGCCGCTGGGAGTCGATGACGCACTCGTCAAAGAGGTGGTGGATACAGTGCTGCGCCCGGCCGTGCGTGAGCTGGCCGCCTCGGGCGATGAGTTTCGAGGTGTCCTTTACGCCGGACTGATGCTGACCAGATCCGGCATCCGCACCATAGAGTTCAACGCGCGCTTCGGCGACCCGGAAGCGCAGGCAGTATTGCCGCGCCTCGAGTCGGACCTGGTCGCCCTGGCCCTTGCTTCATCCAAGGGTGGGCTGGCGAACTTTCCCGACCTGCGCTGGAGCCCGCAAGCATCGGTTGCGATCGTTGTTGCTTCCGCGAACTATCCGGATGACGCGGCTATGGCGCTCGGCCTTCCCATCAAGGGCCTGGCGGAGATTCCCCGGGGAGCGCTGATCTTTCATGCGGGGACCAAGTTCGTGCCGGGTAAGGGCCTCGTGACCGATGGAGGCCGCGTCGTGACGTCTGCCGCACTTGGCGACACTGTCTCCGAAGCGCGTATAAAGGCGCTGGCCGGCGCCCGGCAGGTACGATTCCCCGGGGCCTTTTTCAGGACTGATATAGCCAAGGAGGCCAGTTGAGCCCAGTCGTCGTCGGCGTCATCCTCGGCTCCAAGTCCGACCTGCCTCTTATGGAATCGTGCGTCAAAGTCCTTGACGAGCTCGGCATCGAGCACGAGGTGAAGGTCTGCTCGGCGCACCGCAATCCGCGAGGGGTGATGGAGTGGGCTTCATCCGCGCGTGAGCGGGGCCTCAAGGTCATCATCGCCGCGGCCGGCGGAGCCGCACACCTTCCCGGCGTCGTGGCGGCGTGGACCGATCTGCCAGTGATCGGCGTGCCAGTTCCGACAGCGCACCTGGGTGGTGTCGACTCGCTCTACTCCATCGTGCAGATGCCGGCGGGCATCCCCGTCGCCACCGTGGCGATCGGCGAAGCCGGCGCCAAGAACGCGGCGTGGCTCGCGGCCCGAATCCTCGGCCTGAACGACAAGGCGGTCGAAGAGCGCCACGCGGAAAAGCGTTCAGCCCTGGCCACGTAAATGGCTAAGAAGAGGGCGCGCGTCCGCCTGATCGACACAACGTTCCGCGACGCGCAGCAATCGCTGCTCGGCGGCAACCTGCGCAGCGACGAGATCATCCCCATCGCGGCGAAGATGGACAAGATCGGGTTTGCCGCGATGGAGGCATTCGGTGGCGCGACCTTCGAGACTCAGCTGCGCCGCCACGAGGACCCGTGGGATTTCCTCCGCAAGCTGCGCAAGGTCACGCCAAACACCCCGATCCAGGCTCTCATCCGCGGACAGAACCTCGTCGCCAAGCGCAACTTCGCCGACGACGCCGTGCAGCTCTTCGTCAAGCACGCGGCCAAGTGCGGTGTGGACGTGTTTCGAGTCTTCGATCCGCTCAACGACCTGCGGAACATGGAGGCCGCCATCGCTGCCGCATTGAAGGCCAAGAAGACCGTGCAAGGCGCGTTGAGCTACGCCATCTCGCCCGCCCACAACATCGAGCTGTGGGGTTCACTCGCCAAAGGTCTGATCGACATGGGATGCCACGAGATCGTGATCAAGGACACGTCCGGCCTGCTCAGCCCGCAGGCGACATGGGAGCTCGTCACCACTCTCAAGAGCGTGGTCGATGTGCCGATCGACGTGCATTCGCACTGCTCGAGCGGCATGGCGCCCATGGCCTATATGGCAGCTGTGGAGGCGGGCGCGGAGATCCTGGACGTCGCGATGTCCCCGCTGGCCTGGGGCACCTCGCAGCCCGCGGCCGAGAGCGTTGTCGCGGCCCTCCATGGAGGGGAGTACGACACCGGCCTGAACCTCGACACCATGTGGGACGTCCAGCACGAGGTGGATGAGCTCAAGCGCCGCCACATCGAGCATCTGAACCCGCTTGCCGATCGGGTCGACGCGACCATCCTCCGTTACCAGATGCCCGGCCAGATGCTGGAGGACATCTACCACCAGCTCGGCGCGCACAACGCGGCTGTGCGCATCTCAGAAGTCATGGAAGAAGCCAACCGCGTGCGCCGGGACCTTGGTTATCCCCCGCTGGTCGCGCCCATCAGGCAGCTGATCGCCACGCAGGCCGTGTACAACGTGATTGGCGGCGACCGCTACGCCACCGTCACGCAGGAGCTGAAGGATTACCTGCAAGGCCTCTATGGCAGGCCGCCGGTGCCGGCCGATCACGAGCTGAGGCGGCTGGTCCTGGGTCGCGAGGAGCCCATCACGATCCGGCCCGCGGACCTGCTCGAGCCACAGGTAGAGGTCGCGCGCCAGCAGGTCAAGAAGCTCGGGTACGAGCCGACTGACGACAACGTGCTGGTCCACCTCATGTTTCCGAACCTCGCGCAGGAATACTTCAACGGTCCGCCCGAGAAGGCGAGCGATACACCGAAGCCGGAACTCGCCGCGGCTTCCGCTGCTCCAGCGACGCCACCCCCGACTGCCGACCCTGAGCCTTCAGCACCACCGCCGGCGGTAGCCGTCTCGACTGCCGAGTTCGAAGTCGAAGTCGAGGGCGAGGTGTTCAAGGTCCGCGTCACCGCCGCCGGCATGACTGTCACGCCGTCGGCCGGCGCTGCGACGGCGGCGGGGACGACGGCCGCGCCACCGCCCAGGACCGGCGAAGGCACCGTGATTGCTCCGATGCAGGGTTTGATCGTCAAGATGCCGGTCAAGGTGGGGGACGTGGTGAAGCTTGGTGACGTGGTCGCGGTGCTCGAGGCGATGAAGATGCAGAACGACATCGTCACCACCGTCGCCGGTCGCGTGAGCTTTGTGTACGTCAAAGAGGGCGAGGTCGTCAGCCCCAGCCAGCCGCTCCTGGTTGTCGGGTGATTTCCTGGCGATGAAGAGAAAACTCTTTAACAAAATCTTGATCGCCAATCGCGGCGAGATCGCCATTCGCGTCATGCGGGCATGCCGCGAGCTCGGCATCGCAACGGTGGCTGTTTACTCGGACGCCGACCGCGACGCCATCCACGTCCGCTACGCGGATGAGGCCCATCACATTGGCGGCGCGCCGCCCGCCGAGTCCTACCTGCAGCTGGAGCGAATCGTCAAGGTCGCTCACGACTGCGGCGCGGACGCAATCCACCCCGGCTATGGATTCCTGTCCGAGAAGCCGGCGTTCCCGGAGGCGTGCGAAGCCGCCGGCATCCGGTTCATCGGACCGCCCGCCTCAGCGATGCGTGCACTCAGTTCGAAGCTGGCCGCGCGGAAGCTTGCCGCCGACCATGGAGTACCGGTCACACCAGGCAGCGAGGCGGTCGACCCGTCCGTCGCGGTGGAGGCCGCCAAGGCAATCGGCTTTCCCGTCATGGTCAAGCCTTCGGGCGGTGGCGGCGGGATCGGGATGAAAGTAGTCGAAGCAGAGCACGAGCTGGTCGCGGCGATCGAGAGCAGCGCCCAGGCCGCGCGCTCAGCGTTCGGCGACCCGACCGTGTACATCGAGCGGTACATCCGCAAGCCCCGGCACATCGAGATCCAGGTGATTTGCGACAGCCACGGCAACGCGGTGCACCTCGGCGAGCGCGAATGCTCGATCCAGCGCAGGCATCAGAAGATCATGGAAGAGACGCCCTCGCCCGCCGTCACGGCCGAGATCCGCGCTGCGATGGGCGACGCGGCGATCCGCGCCGCGAAGGCCGCAGGTTACGTGAACGCAGGGACTGTCGAGTTCATCTTCAGTGACGGGAGCTTCTACTTCCTGGAGGTCAATGCAAGGCTCCAGGTAGAGCATCCGATCACCGAGGCGGTGACCGGGATCGACATCGTCAAAGAGCAGATCCGCATCGCGGCCGGCCACGAGCTGAGCTTCACCCAAGAGGATGTGAGCTGGACGGGGCACTCGATCGAGATGCGCATCAACGCCGAAGACCCTGTGCGGAAGTTTCTGCCCAATCCGAAGCGCATCGCCCGCTGGGTGGCGCCCGCCGGCCCGGGAGTTCGCGTTGATTCGGGTTTCGGGCCTGGGTCGGACGTCCCGCCGAACTACGACTCGCTCCTCGCCAAGCTCATCGTGCACGGAAGTGACCGCGCCGAGGCGATCGCGCGGGCCGGTCGCGCGCTGCGAGAGTTCGTCGTGGTCGGCCCCGCCACCACGATCAGCTATCACCGCGCGATCCTCGAGAACCCCGATTTCCGCTCGGGCAATCTCAGCACCCGTTTCATCGAGGACCATCCAGATCTGGTCGAGCAAGCCAAGAAGCTGACCGGGGAGACATCGCCGTTCGACTACGGGCCCGATCCGCGGCATGTCGCGGCGGCAGCGGCAGCGGTTGCGGCGGTGGTGAACAAATAGCCAACCTCGAGCATCCGAAAACCGGCCGGCCGTTTGAGGTCGTCTCGACCAGTGTCACGGGCCGGTCCGGCCCGTTCGCGCTGCGTGATGACGTCATTAGCTTTCCGGACGGGGCCGAAGCCCTCTACACGGTGCTCGTCAACCCGGACTCGGCTTTTGTCGTCCCGTATTTCGAAAACGGAGACACGGTCCTGGTACGCCAGTGGCGCCATGCGTGGGACGAGTCGTCCTGGGAGGTGCCGGCCGGCACATTCAAACAAGGTGAGGCACCTCTCGAATGCGCGAAGCGGGAGCTGGCGGAGGAGACTGGGCTCGTCGCTTCGCGGTACACATCTCTGGGGGCTGTGCACGGCGCGGCGTTCCTGACCGGCCGAGCGCACATCTTCCTCGCCGAATCAATCATCGAGGCCGAGCGCAACCCGGAGACTTACGAACAGGACATGGAGGTTCTTCGCGTGCCATTCGCGGAGGCGTTCGAAGCCGCGCTCGACGGGCAGATCGTCCATTCCGGCTCCGTCACCGCGCTGAGCCGGGCGGCGCGCGCCCTGAAGCTGATCTAGCTGCTGGGAGTTGGCGTCGGGGTCGGCGAAGCCGGCGACGGCGACGCGCTGGGTCCCTTGTGGTCTGTCTTGTTCTTGACCACAGGGCCGAGCAGCTGCAGGTCGTACTCGGCCGCCACGTTGTGGCCGAGCACGTCGCGCACGGTGGTCAGGACCACCACCTTGTACTGAGCGCCGGGCTTCAGGTCCAGGCCGCTGATCGTGACCGTCCGGTTCGCATAGGTGGCTGTGGCGTCGACCTGCCGGCCCTTGGAGTCCAGCACGCGCACGCCGTCGGTCACCGTGCCCGGGTCGAGGTCGCTGTCAAACGCGACCTGGATGTTGTCGGCCGCCACGACGACCCCGACGACCTCGGCTCCCTTGCCCAGGTCGCGGTGCGCACCGGCTGCAGCCTGGTCGATGACGAACTGCTTGGTCGCAGCGTCGCGGATGACGGTCAGCGTCTCCTCGAAGTCGGCGACGTCGAGCTTCCCATGCGTCAGGACGAGCCGGATGACGAAGGTTGCGGTATCGGGCTGGCTGCCGGTGACCGCTTGCGTGAGGACGTAGAACCGCGAGAAACGGGCATCACCGTTGATCACGAGCTTCAGCCTTTCGCCAGAGTAAGCCTGCTTGCCGGTGTCGTCGAGGAAAGCCGCCGCCTGGTCCGCCTGGCCTTTCTGGCGCGCCTGCATGAATGAGTTGACCACCGCTGAAGCCAGGTCCAACGTCGTGGGCACCGACGGCAGCGCCGGAGCGGATGCCGTCCAGAGCGCGCCGCCACGGACGAACGCAAAGTCCTTTCCGTTGGGCGCCCAGGTCGGCAGGCGATACGTCCCGTTGGCCAGCTTGGTCGGCGCCGACGCGTCGGGCCGAACCTCGAAGAGGTCGGTGTCGCTGCCGAGGAGGATCGCGTCCTGGCTGGACCAGCTTGCTTCACCAGCGGGGAGCGTGCTCACGCTGACGCCCTGAAGGTCGGAAACGATGAGAGCGTCAGCGGTCGAGTACATCAGCAGGGTCCCGTTCGGCGACCAGCCGGAGAACGCTGCACCAGCCTGTCCGAGCTGTGTGCTCTTAGCCGTCGCAAGCTCCAGCAGGAACAGCTTCTGGTCCTGGCGGTACGCGGCATGTATGCCGTCGGGCGCGAACGAGACCACGCTCACAGCGCCGGTCGTCGGCAACGGCGCGAGCTGCACGGCACCGTTTGTCCCTTTGGTGTAGAAGCCATCGGCAGCCGCCCACACCAGCGTGTCCTTAGCCCAGCCGACCAGCGTCGCGACCGGCGTCACGACGAGCTCCGCCGTGGTTCCGGTTGCAAAGGTGAGGGTTTCGATCTTGCCGCCGCGGATGTAGGCCAGGCGGTCGCCGGCTGGGGCAATAGCAGGAGACGAGACACCGTCGCTGGCGACGACCTTGACGTCCCCGCCTTTGGCCGGCACCTCGGAGAGCCCGCCCTTCGAATCGATGAAGTAGACGCTCGAGGAATCGGCTGACCATTGAATGGTCGAGCTGGCAGTCCCCCCCAGCGATGACAGCTGGTGCTCACCGGCAAGGAGCGACGTCGGGCTCGCGGGCGATCGCGGCGTGGGTGAGGGCGAAGGTGTTGGAGGCGTCGGCGGCTGCGTGACGAACGTGATTGTCTGCGCCGTGGTCAGGGGTTGCTTGGCCGCGGTCAGCGCGCCGGATCCGATCGTGACCTGGTACTGAGTATTCGGCGCCAGGTTCCCGCTGGTCGGCTGCACGGCGAGGGTGTTTTGCTGCCACGTGAACGTCACGTTGGTCGCCGGCGCGATCTGTACCGCCGCTTCGGTGGAGGGGTGGTCCATCGGCTGGTTGAAGTTGACGAGGATGGCCTGCTGCAGGGCGACGGCCTTGCTCCCGTCGAGCGGGCTGTTGATGTAGATCTTGTCGAGCCCGCCAGCTGGCTGAGTTGCGTAAAACACGACCAGGCCGGCGATCAGCACAAGCCCGGCTGTAGCGCCTACCCATGCCAGCCCGGAGGGCGCGAACACGCGCCGCCACAGCGAGGGCCGGCCTTCGCCCATCTCCCACGCCTTCTGCATCAGCTGCCGCCGGAGGCCGGACCGGAACGCCTCATCGAGCGGCGGCTCCGCCTGGCGAGAGGACGCCAGCAGGTCCGCGAGACGGCGCAACTCTTGGTCCTGCAGCACGTCGTCGAGCTCCGGGTCGTGGCGCATGCTCATTCGACCGGCCTCAGAGCGTCGGCGTCTTCCCGGAGCCGGCTCACGCCGCGATGGATCAGGAGCTTCACTGCCCCGGCCGACTTGCCCATCACGACTGCTATGTCCTCGATCTTCATGTCTTCCTGGAACTTGAGCACCAGCGCGGTGCGCTGCTGGACCGGCAGGCCCTCGACCAACGTCCAGATGCGGCGGATCTCATCTCGGTGAGCCGCCAGGTCTTCAAGCGCAGGGCCGGCGACGGAAAGGTCATGGAAATCCTCAAGCGGCTGCGACGGCCGGAGCGTCCGGTATCGGTCCGCGATGGCGTTGACTGCAATCTGGTAGAGCCAGGCAGCAAAAGGTCGCCCCGTGTCCTGGTATCGGGGCATGGCCTTCAGAGCCTTCATAAAGACTTCCGAAGTGACGTCCTCTGCCGCGGTTTGCTCCCTCACTCTTGAATACACGAATCGGTAGATTTGCTGGAAGTGCCGGTCGTAGAGCGCCCCGAACTGCCGGGGATCCCGTTTGGCGTGTTCGACGAGCTCTCGCTCGTCATCACGCGACCGGTCGCTCACTGGCCCTTCAGCCTGTGCCGATTCAAACGGGCGCCTTCACGAGGTGGTTACGAGGCTCAGCCATAAAGGTGTTGATTATCGAGGGGGGCGCCCGAAGCCACCCGGCAAAGACGGACTCCCACAGCATCTTGGGGCCGCCAGCACCGCATCCACTAAATCCGGGCCGGGGCTGCCACCCGTATAATCGACCCGTCCCCCCGGTGATCATTGGGAGCCGGTGCATTTCTTGATCGAGCGATACTCTCCGCCTGCCATTCGGGCGGTCTGGTCTGACCAGCACCGATTCGAGCTATGGCTCCGCATCGAGGTCCTCGCGTGCGAGGGCTGGGCGAGCCTTGGCCGCATTCCCGCGTCCGCGCTGCCGAAGATCCGCAAAGGGACTTTCGACGCGGACAGGATCGCGGAGGTCGAGAGCCGCGTCGGACACGATGTGATCGCGTTTCTCACCGTACTCAACGAGTCCATCGGCCAGCCTGAGGCGCGCTACGTGCATCTCGGGATGACCAGCCAGGACCTCAACGACACGGCGATGGCAGTGCAGCTCGTCGAGTCTGCGCGGATCATCGCGGGAGACCTGGCCGCGGTGCGCGAGGCGGCGGCCGACCTCGCGATCCGCCACCGGCGAACGCTGATGGCCGGGCGCACACACGGTGTCGTCGCGGAGCCGATCACCTTCGGCTTCAAGGTGGCCGGCTGGGTCGCCGAGCTCGACCGGGCGCAGGAGCGGCTGGCTCGGGCTGCCGCCGAGTCCGCGGTCGGACGGGTCAGCGGTGCCGTCGGCACTCACGCCACCATCGACCCCAAGGTCGAGGAGCACGTCTGCCGAGAGCTTGGTCTTCGTCCGGATCTGGTGTCGACCCAGGTGGTCGCACGCGACCGGCACGCGAGCTTCATGTCAGCGCTCGCATTGGTGGCCGGCACGCTGGAGCGGATCGCGACTGAGATCCGGCACCTCCAGCGCACCGAGATCGGCGAGGCGTTCGAGCCTTTCGGCAAAGAGCAGAAGGGCAGCTCGGCGATGCCTCACAAACGCAACCCGGTCCTCACGGAGCGGGTGTGCGGCCTGGCGCGCGTGGTTCGCGGGCACCTCGTGACCGCGCTCGAGAACACCGCGTTGTGGCACGAACGGGACATCAGTCACTCGTCGGCCGAGCGGATCATCTTTCCGGATGCGTGTGCGGCGGTCGGCTATATGTCCCTGGAGATGGCCAATGTCCTGCGCGGCCTCGACGTACGTCCAGAGAAGATGCTGCGCAACCTACAGTTCGCCGGTGGAGTGGTCTTCTCGCAGCGGGTTTTGCTCGCGCTTGTCGACAGCGGCATGTCACGTGAGGACGCGTACCTCATCGTTCAGCAGGCGGCCATGCAGGCCATGGACGGCGACGGCAAGGGTTTCCGGACGCTCCTGGAGCAGAACCAAGAGGTGATGTCGCGGATCGGCGCAAAGTTGGACGAGGTCTTCGACCCCTGGGCCGGGCTCGAGCACACCGACCTGGCGTATGAGAGCCTCGGGTTGGGAGTGAAAGCGAAATGATCGCCGGGCCCGAGGTCATGGACACCGACCTGCCGCTCAAGCTGTTCGCGCGCGGCAAAGTCCGCGACACCTATGAGCTTGGCCCCGACCAGCTGCTCATGGTCGCCACCGATCGCATCTCGGCTTTCGACCACAACCTGCCCAATGGCATCCCCGACCGAGGCAAGGTCCTGACCCAGCTTTCGATCTTCTGGTTCTCTCAAACCGACACGTTCCAGGAGAACCACCTCATCTCAGGCATGGTTCCCGACCTGCCTCCGGCGCTGAAGGATCACCGCGATAAGCTCGCGGGCCGATTCATGATCGTCCGCAAGGCCAAGCGCATTGACTTCGAGTGCGTGGTGCGTGGATACCTCGCCGGCAGCGCATGGAAGGAATACCAGGACTCGCACACGCTGGCCGGCGAAGAGATGCCGCCCGGCCTGCGGCAGAGCGAGCGGCTCGCTTATCCGATCTTCTCGCCCGCCACCAAGGCCGAAAGCGGACACGACGAGAACATCAGCTTTGTGCAGCTCAAGAAAGAGCTCGGAGACGATCTCGCCACCAAGCTGCGCGACGCAAGCCTGGAGCTGTACAAGTTCGCCTCAGAGCTTGCCACCCGTCGCGGCCTGATCCTGGCGGACACGAAATTCGAGTTCGGTCTTCTCGGTGACGACCTGATCCTCATCGACGAGGCCCTCACGCCTGACAGCTCGCGCTACTGGGACGCCGCAAGCTACCAGCTCGGCGTATCGCCGGATTCGTATGACAAGCAGTTCGTACGCGACTGGTTGACGCGTGCGGGCTGGGACAAGGAATCGGAGCCACCGCGCCTGCCCGACGATGTGGTGGCGCAGACCCGAGAGCGGTATCTCACCGCGTACCAGCGCCTGGTCGGCAAGCCGCTGTTTCCACCGAAACCGAGGAACGAGAGATGATCGCTCGGGTCATCGTGACTCCCAAGCCGGTCGTGAATGACCCCCAGGGCATCACAGTCAAGCAGGGCCTCGCGACGCTCGGCTTTCGTGAGATCTCCGACGTGCGCGTTGGCAAGTACATCGAGTTGAACCTGGAGGCGAGCAGCGAGCACGAAGCGAGGGAGCGCGTGGAGGCGATGTGCGAGCAGCTGCTGGCCAACCACGTGATCGAAGACTACCGCTTCGAAATTGAAACGGACGGCCACAAACGCCGGTGAAGTTCGGAGTGGTGGTCTTTCCCGGCACGTGGTCGGATCGCGACTGCGGTTGGGTGATCGACCAGGTGCTCGGCGCCGAGCTCCAGTACCTGTGGCACAAGGACGCGGACCTCAAAGGCTGCGACTGCATCATCCTGCCGGGCGGTTTTGCGTATGGGGACTACCTGCGCACGGGCGCAATCGCGAGGTTTGCGCCGGTGATGGAGAAGATCGGTGACTTCGCGGATCGGGGGGGCTTGGTCTGGGGCATCTGCAACGGATTCCAGGTGCTTTGCGAGGCGGGACTGCTTCCCGGCGCGCTCATCCGCAACGCTTCGCTCGAGTTCCGCTGCCAGTGGACGAACCTGGTCGTCGAGCGCACCGACCTTCCGTTCACTTCTCAGTGCGCCGAGCGCGAGGTGATCCGCGTCCCCATCTCGCACGGCGAGGGCAACTACTTCGCGGACCCGGCCACGCTTTCGCGCCTCGAGCAGCGCGGCCAAGTGGTCTTTCGCTACTGCGACGCGACCGGTCGCGTCACCAACGCCGCAAATCCCAACGGCTCGATGCACAACATCGCAGGCATCGTCAACGCGCGCGGCAATGTTCTCGGCATGATGCCGCATCCGGAGCGCTGCGCCGAAGCCGAGCTCGGCGGCACTGACGGGCTGAAGCTGTTCCGATCAGTCGCGGCGGGCGCGATGAAGGTCCTGGTTTCTTGAGTCTGGACATGGTTGACGAGCGTCGCCTTCGAGAGGTTGCGCTCACTCCCGAGGAGTACAGGGTCATCGTCGAGGCGCTCAAGCGAGCCCCCAACGAGGTCGAGCTCGGCATGCTCGGCGTTCTCTGGTCTGAGCACTGCTCGTACAAGAGCTCCAAGGCGCTGCTCCGCCGGCTGCCTTCAACCGGTCCCGCGGTAATCCAGGGGCCGGGCGAGAACGCAGGCGCCGTGAGCATCGGCGAAGGCTGGGCCGCAGTGTTCAAGATCGAATCCCACAACCATCCCTCGGCGATCGAGCCGTACCAGGGCGCCGCCACCGGCGTCGGCGGCATCATCCGCGACGTCATCGCCATGGGTGCGCGTCCGATCGCTCTGCTCGACTCGCTGCGCTTCGGGCGGCTGCCAGAATCCAGCCGTCACGTCGAAGGAGTGGTCGCCGGTATCGGCGGATACGGCAACTGCATCGGCATCCCGACGGTGGGCGGCGAGGTCTATTTCGACGAGTGCTATACGAACAACCCGCTGGTCAACGCGATGTGCGTAGGCCTGGTGCGCGTCGATCGCCTCATGCGAGCTCGGGCCGAGGGTACGGGTAACAGCCTGATGCTCGTTGGCGCGGACACGGGCCGCGACGGAATCCACGGGGCATCGTTTGCGTCTCTGGAGCTGGACGAGACCAGCTCGGAGCGACGTCCCGCTGTGCAGGTGGGCAATCCGTTTCTCGAGAAGTGCCTGCTCGAGGCTTGCATGGACCTCGCCCACACCGATGCGGTGGTCGCCATACAGGATCTCGGCGCGGCAGGGCTCACGTCATCGGTGGCCGAGTGCGCGGGAAAGGTTCCCGGCGCCGGCGCTCATATCGACGTCAGCCGGGTGCCGAGGCGCGAGCGGAGGATGACTCCGTACCACGTGATGCTCTCCGAATCCCAGGAGCGAATGCTCATCGTCGTGCAAAGTGGTCGCGAGGCCGAGGTCGAGGCCATCTTCAGAGCCTGGGACCTGACGTCGGCCGTGATCGGCCACGTCACCGACGACGGCTACATGACCGTTGTCGACGGCACCAAGGCAGTCGCACGGCTGCCGGTGAGCCTGCTCACCGATGGCGTGCCGCTGCGCCGGCTGATCGGTGTCGCAGCGGAGCAGCCACCAGGCCTCGATATGGACGCTCTGCCACCGCTGATTGACCCGGGCGCGACGCTGCTACGGTTGCTGGAGAGCCCAAACCTGAGCAGCCGGCGTGGCATCTTCCGGCGCTACGACCACATGGTCGGCGACTCGACGGTGATTCCTCCCGGGGGTGACGCGGCGATGCTGCGTGTCAAGGGCACGCGGCTCGGCCTGGCAGTTACCACCGACTGCAACTCGCGCTACTGCCACCTCGACCCACATCTCGGCGCCCAGCTCGCGGTGGCTGAGGCCGCGCGCAACATCGTCGCGACCGGCGCGCAGCCGCTCGCTGTCACCGACTGCTTGAACTTCGCGAACCCAGACCGGCCAGAGGTTTACTGGGAGATGGAGGAAACGATCGCCGGGCTCGCGCACGCGTGTCGTGCTCTCGACCTGCCGGTCGTCAGCGGCAACGTCAGCCTCTACAACGACTCATCCGGCGAGTCGGCCATCTATCCGACCCCAGTCATCGGCATGATCGGGCTGATCAGCGACTACGACAGGCGGCTTGGCGCCGGCCTCCGCGCCGAGGGCGACTTCGTCCTGCTGGTGGGATCGAGCCACAACGACCTCGGCGGGACCGAGTACTTGAAGGTAGAGCACGGCCTGATCGCAGGCCGGCCGCCGGCGCTCGACCTGGTGCGGGAGCGCGCGGTCAACCGTCTGATCCTCGCCGCGGCCGATCACCGGCTCTTGCATTCCGCACACGACTGCGCGGAAGGAGGGATGCTCGTGGCGCTGGCAGAGTGCTGCCTGCTCGGAGACATCGGCGTGCGCTGCCCGGCGATCCGGCCCGAGACTCCTCTGCGCATGGATGCTGCGTTCTTCGGCGAGTCACCAAGCCGTTTCATCGTGAGCCTACCGTCGCGTGCGATGCCTGAACTGCAGTCACTGGCCCGCCGTCACCATGTCGAGATCTCGCTGCTCGGCCTCGCGGGCGGCGACTCGATCCAGTTCGAAGGTCAGTTCCGGCTGCCGCTTGCCGAGATCCGTCAAGCTTGGGAAGGAGCCTTGGTCTAACCATGTGTGGAGTTTTCGGGATCTGCTCGAAGCAGGGCGTGGACGTGGCCAACCTCACTTACTTCGGACTCTTCTCGCTACAGCATCGAGGACAGGAGTCCGCTGGCATCGCAGTCTCGGACGGGACTTCGGTGCGCGTGCATCGCGCCATGGGCCTTGTGGCCCAGGTCTTCACGCCCGCACAGATCAAGGACATGGGCGAGGGCTCGATCCTGGCTCTTGGTCACACCCGCTACTCGACGACCGGCTCCAGCCGCGCCGAGAACGCCCACCCGCTGCCGTTTCATCACCCGACGCTCGGTCCGGGTGCGATCGCACATAACGGCAACCTCCTCAACGCCGAAGCCCTGCGCACGCAGCTCGAGGAGGAGGGCGCAACCTTCGACTCAGGGCTCGACACCGAGGTGATGGCTCGCCTTATCGAGCACACGCACGGCAAGACGTGGGAAGACGTGATCCGCCGGACGTTTGCGCGGGTGGTCGGGGCTTACTCGTGCGGCATCATCACGCCGACGCAGCTCATCGCCCTGCGCGACCCGTACGGTTTCCGTCCTCTGTGCATCGGGTTCATCCCGCTCCCGGGACAGCCCGCGCACGTCATCGCTTCGGAAACGTGCGCGCTCGATACCGTCAACGCGACCTTCGTGCGCGAGGTTCAACCCGGCGAGATGGTGCTGATGGACGAGCATGGCGTCCACAGCGTCAACTTCCAGACCTCCAACAAGCACGCCATGTGCGTGTTCGAGTTCATCTACTTTGCGCGGCCGGACTCGATATTGAAGAACTGCGAGCTCGAAGACGCCCGCATCCGGATGGGCCACGAGCTGGCCAAGGAAGCGCCTGTCGAGGCCGACATGGTGATCCCGTTCCCTGACTCGGGGACGCCGGCCGCCATCGGCTACGCGGAAGCCGCCGGAATACCTTTCCGCGAAGCGATGATGAAAAGCCGGTACATCAATCGCACGTTCATCCAGCCCGACCAGTCGCTGCGCGAAGCGGGCGTAATGCTGAAGCTCAATCCGCTGCCCCGATCGATCAAGGGCAAGCGCCTCATCGCCGTCGACGATTCGATCGTCCGCGGCACCACTTCGAAGCGGATCATCGAACGCTTGCGGGCTGCCGGTGCTCGCGAGATCCATATGCGGATCTCCAGCCCGCCCATGCGCTTCCCGTGCTTCATGGGCGTCGACATCGGTTCGACCAAGGAGCTCATCGCGTCGGGGCGGACCGTGGAACAGGTACGCGAGCGCATCGGCGCCGACAGCCTTGAGTACCTGTCCATCCCGGGACTGATGCGGGCCATCGGCCGCGGCACTTCACAGGAGTTCTGTCGCGCCTGCTTCGACGGCTCCTATCCGGTCGCCGTTCCGCAGCAGCTCGAGATGGACAAGATGCAGTTCGAGCTGCCGGTCAAATCCGACCACGCACCAGGACCTCCATCGCCTCAACTGGTGGGTTAGAGGTGCGGCCAGAGATGCCAGCCGGATCTTCGGCGCCCATGCGGCCCATCTGCGTTGTTGCGGCCTCCGCTCCTCGCTTACGCATCAACGGATGCGCTCGCTCCGGTGCTCGGCCGCGCCTAGCATCTGGACCACCTGTGCACCGAATCTCTCGGCCGGCACTCCGGCCGCACCGCTGATGGGAGCGGAGAGTCTGTCGTACGCCGCGGCCGGCGTCGACATCGAGGCTTACGAGCGGGTCCTGGAGCGGGTCAAGCCGCTGATCGCAGCCACACATGGCAAGGATGTGGCCGTCGGCGTGGGGCCATTTGCGGGACTCTATGCGCTGCCGGGCGGCGGACACCTTGCTTCGAGCGCCGACGGCGTCGGGACGAAGATCAAGATCGCCATCGCAGCGGGATCGCATCGTGGCATCGGCGTCGACATCGTCAATCACTGCGTCAACGACATCGCTACCGCGGGTGCGCGTCCATTATTTTTCCTCGACTACTTCGCCACGGGCCGGCTCGACCCGGAAGTCTTCACCCAGCTCATCGAAGGCATGACGCGCGCTTGTCGCGACGCGGGTTGCGCGCTGCTGGGAGGAGAGACTGCAGAGATGCCGGGCGTGTACGCACTTGGGGACTACGACCTGGCTGGGTTCATCGTCGGCCTGGTCGAGGCCGGCCGGAACCCCGATCCGGTGAAAATCAAGGCCGGGGATGTCCTCGTAGGCCTCCGCTCAAGTGGCCTGCATACCAATGGGTACTCGCTAGTGCGCAAGGTGTTCGAGGACGTGCCCTTGAGCCGGGTGTACCCAGAGCTGGGACGTCCCCTGGGCGACGTGCTGCTCGAATCGCACACGTCTTACCTCGCAGAGCTCGGCCGGATTCGCTGGAAGGGAGCCGCTCACATCACGGGTGGCGGCATTCTCGGCAACCTTCCGCGCTGCCTGCCCGACCGGCTCGGCGCGCGACTTGACCGCAAAGCCTGGGACGTGCCTCCGATCTTCGAGCTCATCCGCAAGCGTGGCCGCATCGCGGACGACGAGATGAACGGCACGTTCAACATGGGACTTGGGATGATCCTGGTCGTCGATCCCGCAGACGTTCCGCCGGGAGCTGAAGTGGTTGGTGAGGTCGTCCGCCACTCGGGCCCCGATCGCGTGGTCATCAGCTGACGCTCAAGCTTGGCGTCGCGGTTTCGGGTCAGGGCTCCAACTTGCGCAACCTGGTCGGTCGCGGTCTCAACGTGGTGGCGGTTGCCACCAACCGGCCCTCCTGCGGGGGTGCGGCATTCGCCCGCGAGAAGGGCATCCCGCTCGGAGAGCTGTCGCAGAAGGCCTTCGCCTCAGCCGAGGAGCGCGATGCGGCGATGCGCGACTTTTTCATCACGCATGGTGTCGAGCTCGTGGTGGACGCAGGCTACGACCGGGTCCACTCTGATCCGTTCCTGGAAGCGTTCGCCGGGCGCATCATCAACATCCACCCCTCACTGTTGCCAGAGTTTGGAGGTGGTATGGACGCCGTGGAGCGGGCGTTCGAGAGCGGGGCCAGGGCGACTGGCGCGACGGTGCACGTCGTGACGGCCGACCTAGACGCAGGGCCCATCCTTGTCCAGGAGACCGTCCCGATCCTGGAAGGCGATACGGTTGAAACCCTGCGGCAGCGGGTGCACGCGGCCGAATACCGGATCCTTCCCCAGGCGATCCAGCTAATGGAGGCGCGTATTGCCAAGAGCTCTACTGTCGGTTAGCGACAAGACAGGCCTCGCCGCGTTCGCGCGCGGTTTGCAGCGCCTCGGCTACGAGCTCTTCGCGACGGGCAGCACGCTCAGGACAATCCACGAGGCTGCACTCGATGCGCGCCCGGTGAGTGAGCTGACCGGCTTCCCCGAGATGATGGACGGCCGCATCAAGACCCTTCATCCGGGCGTGCACGCGGGCATCCTCGCGCGGCGCGACAAGCCGGAGCACATGGAGTCGCTGGAGCTTCACGGCTTGCTGGAAATCGACCTGGTTTGCTGCAACCTCTATCCATTCGTCGAGACGGTGAACCGCCCCGAAGTCACCTTTGAAGAGGCGGTCGAGCACATCGACATAGGTGGACCCGCGATGATTCGTGCCGCGGCCAAGAACCACGAGTCCGTGCTCGTGGTCGTGCGGCCCGAGCGTTACTCCGAGCTGCTGGCGGCCCTCAACGAAGGGACCGTCGACCAGCCCATGCGTCGCCGCCTCGCCGCCGAGGCCTACTCGCACACGTCGGCGTATGACTCGTGGATCGCCGCTTACATGCGTGGGCCCCTGATCAACGGTTTTCCGCCGGAGATCTCTTTCTCCGGCCTACTGACTCAGCCGCTGAAGTACGGCGAGAACGAACATCAGAAGGCGGCTTTCTACCGTTTCGGTCCGAATCCGGGCGGCCTGGGTGGCGCCGTGCAGCTCCAGGGCAAGGAAATCGGCTTCAACAACATTCAGGATGCGTCGGCCGCCTATCAGCTCGTGCGCGACTACGAACGACCGGCCGCGGCGATTGTGAAACACATGAACCCGTGCGGGCTCGCGGTCGCGGATGACATCGCCAAGGCGTATCTCCTCGCCTACCAGTGCGATACGGTCTCGGCGTTCGGTGGCATCGTCTCGGTCAACCGACCGCTCGACCGCACGACCGCTGAGCACATCGTGCAGATTGTCACCCACCTGGTCATCGCGCCTGAGGTGCTCGACGAGGCCAGGGAAACGCTGGCGCGCCGCAAGGGCATGATCGTCCTTGCCGCGGAACCGCCGAGGGCCAATCTTTTCGACTTCGACGTACGCTCGGTTCCGGGAGGCTTCCTCGTGCAGGAGTGGGACCAGACGGGCTTCGATCGATCCGCTGCCACGGTCGTCACCCGGCGCGCGCCAACCGAGGCGGAATGGGAGCAGCTCGGATTCGCCTGGACCGCTGTCAAGCACGTGAAGTCCAACGCCATCGTGCTTTTCAAGGACGGCGCCGCAGTGGGCGTGGGTGCCGGCCAGATGTCGCGGGTCGAGGCCGTCCAGATCGCCGTCCGCCGTGCCGGCGAGCGTGCCCGCGGGTCGGTGATGGCGTCGGACGCGTTCTTTCCCTTTCCTGACGGCCTCGAGGAAGGCATCAGGGCGGGCGTGACCGCGGCCATCCAGCCGGGCGGGTCCCTGAAAGATGCCGACGTCATCGCTGCGGCGGACGCGGCCGGGATTGCGATGGTCGTTACCGGCCAGCGCCACTTCAAGCACTAGCCGTTTCCTTCATGGGATCGCGATTCGGGGAGGAGGGCCGCAGGCTTTCGTATGGCACCTACCTCAAGGTGCAGGAGCTCCTGGACCTGCAAAAGGGCCTGAGCCAGGAGCACGACGAGCTCCTGTTCATCGTCGCCCACCAGGTCTACGAGCTCTGGTTCAAGGTGGTGCTGTTCGAGCTCGAAGCCGCTCGCCATCGGATCGATGCAGATGACATCTTCTTCGCCCGCCACTACCTGCATCGCGTCCACGTCATCGAGCGTCTCCTCGTCGAAGAGATCGAGGTCCTCGAGACGATGTCACCTCAGGACTTCCTCGCATTTCGCTCGCAGCTGGCGCCGGCAAGTGGGTTTCAGTCGGTGCAGTTTCGGGAGATCGAGTTCCTGTCAGGACTGAAGGAGCCGAAATACCTCGCCCGTGTCGAAGCGACCCCAGAGGAAGCGGTGCGGCTGCGCAGGCGGCTGGACGAACCGTCTCTCGACGACGCTTTCGGCAGCCTGTTGAAGCGGCGCGGGTCTCCATCGCTGGTCGAGGTCTTCAAAGACCGCGAGCGTCACGGTGACCTGTTCGACCTGTGCGAAGCGCTGCTCGACCACGACGAATCGTTTGCGCACTGGCGCGCGCGGCACGTGCTGATGGTGGAACGCCAGATCGGGAGCAAGACTGGCACCGGAGGCAGCAGTGGCGCGGAGTATCTGCGGACGACGCTGGGCAAGCGCTTCTACCCCGAGCTGTGGGAAGTGCGGTCGCAGTTGTGAGCGACGGCTTCGAGGGCGAACGTCCGGAACACCATATGAAGAAGACGCGCGTGGAGAACCCCAAGGTGACTTGCGGCACCTGCCGGATGTTCGACGGCACCGCGTGGTGTCGCCACTGGAACTTCCACACCACGGCGGAGTCGCCGCCGTGCCGGTTTTACAAGGCGGTCCGGAGCGCAACTTCGCCCTGAACTCGGTCGTCGTGTAACGCGCCCGCCACCGGTCCGTTGAATCAGCCGTGAGGTTGCCGAAGGCAGCGCCATGGTTGATGCGTGGATCGCCGTCGCCTCATGCGGCGCCGCAAGCTAACTCGTCGCCCGCCGCCGGCACCAGCCCTTCGAGCCCGGCCTGGTGTTTCCGGCCCTCGCGACACTCGCAGTTGCGGCCTCGCAAACGCAACGCCTCCTTGCCCTTGGGGAAAGCGCTCCCGATGCGTTGACGGGCGGATTTCACCTGGTGTTCGGAATCAGCGCTTCAGTGCTCGTCGCCGGCGTGGTCCTCAGCGCCACCCTGCTCCGAAAAGAAAGCGCGGCCGTACCCGGCGTCAGTCAGCTCCCGGATCGTGGTGATGGATTGGCGTGCGACATCCACGTCGATGGGGCGGGCTGGATGCGTCGCCTCCGAAGAGCCGCTGGAATCCGACGACGAGGACGCCGCGTAGCGCCGCCCTCGACTGGATCCGGAGCGGTCAGGCTGCTTCAGCTCTCTCAGTGCGTGATTGGTCGGCAGGCGCGAAGTCTTCTCGCTCGCGAGTGACGCGGGGTGTCCGCAGCACGACGATCACGATGACCAGGCCCGCCGCGACGCAGGCCGCCGCGATGGAAAAGCCCAGCTGATACCCGGCGGTCAGCGCACTCACCAGTGAATGGCCCTGACCGACCAGCGTGCGCGTGTGGTCGGAGGAGATGGTGCCAAGCGCAGCAAGGCCGAGCGCTGCGCCCACCTGCATCGTGACGTTCCCCACGCCCGACGCGATTCCGGCATCCGCTGCTGGAATCTCGGCCATCATGATCGTCGTCAGCGGCATGAATGACATTCCGGCGCCGATCCCGAACAGCAGGTAGGCCCCGAAGACGCCGGGGAAGTAGCCTGCGTTCGGGTCCGCGGTCGCCATCAGCAGAAGCGCGACGGTGATCGTTGCGAGTCCCGGAATGAGCAAGGCTCTAGGACCGAAGCTGCGCATCAGACGGGCTGAGATCCCGAGTGATAGCACCGCGAGAGCAAGCGTCGAAGGCAGGAAAGCCAGGCCGGTTCCGAACGCGCTGTAGCCCTTGACGTGCTGCAGGTAGAGGGCGCCCAGAAAGAACGTGGTGAACATCCCGGTGGCCAGGAGGGCGCGCGCGGCACTTGCCCCGGTGAGGCTGCGCAGGCGCAGGATCCGCAGCGGCATGATCGGGTTCTCGAGCCGAGCCTCGACCACGAAGAAGGTGGCGAGAAGGAGTATGGCCGCCGCGCCGAATCCCAACGTGTGGACCGACGTCCAACCCATTTCGGCGGCGGTCACGATCGCGTAGACCCCGAGCATCATCGCGGCGCTGACAAGAATCGAGCCCGCGACGTCGACACCCCGGCTCAATCCGAGGCCCTCGTTCTCTTCGATCAACCACCAGCCAAGCAGCATGGTGACCACACCGATCGGCAGGTTGATGAAGAAGATCCAGTGCCAGTTGATCAGCTGCGTCAGCGTCCCTCCGGCGAGCAACCCCAGGGAGCCGCCGCCGGCGATCACGAACATGAAGATGCTCATCGCCTGAGCGCGCTCCCCTGGCTTGGGAAAGCCCGTGACGATGAGCGCGAGGATGACCCCGGCGGACATCGCGCCACCAATACCTTGCAGCAGGCGCGCCGCGATCAGGGCCGTGGAGTCGGGCGCCAGGCCGTCGAGCCCCGAGGCCACTGTGAAGACGGCTACACCCGCGAGGAATACTCACTTGCGGCCGACCAGGTCGCCGGCCCGGCCTGCGAACAAGAGCAAGCTGCCGTAGGCGATGAGGTAGGCGTTGACCACCCAGGTCAGGCTGGCCTGGCTGAAGTGCAGGTCGCGCTGGATGGCGGGCAGCGCCACGTTCACGATCGTCGAGTCGAGGACGATCATCAGCTGCCCGAAGCAGACCACGACCAGGGCGAGCCAGCGCCGGCGGTCGCCGAGCAGAGCCCGGTTTATCAGACTGTTCAAGTTCACACTGCCTCCTAGGACGAAACGGGCTGTGTGACGATCACTATAATAGGATCATTACGATACTTATTGCATGGACTATCTGGAGAGTGGGAATAGTTCTCATCTAGTGGTAGGATCAGAAATGGCCAAGATGGAGAGTGGTTCCGGTTCCGACACAGGGCTGATCGCTCTGCTTATCCAGATCAACAAGGCGCTGCACCGCCGCACCTCAGAGGAGCTCCTGGGCATGCGCCTCAAGACCTTCCTCTTGCTGGGCTATGTGCGCGACCGGGGCGCTGTCTCGCAGCAGGAGCTCGAGACCGGGCTCCTGATGGATGCGAACAGCGTCGTGCTGCTCCTGAACGAGGCTGAGGCGGCCGGGTTTTCAGTCCGGCGGAGGGACCCTGCTGATCGCCGCCGTCACATGGTCGAGCTCACCGACGCGGGCCGAGTAGCGGTCGAGCGCGCCGAAAAGGCGCGCGAAGGCATCGAGGACGATGTGCTGGCGGATCTGAGCCCCGCCGAGCGTGCGGCCCTGAGAAAGCTCCTGCGCAGGGTCCTCGACGGCCTACTTCGGGTTCCTGTCGAGTCGCACTCGCAAGCCTAGCGGGTCAGTCGATCCCGTCTAGTTAAGGCGCTCGACGATCATCGCCATCCCCTGACCGCCGCCCACGCACATCGTCTCAAGCCCGTAGGTCTTGTCCTTTTCGCGGAGTCCGTTCAGCAGCGTGCACAGGATGCGTGCCCCTGTCATCCCAAATGGATGGCCCAGCGCGATCGCGCCTCCGTGCGGGTTGAGCTTGTCACTGAACGGGTCGACTCCGATGGCGCGTGCCGACGGGATGACCTGCGCGGCGAAAGCCTCGTTGATCTCGACGATGTCGATGTCGTCGATGGTCATCTTGGCGCGCTTCAGCGCCTGCTTCGACGCGTCAATCGGTCCGAGGCCCATGAGCTCGGGTTCGAGCGCTGAGAGTCCCGTCGAGACGATCCGCGCGATTGGCTTGAGGCCGAGTTCCTTCGCCCGGCGGTCTGACATCACAACCACCGCGGCGGCGCCGTCGTTGAGCGGGCAGGCGTTGCCGGCGGTCACGGTACCGTCCTCGCGGAAAGCAGGCTTGAGGGTTGCCAGCACTTCCATCGTCGTACCTGGTCGCGGTCCGTCGTCCTTGGTGAACATCTCGCCATTCGGCAGCGGCACGGGGATGATCTCGTGGGCGAAGAACCCGTCGTTCTGTGCTTTCACCGCGGCGTTCTGACTCTTGACCGCGTAGCGGTCCTGCTCGTCGCGGCTGATCTTCTCGCGGCGAGCCACGTTCTCCGCCGTCTGGCCCATCGCGATGTAGATGTCCGGATATTCCTCGGAGTTCCCTGGCACCAGCCGTGGGTTGTGCGTATCCGGCGGGTCGGGGTAGCCGCTGCCATAGCGCGATACGCATTCGACTCCAACCGACAGGAACACATCGCCCTCGCCGGCCTGGATTGCATGGGCAGCCATCCGCGTCGTCATTAGCGACGACGAGCAGTAGCGGTTCACAGTCACTCCGGGAACATCGAGGCGGGCCAGGATCGACACGACTCGGCCGATGTTGTGACCCTGCTCGCCGCCCGGCAGGCCGCAGCCGCAGATCAGGTCCTCGATCTCGCCGCGATCGAGCTCTGGAACATTTTCCAGGACCTTGGTCACCACGTAGGCGGCCAGGTCGTCGGGCCGGACGTCGACGAGGGATCCCTTGCGCGCCCTGCCGATCGGAGAGCGGCCCAAAGCGACGATCACTGCATCAGTCATGGACTGAATATAGTCCGGTCCCGAACGCGGCTACTTCGAGGCTCGCTCCCCGAACAGGACGAAGGCCCAGAAGCCCGCGTAGAGAAGCGCGATCACGGTTACGGCCGCCAGCGCGTTCACCCCGGCCGAGCCGACCAGGGCAACGATTACGAACAGCGCCGGCAGCCACATGGCTCCTGCCAGCTCGCGACGGCCGAGTGTCTTGTGCCGCTTGGCCTCCAGGATCAGCTCTCGCGGCAACTGCTCGTTGGCGTCGAGTGGAGCAAAGATCGAGTACATGCTCCTTCGTTCCAGGCTGCGCAGGTCTCTCTCGCTGGTGACGTGCCGCGTCATTTGGTTTGTCTCTAGTGTGCCACCGCGAGAGGCACTGAGTAATCCCCTCTCCCTCTCGGGGGAGAGGGCGAGGGTGAGGGGCGGGGGGATGGTCTAGGGGTGGCCGAGGTTCTTAACTACGACCTAACGAGGAGGGCCTCACGGGTGAACAAGCGGAGCGCGGCGAACCAGCAGAAGAGCCCTGTGGCCACGAGGCTGGCCGTCGTGACGGCAAGGGCCGGCCAGGCGACCGAGTTGTGCACGATCGCATCCCGCAGGACGAGCACGGCGTTCAGGATCGGGATCAGGTAGTACGCCAGGTTCGGGTTGAAGTCCGGGATGAACAGCACGATCGAGGCCGGAAAGATCGTGATGAAGTACAACGGCGTGGAGTAAGCCTGGCCCTGCCGGAAGTTCTTCGCCAACGTGCCGAGGGCGAGCGTGACGGAGCTGAACGAGCCAGCGAGCAGGATGGCCAGCCACACCATGACGATCGCGGCCAGGGGACTCAGGCTCACGTGGGTGCCCAGCAGCGGTATCTGGGTGAGCGCGAGCAGCATCGACCCAATGGCGGCCACGGCTGAGACCAGGCTGATCAAGCTGACCGCCAGGATCTTGCCAAGCAGGATCCGGCTCCGGGGCGTGGGGGTCAGGAGGAGGCTCTCCAGGGTCTTCCTCTCTCGCTCGCCAGCCGAGGTGTCGAGCGCGGCGGAAAGCCCGCCCGTGAGCACCATGGTGATCAGGATGTAAGGCAGGAAGAAGCTCAGGAACGCATTTCCGGCCGCCTTGACTGGCGAGCTCAGCGGATGCAGCTTCACCGGAAGCGGGTTGAGCAGTCCTGGATCGACTCCATTCTGTTTGAGCGCAGCCGCGGCCTTGGCAGCGTTGTACTCGCCGAGCACCGTCTGCAGGCGCGTATCGGCGACCTGTGCGCTCTGCCGTGTCGGGTCGTAGTACTCGTCGATCTCTCCGGGCAGGAAGACCACGCCGAGATCCACCTGCTGCTTGGCCGCGGCTGCCGGGTCGGCGACCCGCTCGAGCTTGAGGCCGGTCGCGCTCAGCAGGATGTCGAGGCCGGTCGGGATGTCGCCGCTGTAGCCGACGGTGTACGCCTGCGTGGCGGTCTTGGTCGAGACCTGCGAGATCACGATCAGGACGGTCGGCGTGGCCAGCGCGGCAAGGCCGATCGCAATCAATGTGCGGCGGTCGCGCAGGATCTCGCGCATCTCTTTCCTGAAGACGATGCCTAACGTTTTCACCCCACCAGCTCCAGAAAGGCGTCTTCCAGGTCCCGATGCGCGCCCCGGACCTCGGCCGTCGTGCCGGTCGCCACGACGCTGCCTTCGTGGAGGATCGTGACCCGGTTGCACAGGCGCTCAGCGTCGTGCAGGACGTGCGTCGAGAAGATCACGCATTTGCCGCGGTCTCGCGACTCGACCATGAACTCTCGTATCTCACGCGAG
Source organism: Candidatus Dormiibacterota bacterium (assembly GCA_035937155.1). Taxonomy (GTDB): domain Bacteria; phylum Chloroflexota; class Dormibacteria; order Dormibacterales; family Dormibacteraceae; genus Palsa-870. Next base: position 9,590 of record DASYVJ010000089.1, on the reverse strand, counting down.
GCCAGCACATCCAGGTTGGAAGTGGGCTCGTCGAACATCAAAACGTCCGGGTCGTGGACGATGGCTCTCGCGATCGCGACCTTCTGCTTCTGACCAGAGGAAAGGCTCTCCGCGCGCTGATTCGCGAAAGACGCCATGTCCAATCGATCGATGACCGCGTTGACCCTGCGGCTGAGCTCGCCGTCGAGCACCCCGCTCAGCTCCGCGAAATATGTGATGTTCTCGCGCGCTGAGAGTCGCGGGTAGACGCCGATGTCGGCGGTCACGACGCCGATCCTGCGGCGCACCTCCTCCGGGGCCGTCCGGGTGTCGAAACCGAGCACGTCCACCGAGCCGGCATCAGGGGACAGCAGCGTGCAAATGATCCTGAGGGTGGTGGTCTTGCCCGCGCCGTTTGGACCCAGCAGGCCGAAGATCTCGCCGGAATCGGCTTGCAGCGAGATGCCGCGAAGCACTTTGTTGGTGCCCAGTGTTTTTTCCAGGCGATCCACTTTGACCGCCGCCGGGCTCACTTGGTCTTGGTGGATCTAGCCTTGGTGGCTTTCGGCGTGGCAGGAGCGGGGCCGGACTTGGTGCTGGCTGCGCGCTTGGCCGGCTGCGGCTTCGCCTCAGGGGTGGCGGCGGGCGCCTCTTTGACGGTCTCTGCCGGTTCGGTCACCTTCGGCTCGGCTCCGGCCACGCCCATGGTGCTCGACAGGGTCCGGTGGCAGGTCTCGCAGGTCACGACCGTCCGGACGAAGGTCCCGAGCTGGTGCTCCTCACTGCGCAGGTTGCGCGGGCGGCCGCAGAAATTGCAGAAGCCGGCCTCCGTCGTGACGTTGACATGCCCGGGTCGTTTGTTCATCGGACCCATTACGGTACCGGTTGGCGGGAGGGCGCGGCAGGATGGGACTTACTGATTGGCGCGCAAGCGCCGATAAGGATGGGACTTATCGATTGCTGGTACTCTTGCCCGCGGGATTCCTTTAAGTCCGGTTCTGAGAGACCGGGAAGGAGGTTTTTTGATGGCCGTCGGCAGCCGTCTGCGACACGTGATCGAAAGCCAGCAGTTTTCTCGCTCGCTGCTTGAAGACCTCTTCGCTCGGTCTGACGAAATCAAGCGTGAGCCTCATCGCTTCATGGGGCGCCTTAACGGCCAGGTCATGGCCGCGCTGTTCTATGAACCCTCGACTAGAACCCGCCTCTCGTTCGAAGCGGCGATGATGCGGCTCGGCGGGCAGACGATGGGCACGGACAACGCCCGCGAGTTCTCCTCCGCGGCCAAGGGCGAGACCCTCGAAGACACGATCCGCATCGTCAGCGGCTACGCCGACGTGATCGTGGTGCGCCACAACGAGGAGGGTGCGGCAAAGAGGGCGGCTGCAGTGAGCTCGGTGCCCATCATCAATGCGGGGGATGGCCCGGGACAGCACCCGACCCAGGCGCTGCTCGACCTCTACACGATCAAGGACGAGCTCAATCGAATCGACGGCATCAAGGTGGCCATGGTTGGCGACCTCGGAAACGGCCGGACCGTTCGCTCGCTGACGTACCTGCTGAGCAAATTCAAAGAGATCCAGGTGTGGTTCGTCGCGCCCCCTCTCGTCGCCATGCGAGACGACTTGAAGGCGCACCTCGACGAGCACCACATCCCTTGGGTGGAAACCGAGGACCTGGATGCCGTGCTACCCGAGGTCGACGTGGTCTACATGACCCGCATCCAGAAGGAACGGTTCTCGGACCCTGCGGCATACGAGGCCGTAAAGGGCATCTACCGCATCGACAAGCACTCCCTCGATTTGATGCGCAAGTACGCGATCGTGATGCACCCGCTACCGCGCGTCGACGAGATCGCGCCCGAGGTCGACGCCGACTCCCGAGCGGCCTACTTCCGGCAGGCGCGCAACGGACTGCACGTCCGAATGGCGTTGCTGGACAGGCTTTTAGCATGACCGCCCCGCCGAAGCCAGCGGATCTTCGGAGCCCATGCGGCCCATCTGCAGCGTCGCCTCCTGCGCTCCTTGCTTACGCATCAACGGATGCGCGCGCTCCGGTGCTCGTCGGCTCCTCCCATCTGGGCCACCTGGACCCCGAATCTCTCGCTGTCTCCGGCGAGTCGGTCATGCCGGCATGAGCGTCACGCAGGGCCGGCTCAAAGCCACGGTCATGGACGGAGACCAGATCCGCCGGTCGCTCTCGCGCATCGCACACGAGATCGTGGAGCGAAATCGCGGCACCGAGGATGTCGTCCTGGTCGGCATCCTGGCCAAGGGCGACCACCTCGCCGTGCGCCTGGCGGCCAAGCTGTTGGAGCTGGAGGGCGTGCCGGTGGCCGTCGGTTCGCTCGACATCAGCCAGCATCGCGACGACCGCCACCTACGCCAGCCAGCTCACCGCGCGACCTCGAACATGCCCGACGTCGGTGGCAAGGTCGTCGTTCTCGTCGACGACGTGATCCATCACGGCCGAACAGCGCGAGCTGCGATGGATGCGCTGATGGATTTCGGACGCCCGCGGGCGATCCAGCTGGCCGTGCTCGTCGACCGTGGCCACCGCGAGCTGCCGATCCGGCCGGACTACGTCGGCAAGAACGTGCCCACCTCAGATGCAGAGCGGATCGAGGTCTTGATTGCCGAAGACGACGGCGTCGACCAGGCGGTGATCGTTGCCGGCTAAAAAGAAGGTCTTCGCCGCGCTCGTGCTCGAGGACGGCCGCTCATTCAGCGGCGTCGCGCTAGGCGCTGACGTTGTCGGCGAGGGAGAGGTTGTCTTCAATACGGCCATGACCGGCTACCAGGAGGTGCTCACCGACCCTTCGTATGCCGGGCAGATGGTGTGCATGACTTACCCGCTGCAGGGCAACTACGGAGTTCGTGAAGCGGACGCAGAGTCGTCGCGGCCATGGGCCCGCGCGCTCATCGTGCGCTGGGCGTGCCCAGCTCCCAGCCATCACTCGAGCCAGGCTTCGCTCGACGAATACCTGAAGCGCTGGAAGGTGCCGGCGATCACGGAGATCGATACGCGCGCGCTGACGCGCCACCTGCGCACCCATGGTGCGCTGCGCGCGGTGCTGTGTCACGAATCGAAGGCGCCAGGCCAGGCGCGTCTGGCCGAGTTGGCCGCTGCGGCGCGCCGCGTGACGCCACTCGCGGACCAGGACCTGGTGGCTGAAACTTCGCGCACGTCGAGGGAAGAATGGCTCGAGGGGATGCCCCCAGAGCTGGGGCCGGTTCGAGTTGCCGATGGCGCCGGTCTCTCGATCGCCGTGGTGGACTACGGCGTCAAGACCAACATCCTTCGCTCACTTCGCGAGCGCGGATGCCGGGTCGTCGTGCTGCCGCACACGGCAAGCTGGGCCGAGGTCGAGGCCACCGGTGCTGACGGCCTCGTTCTCACGAACGGACCCGGTGACCCGGCGGTGCTCGACGGGCCGGTCGAGCTGGCGCGCCAGGCGCTCGGCCGCATCCCGATCTTCGGTATCTGCCTCGGCCATCAGATCCTCGGTCGAGCCGCGGGCGGGAGCACGTCTCGCCTGCCTTTCGGGCACCACGGCGCCAACCACCCGGTCAAGGATCTCGAGACGGGCCGCGTGCACATCACGAGCCAGAACCACGAGTTTCAGGTCGACGCGGCGTCGATCCCGGCCGGCGACTTCTTCGTCTCGCAGCGCAACCTGAATGACGGATCGGTGGAAGGGCTGGGCCATCGGAGCCTGCCGGTCTTCAGCGTCCAGTACCACCCAGAGGGCTGCCCAGGACCGCAAGACAACCAGCACCTGTACGACCGGTTCGTCGAAATGGTTCGGTCTCAGCAGCCCGTGCTCCGGGCGGTCGGCGGCGCGGCACAGGCGCCGAAGCCGAAGAAAGTCCTGATCCTCGGCTCAGGGCCGATCGTGATCGGGCAGGCCGCCGAGTTCGACTACGCCGGCACCCAGGCCTGCAAGGCACTGCGGGAAGAGGGCATCACCACGGTGCTCGTGAACTCGAACCCCGCGACGATCATGACTGACGAGGAAGTCGCTGACCGCGTCTACCTCGAACCGCTGACGGTTGAGGCGGTGGAGCGGGTGATCGCCCGAGAGCGTCCGGACGCTCTGCTGCCGACGCTTGGCGGCCAGACGGGCCTGAACCTCGCGACCGAGCTCGCCGCCGCGGGGGTCCTCGACCGCTATCACGTCCGGCTGCTGGGCGCCGGCATCGAAACCATCCGCAAGGCGGAAGACCGGCAGGCGTTCAAAGACATGCTCCAGCAGCTCGGCGAGCCCGTACCGGTCTCTCGCGTGTGCGAATCGATGGAGGAAGTGCGCGAGTTCGCGGCGGAGGCCGGCCTTCCGCTGGTCATCCGGCCCGCGTACACGCTTGGTGGGACCGGCGGCGGCTTTGTCACTAACGAGGCCGACCTGGAGCGAGTCGCGACCGGCGGGCTCAACGCGTCACCGATCCACCAGGTCCTCATCGAGCGCTCGCTGTGGGGCTGGAAGGAGATCGAGTACGAGGTCATGCGGGACGCCGCGGACACCTGCATCACCGTTTGCAACATGGAAAACATCGACCCGATGGGCGTCCACACCGGTGACTCCATCGTGGTGGCGCCGGCACAGACGCTGTCAGATCGCGATCACCAGATGCTGCGTTCGTCGGCCATCCGCATCATCCGCGCCCTCGGCATAGAAGGTGGATGCAACGTGCAATTCGCTCTGGATCCCAAGAGCTCGACGTACTTCGTGATCGAGGTCAATCCGCGCGTCAGCCGGTCATCGGCCCTCGCGTCCAAGGCGACCGGCTACCCGATCGCGCGTGTTGCGGCCAAGGTGGCGGTTGGTCGGCGCCTCGAGGAGATTCGCAACGAGGTCACTGGCCGCACGTTCGCCGCGTTTGAGCCCGCCCTGGACTACTGCGTGGTCAAGATCCCGCGCTGGCCGTACGACAAGTTCCCTTCCGGCGATCGGCGCCTCGGCACGCAGATGGCCTCGACCGGTGAGGTGATGGCGATCGAGCGGACCTTCGAAGCGGCGCTCACGAAGGCGATGCGGTCGCTCGAGCAGAAGCCTCCGGCCACATGGGAGCTGGGGAGCGAGACGATCGACCAGCCCAACGACCGCCGGCTGTTCGCGCTGCTCCACGCACTGAGAAATGGGGCCGAGCCGCAGTCCCTCGCGGAGCGCAGCGGGATCGATAGGTGGTTCATCGATCGGATGGCCACCATCACACGGCTGGAGGTTGAGGGCAACGTGCGGGAGCTGCGACGCGCCGGATTCTCCGATTCGATGATCAGCGCGCTCCGCGGCGAGAAGGTGGAGAGCGCCACGCCCACGTACAAGCTGGTCGACACGTGCGCGGCCGAGTTCGAGGCCGCCACGCCTTACTACTACTCCTGCTGGGAGGATGAGACCGAGAGCACGCCGGTCGATTCCCGCACCGCGCTGGTCATCGGCTCGGGGCCCATTCGCATCGGCCAGGGCATCGAGTTCGACTACTGCTCGGTGCACGCCGCGTGGTCGCTGCGCGATTCAGGGGTCCGCGCCGTGCTGGTCAACTCGAACCCCGAAACCGTATCGACCGACTTCGACACCTCTGACCGCCTCTATTTCGACCCTCTCGACCTCGACGGGGCGCTGAACGTGGCGAAGGTCGAGCAAGTGGCCGGCGCGCTGGTGCAGTTCGGGGGACAGACCGCGATCAACCTGGCCGAACCGCTCAACCAGCGTGGCGTGGCGATCATGGGCTCGAGCGTCGAGGCGATCGACCTCGCCGAGGATCGGCGCGCCTTCGCCAAGGCGCTTGACGCCATCGGCATTCCGCAGCCGGTGGGAGGCACCACCACCTCAGTCGAAGAGGCCGTCGCGATCGCGGAGCGAGCCGGGTACCCGGTGCTCGTCCGGCCTTCTTACGTGCTTGGGGGACGGGCGATGGAGATCGTCCGGAATCGCGAGGAGCTGCGCCGCTACATGGTTTGGGCAATCGGCGCCATGCCGCGCGGGACCGTGCTCGTCGACAAGTACCTGCAGGGCATCGAGGTCGAGGTCGATGCCATCACCGACGGCGAGACCGTCGTCATCCCGGGAGTGATGCAGCACGTCGAGCGTGCGGGCGTGCATTCAGGCGATTCGTATGCGGTGTATCCGGCCCAGGGCCTCGAGGCACGTGAGCTCGAGCATGTGATCGAGTACACCGTGAAAGTCGCGCGTCATCTGCGCCTGCGCGGGCTCGTGAACGTGCAGTACGTCGTGCACCGCGGGAACGTGTACGTGCTCGAGGTGAATCCCCGCGCTTCGCGCACGGTCCCGTTCCTCTCCAAGGTCACTGGGGTGCCGATGGTCAAGCTGGCCACGCGCGTGATGCTGGGCGAGAAGCTCGAGGACATGGGTTGGACGACGGGGCTCGTCCCGCCACGCGACCTTGTCGCGGTCAAAGCGCCGGTGTTCTCGATGAACAAGCTCCCGGCGGTCGATACCTACCTCGGTCCGGAGATGAAGTCCACAGGCGAGGCCATCGGCATCGCAAGCACGTTGAACGAGGCTCTCCGCAAAGCCTTTGCCGCGTCAGGGATGCAGATCGAGCGAGGCGGCACTGCGCTGCTGACCATCGCGGACGTCGACAAGCCCGAGCTGTTTCCGATCGTGTCCAGGCTGGTCCAGATGGGCTGGTCGCTCGTGGCGACCGACGGCACCGCACGCGCTCTCCGGCAGGCAGGCTTCTCACCGCGAGTCGTCGCGAAGATCGGCGAAGAAGGGCCGACCGTGGTCGACATCATCACGCAAGGCCAGGTCGACCTCGTCATCAACACGATGTCGAACATCTACTCCGAGCCAGGCGAGGTGGGCGGACCGGTCTTCAAAGACGGTTTCGAGATCCGCCGCGCTGCTGTCGAGCGCCGCATTCCGTGCCTGACCTCGCTGGACACGGCCACGGCTCTGCTCGAGTCCGCCGTCGCCGCTTCGCGCGAGATGGAGGTGCGCACGATCGACGAGTGGAGGTCAGGTGTTCCGGCTTAATTTCACCTCCCCACCTTGCTGGGGAGGTCGGCCCTGCTTGCGAAGCGAGCCCGGCCGGGTGGGGAGACCGGGCTAAGTGTTCCTGGTGGACGCCCCAATCACGGCGAAACGCGAAGTTGCGCGTGACATGTTCGTCATCACGATGCGCGCGCCCGAGATCGCGGCATCAGTGCGCGCCGGCCAGTTCGTCAACCTTGGCTGGTCTTCGGGCCCTCTGCTCCGCCGTCCGTTCTCCATCTATCGCGTAGACGGCGACCAGATCGAGATCGTCCTGAAGGCGGTCGGCGAGGGGACATCAAAGCTGGTCGCGATGAGCCCCGGCGACGTTCTCAGCTGCGTCGGACCGCTGGGGCACGGCTTCGGCCTGGAGGCCGGGCCCCGGAGCATCGTCCTGGTCAGCGGCGGTCTGGGGGTGGCGCCGATGCCGCTGGCGGCCAGAGAAGCGGCCAAGCTGGGCATGCGCGTGACGTGGGTGCACGGCGCCCGCAGCAGCGAGGACCTCTGCACGGAATCCGAAGGTGACGAGGTCATCTGGGCGACCGACGACGGCTCGCAGGGATTCAAGGGCACGGCCGTGGCAGCTGCTCCCGACGCGGACCTCGTACTGGCCTGCGGCCCAAACCGCATGCTCGCGGCTGTCGCGGGTCGGTGGCCCGATGGGCTGGTTGCTGTCGAGACGTACATGGGTTGCGGCACGGGTGTGTGTTTGGGTTGCGCGGTCCCGCTAAAGCGCGGGGGTTATGACCGAGCCTGCAAGGAAGGCCCGGTTTACCGGGCGGCCGACATCGACTGGGCAGCGCTGCCCTCACACCTTTCTTATGCGGTCATGGCTTGACCGATCTGGCGGTCGCGGTTGGCGGCACGAGGCTGCGCGGGCCCGTCCTCGCGGCGTCCGGCACATTTGGATACGGGACCGAGGTACCCCTGCTGGAGCGGAGGGCGCTCGGCGGCATGGTGTCCAAAGGCATCTTCCTGCGCCCGCGTGAGGGCACGCCACCGCCGCGCATCGCCGAAACGCCGAGTGGGATGCTCAACGCAATCGGTCTGCAGGGACCTGGAGTCGACGCGCTCATTCGCGACTACGCGCCCAGTTGGGCGGAATGGGATTTCCCGGTGTTCGTCAACATCAACGGCGAGTCGGCGTCCGAATATGGCGAGCTTGCCGCGCGACTGGATGGCGTGCCCGGTGTCGCCGGGTTCGAGATCAACATCTCGTGTCCCAACGTCGAGCAGGGCGGCCTGTACTTCGGCAACGATCCGCGTGCGGCGTCGGCTGTGACCGAAGCAGTCCGCAAGCGGACCAGCCTCCCGGTCTGGGTGAAGCTCACACCGATGGTCAGCGATATCGCTGTGATCGCCCGCGCGGTCGAAGCCGCCGGAGCCGACGCGCTGTGCGCGATCAACACGTTCGTGGGCATGTCGGTCGACCTCAACGCATACAAACCGCGGCTGAGCTTTCGCACCGGAGGTCTTTCCGGGCCGGCCATCCGCCCGCTCGCCGTTCATCTCGCTCACCAGGCGGCGCGGGCGGTGAGAATCCCTGTGATCGGCATCGGCGGCATCATGCGAGCGGAGGACGCGCTCGAATTCCTGGTCGCGGGCTGCGCCGCGGTCCAGGTCGGCACGGCGACCTTCGCCAACCCGCGAGCCATCGCCGAGGTGCACGACGGCATCGCCGCCTTCCTCGAGGCAAAGGGATTCACCTCGCTCGCCGAGCTGCCGCGCTACCTCCCGAGGGACTAGCCGCCGCGCTTGAGGTCCGGCTGGGCTGAAAGACCTCAGGACGCAGGAGCCGGATCGCGACGATCACGGCGCCCGCGATGATGGCGCCGATCGCCATCGCCCACGGTGCCCCGAGCCACTCGGCGAGTGCGCCCGCCTGCGTGCTGCCCAGCGGACCCACGCCGATCAGGGCCTGCGCATAGAGGGCCATGACGCGCCCGCGCAGGTGGTCGGGCGTGAGCGTTTGAATGCGGTTGTTGGCGGCCGCGATGAAGGAGATCTGGCAGTAACCGGCGACAAAAAGCGCCGCCATTGAAAGCACGAAAACCCGTGAGATGGAAAACTCGACGAGCGCCGCGACCCAGATCATGGCCATCCACAGCTGGCGATTCGGGTCTGCCCCGAAGCCGGGAAAGAATGCGAGTGTCAGCGCCCCGACAAGAGCGCCCAACCCCATCGACGCCAGCAAGAAACCGAAACCGTGCGCACCCACGTTCAGCACCTGCTCGGCGAACAAAGGGATGAGCGTCAAACGGTTCATGGCAAAGAGCGAAAAAATAGCGACAGCAACTAGAAGCAGACCAACCACCGGTTCGCGTCGGGCGTACGAGGCGCCCTCCGCCAGCCGCGCGAGGAACGGCTGCTGATCATGGTGCGGAACGATGTTGGGGAGGTCTCGCATGAGCAGCAGCCCCGCGATGGCGGCCAGGTAGCTCAACGAGTTGGCCAGAAAGCAGATCGGCACCCCGACCGCCGCGATGACAAGGCCTGCGACTGCGGGGCCGATCACGGCCGACGCATTGAACACTGACGAGTTGAGGGCAATCGCGTTCATCAGATCCTGCCGGCCGACCATCTCGATGACGAATGCCTGCCGCGCAGGCATGTCGAACAT
>DASYVJ010000088.1:0-38638 GCA_035937155.1 Candidatus Dormiibacterota bacterium | reverse complement strand
GCCCTACGTGCTCGCCAGGCTCTTCAAGCACCCCGAGATCCCGTTGTGGCTGCGGATCCATCGGTTCATGAACCTGTTCCTGAACCACCTGAACTGGATCTTCCTACCGGTGCTCCTGATGTTCGGCGCTTCGGTCCCGCTTTGGGTGAGCGTCGACTTTTCACTGACGGATCTCGGCCAGACGCTGTGGTCGTACTCCGGCATCCTCTTGTCGACGACGCTTTCCACAGTGGTGTTTTTCCTGTATTTCGAGATCCGGATGCTCCCGCCGAAGCCGGCTGATTGGCCCTTATGGAAGAGAGCGGCCGTGTATCCCCAGTATTTCGCCTATCCGGTCGTGGGACTCGTTCTGAGCGTGCTTCCCGCGTTGGAGGCGCACACCCGGCTCCTCTTCGGCCGCTACCTTGAGTATCGGGTTACGGAGAAGGTATAGCCGTGGACGAACCGGCCGCCAGGAACATCGCGACAACCGTTGGCGCGCTGTACCACTCCGTGCACGAGCAGATGCGCGACCACGTCCGGGGCATGGACCGAGGAACGCTCAACTGGAAACCGCTCCCGCTGGCGAACTCGATCGCCGTGCTCGTGGTCCACACGCTGGGCTCGGAGCGGGAGATGATCCGTGCCCTGCGCTCTCTGACGACTGAGCGTGACCGGCCGGGGGAGTTCCGGGCGGAGGTTGAGGCAGACGAGCTGCTGGAGCTGTTGGATCGAGCCGATCGCGAGCTGGACGAGCAGCTGGGCGCGCTGACCGCGGCTGACCTCACCGAGATGCGGCCGCGAGGGGATAGGCCCCCGCGACCGGGCCTGGACTGGCTGGTTTCGAACTACGGGCACGCGCGTGAGCATCTCGCCCAGATCGAGCTGACCAAACAGCTCTACGACTCGCGAACCTAGATCCGGGTCAAGCTCCGCAGACGGGGCCGGCGAACCACGGTAAGCAGAACCCTGGGCCCGCCAGCGCCCACAGCGTGAGCCCCGCGATGATTCCCAGGAAGACCACCCAGCCGGTGCCCGTGTAGATGTTCCGGCCCGGCACAGGCCACTTCTTCCAGCCCAGGCGCTTGGCCACCCGCGGCCCGGCGATGGCATCGATGAACGGCCATAGCAGCAAGGCGCCCACCACCACCGGCGGGATGACCAGTGACATGATCAGCTCCGGGCCAAGCTTCAGGAACTGGAAGAGGAAGAGGAAGTACCAGTCCGGTCGCGGGATCGTGACTGCGCGCGGGTCGGCCACCGACTCGAGCTGAAGGTTCTTCTGCACGAACGCCGCCATGAGACCGACCGTGATCATCATGATCACGGCGATGATCGGATAGGGCCAAAAGTGGTCCGGAAAGAAGGGGTGGGTTTGGTCGTCTGGCATGTCATCCGCCAGGTGATGACCCGCGTCGCCCATCAAGATGGGGAAGAGGGCAAGCCCCACCAGCACCGGGTACAGGATGTGGTCGGGCCCGACCGGAAGCCGCTTCCACTCCGGCTCGAGAGTGTGGCCGGCGTGCTCGTCTACCTCGATGATGGGAATCTCCTTGGTGGCGATTGCCGCTCCTGGGCCTTCCCTGTCTACGCGGTGCTTGCTCACATCGGCTCCGAGATGCCGTGCGCCCGGATGAATCGAAAGTGCACGTACATCAAAAGCACTATGACGGCCGGCAGCAGAAACACATGGATGGTGAAGAAGCGTTGGAGGGTGGGTGGGCCCACCACCGGGCCGCCCTGTAGGACGTCCCTGATGAAAGCGCCGAGCTGGGCCGGCGGCGCGGAGCCGGCGATCTTGATCGTGACCTCAGTGGCGAAGTACGCCTTGGTGTCCCACGGCAGCAGGTAGCCCGTAAGCGAGAGGCCGAGGACGCACAGGAGCATGATCACGCCGACCATCCAGTTGAGCTCGCGTGGCGCGCGGTATGAGCCCGTCCAGTAGACCCGCGCCATGTGGATGAGGACCATGATGATCAGGATGTTGGCGCCCCAGAAGTGGACGCCTCGGATCAGCCATCCGAGGTACTGCGTGTTCTGGATGAACAACACGCTGTTATAAGCCGGAGAGTTGCCCGGGCTCCCTGCGTCGGGGACGTAATAGAAGGAGAGAAAGACGCCCGTCAGCAGCTGGAACACGATGAGGATGAACACCATCCCGCCGAAGCAGTAGTAGAAGGCGTTGGCGAAGTTCGGTACCCGCTGGTAAAGCGCCTCGTCGACCGCCTTCGTGAACGGGTAGCGCTCGTCCAGCCAGTTCACCACCGCCACTTGAATGTCGCGTGGGTGAGGGATGGCCATGCGCTAAAAGCCCAATGTGAGGCCGTCGACCTCGATCGTCTGCGGGTCCGTACCTTGCTTCCAGGTCAGGTGCGACAGCGGCGCCGCAGCCGGACCGCGAAGCACGGTGCCGTCCAGGTGGAAACGTGAGCCGTGGCACGGGCAGTCGAAGCTCTTCGCGTCTTTGTTCAACGCGACCGAGCAGCCGAGGTGCGAGCAGTTGATGGCGAACACGTCGAGCTTGCCCTGGTTCTTGACGACGAAGCCGCCAAACGCCAGGTCCCCCGCCGCGTTGTCGCCACCACCGTCCGCCATGATGAACGCGGAGTTAGGGCTGGTCGGGGCGTTGAACTTGATCGCATCACCGTCCTGGAGCTGGGTGATCGGGGTGTCGAGTGGGATCCTCAGGAGCCCCTTCTTCTGGCCCTTCGGTGGAGCCGGCCACAGGAAGACCAGAAGCGGCGGGAGTGCTGTGACGATAGTCGCCGTCATGAGGGCGGCGATCCACCAACCGAGGAAAGTGCGACGGGTGTACCACTTCGGCGCCGCAGCGTCTGCCATCCGGCCCAAATGTTAGCTTCCCAGCAACCCTTAACGTACAAGCGGCAGGCCGACCGCCTGCCGGACCTCGGCGATTGTGTGGCGGGCGACTTCGCGGGCGGTCTCACTACCCTCGTCGAGAATGTTTGCGACCTTCTCAGGGCTGAGCTCGGCGCGGGCGTCGCGGAAGGGCCCGAAGGTCTCGATGATCCTCTCGGCGAGCAGCTCTTTCTTCTTGCCGCAGCCGATCTTGGCCGTGCGGCACAGATCCCAATAGTGCTGCCAGTCTTCAAAGAAGAACTTGTAAAAAGCACACACGTTGCAAGTCCGCGGGTGTCCCGGTTGAGTCATGTAAGTGCGCTTGACGTCGGTGACCATGCTCTTCACCTGCTTGCGGATGACCTCGGGGTCATCGGTCACGCCGACGATGTTGCCGACGGTCTTTGACATGCGCTGCTTGCCGTCCGTTCCTTTGATGAGCGGCGTCTCGGTCAGCAGCGCACGCGGCTCGGGGAAGACGGGCGAGTAGGTGCGGTTGAACTTGCGCACAACCTCACGGATCAGCTCGAGGTGGGGGAGCTGGTCCTTCCCGACGGGCACGCCCTGGCCCTTAACGATCGCGATGTCGGCTCCCTGCAGGACGGGATATGAGAGCAGCCCAAGGTTGACGTTGTCCGGATGCTTTTTCGCCATCTCCTTGAACGTGGGCGTCCTGAGCACCCAGCTGTAGGGCGTCACCATCGACAGCAGGAGCGTGAGCTCCGCGACCTCTGGAACCTTCGACTGCTGATAGATCACGCTTCGTTTGGGGTCCAGCCCTACGGCGATCAGGTCCGCGGCGAGGTCGAAAATCTTGGCTTCGACCGTGTGTCCGTCCGGCTCGGTCGTCAGAGCGTGGTAGTCGGCGACGAAGTAATAGCAGTCGTACTGGTTCTGGAGCTCAACCCAGTTCTTCGCGGCGCCCAGGTAGTTGCCCAGATGGAATCGCCCGGTTGGGCGCATGCCGCTGAGAATCCTCATCCGCTCTGCCATCGGCACAGGAGTCTATCGTTGCAGGGCGATACGATTCCGCCAGTTGCCTGATCACGACCTGACGCCCGACCTGCCGGCGGCGGCTGCCGGGCTGGGTTCGCGGGCGCTCCGCAACACGGTCATCGTCCTCGCCGCAAAGGTCGTCGCGCGGTTGATCGCGCTGGTCACCGTGCTCGCGATGCTCAGGCATCTCCAGCCCGCACCGTACGGCGCGTTCGCGACGCTCGTCAACTACACCTCGATCGTCAGCGTGGTGCTCGATCTCGGCTTCAACGTCTTGTTCGTCCGGGAGGGTGCTCGTCACCCCAACGAGATTCAGCGCTACCTCCGCAACGTCATGTCGCTGCGGCTTCTGATGTCGGTGGTCAGCTTCGTCCTGCTTGCCGCCGCGCTGAGCGCCAACAGGCTGGGAGACCTGCTTGTTCCGGGCTTTCTGCTCATGGTCCTGACCTCCTACTCGACCCTCCTGCGCAACGGCCTGTATGCGGTGCAGAAGCTCGGCTACGAGGTGGTGGCGGTGGTACTCGAGAGCCTGGTTCTCCTGGGACTCGTGCTGTTTGGAATCAAGACCGGGCGCGGCGTCACCTACTTCGTGTGGGCTTATGCTGCGCAATACGCCTTCAGCTGCGCCTACTTTGCGGTCGTGCTGGCGGCCAAGCGCATCGCAGTGATCGGATGGCGGTTCGAGCTGCCCCTCGTGCGCGAGTGGTTCTGGAAAGGGCTGCCTTTTGCATTCACGTTCGTGCTTACCATCCTCTATTTCAGGATCGACCAGCCGCTCGTGTACGCGCTCCGGCCGCACGTGGAAGCGGGTCTGTATGGAGCTGCGTACAAACCATTCGAGGCGCTTCTCTTTGTTCCGATGACCTTCCTGTCAGTCGTGTTCCCGGTCCTCTCGGTCTATCACCGCGAAAGACCGAATGAGTTCCTCGACGCGGTGAACCGGTTTTTCAAGGCGCTTCTCCTCATCGGCTGGCCCATGAGCGTTGGCATCTTCGTGCTCGCGCACCCGCTCAATCACGCCCTGTTTGGCACGCAGTACGACCTTTCGGAGCCCGCGCTTCGCATCCTCTCCCTTTCCCTTGGTTTTGCCTTTGTGAACAACGCCTTCATCGGCGCCTTGAGCGCCTCCGACCGCCAGTCCTCGTTCACCTGGGCGGCGGGATGGAGCCTTGTCGCCAATCTTGGTTTGAACCTCGCACTGATCCCGACCTTCGGCTATGTGGGGGCCAGCTGGGCGACCGTGATGACCGAGATCGTGTTGGGCGTAGTGGCGTGGACGCTGACCGCGCGCCATATTGGCCGGGTGCCTGTCGTCCGCCTCAGCTGGCGCGTCGTGCTGGCCGGCTTGATCATGGGAGCCGCCGTGTTTCCCCTGCGTGACATGGGCGGGGTGGCTCTGGCGATTCCCATCGCGGTCGGCGTCGCTGTGTACGGCGCCGCGGTGCTGGTGCTGCGGGCGTTGACCAGAGACGAGATCGACTGGGCCCGGCGCGCCCTGGTGCAGACCCGATGACACCCAACCAGGGGATTGAGCCCGTCTACCTGAAACCCCGCGGAGCGATGGAGCCCGTGCCCTGGGAGGAGATCGCTGTGGACGCGCCTGACGTCAAGCCCGAAACGCGGCTGGACCAGGCGCAGTTCGTCGCTCTGGACGTCGAGTCCACCGGCAACACACCCTTCCTTGTCCTGGAGATCGGCGCCGAGCGCTTCCGACTCGCCGGCCCGCTGTCGTTCTTCGACACGCTCGTGGACTGCCAGGCGCCGATCAACCCATACGCGCACCGGCGTCATCACATCGATCGCTCGATGCTCATTGGCGCACCTGAGTTTCGCGACGCGCGCCGCGCATTCCTGCGTTTCGCCCGCGGCGCCGTGCTGGTCGAGCACAGTCACGACGCCTTCGACACCTGGCTGGTCGGTAGAGGCCTGGAGAGCCCGCTCGAGCACCCGATCATTGACACCTCGGCGCTCGCGCGCCTCGTGCTGGAGTTTCCGAAAGGCCAGACTCCCGGCCTGGCTCGGCTCGTCCAGGAGCTCGCCCTCGACGTCACGCCTGCCCATGCGGCGCTGGACGATGCACGCGCGACCGCCATGGTATTCCGCGCATTGATTGGCCTCACCCAGGAGAAGTTCGGATGGACGACGGTGGGCGAGGTGTTGGCGGCTCTGCCGCGGCCGATCGTCGACCGGACGGCACCTAGTCGAAGAGCGTTAGCTGCAAGTCGGGCTCAGGGTGCTCGAGGCCCGAAAGGCCCACCCCGATCAGGCGCACCGGCCGTGACTCCACGTGCGACTTCTCCAGCGCCGAACGCGCGGCGCGGAAGATCGTCTCGACGTCGTCGGTCGGACTCGTCCGGCTCACCTGGCGGCTCACCAGCCTGAAATCCGGCAGCTTCAGCTTCACGTAGATCGTTCGCGCGCGGACGTCGTCGGCCTTGAGTCGCTCGACCACTCGATCGGTCAGGTCGCGCAGGGCCTTTTCCAGCTCCCCGCGATCGCTGACGTCCCGCTCGAAGGTCGTCTCGGCCGAGATGGTCTTCGCCGGCTTGCTGCCGTCGACGGGTGATCGGTCTCGACCCTGCGCGAATCGTTGAAGCACAGCGCCCCCAACCCCAAGCGCCTGGACAAGCCTCTGGGTCTCGTAAGCGGCGAGCTCGCCGACGGTGCGCAGACCCATCTCGTGCAGCCGCTCCTCTGTCTTGGGGCCAAGGCCTGGGATGACGCCAATGGGGAGCGGGGCCAGGAAATCGGCCTCCGCGCCAGGTGGCACGAGTACAAGACCGTCGGGTTTGCGAGTGCCGCTCGCGACTTTGGCCACGAGCTTGGATGTCGCGGCACCGACCGAGGCGGTGAGGCCGACCTCCGTGTGCACCTGGAACTTGATGCGACGCCCCACGTCCTCGGCGTTTGAGGTTCCGTGGCGGGTCCGGGCCGTGACGTCCAGGTAGGCCTCGTCGAGGGCGATGCCTTCGACGAGCTCGGGTGAGGTGAAACGGCGGAAGATCTGGTGCACGGAACGGCTTGCCTCGCGATATCGAGCGCCATCCGGCGTCACCACCATCAGCTGGGGGCAGAGCTGCAAAGCCTCATGCAAGGGCAATGCGGACCGCACCCCGAACGCCCGTGCCTCGTATGACGCACCCATGACCACCGCCCGTTTCGACCGGCCGGCGACAGCGACAGGAATGCCTCGAAGCTTCGGTTCGTCTCGCTGATGGACCGATGTGTAGAAGGCGTCGAGGTCGACGTGAAGGATGGTTCGCGGCCAGTTGTCGGGTTTCGCCATGCTCTGTGTGGCGGCCAGTCTGCCACAACACCTTGTGGCTTACTCCACGTTCGAGCGCCCTTTATAGGCCGCTACTGGCCGTTGAGCGCCGCCGCGACGTTGGAGAACACGTTCGAGATCTGGCTCCCCATCGAATAAAGGAGCACGACCGTGACGAGCGCAACCAGCGCGAGGATGCCAACAAAGATCGCCACCGTGATACCGATCGCGACTCCCGTATTTGACCGGGATAGAGTCCCGGTCGGGCGAGCCGGCTCCCATGTCTGTCCGTTCCAGCGCCAGAGGCGATCCTGAGAAAGCGCCGCCCTCCATTCCGCCCCGTCCCACCACCAGAAGCCGTCGGCCGAGAAGCGGGTTTGAGGCGCGACGGCAGCCGGCGGAGGAGGATCTCCCATGGCCGAAGCCTAGCCGAGACCCGGGCTTGGGTTCCCGAACTCTAGAATCCGCCCGTGAAGGGCGTCATCCTCGCCGGCGGCACCGGCAGCCGGCTGCATCCGCTAACCAGGATCACCAACAAGCACCTGCTGCCCATCTACGACCGCCCGATGATCAGCTACGCGATCGAGGCTCTGGTCCGGGCCGGCGTGACCGAGATGATGCTGGTCACCGGCGGCACGCACGCCGGAGAGTTCCTTCGCCTGCTTGGCAACGGGCAGGAATTCGGCATCGACAGGCTGTTCTACGCCTACCAGGACAAGCCAGGTGGCATCGCCGAGGCGCTCGGTCTGGCAGAGAAGTTCGTCGGAGGCGATCGCGTCGTGGTCCTGCTAGGCGACAACATCTTTGGCCGGTCGATCCGTCACTGCGTCGACTCTTTCCGCAAGCAGGAGCACGGCGCCCGGGTCGTCCTCTCCAAAGAAGTCGACTATGAGCACCTGCGTCATCTGGGCGTTGCTCAACTGAACGGGAGCCGCCGCATCGAGCGGATCATCGAGAAACCCGAACATCCACCGAGCGAATTTGCGGTCACTGGTGTGTACTTCTATGACGACACGGTCTGGAAGGTGCTGCCCGAGCTGAAGCCGTCCGGGCGTGGCGAGCTCGAGATCACCGACGTCAACAACTGGTACCTCGAGCGCGGCCTCATGGAGTACGACATCCTCGATGGTTATTGGGGGGACGCTGGCGAATCGATGGACGCGTACTACGCAGCTCATGATTTCGTGCGAGCGAATGGGGCAAACCGAGAGTGATTGAGGGCGTGGTGTTAAAGGAGCTCGTCACGCATGCCGACGAGCGCGGTTTCTTCCGCGAGGTCATCCGCGAGACCGATGAGTTCTTCGACCACTTCGGCCAGTGGAGCCACTCCCTGATGTACGCAGGCACGGCCAAGGCCTGGCACATCCACAAGCGTCAGACCGACTGGTGGTATGTGATCGGCGCGATCAAGGTTGCCCTGTATGACACGCGTGAAGGTTCGGCGACGAAGGGCGAGCTCATGGAATTCTTGATGGGCGACGGCCACACCTCTTGCCTCAAGATCCCGCCGGGCGTGGCGCACGGCTGCCGGGCGCTGGAGCTGAGCCACATCCTCTACATCACGTCAAGCGTCTATGCGCCCGATGACGAGGGCAGGATCCCGCACGACGATCCGACGATCGGGTACGACTGGACTGCCGGTCCGACCATCAAGTGATTCGCTCACCGGGCAGGCTCCTGGTCGCGGGAGCCGCGGGGTTCATCGGCTCAAACTTCGTGCGGCTGATCCGCACCACGCGTCCCGAGGTCCAGGTGACTGTGCTCGATAAGCTGACCTACGCGGGCAACCTGGCCAACCTGGTGGAGTTCGAAGGGCAGCCTGGCTACCGGTTCGTGCACGGCGACATCTGCGACCCAGACCTGGTCGACTCGCTCGCGTCAGAGGCCGACGCGATCGTCAACTTCGCAGCGGAGACGCATGTCGACCGATCCCTCATGGATCCGTTCGCGTTCATCGAAACGGACGTGCGCGGCACCGCGGTGCTGTGCGAGGCGGCACGCAAGCACCACCACCAGGTCTTCCTGCTCGTCAGCACCGACGAGGTCTATGGAGATGTGCCGACCGGCCGCTCCCGAGAGGAGGACGGGTTCAAGCCGCGCAGCCCGTATTCGGCGAGCAAGGCTGGAGGCGAGCACCTCGCTCGCGCGTATGCGGAAAGCTTCGGGCTGCCGCTGATCGTCACACGAGGGTCGAACAACTACGGGCCGCACCAGTACCCGGAAAAGCTGATCCCGGTGTTGATTACGAACGCGATCGACAACATGCCCCTGCCGCTTTACAACGACGGGTCGGCCGTCAGGGATTTCGTCTATGTCGAAGACCACTGCCGCGCCATCGACATGGCACTTCACGAGGCGCCCGTGGGCAGGGTGTACAACGTCGGCACCGGCGCGGAGACCTCTGGCCGGCAAGTGGCTGAGGCGGTGCTCGAGATCATGGGCAAGCCGAAGAGCCTCATCGAATATGTCGCCGACCGGCCCGGTCACGACTACCGGTACGCACTTGACATCACTCGGATCACTCAGCTCGGTTGGGAGCCCCAGACCAGCTTCGGTGAAGGCTTGGAGCGAACAGTCCGCTGGTACCAGGAGCACCCCGAATGGTGGCGCCCTCTCAAATCGGGCGAGTACTGGGAGTACTACAAGCGGAACTACCGACCGCTTACGACGACTTCCTGAACCGGCCCGCCAGCCCGCGGCGATACCACTTCATGTAGCGCGGCAGCCACTGCCACAGCTGGAAACGGCTTTCACCGGCGGTTCGGTCCCGCCACGTCGTGGGGACCTCGGCGACGCGCATGCCTAGCAGATGAGCTTTGACCGTCAGCTCGAGACCGAGCTCGAAACCGCCCGTCGACTCGATGGTCACCTGGTTGAGCAGCCGCTTGGAGTACAACCGGAAGTTGCTGGTCGCGTCGTGCACGGGAACACCGCCGAGCCAGTGAAGCGACAGGCCGGCCGCGCGTGACATCGTCCGCTTGAGCACCGGTCCCCCGAGCTGGCGGCCACCGCGCATGTAGCGCGAACCCGCCACCACATCCGCTCCGTCGCGGGCGAGCTCGTACATCGGATCGATGTCGTCGGGGTTGTCCGAGCCGTCGCCCATGGACACCAGGACGTAAGGGGCCCGCGCCGCGCGGAGGCCGGACTTCATCGCATTGAGGACGCCGCGCCCAAGGGTGTTGCGATGAAGGCGCAGCTGCGGCATCTCGGCCTGCAGGCGCTTGACCACCGGGACCGTGGCGTCCTCGTCGAAATCGTGCACGACCAGCACCTCGAGCGGTCGCGTCTTTGTTCGATCCACGACACCCCGAAGCGTCGCCACAACGTTCTCGCCTTCGTTGTAGACGGGGATCACAATGCTGAGGGCCGGCGAATCGCTCATGGCGGAAGAGCGCTGGCTCAGATTCGGGCCGCCTTGATCTCTTCGCGGATCCAGGGAATCACCTCGTCGAGCATCTCCTCGAGCGAGGTACTAGCTTCGAAGCCGAGGACCTCGCGGGCCTTGCGGACATCGGGCACGCGCATCGCCACGTCGTGCTCATAGGGCGGGTCCGATACGAGATTGAGCGGGTGCTCCGGGCCGTGGACCTTGTGCCAGATGACCTCGGCCAGCTCGCGCACCGTCGTCGAGCGATCCGTAGAGAGGTTGAAATCGTCGTTCAGCGCCTTGTCCGATTCCATGGCCACGCGGATGCCGCGCGCCAGGTCCCCGCCATAGGTGTAGTGCCGCACCTGGCTGCCATCGCCAAGGATGTGGAGCGGGTCCTGACCCTTCAGCACCTTCTGGCAAAGGTCGGGGACCACGTGGCTCATCGCGAGCTTGACGTTCCCGCTCATGACCTGGTGATCGCGCAGCGCGCGCCGCTCGCCGATGCCGACGCAGTTGAATGGGCGCACGATCGTGAAGGGCAGGCCATACTGCTCGTGGGCGCCGTGCGCGAAAAACTCCGTGGCCAGCTTCTGAAAGCCATAGGTCGATCGCGGCGGCGGGCTCGTGAGCTGCGCGCCCTCAGGGGTTGGGAAAACCGATGACGATTCGAAAACCATGCTGCTGGAGATGACGGTGATCTTCTGCAGCCGGCCGAGGCGGTGTGCGCTGATCGCCGCATCGAATGTGGCGGCGCAGATCCGCTCGTTTTCCGCCAGCAGGTCGTAGGCGAGCTCGTGGAAATAGGAGATGCCGCCGATCATTGCGGCTCCCGCGACGAGCTGGTCGCAGTCCGCGGCGAGCTCGGTCAACAGTCTCGCGTCCTTGGCGTCCCCCTCGACGAGACGGTAACGAGGGTCGCCGTCGAAGCTGCGTTTGACCGGCCCGTATTTGCTGAAGTTGTCAACCCCGACCACCTCATGTCCGGCATGCAGGAGGTCAGCGACGAGGTAGCCGCAGATAAATCCCGCGGCGCCCGTGACCAGAACCTTCAAAGTCTGATCGGCCCGGTCATCCCCCAGATGTCGACGACTTCGCGACCGTCGAGCTCCAGTGCGCGGTATGCGCGATGCGGTGCGGCGACCACGAGCACATCCGCCTCGCTGAGCACTTTCTCCAGCGGGTCGAATGAAGGATCGGCAATGAACGGGTCTGTGCACATGACCCGCGCCCCT
The DNA here is from genome assembly GCA_035937155.1 of Candidatus Dormiibacterota bacterium. Classification (GTDB taxonomy): domain Bacteria; phylum Chloroflexota; class Dormibacteria; order Dormibacterales; family Dormibacteraceae; genus Palsa-870. The sequence goes on along the minus strand of DASYVJ010000088.1, from coordinate 26,934 downwards.
TTAAAGGCCGCCAGCTTGCGCAGCTTGTAGCTCAGTGACGCGCGTGGGTCATCGGACTCACCCTTGAATGCCATACCAAGGATCCCCACCGTTCTCCCCTGCAGCGGCTGCCTGGAGTTGAGCGTATCGACGATGTAGTTCGGCAGTCCCTCGTTGATCTGCATTGCGGCCTGGCCCATCGGAAAGTGGTCGGGGGTGAAGGCCGACAACTGCATCGTGTCTTTCAGCAGGCACGGACCGGCCGCGAAGCCAGGTCCGGGCAGGTCCTGGGCGCGCGGGTAGTCGTGGCGGATGGCGTCGAGCACGCGGTTGTAGTCGAGACCCGAACGATGGGCGATCTGGAAGAACTGGTTGGCGATCGCGAACTTCATGTAGCGCCATGTGTTGGTAAGGAGCTTCGCGAGCTCCGCTTCGAGAGGAGTGGTGCGCACGACACCGACGCCAAGCCGCTCGAACAACGAGCTCGCCCTTTCGAACCCCGTATCCGAGGTAGCTCCCACGAGCTGCGGAAGCGTTCGGAGCTCTTCAAGGGCGTGACCTTCAGCGATCCGTTCCGGGCAGAACACGACCTCGACTTCGACTCCTGCCGTGCGCAGTCGCCGTTCCACCGACTCGGTGGTGCCGGGAAAGACCGTCGACCTCAGCACGACCAGCGAGCCTTTCTTCAAATGAGGCACCAGGTCGTCGACGACCTTGTCGAAGATGCGCACCGACGGGTTCATGAACTCGTCGATAGGGGTGCCGATGACCAGGATGATTGTGCTGGTGCGCTCGATGAGGCTCGGGTTCGAGGCAAGCTGCAGCCGGCCGCTCGGCAAGAGCTCGTTCAAAAGCGCTTCCGCGCCGTTTTCGAGGAATGGGACTTTGCCCGACTTAACTTGCTCGACCTTGGCGGCGTCAATGTCCTCGATGCCCACCGTGTAACCACAGTCGGCAAGCGACAGAGCGAGGGGCAAGCCGACGTGGCCGCAGCCGCCGACGATGACGATGTCTAGGGAGTCCATGGCGGCCAAATTATGATGGCTCGACTCGTGAACTCAACCCGAAGCAGGAAGTCGGTGCTGCTGGACATGCGGCCAATTCAGGGACCGAGCGGCGCTCGCGGCGTTGGTGCGTATGCGCGAGGCCTGCTCAAGGGGCTGATCGCAGAAGGGTTTGATTCCAGGCTGACCCTGCTCCTGGACGCCGGACTCGACGAGCCGGCGCTACCGCCAGGCGGCTACAAGCTCGCAGGCTCGCGTCGCCGCTACCACGGCCAGCTGGCGGCCTACGAGGAAGCCGTGGCACTCGGCTCGGACCTCGAGCGAATCAAACCTGCTGTCTACCACGCGATCGACCTCCGGCTGCCCGGCCGGTCGCCTTGCCCGCTGGCCGTCACCGTGCACGATCTGATCCCGTGGGCATGGGGGGGACCGAGGATGAGAGGCGAGCGTCTGCGGTTCTGGCTCGGCAAGCGTTTGCTGAAGCGCGCAGACGCGGTGATCGCAGTCTCCAGGGCGACGGCGGCCGATGCCGAACGGTTCGCTGGTGTCGATCCGGGGCGCGTGCGGGTCGTGCCTGAGGCTCCCGACGAGTTGTTTGCGCCCAAGGTCGGAGCAGCCGAACGGGTCAGGCAGCGCTGGGGCGTGGAGCCGGGCTACCTGCTGTTCGTCGGCGCGCTCGACGCCCGCAAGGATCCTTCGGCTTTGCTGCGCGCGTGGACCGCAGCCCGCCAAGTGCGACCGCAGCTGCAGCTGGTTGTCGCCGGCGACCCGGGACGGCAGGCGCCGGCGACCATGCGGGACGCGAAGATGCTCGGGCGGGTGGAGGACGCTGAGCTCGCCGACCTTTACACTGCGGCCGGCTGCTTTGTTTTCCCGAGTCGGTATGAGGGGTTCGGCCTGCCGTGCCTCGAGGCGATGGCATGCGGGTGTCCCGTGGCCGCCTTTCGCAACTCGAGCTTGCCGGAAGTGGTCGGCGACGCCGGGGAGCTCGCCCGTGACGGCGACGCCGATGCGCTGGGCCACGCCGCGGCCCGCATGATCGCCGAGCCAGAGGGCTGGCGCCGCGCCGGGCTGGAGAGGGCGCAGGCGTTCAGCTGGCGGACGGCGGCGCGGCAGACGATCGCCGCGTACGAATCGCTGATCCGACCTTAAGGCGCGATGGGGATAGGGAGATTCACGAGATAATCGGAGCACATTGAGCAAGGTCGCGGTCATTGGCGGCGGTTACGTGGGGCTCACCACAGCTGCTTGCCTTGCCGACCTTGGCAACGACGTGATGGTCGTCGACATCAATCGCGAGAAGATCGCCCAGCTTAAAAACCACCACGTCCCCTTTTACGAGCCTGGGCTGAGCGAGCTCGTCGAGCGCAACGCGAAGGCCGGCCGCCTCCAATTCACGACCGCTTACGAGGACGCGGTGCCTGGCGCCGACTATGCCCTCATCGCGGTCAGCACGCCGGAAGGCGAAGGCGGCGAAGCCGACCTGTCCTACGTCGAGGCGGCGGCCAATTCCATCGCAGAGTGCATGGATGGTCCGATCGTGGTCATCAACAAGTCAACGGTGCCGCCGCTGACCGGTGACATGGTTTCGACCGTTCTTCGCAAGCATCCTCGTGGGCATGAGGCCGCGGTGGTCTCCAACCCCGAGTTCTTGCGCGAGGGTTCGGCGATCCACGACTTCATGCATCCGGATCGGGTCGTCATCGGCAGCCACGACCGCGACGCGGCCGACAAGGTGGCGCGCCTGTACGCGCCGCTCGACGCACCGATCCTCATCACTCCCAACATCTACACGGCGGAGATGGTGAAGTACGGTTCCAACGCCTTCCTTGCCGCGCGCATCTCGTTCATCAACGAAATCGCGCGGATCTGCGAGCGCGTCGGCGCCGACGCCAAGCTCGTGGCGGAGGGCATGGGCCTCGACAAGCGCATCGGACCGAGCTTCCTCGACGCGGGCATCGGGTACGGTGGCTCGTGCTTTCCCAAAGACGTCAAGGCACTCGCGGCCCTCGCAGAGCGCTTCGACTATCACCCGGAGCTCCTGCACGCGGTGATGGACATCAACCGTGACCAGCGGATGCTCGTCATCGACAAGCTCCGCGAATGCCTGGAAGACCTGCCCGGCCGGGTGATCGGGCTGCTCGGGCTCGCGTTCAAGCCCAACACCGACGACCTTCGGGAAGCCCCGAGCCTGGATATCGCCAAAGTGCTGCTCGCCGCGGGCGCCCACGTGCGTGCATACGACCCGGCGGCGATGGAGCGCTGCCGCGCCCTTCTGCCCGACATCGAGTACATGGATGACGCTTATGAGGTGGCGGACGGGGCGGACGCCCTGGTCGTGGTCACGGAGTGGAACGAGTTTCGCGATCTGGACCTGGGCCGCGTGAAGCTGTCGATGAAGAGGCCGGTGGTGGTCGACGGCCGAAACATTTACGACCCGCCTGTGATGCGGGGCCTGGGCTTTACGTATCGAGGAATCGGCCGCGAGTAATCCCGACGCCGGCAAGCCGCGAGCGGTCGTTTCGGGTGGGTCCGGCTTCATCGGGTCTCATCTGTGTGAGGCGCTTCTCAATCGCGGTCTGCGGGTCCTAGCCCTGGACAACTTCATCACGGGCTCGCGCGAAAACCTGCGTACGCTCGAGGGTCATCCGGACTTTGAGTTTCGACAACATGACGTCAACCACGGGATCTTCCTCACCGGAGACGTGCGTTACGTACTGCATTTCGCGTCGCCCGCCTCACCACCGCAGTACGACGCAAATCCGATTCACACACTGAAAGTCGGCACGGTCGGCACGATGAATATGCTCGGCCTGGCGCGGGCCAAGGGCGCGACATTCCTGCTCGCCTCGACCTCCGAGGTCTACGGCGACCCGCTCGTCCACCCGCAGCCGGAATCGTACTGGGGCAACGTGAATCCGATCGGGCCGCGCGGCTGCTACGACGAGGCCAAGCGCAGCGCGGAAGCATTCGCGATGGCCTACCGCCGCGCACACCAGGTGGACACGAGGATCATCCGGATCTTCAACACCCACGGCCCGCGCATGCAGGTCTCCGACGGACGCGCGGTGCCGAACTTCATGGCGCAGGCGATCAGGGGTAAACCCCTCACCGTGTACGGGGACGGCTCGCAGACGCGAAGCCTCTGCTACGTCTCCGACCTCGTACGCGGCGTGCTTGCCGCGCTCGAGCGCGGCGACGAGATGCCGGTCAACCTGGGCAACCCCACCGAGGTCACCGTGCTGCAGTTGGCGGAGATCATCGTGCGGCTGGCCAACTCGAAGAGCGAGATCGTCCACCGCGAGCTTCCGGTCGACGACCCGAAGCAGCGCCGGCCGGACATCACACACGCGCGCACCCTCCTCGGCTGGGAGCCTGAGGTGCCGCTGGAGGAAGGCCTGAGCCGGACCCTGGAATACTTCCGATCGGTGGTATGACCAAGCCCGAGGAGCTCAAGCAGTACGTCCGCGACGTTCCGGACTATCCGAAGCCAGGCATCGTTTTTCGCGATATCACGCCGCTGCTCGGCCACAAGGAGCTATTTCGCGAGGTGGTCGACCTGATGTCGATGAGCTGGAGCGATCGCAAGGTGGACCTTGTCGCCGCGATCGAAGCGCGTGGTTTCATCCCCGGCGCGGCGATCGCCGTCAAGCTCAATGCGGGGTTCGTCCCCATCCGCAAGCCCGGGAAGCTGCCCTCGAAAACCATCAGCGACGCTTACCAGCTCGAATACGGCACCGACCAGCTCGAGGTCCATTCGGATGCTGTCGAGTCCGGCCAGAGGGTGCTTATCGTCGATGATGTACTGGCGACGGGCGGTACCGCGGCCGCGGCGGTGCGGTTGATTCGCAAGCTCGGCGGTGAGGTCGTCGGTGTGCAGGTCCTCATCGAGCTCGCGAACCTGGGTGGAAGAAAACGCCTCCCCGACGTCGACGTGGTAAGTGAGATCGTCTATTGATAAAGGCCCAACTTGATCTCCCTCCACCACTCGGTGGGAGGGCTAGGGGTGAGGGGGTTGAAGCACGTTAGCCGTAAGGAGAAGCAACGGATTTGAAAGTTAGTTCGAAAGGCAATGACGTCAAAGACCTGGACCTGGCCCCGCAGGGCCAGGACCTGATCGACTGGGCCGCACGCGAGATGCCCGTCTTGACCCTGATCGGCGAGCGCTTCTCCAAGGAGCAGCCGCTCAAGGGCATCAAGATCGCGGCGTGCCTGCACGTGACCAGCGAGACCGCCAACCTCATGCTCACGCTGAAGGCGGGCGGCGCTGATGTTGCGCTTTGCGGCTCCAACCCTCTATCGACCAACGATGCGGTCGCCGCCGCGCTGGCGTCACTGCACGGAATCAAGACCTACGCCATCCGAGGCGAGGACAACGACACGTACTACCAGCACATCGAGGCAGCGCTTGACCATCACCCGGCGCTGACGATGGACGACGGAGCCGACCTGGTTTCAGTGCTCCACAAGGCCCGCCAGAACCAGCTTGCTGACGTCATTGGAGGCACGGAGGAGACGACCACCGGCGTGGTCAGGCTCCGCGCGATGGCCGAGAAGGGCGTCCTGCGCTACCCGATCGTCGCCGTCAACGAGGCCGACACGAAGCACATGTTCGACAACCGCTACGGCACCGGCCAGTCGACGATCGACGGCATCATCCGCGCCACCAACGTGCTGCTGGCAGGCAAGACGTTCGTCATCGCCGGTTACGGCTGGGTCGGCCGCGGGCTGGCCTCGAGGGCCAAGGGTCATGGCGCTGACGTCGTCATCACCGAGATCAATGCGGTGAAGGCGCTCGAGGCGGCGATGGACGGGTTCAGGGTCATGCCGATGAACGAGGCGGCCCGCGACGGCGACATCTTTGTCACGGTCACCGGCGACGTCAACGTGCTGGACCGCCAGCACTTCGAGGCGATGAAGGATGGGGCGATCCTCGCCAACTCGGGTCACTTCAACTCGGAGATCAACCTGAAAGCGCTTGACGAGATGGCGACGGGCGTGCGCCAGGTAAGGCCGTCGGTGCAGGAGTACAAGCTTGCGGACGGTCGCCGGCTGCACGTCCTGGCCGAGGGCCGGCTCATCAACCTGGCCGCCGCCGAAGGTCACCCTGCCGCGGTCATGGACATGAGCTTCGCGAACCAGGCCCTGTGCGCGGAGTACGTGGCCAAGCACCACAAGACGCTGGAGCGCAAGGTGTACGACGTGCCCGCGGACATTGACGCCGAGGTGGCACGCTTGAAGCTCAAGGCGATGCGGATCGACATCGACACTTTGACGGCAGAGCAGGAGCACTACCTGTCGTCCTGGGAAGAAGGCACGTAATTCTGCTCAGGCTGAAGTTTTCTTCTTCCGCGCCCCTCTCCCTAGCCCTCTCCCGCTGTCGCGGGCGAGGGGATTCGTGGTAACCCTCCCCCCTTTGGGGGGAGGAAACTAAGCCAATTTTCGGGCCCGCTCGGCGCACTTGGGTGCTGGGCGGAGGCGGCGCGCGAGGCGCCGCCCAGGTCGGGGTCCTACAGGCGCTGTTCGAGTCGGACGTCGAAGCCCCGGTCTCGGTGGTCGGCACCAGCGTTGGCGCGCTGAACGGCAGCGCGATCGCGGCCTACCCGTCGCTCGCCGGCACCATGATGCTGCGCGAGGTCTGGCTGTCGCGCCAGGCGGTCGACGTTTTTCGCGCGCACCCGCTTGGCACGATCATCTCGGGCCTGAGGCGAGACCAGGTGAGCGCGCTGCCGCAACAGAACATCCGCCGTCTGATCGAGAGGGCGCAGGCTTTGACTGGGATCACCACCTTCGAGCAGCTGCGCGTTCCGCTGGCTGTGGTGGCAACCGACCTCAACGCCGGCAGGCCCGCGGTATTCCGCTCCGGTGCGCTGACACCGGCTCTGCTCGCCTCGACCGCCATCCCGGGCTTGTTTCCGTCGGTCCGGATCGGTAAGCGCGAGCACCTGGACGGCGGGATCGTCGACAACACGCCGCTCAAGGTCGCGGTCGAGGCCGGCGCCAAGGAGATCCTCGCGATCAGCCTCATGGGCGGCGGCGAGCACGACGTGGTGCCGACCACCCTGCCCGAACTCATCGCACGCACCCTCGAGCTGTCCCTGCATCACCAGATGCTCGCCGACTACGAGCAGCTGCGCGATCGGGCTCGCATCGTCGTTCTGTGTCCGATCACCGCCCCGACGGCGACCTGGGAGATGAAGCGCGACCATCTCGACAAGGTGATGGAGGCTGCCCGCGTGGCGACCGCTGCATTGCTGTCGCAGCGCGGCTCCAAGCTCTTCCGGCATTCCGGAATCCACTACCTGGAGTTGCGCTAGGATTCGACCCGTCCCAGAGGTATGAACCTGGCGCTTGGGGACGGCCCATCCGGTGGCAGTCCTTGCCGGCGCGGGAGATTCAGTGGAGGACTACGACCATGGCGGCATCGACCCTGTTTACGTCCGAGTCGGTCACAGAGGGCCATCCGGACAAGCTCGCCGATCAGATCTCAGACGCAATTCTCGACGCGATCCTGGCCAAGGACCCGTTGGCCCGAGTCGCTTGTGAGGCGATCGTCACCACCGGGCTCGTGATCGTGGTGGGCGAGATCACCACCGACTGCTACGTCGACATCCCACGCATCATCCGGCACACGGTCCGCGAGGTCGGCTACACGCGGGCGAAATACGGCTTCGACGCTGAGACCTGCGGCGTGGTCACCAGCATCGACGAGCAGTCCCCCGACATCGCACAGGGGGTCGATGTCGGCGGTGCAGGCGACTCCGGAATGATGTTCGGCTTCGCGTGCGACGAAACGCCCGAGCTGATGCCGCTGCCGATCACGCTGGCCCACCGGCTCGCCCGCCGCCTGGCCGAGGTACGGCGCAATAAGACGCTCAACTATCTGCGACCGGACGGAAAAGTCCAGGTCACCGTTCGGTATGGGGAGGATGGCCGGCCCGAAGGAGTCGACAACGTGGTGCTCTCTACGCAGCACCACGATGAGGTCAGCACCGAGCAGCTGCGCTCGGATATCTCCGAGCACGTCATCGACCCCGTGATCCCGGCCACGTTGCGAGTGGACGGCATCCGTACGTTCATCAACCCCACCGGCCGGTTCGTGGTCGGCGGCCCTGTTGCGGATGCGGGTCTGACCGGACGCAAGATCATGGTCGACACGTACGGCGGGTATGCCCATCACGGCGGCGGGTGCTTCTCTGGCAAGGATCCAACGAAGGTGGATCGCGCGGGAGCTTACGGCGCCCGCCATGTGGCGAAGAACATCGTCGCGGCCGGCCTCGCGTCACGCTGCGAGGTGCAGATCTCGTACGCGATCGGAGTCGTCAAGCCCGTTGCCATCCGCATCGATACGTTCGGGACCGGCAAGGTGCCAGACGCGGCGATCTCCACGGCCGTCAGCAAGCTGTTCGACCTCAGCCCGCTGGGCATCATCAAGGAGCTCAACCTCAGGCGCCCCCTGTTCCGCCAGACGGCGGTCTACGGACATTTCGGGCGAACTGACATCGACGCGCCGTGGGAGTCGACGGCGCGGGCCAAAGAGCTTTCCGAAGAGCTCGCCGCGCACCTCGCTTGACACATACGGTCGCTGTCATACCGGCGGGAGGGGCTGGCACGCGGCTGTGGCCGCGCTCGCGCAGCTCGACGCCAAAGCATGTGCTGCCGCTGGGCGACCACGGCCAGCCACTGCTGCGGGCCACGTACGACAGGGCCACGTCGTTGGCCGACGAGGTGTTCGTTCTGACCGAGGTCAGGCAGCGACCGATCATCGAGTCAGTGCTACCGGAGGTCGACCGCGGGCATCTCATCCTCGAGCCGGAAGCCCGCGGGACGACGAACGCGTACGGTCTTGCCGCCCTGACGCTGATCGAGCGGAATCCGGATACGGTGATGCTGACGCTGCCGGCGGACCACGTCGTGCACGGCACCGCCAAGATCGCCAGAGCCGCGAGGACTGCTGTTCGCACCGCCGACTCCAAGGACGCGCTGGTCACCGTCGGACTCAAACCCACGTTCCCGTCGATCGGGCTGGGATACATTCACGCACCGGGTCGAGTGACCGACGGCTCTCTTCGGGTCCGGCGCTTCATCGAGAAGCCGGATCTCGCCACGGCGAGGCGGTATATGCGCGCCGGCGGGTACTACTGGAACCTGGCCTGGTTCAGCTGGCGTGTGGAGGTCTTCATAGACGAGCTGGCCCGCCACGCCCCGCGGCACCTCGCCGGCTTACGCAAGGTCGTCGCCGCCCGAGCCGCCGGCGACGACTCCGGCGCGGCACGACTCTACCGCCGGCTGCCTGTCGAGGTCATTGACCGCAGCGTGATGGAGAAGACGGATCGACTGCTGCTGGTTCCCGCGGACTTCGATTGGGCCGACATCGGCAACTGGGCCGAGCTGGGCGATCGCGTGCGCGCCGACGATCATGGCAACTCTGTGGAGGGGGAATCGGTCCTCGTCGACACTCGAGGCAGCTTGATCCTGGGTCACAACCGCCTGGTGGCCGCGATCGGCCTGGAGGACATGATCATCATCGACTCGGAAGACGCTCTGCTGGTGGTTCCGAGGTCCCGTGCGCAGGACGTTCGTAAGGTCGTCGAAGCCCTGAGGCGGGCCCGCAAGACCCGCTACCTTTAGGCCGATGACCGACCAGATCAAGTTCGGCACGGACGGTTGGCGGGGCGTGATCGCCGACGATTTCACGTACGCGAACGTGCGACGCGTTGCGCAGGGCACGGCCGAATACATGAAATCGCGCACTGCCGACCCGCTGGCGGTGGTCGGCTATGACTGCCGCTTTGCCTCCGAGGATTTCGCTCGAATGGTGGCTGAAATATTCGCGACGAACGGTGTGCGGACGCTTATCTTCGACCGTCCTTCGCCGACCCAGGTGGCGTCGTGGACGGTGATCGACCGCAAGGCGACCGGCGCGGCCGTCATCACGGCCAGCCATAACCCGTACCAGTTCAACGGGATCAAGTACAAGCCCGAGACCGGCAGCTCAGCTCCTTCCGACGTGATCGCGGACCTCGAGCGCCGGATCAATGCGATCTCCGACCTGCCCCCAATCGACCACCGAGCTGCCCGCGACCTGGTTTCGACTTACGACCCGCGCCCTGCGTACTACACGCAGGTCGGCCGCATGGTCGATGTCGATGCGATCAAGGGCGCAGGCCTGCGGATCCTGCACGAGTGCATGTATGGCTCCGGATACGGATACGTCGCCGAGCTCATCGGTGGCGGGCGCACCAATGTCACCGAGCTCCACAACCAGAGGAACCCGCTCTTCGGAGGCATCAGCCCCGAACCGATCCGGCCCAACATCGACTCAACGCTTGCCGTCATGAAGGTTGGCGGGCAGGACCTGTGCATCTGCACCGATGGGGATGCAGACCGAGTTGGGATCATCGACGAGACGGGCCGCTTCATCAACCAGCTGCAGGTCTTCGCGTTGTTGATGCTGTATCTGTTCGAGGTGCGTGGGATGCGCGGTCCGGTGGTTAAGACCGTGAACATGACCGCGATGGTCGACAAGCTCGGCGCCGACTTCGGAACCAAGGTGTTCGAGGTGCCGGTGGGATTCAAGAACGTGGCGCCAAAGATGATGGAGACCGACGCGGTGTTGGGCGGTGAGGAGTCGGGAGGCTTCGGGATTCGCGGTCACATTCCAGAGCGCGACGGAATCCTGGTGGGTCTCCTGTTCGCGGACATGATCGTCAAAGCCGGCAAACCCCTCTCCGCGATCCTGGTCGACCTCGAGCAGCGGGTTGGGCCGCACGCTTACGCGCGACACGACATTCACCTGAACCGGGAGACCTACGACGCCGAGCGCAAGCGGATCCTCGAGCTGCTCGAGAAAAACGAGCCGGAGGAGGTGGCCGGGGTGCCCGTGCAGCGGATTCGTTCCGACGACGGTTTCAAGTTCTACCTCGGCGACGGAAGCTGGGTGCTGTTGCGTGCCAGCGGTACAGAGCCGCTGATCAGGGTTTACGCGGAGGCGGCAGATAGCGCTTCCGTCGAAGCGCGGCTCGCGGCGGTCGAGGACATCGTTGGCATTAGGCAGCATGCTGGAGCGTAATCGCCGGATCTTCGGCGCCCATGCGGCCCATCTGCGTCGTTGCGGCCTCCGCTCCTCGCTTACGAATCGACGGATGCGCTCGCTCCGGTGCTCGGCCGCGCCTAGCATCTGGGCCACCTGGTCACCGAATCTCTCGCCGATTAGCTCCAGCACACTGCAAGGGCAACATGCTGGCACCTGAGTTCGGCCGCATCGAAGCATCGAGGGTGGACAAACCCTGGGGTTACGAGCTGAGGTGGGGGATCACGGATCGCTACGCAGGCAAGGTGCTGCATATCAATAAGGGCGAGGCGCTATCCCTGCAATACCACGAGCGCAAGGATGAGTTCCAGTACTTGATCAAAGGTGCGGTGGATATGGAGCTGGGCGGCCCGGATGGTGTGCTGACCAAACACCGCATGCAGGCGGGGGACACACTGCACATCGTTCCGGGCACGCGACATCGGTTGACCGCCGTTGAGGACACCGACATCTTCGAGGTGTCCACGCCGGAGATCGAGGACGTCGTCAGGCTCGATGACCGCTACGGCCGCACCGGGACTTAGACTCGAGAGGTTAGATGAAGATTCCTCCGGTTCCAGCTGAAAGGCTCGCGCCCGCCATAAGTACGGTCAAGTCCGAGCGCGACCGCAGCTTCTTGATCTTCGCGGGCGTCGTCTTGGTCGCCATCGCGTTCGGCTTCAAGTCGGAGCTGCTTGGCCAGGGCCAGGTCTGGGCGCTGGCGCTGGCGCTGGTCATCGTGGCGGCACCGGCGCTGCTCGGCTACCTGCGCGGCAACGAAGAGGTGCCACGAATCGAGCACTACGTCCCTGTGGCTCTGGGCGCGACCACCCTGGCGGGGCTGTCGCTGTTGGTGCCTGAGCTCTGGAAGTACCTGGTGCTGACCGCCGCGTTCGGCGCGGGCTTCATCATCGCCGCGCGCCTCGACTATCTGCGCCTGCGCGACGAGGAGAAGCGCGGCCACGTGGTGCTCCAGGAAACGATCCTCATCCTCGCCCTCGCCGGCGCTTACCTCGTCGTGGTCTCGCTCCACTTCAATGCGATCCTCCAGCTGCTCTGGATCTTCACCATCACCTTCATGGCCTCTTATCGAAGCTTCCGGATCAACGGTTCGGCCATCGCACCTCGGCGGACGTTCATCTTTGCCTTGTTCGTGGCGCAGGTCGTGACGTTCCTCGCCTGGGCCATCACCGCGCTGTCGATCTATCTGGTCGTGAATGAGGGCACATTCGCGGTGATGCTGCTGTTCGCCTGGTATATCAACCGGGGCCTTGTCCGCCACACAGTCGAGGACAGCTTCACTCGAAATGTCGTGCTGGAGTACGGAGCGTTCGCTGTCGTGCTTGTCTATCTTTTCGTCGCCAGCTATCAACCGGGGAGGTAAGGCCAATCCCCTCCCCCGCAGGGGGAGGGTTAGGGAGGGGGGCCGCGGCGCTGAGCGTTAGACACCGGCCCCCCAGCCGCGGGCTGTGCGTTAGACACCGCCCCCAGCCGCGGCTATGCGTTAGACACCGCCCCCCAGCCGCGGGCTATGCGTTAGACACCGCCCCCACCCTCGCCCTGCGCGCAAAGCGGCGATGAGGATGGGATTTACTGATTGCCCCCTGCGGGGGAGGGGATAAGCCCTACATCCCCAAATACGCTTTTTGTACATCCTCGGATTCGAGCAGCTCTTTGCCCGTGCCCGACTTCACCACCACGCCAGTCTCCAGCACGTAGGCGCGGTGTGCTACTTCGAGCGCTTTGTGGGCGTTCTGTTCGACCAGCAGGACTGGCGTGCCCTGCGAGTTGATCTCCTTGACGATGTCGAAGATCGTCTGGACCAGGATCGGCGCCAGGCCGAGTGACGGCTCGTCCAGCATCAACACCTTTGGCTTGGCCATCAACGCCCGGCCCATGGCGCACATCTGCTGCTCGCCACCCGACAGCGTCCCGGCGATCTGATGCAAGCGCTCCTTCAGGCGTGGAAACAGCTCGAACACGCGGTCCATGTCGCTCTTGATCTCCGCCGCGTTCGTACGCGTGTAGGCGCCCATCCTGAGGTTGTCGAGCACGGTCATGCGAGCGAACAATCGCCTGCCTTCGGGTGATTGGCAGATACCCAGGTGGACGATCTTCTGCGGCTCCATGTTCGTGATGTCCTTGCCGTCGAAGGTGATGGTGCCGTGCGCGGGATGGAGGAGTCCGGAGATGGTGCGCAGAGTCGTGGTCTTGCCGGCTCCGTTCGAGCCGATGAGCGCCACCACCTCGCCTTTGTCAAGCTGCAGCGAGGCGCCTCGCACAGCCTGCACCCGGCCGTAGAAGACGTCGATTCCAGAGATCTCGAGCAGCGCCATCAGCGGCAGCTCACGCCGACTTACCCAGGTAGGCCTCGATCACGCGTGGGTTGTTGCGTACCTCGGTGGGTGGGCCTTCGGCGATCTTCTCGCCGTGGTCGAGCACCGCGATGCGCTGCGATACCTCCATCACGACCTTCATGTCGTGCTCGATGAGGAATACCGTGATGCCGCGCGCGATGATCTTGTCGACCAGCTTCATCAGCTCGACCTTTTCCTGGGGAGTGAACCCAGCTGCCGGTTCGTCGAGCAGCAGGAGATGGGGTTCCGTGGCCAGGGCGCGCGCGATCTCGAGCCGGCGCTGCTGTCCGTACGCGAGGTTGCGTGCGTAGTTGTCGGCGTGGCGCTCGATGCCGACAAAGCTCAGGTACTCCCTCGCCCGCTCGGTGACCTGCCGTTCCTCTCGCCGCGCAAACGGGGTGCGGAAGATGGCATCCCAGAGCTTGGCCTTCATGCGCACGTGTTCGCCCACCTTCACGTTGTCGAGCGCGCTCATGTACTCGAACAGGCGAATGTTCTGAAAGGTGCGGGCGATGCCGAGCTGCGCGGTGCGATAGGGCTTGGTGCCCGCGATGTTGCGGCCCTCGAACAGGACCCGGCCCGCGGTCGGGACGTGCATGCCGGTGATGCAGTTGAACAACGTCGTCTTGCCGGCCCCGTTGGGACCGATCAACGAGAACACCTGACCCTTTGGCACGTCGAAGCTGACCTGGTCGACGGCGGTCAAGCCGCCAAAGCGCTTGATCACGCCCTGCAGGGAAAGGATCGGCTGCGGTTCGTCGCTCATACGGTCTCAGTCGCTGATTCGTCGTGTACCCCGCGCTTCAGCTCCGCCGTGCGGAGCCGGCTGGGCAGCAGTCCCTGCGGGCGCAGCAGCATGATGCTCACCAGGATCAGTCCGAAGATGATGAACTTGAGCCTCGACACGAACTCGGCGATGCCGGGCCAGTTGGGAGTGACCGTGTTGAGCGCATCCAGCCCGAGGTTGTGGGCCAATGACGAGGCCTGCAGCGGGGCGTCGGGCAAGAACTTGTACAGCACCCAGTACAGGAGCAGGGCTCCGATCATGGCGCCCGGGATGTTGCCCATCCCGCCCAGCACGACCATCGACAGGATGGTGATGGACACGATGAAGCCGAAGCTGTCCGGGCTCACGAGCGACAGCTTCGCGCCGTAGAACGCGCCGGCGAACCCGCTGAACGAGGCGCCGATGGCGAAGGCCAGCAGCTTGGTGTTCACGGTATTGACACCCATGGCAGCCGCGGCCGTCTCGTCTTCCCTGACCGCCATCCAGGCGCGACCCAAGCGCGATACATAGAGATTGCTCACGCCGAGCACCGAGGCGACGACGAGAATGACGATCAGGACGTACCAGGCCGTGACGTTGAAGGTGACGAACCGGAAGTTCTGCTCGATCGCCAGCTGAGTGTTGGCCCAGGGACCGGTGATCCAGTAGGGCAGCGTTGGAACGTCAAGTGCGCTGATTCCATTCACGCCGCTGGTGAAGTCCTTCATGTTGCGGAAGAACCTCGGCACGATCTCCCCGAAGCCGAGTGTCACGATCGCGAGGTAGTCGCCGCGCAGCCTCAGCGTCGGAGCGCCCAGCAGAGCGCCCGCGCCGGCGGCGATGAACATGCCAAGGAACAACGCGATCCAGAATGGAACGTGCAGCGCGTGGTGAAAGGGCGAGCTGATCAGCTGCTGCGAGGCGAGCATGCCGTAGGTATATGAACCGATCGCGAAGAACGCGGCATAGCCAAGGTCAAGCAGACCCGCGAAGCCAACAACGACGTTGAGTCCGATCGCCAGGAGGACGAAAACGCCTCCGTCGGCGGCAAGGCTGACCAGGTAGTCCGCGTTGCCTCCGGTGGCGAACTGGGCGATGCCGGGGAAGGTGAGCGCACCAATTGCCATAGCTGCGTAGGCGATCGCGTTGGGGTTGTGCGAATTCTCGCGAACGAATTCCCGAAGCCGCTTCATTTCTCAGGCACTCGCATGCCGAGCAGACCTGTCGGCCGGAACACGAGCGTGGCGATGAGGATTCCGAAGATCACGATCTCGGTCCACGACGAGTCGAAGTAGCTGTCCGAGAAGGCGCGCACCATGCCGATCAGCAAGCCGCCGATGGCAGCGCCCGGAATGTTGCCGATGCCGCCGAACACTGCCGCGGTGAAGGCGATCAGGCCCGTAATGAACCCAAGGTCGAACGAGACGCTGTTGATGTAAAGGCCATAGGTGATCCCGCCCGCGCCAGCGAGCACAGCGCCGATGAAGAACGTGGCCGCGATGGTGCGGTTGATGTCAATGCCCATCAACTGCGCGGCGTCGCGATCCTGGGCCGTCGCACGCATGGCCTTGCCCAGCTTGCTCAAGTTGATGAAGAGAGTGAAGGCGACCACCAGCACGATGGCCAGGGTGAGCACGATCAGGTCTTTCACGCCAATCGATATGGCACCGATGTTCACCCGCGTGAGCGGCAGCAGGTCTGGGTAGTGCAGGTTGAATGGACCCTTCCAGAGGTACATGGCTCCCTCGAGGATTGACGACATGCCGATCGCGGTGATGAGGGGAGCCAGGCGAGGTGCGTGACGCAGCGGCCGATAGGCGACGCGCTCGATCGCCACGTTGACCACGGCGACCAGGGCCATGGTGATGAGCCCGACCGCCAGTAGAGGGAGTACGTAGCCGAATCCGCTGGTGCCTTCGGCGATTCCGAATACTGGGAAGAGGGCCAGTGAGATGAACGCTCCAAGGGTGAAGACGTCGCCGTGCGCGAAGTTGATCAGCTCGATGATGCCGTAGACCATCGTGTAGCCCAGGGCGATCAGGGCGTAGATCGAGCCGTCAGCGATACCGATGGTCAGGATCTGGAAGAAAAACGCGGCGTCGTGCTGGAGGACGTGCTGGATCGTGAGGACGATTCCGATGGCCGCGATTAGGAGCCCGATGAGCGTGGCGAACTGCGAGTTGCCGAAGTTGCGCAAGGTCGCTGGGGTCCGGGCCAAGGCTCCGATCATTTGCTTCCCCCTCCCAAGGTCCCACAATAATAGGGAGGGGGCGTCACCGCCCCCTCCCTAATTTCTCCGATTTACCGAATCTGTGCTAGCCGCCCTGCGAGAACTGGGCTACGAAGGCCCATGCCCCGCTCTTGACCTGCTGCAGTTGCAGCGTGGGGTGGGTCGGGTCACCGTTGGGGTCGAACGTGATCACGCCGGTCAGACCCTTGAAGTTGGAGGTCTTGGCGAGCGCGTCGATGACCTGCTGCCGGCTCGGCATGTTGCCGTTGTTGGCGTCAATCGCGCGGCCGATCGCGTCAATGATGAGCGCGGCGCAGTCGTATCCGGCGAACGTGTAGGCGCCGATGCTCGACGATCCGGGGTAGGCCGCCGTGTAAGCGTCGACGATGGCCTTGGCGTCCGGGTTCTGGGTGGCGTCGGCCACGCCCTGGGTGGCGAACATGTTGCTGGTCGCCATTGCGCCTGAGTCCTTGAGGCACTGTGAGTCACCGATGCCGTCCGGGCCCATGTAGAAGATGTCGGGGCTGAACACGCCCGCCATCTGGCCGCGAGCGATGCATCCGCCGGTGGCCGTGGTGGCACCGACGTAGATTCCCTGCGCGCCGGCGCTCTTGGCCGAGGCGAGGAAGTCCTTGAAGTCCTTCTTGGCCTTGGGGTCGTAGTGCTTGGTGTCGACGACGGTGCCGCCCTTCGCCTTGAATTCCTTGGCGAAGTTGGCGGCGACGCCCTGACCGAAGGTCTCCTCGTCATCCCAAACAGCGACCTTGGTGATGCCGAGTCCGGCCGGAGGAGGACCGGCTTTGATGGCGAAGTCCGCCATGGCCGGGCCCTGGAAGGTGTCGGCCGCTGCAACGCGGAAGTAGTTGTTCTTGCCGCTGGGCCGGAGGCTGCTCGGGGTGAACCCGTTGGCCGCCTGGCAGTAGTCGAGGGCCTGCGTCAGGCACTCGTTGGTGTTCGAGGGGCTGATCAAGGCCAGCGGCGCCTGGTTGGCGACTGGGATCTCAGCCTTCGCGACACCGGAGTTGAACGGTCCGACCATGCCTAGGATCTTGGAGTTCGACAGAATGGCCTGGACGTTCTGAACGCCCTTCTGAGCGTCGTGCACCCCGTTGACAGCATCGTCATAGGGCACGAACTTCAACGTGTAGCCGCGCACCGTGGCGGCTCGGGTGACGGCGAACTGCGCGCCCTGCTGAGTGGGTAGGCCGCTTGATGCGTCGGCCCCGGAGACCGGCAGGCTGCTGGCGATGTCGATCTCGCCCTTCGACCCGGTGCCGCCTGAACTGCCGCCGCAGGCGAATGCGACGAACGTCGCCGAAATGAGGACCGCGAGTCCTCTAGCTCGAACCATAAGGTTCCCCCTTGTGTTTGTAGGAAGGCCCACGACAGATAGGACTACAGCCTTCCCTCATTCGCCGCCCTCTTCCCAACCTACCTCTTCGCTGAAATGGCGATCGGGGCGAGAGTGCGCCGGCGGCGAATGCGGCCACATGGGGTGGCCGAACCACTACTCCGTTCAGAACTTTGGACTCGGCGGAGCCTGCAAGTCAAGCATTGCCGTCGTGAACTCGCCCAGATTCGCCTGAATGTGAGTGCGACGCAGTATTAATATGGGAGTGTGGCGCTGTAATCGACGGTGTCCACCCAGGTCCAGCCGTCGCGCGGGTTCGTGCCGGCGGGCGTAAAGATGGAAAGGAGCCGCAGGGTGGTGTCGCCCGCGGCGTCGAAGCCAAAGCTCCCGGTGGCTCCGCTGAAAGCAGTGGTCGCCGCCAGCTCGGCGACGATGCTGTCTCGAGCCGGCATGTTGCCGCCGGCGGCCTTGATGGCCCGGTCGATCGCGTCGTAGACGACTCCGGTGGCGTCGTAAGCCGCGATCGTGTAGGGGCCGAGGTCCCCGGGTCGCCCGAATTGATGCCTGAAGGCCACAATGAGCGGCTTTGCGGAGTCGATCTGCTCGGCGTCGGCGGTTGGCACCGTCGCGAAGATCCCGGGGGCATTCGCGCCCGCGTCGCGTAGGCATGTGGGGTCCAGGGCGATGCCGTCTCCGCCGAGCATCGGCGCAGGGCTGGTCGCTGTGTCGAAGATGCTCGCCATCTCAGTACGTATCGCGCAGCTGCCGCTCGCTGACGTGCCACCGAAATACAGCGCTTGCGCGCCGTCTTTCTTCGCGCGCTGCAAGAAGGAGGTGAGGTCGGCGGCGTTCAGCGAGGTCATGTCCCGGTGGTCGACAACGGTCCCGCCGAGCTTGTTGAACCTTGCCCGGAAGCCGTTGGCCAGCGCCTGGCCGTACGCCTCGCCGTCGGAAAGCACCGCGACACGCCGCAGCTGCAGGTGCTTCGCGGCGTAATCGGCGGCAGCCGGGCCCTGGAGATCATCGGTGGTCGACAGCCGGAAGTAGTTGTTGACGCCGGTCGGCCGGAGCTCGGTTGGTGCAGGCAGACCCGCCATCTTGCAACTGATCGTGGTTCGCATAGGGTCCAAGGAAGCCGGCAGGAACGGCTCCTTGGTGAGGCAGCGGCTGCTCGTTGTAACGCTGACCATGGCGAGGTGCGCGCGATTCGCAATCGGGATCTGCGCCCGCGCGACGCCCTCGTCGAACGGTCCGATCATGGCCAGAACCTGAGGGTCGGCGACCAGTGCTTCGAGGTTTTTTACCCCACGTGACGTCGTCGTCCCGCCTGGGTCATCGCGGGCGTCGATGACGATGTTGAAACCGTCCAGGGTCGGATGGCGCCGTACGAAAAAGCTCACGCCGTTGAGCGTGGTCGTGCCGGCGCGGGCCTCACTTCCTGTCAGCGGCACGTCGACCGCGATCTTGATCGTCTTGGCGGTTGAGGCAGCGCCGCCACCGCCGGTGCAAGCCGGGAATGCGAGCAGAAAAGTGATGCAAGCGCCGGCAGCCCCTTTGCGCACAGATCGCACCGGGTGATTCTCGCCGGAACCCTTGAACGGATGCTAAACGGCGGACCTCGGCGACCGGACACTCTTATACTCGTCTTTCACTTCCCAGCCGGGCAATGCACCATGCCGCCCCGGCGCAGGTCATTAGGAGCGTCGCATTGAAGACCGAAACCGGTGAGCACGTGAAGCCCCGCTCGCAGTATGCGGACGAGGCCGTCCAGCTTGCGATCGCCGGCAAGTGGGATGAGGCGGCCAAGCTGAACCGCTTCATCATCGAAAGCTTCGGCGCGGACGAGGAGACGCAGAACCGCCTAGGCAAAGCACTTTCCGAGCTCGGCAAGTTGAAGGACGCGAAGGCCGCCTACGAGGCTGCTTTGAAGCTCAACCCAATGAACTCGATCGCGAAGAAGAACGCGGCGCGGATCAACACGCTCCTTCACCAGAAGGAAGGCTTGAAGGTCGGAGGGACGAGGGTCGACCTCAACCTGTTTGTCGAGGAGATGGGCAAAACGATCATCACCCTCCTGGAGGGCGGAAGCGCTGACATTTGTTCCAAGGTCGCTGCGGGCGATGTCGCCGAGCTGAAGGTCGACGGCGACAGCATCGTGGCCGAGACCTCGCGTGGGGTCAAGCTGGGCACGCTCGAGTCGAAGCTGGCTCGACGGCTGATCAAGTTCATGCGCGGTGGCAACCGCTACCAGGGCGGTGTCACCTCGTGCGACGGCAACACCGTGAAGCTGATCGTCCGCGAGACATACCAGGACGCGAAGTTCGCCGGCAAGCCGAGCTTCCCGATGCGCCGCAAGCGCGAGGTGGAGTTCCGTCCTTACACCAAGGAGAGCCTGCTGGCGCGGGGTGCCGGCGGGATCGAGGTGTACTCGGAGGATGAGGAGGAGGCGCTCGTCGAGACTCCGGCAACCGACGACATCGAAGAGGGTATGCACGCGGTCGAAGACGACGCCGAGACGGTCGACTTCAGTGAGGACGCCGACGCTGATACCGACGACGAGGATGAAGATGAGAGCTGACCGGACTCCAGTGGCCGCGGCCCGGAGGTCCCTTCACCGCCGGTAGTCGCAAGTCGACCTCGGCCGGGCGCGCGCAGGGCGCACCATCGCCAATCCTCCAGCTCGGCGGTGTCCCTGGGTTTCGCGACCGTCTCCCGGAAGAAGCCGAGGTCCTGCGGGAGGCGCAGGAATCGGTGCTGGCCGAGATGCGGCGCTGGGGCTACCGGCACGTGATCACACCCACGGTCGAGAGCACCGGCGTGCTCGAGCTCGGCATCGGGGCCGAGCAGAGGCGCCGGCTCTTCAAGTTCGCCGACGCGCGAGGCGAGGTCATCGCGCTCGTCGGCGAACGCACCGTACCGGTGGCGAGGCTCGTCGCCGGAAAGCTTCGCGGATCGGCGTTGCCACTGCGGCTCTGCTACGCGGGCCCGGTCATTTCAATGGACGAAGGCCGTCTCCACCAGAGTCGCGAGACCTACCAGGTGGGGGCGGAGCTGGTCGGCGCTTTCGGCACCGTGGCGGACGCGGAGGTGATCGCGCTCGCCGCGCGCTGCCTGCAGGCGAGCGGAGTGGAGCGCTATCAGGTCGACGTGGGCCACGCGGAGTTCTTCCACGGGATCATGGACGCGGTCAAGCTGCCCGAGGGAGTGAAGTCCGCGGTTCGCACCGCCCTAGCCGCGAGGGACTTCGTCGCGCTCGAGTCCCTGCTCGAAGGGACGTCCCTGCGCTCGGCTGAGCACGAGCTGCTGCTGCGATTCCCTGCTTTGCGTGGAGGTTCCGAGATTCTCCAGGCGGCAGGCGGGCTCGTGCGAAACCGACGGTCGGAGCGCGCACTTGCTGAGCTGGCCGAAGTACTGGATCTACTCGTGGCGCACGGTCTGGGTGATGTCGTCAGCCTGGACCTCGGCGCCATTCGCGACTTCGATTACTACACCGGGATCATCTTTGAAGGCTACGGTCCCGAGGTGGGCCGTCCGGTCGCGCAGGGAGGCCGCTACGACGGGCTGCTGTCGCGCTTTGGGCGCCCAGCTCCGGCCACAGGTTTTGTCGTCCAGCTCGACCTGATCTGGGAGATGCTCGCGCAGGGTTCACGTCCGCCGGCGCTGCCGCGGATCGATGCGGCGGTGGCCTGGACCGGATCGGGGCTCGGGTCTGCGCTCAGGCTCGGTGCGACCCTGCGCTTGTTCGGGATGCGGGCAGTCGTTGACACTCAGCCCAGGAATCAGGCCGAGGCAAAAGCCTGGTGGCATGCGGTCGGCGCGGTCAACCTCGTCCACTGCCGGAGCGAGAAGACGGTCGCGTGGAGCGCGCGCGGGCAGCGCTCGCGCCAGCTCCCTCCGGAGCAGGTGGCAGGTCGCCTGGCGGGAGGACTCGCATGAAGACAGTCTTGGAGTCCCGGCCGGAAGACCTCGACGGATCTTCGGCGCCCATGCGGCCCATCTGCGTCGTTGCGGCCTCTGCTCCTCGCTCACGCATCAACGGATGCGCTCGCTCCGGTGCTCGGCCGCGCCTAGCATCTGGACCACCTGGATACCGAATCTCTCGCCGAGGTTTCCGTCCGTGACTCCTACCAAGGTTTCGATCGCTCTGCCGACGGGCGCGTTGATGGCAGGATCCCTGCGCCTGCTAGCGCGCGCGGGCCTCGCCCGGCTGGGCGCAGACGAGGTTGGCCGCCAGCTGCTGGTGGATCGCGCCGGGGTCCGCGTGATCCTGGTGCGCCCGGCGGACGTTCCGGCGTACGTGGACCACGGGGCGGCTGACCTCGGGATCGTCGGCAAGGACATCCTGTGGGAGACGCCGGGAGCGCACTACGAGCTGGTGGACCTGCGGTTCGGTGGGTGCCGCATGGTGTTCGCCGTGCCGCTTGCGTCGAAGCTCGACGGACCCGAGACCTGGCCGCCGCAGCTTCGCGTGGCGACGAAGTATCCGCGCACCGCAAGCGCGTGGTTCGAGGCCCGAGGCCAGTCCGTCGAGGTCGTTCAGCTGCGCGGGTCGGTCGAGCTTGCGCCGCAGGTGGGACTCGTCGACGCCATCGTCGACCTCACCGCGACGGGGCGGACGCTCAAGGAGAACCGTCTGCGAATCGCCGCCACTCTGGGTGAGTCGACTGCCCGGCTGATTGCGAACCAGGCGAGCCTCAAGACGCGCACCGCGGCGGTGCAGGCTGCGGTGGGCCGGCTCCGGGAGGCCGTCGGCGAATGACCGTCAAACGATTCGACGTTGGCTCATGGCTCGACTCCCCGATGTCGCGGCGGCGGCTTGACCTGTCCCAGTTCGCCCAGGAGCGGGTTGTCGTGGCAGACATCTGCGCCCGGGTGGCGACTGAGGGCGACAAGGCAATTCGCGAGCTCGGCCAGAAGTTCGACGGCTGGGCGCCGGGCGCCGATGAGACATTCGAGGTTCCTCAACGCGACCTGGCCGCAGCCGCGGACAAGCTGGCGCCGGCTGATCGAGCTGCGCTCGAGTTTGCGGCGCAGCGCATTCGCGACTTCCACGCGCGCCAGGTGCAGTCCACCTCGAGCGGCCCGCCCGGTCTCAAGCTCGTAACGCGGCCAGTCCGGCGCGTAGGCCTCTACGCACCAGGTGGCCGCGCCGCTTATCCCTCGACGGTGCTGATGACGGTCATCCCGGCCCGGATCGCGAAGGTGCCCGAGGTGGTGCTGGCCACGCCCCCTCGACCGGATGGCAGCGTCCCGTCAGCCATCCTCGCTGCGGCGCATGTCGCGGGCGTCGACACCGTTTATCGAGTCGGCGGCGCGCAGGCGATCGCGGCGCTCGCGTATGGCACCGCGACAATCCCTCGAGTCGACGTCGTGGCGGGCCCGGGCAACATCTACGTGAACCTCGCCAAGCGTGAGGTGTTCGGCGCCGTAGGGGTGGACGGCATCGCCGGCCCGACAGAGGTCATGGTCATCGCCGACGCTGACGCGCGACCCGATTACGTGGCTGCCGACCTGGCGGCGCAGCTGGAGCACGACCCGCTTGCCTGGGCGGTCCTCATTACCGATTCGGCGCAGCTGGCGGACCGCGTCGAGGAGGAGTTCGAGAGCCTGGTCCTCGGCCTCGAGCGCGAGGCGATCATCCGTAAGGCGACGTGCTGCGTCATCGTCGCCGAAGATCTCGACCAGGCAATGCAACTGGCCAACGACTTTGCGCCGGAGCATCTGCTCATCGTTACGGCCGACGCCAGCCGGCGGGCGACGCAGGTTGAGAATGCGGGTGCGGTTTTCGTGGGGCCGTACGCGACAGTGCCGCTCGGCGACTACGTAGCGGGCCCGAACCACACGTTGCCTACGTCCGGCGCGGCGAGGTTCGGCTCCCCGCTGGGCGTCCACACTTTCTTGAAGCGCACGAGCTTCCTCAGCTTGAATCGCGGCGACCTCGAGATGCTCCGGGATGCCTGCGTGCGGCTGGCGGAGATGGAAGGGCTCAGCGCGCACGCGCACGCAGTGGAGGTGAGGCTTGAGTAGCAGGAAGGGTGAGATCGCCCGCAAGAGCAAGGAGACCCGCCTCACCGCGAAGGTGGACCTCGCGGGCCAGGGCAGGATCAAGGTCGCAACGGGCCTCCCGTTTCTCGACCACATGCTCGAGCAGGTCGCGCGCTACGGCGGATTCGACTTGAGCCTGCGGGGCTCGGGCGACGTCCACGTCGACGCGCACCACCTGGTCGAGGATGCGGGGATCGTCGTCGGGCAGGCGCTATCCGAGGCCCTGGGTGATCGGGTCGGGATCACGCGCTTCGCCTCGGCCTACGCGCCGCTTGATGAATCGCTTGCCCGCGTCGTGATCGACCTCGGCAAGCGACCTTTCCTTTCTTACAACGTGGCACTGCGCGGTCGCATCGGCACGCTCGAGTCAGAGGTGATCGAAGAATTCTGGAAGGCGCTGTCCATCCACCTCGGGGCCACGATCCACGTCGATGTGATCCGTGGACGCAACCGGCACCACATCGCCGAGGCAACCTTCAAGGCACTTGGCCTCGCGCTGCGAGAGGCCATGTCGCCGGGCGGCGCCGCAGGGGTGCCGTCGTCCAAAGGACTGCTCGGTTGATCGCCATCGTCGACTACGGAGTCGGCAACGTGCGGTCTGTCGAACGCGCGCTGGCGCACGTGGGAGCCGAGCCAAAGCTCACGGCGGACCCGGACGAGCTCGAGCGGGCCGACGGCCTGGTCCTGCCGGGAGTTGGGGCATTCGGCCCGGCTCTGGAGAAGCTGTCCGACCACGGATTGGGGCGGAGGATCGTTGAGCTGGCGAAAAGCGGGAAGCCACTCTTGGGCGTGTGCCTCGGTTATCAGCTGCTGTTTGAAGAGTCGACGGAGCACGGCCGGCATGAAGGTCTGGGCCTTCTGCCTGGCAAGGTGGTCGAGGTTGGAAACAGCGCGCGACTTCCCGTAATCGGTTGGTGTCGCCTCTCGAAAAGCGACGACGCTGTGCTGTGGCAGGGGATCAAGGACCGTTCGTATTTTTACTTCGTGCACTCGTACACGCCAGAGTCATCCGACAGCGCGATCGCCTGGAGTGAGCACTCGCCGGCCGCGGCTGCGGCGCGGGGCAATGTCATGGGCACGCAGTTCCACCCGGAAAAGAGCGGGCCCGACGGGCTGCGGGTCTACAAGAACTTCGTGGCGTATTGCGGCTGATGCCAGCGAAAAGAATCATTCCCTGCCTCGACGTCACTGACGGGCGCGTGGTGAAGGGCGTGAAGTTCAAGAACCTGCGATATGCGGGTGACCCGGCGGAGCTGGCGGCAAACTACGACCGCGAGGGCGCCGACGAGATCGTCTTCCTCGACATCACGGCGTCCTCCGACGCACGGAAGATCCTGCTCGACGCGGTGGAGCGAACTGCCGACCAGGTCTTCATTCCACTAACAGTCGGAGGCGGTGTCCGCAGCGTGGACGATATGGCTGAGCTGCTGACGCACGGCGCGGACAAGGTCTCGGTGAACACGGCGGCGCTGGATGATCCCGAGCTCATCATGCGATGCGCCGAGGTGTTCGGGTCGCAGTGCGTGGTGCTCGCCATCGACGCGCGGAAGCGTGCGGACGCTCCTGGTTGGGAAGTGTTCAGCCACGGCGGAAGGCGCCCCGCCGGCCGTGACGCGGTGGAGTGGGCCAGGCTGGGCGAGCAGCTGGGGGCGGGGGAGATCCTGCTGACGTCGATGGACAAGGACGGCACACACGAGGGTTATGACCTCGGGCTGCTCAAGGCGATCTCTACGGCTGTACGCCTCCCGGTGATCGCCTCGGGTGGCGCCGGCACCGTCGATGACATGTACCAGGCTCTGACCGAAGGCGGCGCTGAGGCAATGCTGGCGGCGTCCGTCTTCCACTTCGGCGAGCTGTCGATCGCCTCCGTGAAACAAGAGCTGGCCGCCAGGGGTTTGGAGATCAGGCCATGAAACCGGACTTTTCGAAGGGCCTCGTGCCGGCCGTGGTCCAGGATGCGGACTCCGGCAGGGTGCTGATGCTTGCCTACATGGACGAGGAGTCGTGGACGCGCACCCGAGAGACCGGCCAGGCGTGGTTCCACTCGCGGGAGCGAGGTCTCTGGCACAAGGGGGAGACGTCGGGGAACACCATGGAGGTGCTCGAGGTCCGCCTGGATTGCGACCTTGACACCGTGCTGTTGCGGGTGAAGCCCGCCGGTCCCGCCTGCCACACCGGCGCGGAGTCCTGCTTCTTCAACGAGCCCTGAGCTGGTTTACCGGCCTACCCGCAAGCCGCCGAAATCCTGGCGGAGGTAGCAGTGGGTTCGCTTGGTGTCGAGAAATCGCTAACGGCCGCGTTCGCGCTGTGCGGCGCGCATGGACTGGATTGGCCGGCGTTCGGCCCCGCGCTTACGCCGCCGCAACACGCTGGGAGCAGGCCGATGGCCAGCAGGACGGGAAGGTGCCGCGCCTGCGACCAGACCCGGAAACGTCCCATAGCGATCTAACGACTACCAAGGTGCCCTGGTAATGCGAAAGCTAGTCAGGTCCTCGGGAGGGTGGACCAAAGGTGAACGTCGGCGGGATTGTCAACATCCGGCCATCATCCTCACGGACGATCTGCCAGTTGCCCTCGTGCACCATCCAGTGATGCCGGTAGCAGAGCAATGTGAGGTTGGGCGGTGCATTCGAGCCGCCGTGAAGCCAGTGCTGGATATGGTGTCCCGAGGTCCAGCTCGCCGGCCGCTCGCAGCCCGGCCATGTGCAACCCCGGTCGCGCACGTTGAGTGCCTTGCGCGCTGGTCCCGAGATCGTCCGCTTGGCCCGCCCGACGTCGATGACCATGGAGTCCGAGTCGAGCAGGATGCGGGTGACCGAGCTGTCACAAGCGAGGCGCTCGACCGTCTTCGAGGAGATGGGAAGCGAGAACTCCATGTCGGCTGCGGGCGCACCTGGCAAGCCAAGCAGCGTCTCGAGCGATGCGGTGACTTGAAGGTGGGTGCGTTGCGTAGCCGTCTGCGGGATCAGCCTGCTTTCCAAACCATGGTGGGCGAGCTCGACTGCGGCATCGGCCAGCCGCTTCTCCCGACTGCGGTCGTCGTGGGCGCCTGACCTGCGTGCCAGCGGCTCGAAAGCCGTGCGCAGGGCAGCCCCGCCTTCCGGGTCGAAGTATCCGGTGAGCTGGACAG
>DASYVJ010000087.1:0-47077 GCA_035937155.1 Candidatus Dormiibacterota bacterium | reverse complement strand
CACGCCGCTGCCCGGGATCACTTCCACGAAGCCGGGGTCGGCCACCACGCCGTTCCCGGGCATCGAGCCGGCCGTGCTCACCGAGGAGGGCGAGGACGCCGGCACCGAGCAGGGCCTGTTGGCGATCAAGCGGCCCTGGCCGGGGATGCTGCGCACGCTCTACCGCGACGACGAGCGCTTCGTCGAGACCTTCTTCTCGAAATGGGACGAGACGACCTATTTCGTCGGCGACGCGGCGCGCTGCGATGAGGACGGCTACTTCTGGGTGATCGGCCGCGTCGACGACGTGATCAATGTGTCCGGGCACCGCATGTCGACGGCCGAGATCGAGTCGGCGATCGTCTCGCACCCGAAGGTGGCCGAGGCGGCTTGCATCGGCCAGGCCGACGAGGACTCGGGGCAGGCGGTCTGCGCCTTCGTCACGCTCCAGGGGGACCAGGACGTGGGCTCGGAGGACATGAAGCAGCACATCCGCGAGCACGTGGCCGGCCGGATCGGCAAGTTCGCGCGGCCGAAGCGCATCATCTGGTCGGGTGACCTGCCCAAGACGCGCTCGGGCAAGATCATGCGCCGGCTGCTGCGCGACGTGTCGGAAAACCGTCCGCTGGGCGATACCACCACGCTCGCCGACCCGGCCGTCGTGGCCGAGCTGGCGAGGCGGGGCAAAGAAGAGGCCGGTAAGGACGAACAATAGAGAGGCGGGTGCAACGCACCCGCCTCGGCATTCAGTAGAAGCGGGTGCGCGGCACCCGCCTCTTTTAGTTACTGCCTGGCGAAGAACACGTCCGGATCGTGACGGCCGCCGGGCCACAAGAAGTTGGTCACGATGTCCCGGTTGTCGCCCCACGCGATGTACTGGTGGTCGCCATCGCTGACGTTGGCTATGTAGTCGCCCATGTATACCGGCGCGATGAGGGGATCGAACTGCGGGAGGTTGAAGACCCCCGGGAACGACTGGCTCGTCACGCGCTGGCTCGTGAACCCGTTGCCGTTGTTCGAGTTCCCGTTGTTGTTGTTGCCATTGTTTGAGTTCGAGACGAAGACGTCGAGCTGGCCGTTGCCGCTCGCGTCGGTGCTGATCTGGTAGTAAGCGATATGCAGGTCGGAGTCGGCGCTCAACGCCGGCTGCACCTC
The DNA here is from genome assembly GCA_035937155.1 of Candidatus Dormiibacterota bacterium. Classification (GTDB taxonomy): domain Bacteria; phylum Chloroflexota; class Dormibacteria; order Dormibacterales; family Dormibacteraceae; genus Palsa-870. The sequence continues at coordinate 45,943 of DASYVJ010000087.1, read as the reverse complement.
GTCGTTAGTGCCTGAGGTGATAAACGACACCTTGGTCGCCTGGCCGGACTCATCGAGCTGCGCGAGCCGGATGTGGCTGTGGCCGGACCCGTCACCGCCATCGTTCCAGGCCACGTAGACCTTGCCCTGGAACGCAGCGAGCGTCGGAAATTCGATGTTGCGCATCAGCTGCCCGGTGCTCAGCTGGAACGCCTGGGATGCATGCGGCGTCGATGAGGTGATCGGGATCACGGCGCCGGCCGCCCAGGTCGTGCCTCCATCCCGCGATGTGAATACCGCTTCACTGAACGTAAGAGGCGCTCCGGTGCAGTTTGGATCGTTGACGCTAATCAGTTCGGCGCCGTCGTAGAGGATGCGGCCCGCGACCAGCGGCCGGGCGCCGATGTACTGGCTGAAGCTGCATCCCTTGGCCGGGTTGAGCAGGGCGACCTTGCTCGCGTAGGTCAGCGTCCAGGTTTGCCCGCCGTCAGTGGAGTGGGCGACCGGCAAGCCGCTGAACGGTGTGCCCGTTGCCGGGTCGAACGTGAAGTCGTCCCAGCCGTCGTACAGGTTGCCGGCTCCGGGACCGGTGGTCAAGGCATCCTTGTCCGCCGAGTAGAAGAACTGCCCCGGCGGCGGCGGAATCGGGGCTGCCGCGCTCCAGGTCTTGCCTCCATTGGTCGAGTGCGAGACTGCGACGAGGAGGTCTCCAGTGGCAGGCCGGATGCTGAGGGTCGAGTAGTACATGGTGCCGTTGCTGTCGCTGGCCAGCCAGGGGTCCCCCACGTTCACCTGTCCAGGCGCGTTCGGCAGCACGCCGCCATCCGTGAAGGTCCTGCCGCCATCGGTCGAATATCCGTAGCCCGTGAGATTGCCGCCCGCAGTCAGAATCAGCAGCCCGTGCTGCGAGCTGTTGTAGCCGACCGCTACATTCTGGCCGGACACTGCGACGCTCGTCTCACTCTGAGTTGTCTGGTCGGTCTGGTGGGTGTCGAGGGCCGGGTTGTTGACCCGCACATTGGTCAGCCCCGGGCCTCCTGTCGCCTTGGCCGCGTTGACCTTGACGCTTCGCTGAGAAGAAGAGACTGCGTTGGAGTCGGGAGCCAGGCGTTGGTCACCGCGAGCGACCGACTCCATGTACGCGCGCGCCGGAGCCGTCATGGTCTGGCCTGCCGCGGAATCCAGGATCCTCTTCGCGACGTCTTGCCTGGTGGGGCTCGGAGTTGGAGATGCGGCTGAGCCGCCGGCCACGCCGACCAGCAGCAGTGCGGCGGCGATAAGGACGAGTCGAGCCGTGCGATACATGGTTCCTCCTATGCGTGGCCGAAAGTGCGCACCCACAACCCGGCGCCATCACGGCATAGGCATCTCCCTTCATCAAAACCCGAACGCACGCCTCGCACGGCGACGAGGCCATGCTAGATCTCGCTAAGCGCAACTTCAATGGTGCTTTAGTCCCTGACTTGACGGATATGCCTGTCAGGGTCCGGGCCGCGTCGCGAAGTTCGCGCTAGGCAGATCCTGAGAGCGCTTGGAGGAGCACCGCGTTATGCAAAGCCACGATCGCCAGGGCGACCGTCGTCACGCGAATCGACGAGATCGTGAACGCATAGACCCAGCCTGCGCCGGGCCGATCGTTGCGGACCCACAGCAGGGCGAGCAGGACGGCGACCGCGCCTGCGACGACAAGGGAAAGCTTCACGATGATGAACAGCCCCATCCCGCCCTCGGCCATGACAGCCGCGCTGATCGGCATCGATTCCACCGCACCTGCGGCTCGGCCAAGGTTCGTCGTCAAGATGTCCATCGCTTCGATGGCTGCAAGCAGACTTATCCAGACCAGGCTCGACCGGAACCCCGCGCGCATCTTCGGCCCTCAACCCAAACCCAACCCCGACTGCTATTGAGGGGTTCCGAGTCCCTCCTTTCAAGGACAAGGATGTCGCCTCGACATCCACGGTACCCGTTTCTAGAAAAGCGTAAATGGGACAGATCACTCGCCTTCTAGTTGTTTGGTGCGGGCGCTCCCGGGCTTGCACCAGGGCGACCTGGTCCGCGGCCACCGAATCCCGTCGTGCACGTTCCCGACGGTCCCGCCGACGTGATGGCGATCGACGTCGCCTGGACCGTGCCGGCCGAGTCTCGGGTGCCGTTGGCGCGCACGCATTGACCAGTCTGCAGGTCAGCTGCTGAGGCCGCCAGCATCCTTGAGCGAGTTCCTGGCCGCGGAGTACTGCTGCTGCATCGAGGCCAGCGTTGCCGCCGGCTGGTCGTTGCTCTGCTGAGCTTTCGCGGTTGCCGCGGCGAGGGCGGCGTTGGCGCTGTCGAGCGTTGCCTGGTCGTGGGCTTGCGTCTTCTGGTCGGCCGCCAGCTTGGCCTGGTCTGCGCTGACCTTCGCGGTGTCGGCGGCGCAGTTGGGGGATGGGGGAGTGGCGCCGCAATCCGCGGTCATCGTCGCCTGGTCGGCGGCCAGCGTCAGATTGTCCTGGGCGACGACCGCCTGGTCGGCGCTGACCAGGTTTTGAGCGGCGGTCACCGGGGCCTGGGCCGCCGCCACGGACTGGGCGTTGATCGCTTGCGTGTCCGTCACGCTGGTCTGCGCATTGCTGACCGAGACCTGGGCGGAAGCCACCGCATTCTGGGCGGACGTGAGGCTCTGCGCGGTCGCTCCAGCCCGGTCCTGCGACAGCTTGGCCTGCGCGCTGGCCAACGTGGCCTGTGCCTGGAGCAGCTGGGCCGAGAGCAGCGTGGAGTCAATGGTGGCGAGAGACGCCCCGGCGCCAACTGAATCCCCGACCTTCACGTATACGGACTGGACGGTTCCGGCGGACGCGAAGTTGAGGTCGGCCTCGCTGACCGGGCTCAGGTTGCCCGCCATTCCAATGCTCTGCGTGATCGTTCCGTAAGTGACGAGGGCGGTTCGATACGAGGTCGTCACCTTCGACGCCTGTGCGTAGACGATCGTGCCACCGAGGATGGCTGTGCCCAGCACGAGCGCCGCGAGCACCCTTCGTCTGAGCAGGTTCTTAAAGGAGAGGATTCTCATGCGGTCACGGGACTCGCAACAGTGGTGCCGAATTCTTGGAGAATGCTGTGGGACCACTCACAGCTGGCTGTGACGCGCCGGGCGCGCGCAGGGCGCACTTCAGACCCGACAACGTCCGGTCGGGTCTACTGCGCTTGCAAAACCGCCACGGAGCGGGCAGATGTCGTGATCCTGCCGGCCACCTCTCTGGGCTCAGACTCGGGCTGCAGCTGCGCCGTGTTCAAGACGAGCCGCCAAGAAGTTCCGTACTCGGCTGGAATCGTCCACCTGACGTCTCCCGAGTGCGCGTTGAACAGCAGGATGAACGAATCGTCGGTGATCGACCGGCCCCGCTCGTCGGGTGTCTGAATTGCCTTGCCGTTCAAGAAGGCCCCCAGCGATCGGGCGTGACTGGCCTCCCAGTCTTTGTCGGTCATGGATCGGCCGGTGGGCTTGAACCAACCGATGTCCACGGTGCCGCGGATCGGCCGGCCGTGGAACCAGCGCCGGCGGCGAAATACGGGGTGATCGCGGCGAAACGCGATGATCCAGCGGGTGAAGGCGAGGAGCGGCTCGTCGATCGAGGACCAGTCCACCCACGACAGCTCGTTGTCCTGGCAATACGCGTTGTTGTTGCCCGTCTGGCTGCGGCCCATCTCGTCTCCGCCGAGCAGCATGGGCACGCCCTGCGCCAGGAATATCGTGGACAGAAAGTTGCGCTGCTGCTGGGCCCGGAGGGCCAGGATCTCCGCTGCGTCGGTGTCGCCCTCCGCACCGCAGTTCCACGATCGGTTATGAGACTCGCCATCGGCGTTCGACTCGCCGTTGGCTCCGTTGTGCTTCTCGTTGTAGGAGACAAGGTCGCGCAGGGTGAAGCCGTCGTGCGCGGTCACGAAGTTCACGCTCGCGAACGGCCGGCGCGTGTCGTTCTGATAGAGGTCGGAGCTGCCCGTCAAGCGGGATGCGAACTCCGCCACGGTGGAAGGTTCGCCTCGCCAGTAGTCGCGCACGGTGTCGCGGTAGTGGCCGTTCCATTCCGACCAGAGCGCTGGGAAGTTGCCGACCTGGTATCCGCCTTCCCCGATATCCCAGGGCTCGGCGATGAGCTTTACGCGGCTGACGACGGGGTCCTGCTGGATCAGGTCGAAAAACGTTGACAACCGATCGACCTCGTGAAATTCGCGCGCCAGTGTTGCGGCGAGGTCGAAGCGAAACCCGTCGACGTGCATCTCCGTGATCCAGTAGCGGAGAGAATCCAAGATCAGCTGCAGCGTGTGCGGGTGGCTCACGTTCAGGCTGTTGCCGGTTCCCGTCGTGTCGTAGTAGAAGTTCGGCTCGTCGGGGACCAACCGATAGTAGGCCCGGTTGTCGATGCCTTTAAAGCACAGCGTCGGGCCGAGGTGATTGCCCTCGGCGGTGTGGTTGTAGACGACATCGAGGATGACCTCGATGCCCGCCTCGTGAAGGGTGCGAACCATGGCTTTGAACTCATTGACCTGCTCGCCGCGCTGGCCAGTGCTCGCGTATCCGTTGTGGGGCGCGAAGAACCCGATCGTGTTGTAGCCCCAGTAGTTGCGCAGCCCTCGCTCGAGGAGGTGATGGTCCTGCACGAACTGGTGGATCGGCATGAGCTCCACCGCGGTCACGCCGAGCGACAGGAGATGGCCGATGACGGCTGGGTGGGCAAAGCCGGCATACGTTCCGCGCAGAGCCTCCGGCACGTCGGGGTGGCAGCGCGTGAAGCCCTTCAGATGGGCCTCGTAGATGACGGTCTCGTGCAGCGGCCTGTCCGGTGAGCGATCGCTGCCCCAGTCGTAGTGCGGGTTGTGCACAACGGATTTGAAAACATGCGGCGCGCTGTCCTCCACATTGACGGCGCCGGGGTTAGTCAGGTCGTGCGAGTAGCAGGAAGGGTTCCAGTCGATGTCGCTTTCTATGGCGCGCGCATACGGATCGAGCAGCAGCTTTCGTGGATTGCATCGGACGCCCTCGTCTGGCGCATACGGTCCGTGGACTCGATAGCCGTAGCGTTGGCCTGGTCCGATGTTCGGGAGGTAGATATGCCAGGAAAAGGCATCGACCTCCTCGAGTCGCACCCTGCTCTCTTCGCCGGCGTCATCGAAGAGGCACAAGTCGACGGACTCGGCGACTTCGGAGAAGAGGGCGAAGTTCGTGCCGACGCCATCGAACGCCGGTCCCAGGGGATAGGCGCGGCCCGGCCACACCTCGATGCGATCAGACACGTACGGCCGGGGCTTCGAGGATCACGACGCTCCAAAGGTGAAGTCTTGGGACAGCTGAAACAGGTGATTGCAGCGGAGTGTGCGGTCAGATTACCCGGTAGACGATCGGTGGCGTGCTGCGGCGGGACCGCTCGCTAGACCAGGACGCCCGTCGTCCCGGTGAGCCCGGCTCCTACCGCCGGAAGGGATTCGATCGCTTCGGCCAGCCTGTGGATGCCCTCCTCCATGCGTTCGGGCGGAACCGCCGTGAAGCTGAGCCGGACGCGATCCTGACCTGTCTCTCCACGCAGGGTCGTCGGCGGATAAAACGCCTCACCGGGGGTCAGCGCGACCTTGCGGCGGATGGCCGCGGCGGCGACCGAGCGAGACTCCAGGCCCGGACCGAGCCGGCACCACAGGTGCGAGCCCCCGCCCGGCACGAAGGTCACGTCAACGCGGCCGGCAAGTGCTGACAGCGCTGCGAGCAAGGTGGTGCGCCTGGTTCGATATTCGCCCGCCAGCCAATGGATATGAGATGCGTAGTCGCCCGTCGCCAGCAGGTCGGCGACCACCATCTGCCCAATGGTGTTCGTGCTCAGGTCGGAGAACTGCTTGGCCACCACCATCCTGTTGATGACGGGCTGAGGACCCACGACCCAGCCGACGCGGATTCCAGGGCTGATCGACTTTGAAAACGAGCTCACGTAGACCACCGACCCGGTCTGGTCGTCCTGCTTCAGGGGCGGCGGCGCGCCGCCGTCCAGGTCAAGCGCTCCATAGATGTCGTCCTCCAGCACCGGGACGGCGTGGCGTCGCGCAACCAGCATGAGATGCGCCCGCCGCTCCGGTGACATCAGCGCGCCCGTCGGGTTCTGAAACCTCGACTGGACGATGATCAGCCTGACGCGGCGCTGCGAGAGCAGTGACTCGAGCTGGTCGATGCGCATGCCGTGCCGGTCTGCGGGGATGCCGATGAGGCGTGCGCCCGCCAGCCCGAACGTCTGCAGGATCCCGAAGTAGGTCGGCGCCTCGACCGCGACCTCGTCTCCCCGCTCGATTAGCGCGCGGGCCGCCAGGGCCAGGCCCTGGGTCGCCCCTGATACGACCATCACGGATTCGCCGGCTCGCAGCAGGGGTTTGGCGAGGGTCTGGGTGAGGGCCTCGCGAAGGATCTCGAGTCCCTCTACGGGCGCGTAGCCGAGGACTCGTGGGCCCGATCGTGCGAGGCCTTCGCTGATGGCTTGCGCGATCCGCTTCGCTGGGATCAGCTCGGGACCTGGGGCTGCTTCGGCGAAAGATATGAATTCGGGACGCCGGCTGTTGTTAGTGATGTCGCGTATCAGGGTCGGATCGGCGCGCAGGCCGCTGTCCACCACCGGAGGGAGGGCGCTGACCCAGCTTGGCGCTCCCGGCCCGTATGGGCCAGGACCCCCGGACGTAGCCGGCTCAGCCGCCACCACCACCGTTCCGCGCGCGCCGCTGGACTCGACAAGTCCGTCCGCCTCGAGCTCCTGGTACGCACGCGCGACAGTGGCTCGATTGACACCGAGCGCCGCCGCCATCTCACGTGTCGGCGGGAGCCGGCCGGCGATCTGCCCGGAGAGGATGGCGTCGCGGATCGACTCGCGGATCTGCTGGTACAGGCGCTCGCGACCCTGGCCTCGGTCGACCTGGACGCTGAGCAGCGTGAGGGAAGCCGGCAGGCGCCGAAGTTTCGTCTTGGCTCGTAAACGAGTGCGGGTTTGGCTCATGTTAGTGCGTCTTGGCTGCCTTACTCTCGCACCATACCATGCCAATACCGCAAATTAAGGCGCCAATTGCGCCGGATTGGGTCGCTCTTATGGATCGCGGCGGCGCCACGCCACGAGGTTCAGCGATTCGCGAGCTGCTCGCCATCACGGCCAACCGCTCGGTCATCGGTTTCGGTGGCGGATTGACCGCGCCCGAGCTGTTCCCTGCCGCGGAGCTGACCGAATGTCTGGAGCGGGTTCTCGCAGATCGCCCGGCCAGCGCTTTGCAGTACGGCCCCACCGAGGGTCTCGCGGCCTTGCGCGAGGCTGTGGCCACGCGACTCAGCCAACGCGGCATCGATGTCGCGCCGGACGGCCTGCTGATCACCACGGGATCGCAACAGGGTCTTGACCTGCTGGCCGAGGCATTCCTGACCAAGGGCTCGCCGGTCGTGATCGAGGCGCCGACATACGTGGGCGCGCTGCAAGCCCTTTCCGCTCACGAGCCGAGGTTCAAAGCTTTCTCCGTCGACGGCGACGGCCTGCAGGTCGACGCGCTTGAGGAGTGGGTGGGCGCTCACGGTCGGCCCGACCTCATCTATTCGGTGCCGTCATTCGGGAACCCGTCAGGGGTGACCATGTCTTACGAGCGGCGTGAGCGCCTCATCGAGCTCGCCCGAAAGTTCGCCGTTCCGCTTCTGGAGGACGACCCGTATTCGGAGCTCGCGTACGACGATTTGCCCCCGGTCGCGATGCGCGCCATGCCCGGTGGGGAAGATGTGATCCACGTCGGCACCTTCAGCAAGGTCCTGGCGCCGGGCATTCGCATCGGCTACGTCGTGGCGCCCCGGCCCGTGCTCGAGCGGCTCATCCTGATGAAGCAGGGACGGGACCTCCACACTGACGCGCTGGCCCAAAACATGGTCGCCGAGTACTGCACGCGCTTCGGCCTGGAGCCGCACATTGGGCGCTTGCGCGCCTCCTACCGCGAGCGCCGCGACGCGATGCTTGCCGCGCTGCGCCGAACGATGCCCGCCTCTGTGAGTTGGACGGAGCCCTCGGGCGGCATGTTCCTCTGGCTCACTTTGCCGGCGGGACTGGTCGCCGATCAGCTGCTGCCCACAGCGGTCGCCGCCGGGGTCAGCTTCGTGCCGGGCACCGCCTTCCACGCCGACGGTGGCGGCGTCAACAGCATGCGCCTCAACTTCACGAGCTCCTCGCTCGAAGAGATCGCGCGAGGAGTCGGCATCCTCAGCAGGCTGATCACCGAACCGGCCTGACTGGCCGGTGTCGGGTCAGACGGTGACCACCAGTTTGCCGCGCGTGTGGCCGCCGGCGCTCTTGTCCAGCGCGTCGCCTGCGTTTTCCAGAGAGTATCTCGAGATTGCAGGAGCTTTCACCTTGCCTGCTCCGACCAGCCCGACGAGCTGATTCAGCGATTCGGTGGTGGTGCTCGTCTGCACGTTGGTGCCGGTGATCTTGCGCTTGGCCAGCTCCTCCACGTTGACCGCACCGCGCATCGAAGCCACCCGGCCACCTTGGCGGACCAGTTGGGTCAGCGGCGCGAGCTCTTGCGCGGTGCTGACCGCGTCGACGATCGCGTCGATCTCCGAGTGGGCTGCCTTGACGGTCGCGACCACGTCCTGCGATGTGTAGTCGATCACCTCGTCCGCGCCCAACTTCTTCACGTAGTCGGCATTTGTGGGACCCGCCACGGCGATTACATGCGCGCCTTTGGCTTTGAGGACCTGAATGGCAAAGCTGCCAATTCCGCCGGCCGCGCCCACCAACAGAACGTTGTGGCCAGGCTTTGGGTCGACGGCTTCCACCGCCTGGATGGCCGATACGCCCGCCAGCGGGAAGGCCGCAGCGTCAATCGCCTCGATCGAGGCCGGCCGCTTTGCGATCGAGCCGGCAGAGGCGGTCACGTACTCGGCGACGCTCCCGCGACCGAAGGGCATCCTGCCGACGACTCCGAAAACGGGATCGCCGATCTTGAAAGCGTGCACGCCGCCTCCGACTGCATCGACCGTGCCGGACAGGTCCAGACCGGGAACGACAGGGAACGCATGGGGTGCCCAGTCTTTCGCAAAACCCTTGGTGACGGCCACGTCCATCGGGTTGATGGCCGCCGCCTCGACCTTGACGCGGACCTCGCCTTCTGCCGGCTCAGGGATGGGCATGTCCTGGACTGAGCCAGACTTACCGAACTCGTCTACAGCGAATGCTTTCACGCTCAGTACCTCCATGGTTGGAATAGTTGCGTAGTCAACAACCGGGCAAGCACCTCGTTTCATCCATGATGGAGTCATGCCGGTGCTTATCTCCCAGGACGGCCGCTGGTGGTGGGACGGCACCAAGTGGCGCTCGCGCGCGGTCGAAGGCCGGCTCGACCTGTTCTGGTTCACCAGCACACCTGAATGGTTCGCTCGCGTCGTCATCACCGGATTGATCGGGCTGATCCCCATCGTTGGCACGATCAACCTGCTCGGTTGGACCCTGACGGCCGCCGACATGGTCCGCCGCGGCTGGAAGGAGCTGCCGCCCGCCGGCTTCTAGTACCTGGAACGGGGAGTCGCCCCGTTCGTCGTAGGCCTTGTCTACGGTGTCGTGCTCTTCCTTGTCGTTGGCTTCCTTGCCTTCTTCACTCTGGTGTTCGCCACGTCCAGTCGCACGCATGTAGTGATCGCCATCGGGTTTGCGCTGGTGATCTTCCTGTTCGTGCTTGCGTGGTGGCTGATCTCGCTGTACCTGCTCGCGGCCGTGCTAGTGGCGTCGGACCGGCTCGGGATCGCCAAGGCTGTCGACCCGACACGCCTTTTCGCGCTGGCCCGCGCCAACCACGACATCTCACTGCACGTCGCGCTCGTGTACGCGGCGGCGTCAATCGCTATCGTCGCGATAAGTGTCGCGACCTCTTTCATCGTCCCGTTTAGCAGTCTGGTAATTTCGCTCGGCCTGCCGGCCGTCTACGCCATGGTCGTCCCGAGCCTGGCGGCGTTCGGAGTCGAACCCGCCCCGAGTCTGCAGCCAACCTAACCGGTTTCCTTCCCTCGGCTATTTGGTCCCGCCGGACTTTCGCACGACCTTGTCAACCTCGTCGCCGAGCTCTCGGAACGTCTCGGCCAGGGCTGACCCGAACGAGCGCGCAGCCTGTTTCGTCCGCGAGCGAACCTCCGCGTCGCGTGTCGCGGTCTCGAACGAGGTGAATACCGCGTCCGCCGCCTGCTTCAGCTGGTCAAGCGAACGGTTCAGCTCGGCCTTCCTCTTTTCGTCGTCAGCGTCTTTGTAGTGACGCCGCAGCTCCCCCGCCAGGCCTTTGATGTCGGCCTCGAACTGGTCCCACGCCTTCCGGGTGTCGTTGCTTGCCATGCCATTTCTCCTTGTTTCCATTGAGGTGCTGCTCTCACCAATCTACGAGTGCAGACATTGGTGCGGAAAGCGAGGAACATCCGCGTTGGGGTGTCGGCCGGGAGGGATTGGGCCCTGGTGGTGGCTAGCTGTTTGCGGGCCGCCACCGGGCGACCCCCGGGGCGCAGTCAAAAGACTCGACAGTTAGGTTCGATGCGTCTTTTGACCGTTCAGCTGCGAAACGCGTTGTTCCCAGTGGGCACGCCGGTACTTGAACGTCTGCAGATGGTCGGCGATCATCGGCAGATTGGTCAGCTCAGCCTCGCGCCTGGCGGCAGGCGACAACCTCGGCAGCATCTCCTCGAGCTGATTGAGAAGCTGCTCCTCCATCCTCACGAGCTCGTCGTACGCGCTCTGCCAGAAGCGGGCAACCACGACCGACGTCGTGCTGAGATCTTCGGTCGCAATGTGCTTTGCGGTTGGCGTCTTTCGGCGTCCGCCGCCGCGGCGCGGCTGGCTCACACCACCCATCTTTGGTTTCGCCGAGCACCAAAATCTGCACCAATCCACTGGAGGGCTTAAATGACTTCGGTGGTGCAGTCGGATCGCCTGCTCGAGGGTGAAAACCCGACGACGATGTTCAAGCAGGACGCGCGCCACTGGATCGCCGTCTACCGCCAGATGATCTCGTTCAAGGACGGCTTGCTCGGCCGGATCCAGACACATGTCCGGACGCTTCCGCCCGCGGGCAGGCGCGATGTCATGGAGAACGACGTCGGCGTCCTCGTCATGCAGCTGGGCCGGTACCAGCGAAGGCTTGAGTTCTGGTACGCGCGCCAGTGGGAGCTCGAGGGGCTGTCGATCGACGAGTCCACCCGCACGATCGCCTATCGCGAGCAGTCGATCCATCTGACCAGGCGGGAATATCAGCTGTTCGTCCGTCTCGCCGACCGGTCACCGGGCTACACGAGCGCCGCGAAACTGCTTACTGAGGCGTGGCACGATTCCGGCCTGCCCGAGGAAACCATCCGGACCTACATCGTCCGATTGCGCCGCAAGCTCACCGAGCTGGGTGCTCCGGCTCAGATCGTGAACCGTGCGAGACGCGGCTATTCACTGGTGTTTGACGATCACTCAGGAGCGCGCGGATACGACTCCGCGACCTGATCCGACCAGGTCTTCGAGGTTTCGTCCTACTCCGGCATAGAACGCAGACGTTGCGCCGAAGATGCAACACTCCCGTGCGTCCTTATGAACGCTCTGCTCACCGACCTGTACGAGCTGAACATGGTGGCCAGCTATATGCGTCGAGGCATGAATGGCGCGGCCACCTTCAGCCTGTTCGTGCGCAGGCTACCGGAGACCAGGGGATTCATCGTCGCTGCCGGGATCGAGACTTGCCTGGACTTCCTCGAGCAGCTGCGATTCGAAGAAGACGACCTTCGTTACCTCGGCGATAAGCTCGGTTTCACGGCCGCAGACGTGGAAGCGTTCAGGCGGTTTCGTTTCACCGGCGACGTGTGGGCGATCCCGGAAGGTCGCATCGCTCTGGCCGGAGAGCCCCTGGTCGAGGTCACTGCGCCGCTGCCCGAGGCGCAGCTGATCGAGACATTCCTGCTCAATCGCGTGACCTTCGAGTCGACGATCGCGAGCAAGGCCGCGCGATGCGTGATCGCCGCCGCGGGCCGCGACGCCATCGACTTCTCCTTCCGCCGCACGCAGGGGATCGAGGCCGGAATCGACGTCGCACGGCTATCGGCCATGGTGGGTTTTGTCTCGACGAGCAACGTCGAGGCGGCCAGGCGTTTCGGCCTCGTCGCGGCCGGCACCATGGCGCATTCCTACGTGGAGGCGTTTCACAGCGAGCTAGAGGCATTTCGGGCTTTCGGCGAGGACTTTCCAGGGCGCGTGACGTTCCTCGTCGACACATACGACACCATTTCCGGCATCAAAGCCGCCATCGCGGTCATCCAAGACCTTGGGATGGGGGGCCGGCTCGGGATCCGTCTCGACAGTGGAGACATTGCCGTGCTCTCGCAAAAGGCGCGGCGGATGCTGGACCGCGCCGGTTTGCGCCACGTGCGCATCGTCGCGAGCAACAGTCTCGATGAGTTCGCCATCGATGACCTGGTGCGTGGCGGCGCCCCGATCGATGCCTTTGGTGTCGGCACGAAGATGGGTGTGTCGGCCGATTACCCGTATCTCGACAGCGCTTACAAGCTTGTCCAGTACGAAGGCCGGCCGGTGATGAAGCTCTCGCGGAACAAGGTGACCGCGCCTGGCCGCAAGCAGGTGTTCAGGCGCACGCGGCCGTTCAGCGACGTGCTCGGGCTCCATGAAGAGGCGGTGCCGGCGGGTCGCGAGTGCCTCCTCGAGCCGGTGATGACAAAGGGCAAGCGACTGGGCAGCCGTCCGGCGCTCTCCGAATCACGGGCCCGATTCCAGGCTGACCTCGCCTCGCTGCCCGAGAGTGCGCGCGGGCCACGGTCGCCCATATCACCGCCGGTACGGTCCACTGAAGCCCTCCGCACTCTGTCAGCCGAGACAAGGCGCCGGCTGCTGGCCAGCACCTCGGCACCCGGACCGGCGCAAACTACGAATTGAGATGAAGAAGCTCAGAGTTGAAGTCAAAGACGAACCTTTGCTGAAGGCCCTTTACAGATTCATGCCAAACCTTCGCCGGGCCTCGGCCCGAGCGTTGAGCGTCTACATGCCGGCCCGGGCGGAGGGCTTCGACCTGCGTCATTACGACATCGAAATCGGCCAGCTCAGGCGACGCTACATGGACCGCCTTGATGACGAGGAGCGGGACATCATGGAACGCGAGCTGATGCGGCTGCGTGAGCACTTCGTCGTCGTCAAGCCGGCGGGCTGCCCTGCGATCGCCGGCTTCGCGGACGATCAGATTGGGCTGCTCGAGCTGGTCAAGCTCCCGGTGGAGGCAGAGGCCCGCCTGGATGTCGGACCGCTGCTGCTCGCGCCGATCGAGCGCCAGCTCGAGCGGTTTCCGCCTGCGCTGGTCGTAGTGGTGGACAAAGAGGACGGGAAGCTCTTCGCTGCCATCCTCGACGAGGTCTATCCAATCGCCCACGTCAAAGGCGTGGAGGTCAAGCACCACAAGGCGGGCGGCACGTCGGCCGCGAGCAACCAGCGCAAAGCTGACAACCGCACGAAGGCCAACATGGAGGCGGTCCTTCATGCTGTCGAGCGTGAGGTGAAGACCGGGGAGTTCCTCCGTCTCTTCGTCGGTGGACCCGAAGAGGCGCGCGCGGAGCTCGAGCGACTCATGCCGCGGGTCGTCAAAGAACTACTGGCCGGCCGCCTGTCGGCATCGCTCGAATCGACCCACCTGCAGCATGACCTTCGAGAGCAGCTGATTCTCGCGCGATCCTTGTGACTCCCTAGGTTTCTACTGAGACGTGCTTTCGAGGCGGGCCTGGGTGTCCAACCGGCCGTCCAGTTGACCATCTAGACGATCGGCTAGACGGCGGAGGTTGCTCGCGAGCCAAACGGAAAGCCGGCTCGGCGGTGCCTCCACAACCCCGAGGCGCCAGCGCAACTCGGCCGTCCGGATGACCTATGCGTGCCGCTCCAGGATCCAGCGCTCCATGGTGTAAGGGTCCATGGCGTAATTATAGGTCAAGGCCTCTGGGCATAGCAAGCGAACTTTGTAATGATAGGGCAATGGCGTGCTAACATAGTCGCATACCTATGCCAGTACAGGTTGAAAGCCGCCAGACGCTCAGCATCCAGGTCGCACCATCGGCCGCGCTGGAGCTGATGTGGGTGCTCCACAACGCCAAGGCGGATCACGTACTCGAGGGTCGGTTCGCTTCTCTGGAACCCGTGCGGGTTGCCCATGGACCGGCGCTCCACACGTTTTGGGCCGATGACGTCCGGGGCTTCACGGAGATGGTCGTCCTCGCGCAGCGCAGCGGGACCCTCCAAGAGCTCGACATCGATGCTTTCTTCGCGCGTCTCGAGGAAGCGGCCACCTCTGATCAGGCCACACCATCGCTGCTGTCGGAAAGCCCGGCCGAACGCGTGGTGATCGGAAAACGGCTGGAGCTCTTGCGAACCGATGCCGGCCTTCGCGCCAGGTACATCGAAATGCTCAAGACAGTGTGGGATTCGGTGAGGATCGAATGGGAGACCACCGGGCGGCAAGCGGTGGTCACAGTGGCACGTGAGTGGCAAAGGCGCCTCGAACAAGGCGTCAGCTACATGGAGCTTTTGCAGCGCCGCCGCCTCTGGGCGTCGCGCCCTGAGCTCGATGAGCTCGCCGAGTCTGATGCGGCAGAAGGTCGCCTGGTCTTGTCGCCCGGATGGTTCTATGGCGACATCCACGTCGTCGAGCTGGACGGGATGATGTACACCGGCCGCGGCGTCCGGCCGAAGAGCGACGAAGAGGAATGCCGTCACGCCGCCAAACACGTTTCAATGAGTCTCAAGACGTTCGCAGACCCGACGCGCCTCGCGATCCTGCTGTGGCTTGCGCACCAACCGGCCTCGGTGACCGAGGTCGCGCGCCACTTCAAGCTCTCGCAACCGACGGTCAGCGCCCACGTGCAGCTGCTGCGCGAGGCAGGCGTGCTCGAAGAGAAGTCGGAGGGTCGGAGTGCAAAGCTGAGCGCGAACGAAGAGAGCCTGAGGCGAGTCTTCACTGAGGCGCAGGACGAGCTGCTCGAGCATTTCGCCTGATCAGCGGTTGGCGACCAGCAGCTCCAGGGAGTCGACCAGCCTTGGACCCGGCCGGTTGAAGTAAGCAGAACCGTCCAGCACGACCACACGCTGTGCGCCAACCTCGTCAACGCTTGCGCGCACCAGGTCGGCCTCGGCTTGAGCTCGTTCCAGGGTGAACCCGCACGGCGCGAGAATCAGCAGGTCCGGCCGCGCAGCCGCCACATCGTTCCAATCCATGGCCACCGACGGGATGCCTGGCCGCGCCAAGGGGTCCTCGATCCCGGCCAGCGCAAGCAGGTCGGGCGTCCAGTGACCGGCGCGATACGGGGGATCGATCCACTCGAGGAAAACGCCTCGCACCCTGGGCAGCAAGCTCGCCTTGTTCGCCGCGGCCGCAATCCGCCGGCGCAAGTCATACATCAACTGGTCCGGGTCTGCGCCGCACGCGTGCGCGAGCTCTTCGATGTCTTCGAGTACATCGTCAAGGGAGTGGGGGTGCTGGCGGATCATGCGAATGCCGGCGAGGTCATGCGCGACCTGGTCGGCTGGGATCGCGCACACGTCGCAGATGTCCTGGACGACCACCAGGTCAGGCTTGAGCGCGAGGATCGCGTCGGTGTCCACGGCGTATAGGGAGCGGCCCTCGCTGGCAGCCAGCGAGACCGCCGCTTCGATCCCACCGCTCTGCTTTTCGATTAGCTCAAGGGTCGATCGCGTGACGATCGGACGCAAAGCGGCTTCCGCTGGGAAATCGCATTCGTGTGTTACAGCGACGACCTGCTCGCCGAGGCCCAGGGCAAAAAGCGTCTCGGTGGCGCTCGGGAGCAGCGAGACGATCCTCATTCGGTTCGGCTGTCGGCTGCGGTGTCTTGTCGCAGGCGCGCGATCACTTGTTGAAAGGCCTCGTACGGCTGGGCGCCCAGCACGAGGTACCGGCGGCCGAAGATGTGAGCGGGGATGGCGTTGATGCCAACCGATTCCGCCTCATGGCGGTTGTCATCGATCACCGCAGCGTAGCGATTCTCATCGATCGCCTTGCGTAGCTCCGCCGCGTTCAACCCGATCTCCTCCCCGATCCGTACGAGGTCGTCTGGGTCTTCCAACCGTCCGGTTCCTCCCCAGTGCGCTTTGAACAGCTCATGGTGCATTTCCTCAAACTTTCCGTGCTCGCGGGCGAACTCGGCGGCGCCCAGAGCGCGGCGCGAGTTGATGATGACGTCGCGCTGCTGCATCGAAAGCCCGACCTCGGCGGCGATGTTGTCGAGGTGACCGCGTATCTGTTCCGACCGAGCGCGTCCGAAATACGCCTCGATCGGAATCCCTTCGGCCGGTGCCTCAGGGTGGAGCTCGAAGGGCCGCCACGTGATGCGCACGAGATTCTCCCGTTCCAGCTGCTCGACTCGGACCGAGTCGATGTAGCACCAGGGTCAAACGTAGTCGGAGAAGATGATCAGCTCGACCGGCTCGGATGACGCCATATGAGCTAGAAACGATGGACCAGTGCGTCGATTCCCTGTCTGATTCCCACGGCACCTGGGTCTGTAACCACCGCTTAACCGGGCAGTGCCAGAATGAGGTGAGGTTAGAGGTGGGCGCCCAGGGCGCGCTCTACTGCACAAGCTCCAGTTTTTCAGGAGGCACTGACTATGGCAGACACGAAAACGTTCGTCGCCAACGCCCCGGTGTGGATCGACCTTTCAAGCACCGACGCCGCCGGCTCCAGGGATTACTACGCGAAGCTCTTCGGCTGGAAGGTCGAGGTCGCGCCTGATCCGGACGCAGGCGGTTACGCGCTCGCCAAGCTCAAAGGGAAGGATGTCGCCGGAATCGGACCGACGCAGACTCCTGATGGACCATCGGCGTGGATGGTCTACATCGGAACGCACGATGCCGAGAAGACCGCAAAGGATGTTGAAGCGGCAGGCGGCAAGGTGATCGCCCCGCCCTTCGATGTCCTCAAATCAGGCCGCATGGCGGTATTCCAGGACCCCGTCGGAGCATTCATCTCCGTCTGGCAGCCCAACGAGATGAACGGCGCCCAGGTCATGGGCGAGCCAAGCTCGTTCGCGTGGGCCGAGCTCAGCGCGCGAGGCATCGACGAGGCCAAGCCGTTCTACACGAAGGTCTTCGGCTGGGGTGAGAAGGAAAGCCCCATGGGCGAGGGGCAGGGCATGTACACCGAGTTCAAGCAGGCCGGCGAAAGCATCGCCGGCGGGATGGAGATGAACCCGATGGTGCCTGCGGAAGTTCCGTCGTACTGGACGGTGTACTTCGGAGTCGACGATGTCGACAAGGCATTCAAGAAGGCGATCGAAGGCGGCGGGACCGAAATGCTCGCGCCACAGGACTACCCGGGTGGTCGCTTTGCGATCCTCTCCGACCCGCAAGGCGCGGTGTTCGGTGTGATGAAGATGGAGCAGCCGAGCTAGGCGCTGAAGGTTTGGGCCGGCGAGCCTGGCTGGCCGGCCCTACAAAATGATTTGGTATGACATCCGAGGTCGACCAGTGGTTGGAGGGCAAGCCGTCTGAGCCCATCCTGCGTCGCGTCCGGGAGGTCATCCTGCGCGCCGACCCCAGGATGACCGAGTACCTGAAGTACGGCACCGTTCAATTCGCCTATGCGGGCGACTTCGCCAACTTCGTTCAGCACAACGCGAAGAAGGTCCGCTTGATGCTCAACCGCGGGGCCAGAATCCCGGGCCGCTTTGCGCATCTCGAGGGCAGTGGGCCGAGCGCGCGCTTCATGCGGTTCGCTGATGTGGCGGAGGTGAACCAGCGAGCCGGCGAGCTGACCAACATCGTGGCGGCCTGGTGCTCCCTGGCGCCGCCAAAATCCAAACCGGCGATCAAACGGTAAAGCTGTGCGCCACCTGCGCCGCGACCATTGCGTTGTTGACGACCAGGTCGACGTTCAGGTCGAGCGACCGGCCGCCTGACAGCTCCGCGACGCGCGCCAGCAGTTTCGGGGTGAGCTCGGATCCAGCGATACCGGCCAGCTCGCCCGCCGCGCGTTGGGCCAGCTCTTCGGCCGCTTCGAGCTCCGCCGGCGGTGGGACTGCAATCACGATCCCGCGAGCGCCTGTATCCCACGCGGCACGCAGCAGGCGTGCCGCTTCTTGCGGCCCGTCGACCCTCGCGCTGACGCGGAGGCCGCTGCGCCTGGTGTAGAAGGCGGGAAACTCGTCGCAGCCGTAACCGAGCACCGGTACCGACAGGCTCTCGAGTCGCTCGAGTGTGAGTGGAAGGTCCAGGATGACCTTGGCTCCGGCACAGAAGACCGCGACCGGCGTGCGGCCCAGCTCCTCGAGGTCGGCTGACTGGTCCTCCGGATGTCCGCGATGAACGCCTCCGATTCCACCGGTGGCGAAAAAGCGGATCCCGGCCATTGCCGCCACCCGCATGGTGGCGGCCACTGTCGTGGCGCCAATATCGCCGCGCGCGATGGCCGGACCAAGGTCCCGCGAGCTCACCTTGATGGCGCCGGCGGCCACCCGTTCCAGGTCGCCGGCGCTCAATCCGACTCGGAGCTTACCGTCGAGCACGGCGATGCTTGCCGGCACCGCCCCTTGCTTTCTGATGGCAGCCTCGCTTTCGCGCGCGGCTCGCAGGTTGTGCGGCGCCGGAAGGCCCTGGCCGACGATCGACGTCTCCAACGCCACCACCGGTCGTCCGGCCGCCACCGCGTCGGCGACCTCCTGCGACACCTGGAGGAGCACGCTCAATTCGGCCGCGCTCCAGTTCGCGTGACAGCTCCCGAGGCCACAATGACCGCACGCTCGGCCGCTTCCACGGGCGTCGCTCCGTGGAGCCACGCCGCGCAGAAGGCTGCGGCGAACGCGTCGCCGGCGCCGGTCCCGTCGACGTGCTGTACCACTGGCGCCGATATCCGGCGGCCGAAGACGCTGCAGCCGGCCGCGCCGAGCTTGATCACCGGCACCTGCGCGAGGTTTTCGAGCGCGACGCCGATCGTCGCCGCCTCGGCTGCGGTGCCGAAAAGAAGCTCTGGCTGGAGGCGGGCCAGGTAGTACGCCATCTTGGTGACGCCATATTCCTTGAGGCCGGCCACAGATGAGAGGTCGATCGAAAGCATTCCGCCGGCGTCGCGGATGAGACCGATCGCCGCACGTGTCGCGTTGCCGAGCGGATCCACGAAGAGCGAATAAGCCGGGACGTGGATCAGCTGAACGTCGGCGAACCATGCCGGCAGCAAATCGTCCGGACGCAAGCCGACGCTCGCTCCCCGATCGGTGGCCATGGCGCGCTGGCCATCGGGAGCGACCAACACTGCGATCGAGCCGGTGGGCTCGGCCGCCCAGACGGGGCACACCTCGACACCCCGGGCCTCCAGGTCAGACACCAGTCGCTTTCCAAGCTCGTCGTCGCCGACCCTGGTGACCAGGCGAACGGGCTCTCCCAGCGCGGCTGCCCACGCGCAGAAGTTGGCCGCCTGGCCTCCGCCGCCCGTGGCGATCCTGGCGGCGCGATCGTCGTCCGGGCGCAGCGGACCGTCAGGGACGATCGTGATGTCGAGCAGCAGGTCTCCGATGGAGAGGATCACGACTGGACGAGAATAGCTGCCGCTCACTCACAGCAAGTTCTGAGGACCCTCCCAGTCCGTGCTGATGCGCCGGCATCAGGTTGTCGCCATGAGCATCGCGGCGCTCGCGCAGCCTGTCTCCTGGACGCCTGAGGTCGACATCACGATCCCCGTCTACAACGAGGAGCGCATCCTCGTCGCCGCGGTCCGCCGGCTGCACGCGTACCTGCACAGCGATTTTCCGTTCTCGGCCCGCATCACGATTGCCGACAACGCCAGCACCGATGGCACCAGTGCCCAGGCGCTCCGGCTGGCGTTTGAGCTTTCTGACGTCCGGCTGCTCAGGCTCAACGAGAAAGGAAAGGGAAGAGCGGTGGCGGCATCGTGGCTGACGAGTGATGCCCATGTGGTGGCGTACATGGACGTGGATCTCTCGACAGACCTGTCGGCGCTGCTGCTTCTGGTTGCCCCGATCATCTCCGGTCACAGCGACATCTCGATCGGAAGCAGGCTCGTCCCTGGAGCGCGCGTCGTTCGCAGCGCCAGGCGCGAGGTCATCTCCCGCTGCTACAACCTGCTGCTGCGCATCGCACTCGGGGTGCGTGTCAAGGACGCGCAGTGTGGATTGAAGGCCATGCGCGCCGACACCGCCCGCAGGCTGTTACCCAACGTTGAGAATCGCAGCTGGTTTTTCGACACGGAGCTCCTGGTGCAAGCTGACCGGGCCGGGCTGCGCATCCACGAGCTACCCGTCGACTGGGTCGAGGATCCCGACTCGCGCGTGGACCTCGTGGCCACCTCGTTGGAGAACCTTCGGGGCGCGTGGCGCCTGGCCGCCGGCCGGTCGATCGAAGCGGCTTCGGTGCGTCGCCGCCATCGGGCGCCTGCCCTTGCCGATGCCGTCAGGGTCCGCAAGACCGGACCAGCCTAGTGAGCGCGATTCCGGCTGCCGCGGTAAGGGTCACACGTCTGGCGCGCCCGACCTGGATGCGCGCATCGTTCGTCGTCCTCTTCGTGGCGACACTGTTCCTCCACCTGTGGGGGCTTGACCGCAACGGGTGGGCCAACGCTTACTACTCGGCTGCCGTCGGGGCGGGAACCCGGAGTTGGAGGGCGCGCAGACGGCCTACGCCGGCGGAGCCTTATCTCGGCCGCTTTAGTCGGCCGAAGCCTTATCTCGGCCGCTTTAGTCGGCCGAAGCCTTAAAGATGAACGCGTAACCCTTACGCGACTTGTTCACCAGCTGAGCGCCGGCGTTGAGCTCTATTAGCTTCTTGCGCACGCGGCTGATGTAGGTACGAAGCGATTCCTCGGGCAGCCTGTCGTCATGCCAGGCTTCGACCAGCAGCTGCTCGGCTGTGAAGTATTTCTCGGGCCGGCCGATGAGCATGGCCAGGATCTGGAATTCGCGCCTGGTCAGCGAGATCGAGTTGTCGCGGTAGGTGACTGTCCTGGCCTTGGTGTCGATCACGATCTCTTCGAGCTCCAGCTGGCGCTCAACCCAGTAGGTCAAGCGTCTCTTGTACCGCCTGAGCTGGGATTCGATGAGCTCGACGTCATCGTTGAGGTCGAGTTTCGCGGCCGCGGAGACATTCATGAGGTCCGCGCTCACACGCGTCAGGAGATCCTCTTTGAAGGCGATCATCTCCCGGTAGACGCTGATCCAGTGCCTTGTGTCCTGAGGCCTCAGGGAGCCTGGATCTTCGCCTTCGAGCAGACGGTCACGCTTGGCCGTCGCTCGTGCCACAGCCGGATCTTACGCCCTTGACTTGGTGCGGATTTTTATGCGGTAAGCGCCCCAAGCAGGCCCCAGGCGCCCAGCCGGTCCCTCAGTTTCGCTTCCAGTCTTTCGTCCAGTGGCGGAACTGGCGCGGCGCACCACGGCTCACAGATTCCCTGCTGATGGCAGGCTGCCTTGATGGCGGCGGGGAAGACGCCACCGCGCAACACCATAACCAGCTGGTAAAGCTCGTCCTGGGCGTCGCGAGCCGCGACCATGTCGCGCTGTTGGAACGCCTCGAAGATGCGAACCACCCAGTGGGGAGCCACATTCGCTGCGCCACAGATCGTGCCTGCGCCGCCCATAGTGAGCGACGGAAGCAGCATGGTGTCGCTGCCGGTGAAGACCCGAAACGCGGGTAGGTCGCGCGTAGCGACGCAGACCCCTTCGAAGTACTCGAAATCGCGACTCGAGTCCTTGATGCCGGCGATGGTGCCTTCGCGCGCCAGGGTGGCCACGGTCGCGGGCTCCGCGACCACCTTCGTGTACTGCGGGATGTTGTAGAGCAGGATCGGGATCGGGCTGTCCTTGGCCAGCCTTCTGTAGAAGGCGAGCACGGTTGGCTGATCGATGAGGTAGTAGAAAGGTGGAGCTACCAGCGCCGCGACCGCACCGAGGCGAGCCGCAGCCTCAACCTCGGTGCGCGCCGCCGCCAGGTGGCTCTGCGCCACCCCGCAGATCACGGGCACGCGGCCCGCCGCCGCAGCGACAACGCTCGACAGGAGCGCTCGGCGTTCTATTTCATCGAGCGAGGCGGTCTCTCCCGTGGACCCCAGAGCGAGCATTCCGCGAACGCCACCCTTGATCACGTGCTCGACCAGCCGCTTGACCGCAGCTTCATCGACGCTTCCATCGCCGCTCAAGGGCGAGATCAACGCGGGCAGCACGCCGGTCAGCTCCTCGAGCTTGAACATCCGCTAAAGGCTACTGGGATTCAGTTGCGTTCCGCGATGCGCGAGACGAGGCCGCGCTGCTCGGGCGTAAAGAAAGGCGGATCGCCGGCAAGGGCGTTCTCGCGGACGTGATCCGCCTGGTGCGTCGCAGTCAGCACGGTGCTCACGCGCGGATCGCTGGCCACCCACTTGAGCACTGCCTGGGCCCACGTTTCGACGCCGAGCTCCTTGAGCTGGGCGGGCGATGGACGGCGGTCGAGAATGCCGTGCTGCAGGGGACTCATGACCAGGACGCCCAGGCCCATTGATTCCGCCAGCGGCAGCAGCTCGCGCTCGGCGGTCCGGCGCAACGGGTTGTAGGGAATCTGGACCATGTCCAGGCGCTTGCTCTTCATCAGCACCGCAACGTCGTGAAACGCCGACTCCTGATATTGAGTAGCGCCAATCGCCCGCACCTTGCCCTCGCTTTTCAACCGCTCGAGCAGCGCGAGCTGCGCCGGGACGTTGACAAGGTTGTGCACCTGGTAGACGTCGACGTGCCCGAACAGGCGCAACGCGTGATCGGCCTGAGCTGCTCCTTCTTCCGCGCTTGACGTCCAGATCTTGGTCGCCACGACGACGCGCTCCCGAATGCCGGCCAGCGCTCGAGCGAGGGTGGCCTCGGCTCGTCCGTACATAGGCGATGAGTCGAACAGGTCGATGCCCGAGGCGATCGCGACCTCGACCAGCGGCCGGCGATCCTCGTCGGTGTCGAAGGTGCGCCACGTGCCCATCCCGATCGCGGGCACTATGAGGTCTGTTCGCCCTAGCCGCCTGCGGTCCACGACGCGACCAGCTTTCAGCCGGCCGCGGCCACCATCCGGTTGCGCAGCAGCCCGATCCCCTGCACCTCCGTCTCCATAACGTCGCCCGGCTTCAGGAACTCGGGGGGAGTGCGCGCGAAGCCCACACCGTCCGGCGTCCCGGTGGCGATCAACGAGCCTGGCAAGAGGGTCATACCCTTGGAAACCCACTCGATGATCGCGTCGACCGGGTAGATCATGTCGCGGGTGTCGCCGTCCTGCTTCACGGTGCCGTTGACCCGAAGAAAGAGCTTGAGCGCCTGCGGGTCCTCGACCTCATCCTTGGTGACCACCCAGGGTCCGGTCGGGCTTGATCGATCGAGACTCTTGCCCTTGAAATACTGGCCTCCCCAACCGCTCTGGATGTCGCGCGCGGTCACGTCGTTGAGGACGGTGTAGCCGAAGACGTAGTCGAGCGCGCGGCCGCGCTTGATGTTCGCGCCGCTTTTGCCGATGACGACGGCGAGCTCCACCTCCCAGTCGATCTTGTCACTGATGCTGGGGTCGATCGCGATATCGGCGAATGGCTCGGTCAGCGAGGTGATGGCCTTGGTGAAGATGGTCGGAGGAGCGGGCTCGCGGCCATCCATGAAAGCGGTCTCCTCGGCATGCTTCTGGTAGTTGCGGCCGATCGCGATCACGTTGCCACGAGGTTCCTCCAGCGGCGCCAGCAGCTCAAGCCCTGCGAGCGGACGAGATTTTGAACGAGACGACGAAAGCGCCGCCTGGACGCGGGCCAGGCCTTCGTCGCCGGCGTCGATCACGGCGCGAATATCCCCGAGATCCGAGATCTCGACGACCTCGTCCTCGCTTCCCTCGCGCAGCGCGCCCAGCTTGCGACCACCATCGGCTTTGAACATCAGAAGTCTCATGTCTTGTCCTCGTCCTCCACTGGCGAAGCCAGGGTAGTCCCAGCTCCAAGAAACAGCTCCTCAAAGTCCTGACGCCTGAGGAGCTCGTCGGGGCGTCCTTCCAGCCTGGTCTGCCCTGAGACCAGGACGCTCGTCCAGTCGGCGATCTTGAGGGCGGCCCGCGCCCGCTGTTCCACCAGCAGCACGGCCTTGCCCACGCCGGCCAGTCGCTTCACGTGTTCGCTCAATAGACTGTCGGCGAGCTTCGGCGACAGGTTCGCGGTCGGTTCGTCGAGGATCAGGACCTTGGGGTCGAGCATCAGCACGCGCGCGATGGCGAGCATCTTGCGTTCGCCACCGCTCAACTTGTCCGCGCGGCGCTTGAGCAGGGGTGGCAGCTGCGGGAACACATTCCCAACCTCTCCCACCCGAACACGGATCTGGGCGGTGCTCAAGAGGTAACCGCCCATCTCCAGGTTCTCGAGCACCGTGAGGGGCTCGAAAATGTCGTTGACCTGGGGGACGTAGCCAACGCCGCGGCGAGCGAGATCCTCGGGCGCGTGATTCGTCACGTCGGTGTCGCCCAGCAAGATCCGGCCGCCCGTCACGCGCAGGATCCCGACCAGGCTCTTGAGCAAGGTGCTCTTGCCGGCGCCGTTGGGTCCGATCACGGCCACGATCTCGCCCGGTCCGACCGCGAGCGAGACGTCGCGGACGACGGGAATGCCGCCATAGCCGGACGTGACGTGCTCGGCCCGCAGGCTGGGGACCGGCCGCGCGTGGTCCAGGGCTGGGCTATCCGACAAGGTAAGCGTCGACAATCTCCGGCTGCTTCCTGAGGTTGGCCATCGTCCCGCTGCCGATGACCTTGCCCTGCGCCATGACGACCACCGAGTCGCAGAGCCGTTCGACCATGTGCAGCTCGTGCTCGACCATGAGGATCGTGAGACCCTCCTTCCGTAAGTCCTGGAGGTAGTACTGGATCTCTTGGACGATCTTTGGATGAACGCCGGACATCGGCTCATCGAGGAGCAGGACTCGAGGGCCGAGCATCAGGGCGCGCATGATCTCGATCAGGCGTTTCTGTCCGCCGCTCATGGTGCCGGCGTAGTCGGACTCTTTCGCGGTCATGCCGAACCGCTTGAGCAATGCCCGTGCCTGTTCGACGAGTCTCTTCTCGTCCTTCATCCAGTACCCCTTGCCCATGAGCGCGCCGAAAAGGGAATCTCCGCGATTGTTCGGCGCGGCCACGAGCAGGTTCTCGAGCACCGTCAGCTGTGCAAACTCTGACGGCAGCTGGAACGTGCGCACCAGGCCGAGGCGCGCTCGCGCGTACGCGGGCAGCTTTGTGATGTCACGGCCGTCGAACGAGATGCTGCCGCTTGTCGCCGGCAGCGTGCCCGCCAGCACAGCCAGAAAGGTGGACTTGCCCGCGCCGTTGGGTCCGATCAAACCGGTGATCTGACCCGCCGGAACCTCGATCGAGACGTCGTCAACTGCACGCATGCCCTCGAAGTGCCGGTGGATCTCGGTCGCGATCAGCACTGGCTTGCCTGGAGAGGTGGTCATCGCGGAGATCATTCCGGGCCGCCTTCGAACACCTGTCGTGGCTCCGGCCGCACGCCCTGAGGCCTGAACCATAGAAAGCCGAGGATCAGGAGTCCGATCGCCACCCACTGGAGCGCCGGGAGCAGGCCGGGCGGCCCGAGGTTCGCGATGCTGCCGTTGCTGTTGAGAAGGCGCGTCACCTCTTCGAAGCCGACCGGGACCAGAAGAGCGCCAAGGATCGCACCGATGTTGTTGCCGCGACCGCCGACGATGATGGCGGCGAACAGGATGATCGTCTCGGGGTAGAGCCAGACGGACGGAGCCCATACGTTGATGAAGCCGACCAGGATGGCGCCGGACAACCCGGCGATAGCGCCGCCGACGATGAAGATCGCCATCTTCAGCTGCACCGGATTCTTGCCGATCGCAGCTGCGGCGATCTCACGCTCGCGCATCGCACGCAGGGACCGGCCGTATGGTGAGTTGACGACTCGGTGGACCACGAGGAACGCAAGGGCCACGCAAACGGCCGTGATCCCGATGTAAAAGTATTCGTACGTTTCAGTGTTGGCGGTGATCTGATCCGACAGAGGAGCCGGCACCAGAGCGATCCCCGCGGCTCCGCCCAGGAACTTGTCGGCGTTCGTTATCACGGTGTTGGCGATCACCGACAGCACGAGCAGGGCGATGGCCTGGTAGTCGCTTCGCAGCTTCCTCAGCACTACCAATCCCACCGGAACGGCGAGCAGACCTCCGGCCACCGCGCCGCCAATCCAGGGGATGGGAAAGGGCAGCTCGTATCCCCCGATGTAATGCTGGAAGCCGCCGTTCGCCGTGTCCGGTGGCATCGAAAGCACCGCTGCCGTGTAGGCGCCCACCGACTGAAAAACGATGAAGCTGAAGTTGACGATGCCTGTCACACCGAACTGCAGGTTTAGCGCGAGGCACGCGATGATGTCGATGCCCGCATAGATGAGCAGGTTTGCGGCGTAGTAGGTGTTCATCCGGCGGCCGCCAGCGCCCCTCGCTTCGCTAGCAGCCCTTGCGGACGGAGCACCATGACCAGCACCAGGACTGCGAAGGCCACGACCTCCTTGTACTGCGGCGACCAGGCCGCGGCGCTGAACTCGGTGATCAAGCCGATTAGAACCGCCCCGATCATCGCGCCGTAGGGTTGCCCCGCTCCGCCCAGGACCGCGGCGGCAAGGATCGTGATCAGGAATGCGGCTCCGTTGCCGATGACGAAGGAGCCGGCGTTCAATGCAGCCACCACACCGGCCAGCCCGCAAAGCGCCCCGGTGATCAGCCAGACCCCGTCGATCACGCGTCCGGTCGGGATTCCGCAGTTACGCGCCAGCGTCGGGTTGGCGGCGGTCGCGCGCATCGCTTTGCCGAGGCGCGTGTATGTGAGCAGGGCGTGAATGCCGAGCATCAGCAGGACGGCAACGCCTATGACTATGAATTGATCCCTCGTCAGAGCGATCGGTCCCAGATGGATGAGTCCTCCACCGTCCTCCTGGTACGACACCGGGTAGTACCCGACGATCGGGAGCAGCAGGTTTGAGATCATCAAGGAGACGGCCAGCGAGACGATGACCATGCCGAGGTTTGCCGTGCCCTTGCGCATGAACGGGGCGTAGATGAATCGGTTCAAGAGAAACGAGAAGACCGCCCCGAACAGGGCTCCGGCCGCCATGCCCACCCACACCGAGATGCCGGCTTTGTTGAGGTAGTACGCGATGTAGGCAGAGGAGATCATGACCTCGCCGTAGGCCAGGTTGATCATGTTGGTGATCCCGAACTGCATCGTGAACCCCACCGCTGCGATAGCGATCACCGACATGCTGACCAGGCCGAAGCCGAACGCCGCTACGAAAAGGTTCACGGCGTTCGGCCCTCTTGCTTACCGGTTCGGACTATGCCCCGCCCGCGTTGATGATGGTCGCGGTCTGCGCGGGCGTCAACGCCCCGACCTTGACCTCGTTTCCATCCTTGTCATACGTGACGAGGATGTAGCCCGACTGCGAGTTGTTGTACTGGTTGAACTGGTTCTCGCCGCCGGCGCCCACGAAACGGATCGACTTGCCCGCCTTGAGGGCTGCGACGCCATCCTTATATGTGGTGACGACCGTCGCGCCGCTCGTGCCGTTGCCGATGTCGATGATCTTCGGGTCATACACGGTCCGGTCGGCGCTGTTGGTGGCGACCATCGCCAGGGCGGACATGATGATTCCGTCGTAGAGGTGGAGCGTCGACCCACGCTGCTTGTACTTGGGGGCGTCGGCAAACTGGCTCGCCGAGGCGTTGAGATTCGTAATGAACTCGTCGTAGGCGGGTCCGGAGAACGTGTACCCGAGATCCACGCCTCCGTAGTACTTGAGGAAATCGCTGATGCCGATCGCATCGCGGACCTGCTGGAACCAGACGGGGTCGATGGTGGCCGAGGTGCCGAGGAACGGAATCATCTGGCCGTTGTTCTGCGACTTCACCTCTTTCAGGTATGTCCCGGCAGCGCCCAGGGCTTCGGTGAGGATGACGTCGGGCTTGCTGGCAAGCATTGCCGCGACCTCGGTCCTGTATGACGTCCCGGGGGCGAGGTTGATCGCTTGGGTGATGACGATGGCTCCACCCAGCTTGGTGAAGGCGGTCGTGGCCGGCTGGACGAAGGCCTGCGAGCCGATATCGTTGCCGAAAACCAGCGCGGCCTTCTTGTAGGGAGAGTGGCCCGGTCCGTAAAGCGCGCTCCCGACCATCGCATAGGCGTCGTAGACATCCGCCGGCACCAGGCGGTGGAAGTACTTCAGGGGCGTCTTGTTGAACTCCGACTGCCCAGTCATGCAGAACATCGGGATATGGGCGCGGTCGATGATGGGCACGACCGTGGAGGCCTCGTCCGACGTGCAGCCGACGACGGCCATCAGGTTCGAGTTGCTGGCGATCATCGCGTTGGCGGCGGGCACGGCGTCGGCCGGTTCGCCTCGGGTATCGAACTTCTGGCAGCTGACCTGCCGTCCGCCGATTCCTCCGTTGTTGTTGATCGAAAGCGCGGCCGGCAGGCAGGCGGCGTAGTAGGCGGGGCCTAGACCTGCGTCGGCGCCGGTGAACGGGGCGATGATGCCGACCAGGAGCGGTCCTGTTCCAAGCCCGCTGCCGGTGGACGTGCTACTTCCGCCGCACGCGGCCAGAAGCAGGATGGCGCCCAGCGCCGAAACCAGTCGTGACGGCTCGAACCTCTTCACAGTCCTTCCTCGCTTCCTAAATTAGTTAAGGCAGTAGCCGAATTGTCGACATTATTGAGGATAATCATGGCCGTGGCAAGGACCTCGATCAAGGACCGGGTGGCGCCAGATGCCTACCGCCGGCTACGCGAAGGCATCATCAGCGGGCTGTTCCATCCCAACGAGCGGTTGGTCGAGGCCTCCGTCGCGATCAGGCTTGAGGTGGGGAGGACCGCCGTCCGTGCCGCACTCGTCAGGCTCGATCAGGAAGGGCTCGTCACGCTCGAGCCGAATCGTGGCGCGCGCGTGCGGCTCATCTCCGACCGCGAGGCCCTGGAAATCGAGGAGGTTCGCGCCACGCTCGAGGCGATGCTGGCCCGCCGCGCGGCGACGCGAGTCACGGCGGCCGACCTACGCGAGCTGCGCCAGATGGTCCTTGAGATGCGCCTTCGGGTCGACAAGAATGACGCTGTCGGCTACTCGGCGCTCAACGCACCATTCCACCAGCGGATCTGGTTGGCTGCCGATCATCCGACGACGAGCCGGCTGGTGGGAAGCCTGAAGTCTCAGAGCATTCGTCTGCAGTACCAGACCATCTTGCGGCCCGGCCGCACCGAACGGTCTCTGCGCGAGCACGAGGCCATCTTCGCCGCACTCAAGTCGCACGATCCCGACGGTGCGGAGTCAGCAATGCGCGAACACCTGGTGGAGGTCCTCGAAACGCTGCAGTGGGCCATCGACGGACAGCGCCGCGCGCCCAGGTGGCTGCCGGGCTAGGTCACCCAGGCCATCAGTCGGCTTGGGTGTTCTCCTCGGGCTCGGCGTACCAACGCACGCGATCACCCACGCGACTGCGCAGCCGCCACTTCGCGGTCTTGGGGGCTTGCTCGATCAGGCCCCACAAAGTGTCCAGCCGCTGCGTGATCAACGCCGTCTGTTCCGTGTTGAGGTCGTACCCGGCGAGGTTGGCTTTGCAGCGCTCGATGGTCGACTTGGCCGTGCGCCACAGGCCCCAGTCCTTGGCGCACATCTCAGCGACGTAGTCGCCTTCGATCTCTGATGCGTCGCCTCTAGTCACCTGGTGGCGATAGCAAAGGCTGTAGATGTCACGCTGGTCGCGCTCGGTGAGCTCCACGATCTGCAGCTTCGTCAGCACCAGCTCGGCGAGCGGGATGGTGATCGGATCGCGCTCGAGACGATCCGTAATCGGAATCACGTGGCACATCGAGAACTCGCCGATAAAGATGTCGAGCTTTCGGCCGTTGGCCTCGCCGTAGAAGAGGAGCCGGCGCGCCCCCTGCAGAGCGTTGAACATCTCGTCCGGTAGGTAGCCGGCGGCAGTCAGCATCGTTGTGATGGCACCTCGGCTGCCCCGCTTGATGGCCAGGTCGATATCGCCGATGGGGCGGGGGAGCATTGGACCTGCGGGTCCCGCCTGCAGGTAAACCGCGACGCCGCCCAGCAGGCGGACGGTGATTCCTTGCCGGGTAGCGGCGTCGACGAGCCGCCGGCCCTCGGCGACCATGACTTCGAGCGGTTCTCCGGCGTGAACCGCTACCGGTTCCACGACCTATCCGGTGGTGAACAGGAAGTCGATGTAGCTGCCATCCTCAGCGAAGTCCACGATAGCTCCGCGCAGGACGTCCGCGGAGTAGTCGCTGCCGGGATTGAGGCACATCGTGGAGCCGATCTTCTGCGCGGCGCGCGACTCGTGGATGTGCCCATGGAGGCCGACCTCCGGCTGGTATCTCTTGATGACGTCCCGCACCGCCTTGCTCCCGACCGGGATGATGCTCGGCCGGCCGCCGCGGATCACCGGGCGAAGGGTCTCGTCGAGTTCGGCCGCGAAGTCGAGCCCCGTTCCATACGGCGGGCAGTGGAAGTTCACGACCACTTTGCTGCCTGGCGGCGCTGGGTCCAGGATTGCCTCCAGCCGGCGACTGAGCTCCTCCTCGGGGTACTCGCGCTCGGTGTTCCATGGCGTCGGCGTGACATCGCCGCAGCTGGCCAGCAGCACCGGCCCAAGCTCGCAGAGCTCTGCCTCGGGACACTCGATCCGCGGCGCGGACTTGAGCACGGGATCGATCGCCTTGGGGTCGTCGTTGCCAGGCGTGATGATGCAGCGCACCTGTGGTGCCAGGCGCTCTTCGGCGAGCTTGCACCACCCCTCGATCTGCTCGATGATCGCCCCTTTGAACGCGGTGTCCAGGTACACCGCGTCGTTCTCCATCCGTTCGATGTCCTTGGCGTCGGTGAGGACCGAGTAGAAGCCCTGCCGGTTGATCTCGGCCCGTAGGCGGTCCTCTTCCGCTCGTGGCACCGTGACCATCTCTCCCCTGACCTTCGCTGTGAGAGTCCCGTTGTCAGAGCTGATCGGCACGAGACCCTTGCCCGCGATGTCCCCGCCGAGCACCAGGGCGCCGGCGTCGTACGACTCCGCCGCGGCGAGGAACTTCCTGAAGCACCGGTCCGAGCCGTGCACGTCGGTCGCGAAGAAGATGCGGAGGGCCCGCTTCTTGGCACGGCTACCGAAGATCAGGTTCCGAATCGGCTACTCGGGTGGAAGCTCCCGCATCGCCAGGCGCAGGTCGATCGACGACTGCTGCAGCCGGAGCCGGCGCGCGATGAGGTAGATGACCGGCCCTGCGCCAAGGACGAGCACGAGGGTGACAACCGACGAAACGGTGAAGGCGCCGAACACCTCCGGGTGGGCAATGATCAGGATGACCACGATCAGCGCCAGCACCGAAGTGGCAGCGCCCCACAGGGCGGGCACCGGGATGCCGGCGATTCGCGGAAGCTCCGTCGCGCCTGGCTTGAGGATGAGGTCTGGCCGCCGGAACGGTAGGGCGGTCGCCGCAACACCGCCGGCGAGGATGATCAGAGCCACGAACAGGGCCAGGTTGGCCACGATGTTGGCGAGGTTGAGGAAAGCCGCCAGCACGGCAAACACGATGCCGCCGGCTACGGCCACGATGATGGCGTTGGTCGGGACCGCGTTGCTTTCGCTGATCTTGGCGAGTCCGATCGGCAGCAGCCGGTCGAAGGCGAGCGCGAAAAGGACGCGCGTGATGACGGCGACGAAGGCGAGGTCCACCGCCAGCTCGGCCGAAGGGACGGCGATCCCGATGAGGATCTTGCTGATCGGGTCGCCCGACAGCACCAGGCCGTAGCCAAGGCCGCCGGCCGAAGACTGAAGGCTGGTGATCGCGCCGTACGCAGTCGGATCGTTGGCGCCGAGCTTAGCCTGCGACTGCATGAAGTCGAGGCCTACGGTGTTGAGCATCAGAAGCCAGACCCCTACCCAGACCACGATCAGCAAGACGATGCTGATCACCGAGGCGTAGAGGTATGTCCGCCCCGGGCGCTTGAGCTCGCCGCCGACGTAGTACGAATACAGGACGCCGTTGTAGTTCAGGACCATGAAAGGCACCGCAACCAGCGACGCGCTGATGGACACGCCGAGTGGGATGTTGTCCTTCGCAGCCGCCGCAAGGATGTCGTTGTAAGCGGTCGGGTGGCCGCTGAACTGGCCAAACGCAGTCACGAAATCGCTGTGAGAGTGCGTGATCAGCAACCAGCCGAGGACCAGGAATGCAACCAGCTGGACGACGACGAGGGCGAGGATGACCTGCGCCAGCCGGCGCAGGGAAACCCAGGACGCTGCCCCAACCACAAGCAGCATGACGACGCTGATGATGGCGATCG
Source organism: Candidatus Dormiibacterota bacterium (assembly GCA_035937155.1). Taxonomy (GTDB): domain Bacteria; phylum Chloroflexota; class Dormibacteria; order Dormibacterales; family Dormibacteraceae; genus Palsa-870. The sequence goes on along the minus strand of DASYVJ010000087.1, from coordinate 13,576 downwards.
CCGTCGTGCTGGTGACCTGGGAGGCGGCGTTGCTGATGCTCGAGCTGCCGAAAGCGGCGCCGAGGGAGGTGAGCAGGAACGGCACGTACTGGGCAGTGAAGTTGGCGTTCGCGGCAAGGATGTAGGTGAATGCGATGCAGATGCCGATGCCGAACATGGCACCCAGCGCCGGGGAAATGATGCGGGAGAGGTACACGTACTCGCCGCCAGCACGGGGGATCGCCTCCAACAGGTACTTGTAGGCGAACATCGCCACCAGCCAGATGCCGGCGCCGAGCAGCAGCGGCAGGGTCATATCCGCCTGGTTGAAGGCGGTCAGGCCTGCGTTGAAGTTGATGAACGTGTTGACGACGGCGACCGACGCGAGCGAGATTGCAGTTGCCGCCGGGATACCGAGCTCGCGCACCAAGCCGGAAGACTGTCGAGTGAACAGGCCAGAGCTTGTCGCTGGCTTGCTGCCCATCGAAGCACCACTGGTTGCCATGCTTCCCTCCCCTAACTGAACCGTCCAATGGTGATCCCATTGGAAGGTTCCAGAACCATATGCCAAGCCTTCGACTCCGTCAAGAACGTGTCCCTTGCGCGGTCAGTGCCTGGTCCCTCACCCTAGCCCTCTCCCTGCGGGGAGAGGGGACTCGTCAACCCTCCCCGGTGGTTCATCACCTCGCGCACCTCGACCCAGCGATGCTCCATCGCCGCTCGGTCGATCGCATCGCAAACAGCCTGGACGGCGGCGCCCTGGGCGAAGTCGGGTTCCCATGGCCCATCCGGCCAGCGCTCCAGAAGATCGCCGAGGTGGTTGACGAAGCTTGCGCCGTAGCCCACCCCCTGACCCACCGGCCACCAGTTGCGCGCGTATGGGTGGCTCTCGTGCTCGGCGCGGATCCTCCGCATCCCGTAGAACTCAGGCTTGTCGCCGCCTTCGCCGTAGAGCAGCTCGTTCAGCCGCGCGTACTCGAAGACCAGCGTGCCGCTCTCGCCATTGATCTCGATCGTGAAGTCGCACGGCCGGCGCACCGCGACCCGGGCCATCTCGAACACTCCCCGGGCGCCGGACTCGAAACGCACGAGCGCCGACGACGCGTCGTCGACTGTCACAGCCCGCTTCGATCGTTCGCGAACGAAGGTCTCCGATTGGCCGCACACCTCGGCGATGTCTCCGGCCATCCAGGTCGCCATGTCGATCAGGTGACTGCCGAGATCCGCGATCGTCGTTCCGCCGGCGGAGCGATCGAAGCGCCAGTCAAACGGGATCGCGGGGTCTACGAACTCATCGGAAAGCCAGCTCGCCCGCAGCAGGCGCACCTTGCCGACTGCACCTTCATCGACCATCCGCTTCATCAGTGAGACCGCCGGCAGCCGGCGGTAGTTGAAGCCGACCGCGTTCAACACGCCGGCTCTGTTCACTGCGTCCACAGCCGACGCGGCCTGCGCGTAAGTGACCGCGAGAGGCTTCTCACAGATCACCGCTTTGCCGGCCGCGGCCGCTGCCAAAGCGATCTCGGCGTGCGTACCCGGCGGCGTGCAGATGTCTACCACGTCGACGTCTGGTCGCCGGATCAGCTCGTGCCAGTCGGCGGTCCAGCTTTCGAAGCCGTAGGCCGACGCGGCCTGCGACACCTTCTGTTCGTCTCGCCCGCTGATGACCCGCAACCGCGGCCGGTGGGGCAGCGAACGCATCACCGGCGCCACCGTGTACGCGTATGAGTGGGCCTTGCCCATCATGCCGTACCCGACGACGCCGATCCCGACTTCGCCGGTCGCCATCTAGCTGCCTGAGGCCTTGGCCGCGGCTCGTTCCGCGGCCTCCAGCGCCGCCGCGGCATCCTGTCCGCCGGCGCCCTCCAGGGGCCCGCCGAGCACGTGCCGCGCGAAGCTCTCGGCCTGCAGGCGTAGGGCGCCGAAGAAACTCTCGTCCGCGGTCGGCGGCCACAGGAAACGGCATTCTTCAGCGTCCTTTGTGCCGTAGACCTCCACCTTGCAGACATCTCCGAGGGGATACCTGCGACCCAGCGAGACCAGCGCCGTGGTTCCTCCCGAGAGCTCCGCCATCGCCTGCGCGCTTTCGGGGTCGCCGGGCCATGGCTCGGCCGCGACGCCGCAAAACAGAGAGCTAACCGCGCCGAACTCCTGGCCCGTCAGCCAGCGCGTTTGGTCGAACTCATGCACCCCCATGTCAATGAAGATCCCGCCGCTGTGCGTGCGGAAATACGCGCTGGGTGGCTGTCCGTCCCACTGGAAGCAGGCGACAAGATAAATACCACCGAGCTCGCCGGCGGAAATGCGCTCGCGCATTCGTTTGAGTGAGGGCACGAACCGGCGCCAGAATCCGATCTGGAACGGGAGTCCGGCGGCTGAGGTTAGCTCGGCGGCCTCGCGAGCTTCGGCGCCGGTTACCCCGACCGGCTTCTCACAAAGGATCGGCAACCCCGCCGCGACCAGGCGCTTGACAGTGGCGAGATGGAAGTCACTCGGCACGCAGACCAGCACGGCGTCGAACCCGCCTGCGGACAGCATCGACTCGAGGTCTGGATAGACCGCGACGTCCTTTTGCGCCAGGGCGGCACGCGCGCTTTCAACCGGCTCCGCGATCGCAGTGATGCGCACCGCATCCGAGCCGGCCAGCGCGTGCAGGTGGTTGCGGCCCATCCTGCCTGCACCGGCAAGGCCCAGCTTGAAGATCGACACTTTCTAGAAGCCCCGGGCCGCAAGGTATTCGCGGTTGGCCCGCTGGTCCGCGGCGGGCTTGCCCTGTGGGTCCGGCAGCACGTCCTGCTCTACCACCAACCACCCTTCATACGTGTTTCGCATCGCGTCCAGCACGCCGTCGACGTCGAGGTCGCCGGTCCCCAGGCGGCAGAAGGCCTGACGCCGCCAGATCTCGTTGACGTGAGCGGACTCACGCACGATCTGGTCGACGACAGCGCGGCGGGCGTCCTTGAGATGAACGTGGTTGATCCGCTTGCGCCAGTCGGTCATGGCGCGCACGGGATCACCCCCGCCCAGAAGAAGGTGGCCCGTGTCGAGGCAAAGGCCGATTGAGGTGAGCTCGAGGACTTTCTCGATCTCCCACGGTGCCTCGACGTGCGTTCCGGTCTCGTGGTGCAACGTCGGTTCGTAGCCGCGTTCTCTGCAGCGAGCCAGCGCCATCTCGACGCCGTCCGCGAAATGCTTCCAACCCTCGGCATCGAAACCGAGCGTGCGGTCGTGGGCGGCCTGCCCCGGACGCGAGCGACGGAGATCGCTGCCTGCATCCGCCAGCGTCGGTCTTGGCTTCGGCCCGTTGCTATCGCTCACGGCGTCGAAGACGTCGAGCAGCGTGTCCAGATCAAGCAGCGCCCCGGGCATCTTTGCGGGGTCGCTGAACGGCAGCTCGAAGAAGCCGCCGGCAAGTCCAAGTGCGCGGCTCGCCAGGTTGTCTTTCAGTGCTTCGCCGTGCCCGAAGTAGCCCACCGGGCCGAGATCGATTCCCGCATAACCCGCGGCGGCAACCTCGTCCAGCACGGTTGCGCCCTCGGGCACGTAGGGAAGGATTCCGACGGTCAGCTCAAAAGCGCCGTAGCTGACAGGGGCGTTGGCGACAACGATGGCCATCGCGCGCGGCAGCGTCACGAAAGCGCGGAGGCCATCGCAGGCTCTGATGGATGGTCTCGCGGCGTGCGGCTGCGATGAACGGCGACCACCGCCTCGCACAACGCCATGTCATGCAGGGAATCGCGTCCCGAGGTGGTGGGTTCGCGGCCGGTGGTGACGCACTCGTGGAAGTGCATCAACTCCTCTTTGAAGCTCTCGCGAAACGAAGTGATCTCTTCTGTGCGCGACGAGCGCGGCGACTTCGCTTCGCCATCCTCAGAAATCAACAGCGTCGGCATGCTGCGCAGGAAAGGCGAAGGAAAAGACAGGGTCAATCGTCGGTCGGGAGAGTAGAACGCAAACTCCATCGAGTAGCGCGCGATGCCCGGCAGGTCGACCCAGGCGAGGATGCACTGCGTGCTGCCGTACTTGAAGATGGCGGTCAGGCCGGTCTCGCGGATGTCGGCGAACTCGAGCCGTTCCGGCTCTCCCATGACGCCCCGCATCGCGTTGAGCTCATGCACCAGGGTGTCTAGCAAGACCATCTGATAGCCCCACAAGGAGAGCGGGTCAGCGCCAGGTACCGCGGCGGCGATCCGGGCTTTGCTGTCCGCGCTCAGCGATTGCCCCAGCTCGCTTGGCAGCGGACCGCCTCGACGGAGGTTGTAGTGCTCGACATAAGGCTCGAGTGGCGATTCGAGGGTGGTGATTTGGACCAGGCGCAGGTCCCGCAGCGTGCGTGACTCTTCCAGGAGCCGAAGGTAGGCGGGGTCGTATCGCTTGTTGTAAGCGACCATCAGCCGGACACGTGCCTCGTCGGCGGCGGCGACCATCGCTTGACCCTCCGCGACCGAAAAGCACATTGGCTTTTCCACCATCACGTGCATACCGGCCTCTGCCGCGGCGATGGCGATCGGCGCGTGGCTGCCCGACGTCAGCACGAGGACAGCATCCAGGGGCTTCTCCAGCAGCTCTTGCCAGGTGGCGAAGGTCTGCGCGACCCCGTACTCCCGGGCGCACGCCGTGCGGACCTCCTCGGACAGGTCGCAGATGCCGGCGATCTCGAATTGATCCGCCAGCTCTCGCAGGTAGTGCAGGTGCATCACCTGCGCGACCAGCCCGCACCCGATGACTCCAACCCTCAGTCGCCTGGCCATCAATATCCCGATTACCCCGATATTTGAATACGCTGGAACGTTCCACCGACCGTATACGAAAGCCGTAGCAGTGTCAACACTCAATCACCTCAATGCGGCGGAGAGCACCGCGGCAGCTTCGCCGACGCCTTCCTCGGCAGGGACGAACGGGTCCTCGTGCTCGATGGCGATCGTGTTCACCCGACCCCCGGCCACGAGCTCGCGGACGAAGGTTGCCCACCAGGCCGGATCCTTGCCCCGACCCACCACCGAAAAATTCCACGGCATCTCTTCTGGCGGCCGCGGCCAACGCCGGTCGAGCAGACCATTCACGGCGAGCTTGTCTTTCGCGAACGAGACATCCTTGCCATGGCAGTGGCCTGCGCGGTCGCCGATGCTCGCCACAACCGCGAGGGGATCCATGCCCATCCAGAAAAAGTGACTGGGATCGATGTTGGCCGCGATGGCGTCGCCCAGGTTTGCGATCCGATCGAAGGTCTCGACGTTGTAAACAGCGCTGCCGGGGTGAAGCTCGAGGCAGATCAGCAGCTGGGGATGCTCTTGCAGGGCGAACTCGGCGATGCCGGCCCAGTAAGGTTCGACGGCCGCGTCCCACTGCGCTTCGGAAATGCCTTCGAGGTAGGGGAGCCACCCGCCACCGGCGAAGTGCGGCGTGCGATCACCCGGTGCTCCCGGTGGACAGCCGGCGAGGGCGACCACGCGATCCACGCCAAGGCTGGCGGCGAGGCGGATCGTGTTGCGCAGGTCGGAGTCGTGCTGCTTTGCCACGGCCGGGTCCGGGTGCAGAGGGTTGCCCCACACGTTGAGCGCGCCGATCCTCAATCCACGCGTGGTGATCTCGCCGAGCCACGCCATTCGTGCGGTGGCATCGCGAAGCATGAGCCCCATGTCGCAATGACCGGTGGGTGCGTAGCCGCCGGTGCCGATCTCGAGGTCGGTGACCAGAGGCGTCTCGCGCACCAGCCAGTTCATGACGTCGACGAGAGGACGATTCGCGAACGCTTCGGTCACCAGGCCGATCCGTGGACTGCTACTCCCGTCGGTCACGTCGACGCAATTGTGTCGTCATCGCGTCCTCGAGGGGCCCGCGCAGTCGCCTGCCAACGCGATTTCGTCGAGTACCGCGCGGGCTGCGGATCGAGTGGCTGGATGATCTGACCTATCGTATGCCGGCCATCACCGAGTCTCTGATACGCAGCCGGAGCGGCGCCCTCGTCGCCGTGTTGACCTTTTCCACTCTCGCCACCGGGTTGCTCCAGATCTGTCTGCCGCTGGAGCTGCGGCAGCTCCGCGCGAGCCCGAACGAGATCGGCCTGGCGTTGTCGATGTTCGGTTTCGGGATGTTCGCCTTCGAATGGCTCTGGGGCATCCTGGCGGATCGTGTCGGATACCGTGCGCCGCTGATCGTCTCCCAGCTTCTGTACGCGGCCTGCATCGTCCTGCTTGCGCAGGCCAACTCGATTTTTTTGATTGCGGTGAGCTACTTCCTGGCGTCCGGAATGATGGTGGCGGTCGGCCCCATCGCGCGCTCCTACCTGGGGACCGCGCTCCACAGCCGGCTTCGCGCCACCGGACTGGCGCTGCTTTCGGCTCAGTGGGTCATCGCTGAAGCCCTCGGCGCCGGGGCCGGTGGGCAGCTGATCGACCACTTTCCGATCCGCAGCGTCATCCTCGGCGGTGCCGTGTTGCCTGTGATCTCGGGGTTGCTTACGGTATGGGTCTTCAGGGGCTACTCCCACGCCGAGCATCACGGGTCGTGGACGGCAGATGATGAGGCGCGGTCTGAGGAGTCACGCGCGGGGGGCGGCGTGATGAGAGTCCTGGCGGTCACCGCGGCCATGGTGTTGTTGATCCAGGTTGGCGCTGGCGGCGAGCTTGCACTGCTGCCACTCCTCGTTACCACCCACCTCCAGCTTTCAGCCGCGAGCGCCGGCACGGCGATGCTCGCGGTCGGGTTGATCGGCGGCGTGCTGCTTGTCCCGGGTGGCAACGCGTCGGACCGTTGGGGCCGCAAGCCCACGATGATCGCGGGCGGCATTGTCTCGGCGATCGGCTTTTTCATCTACTCGACCTCCGGCAGCTTCGTGCAGGTCATCGCCGGCGCGGCAGTTCGCGCGCTTGGCGCGTCTCTCATCTGGCCGGCCGCCACAGCCTGGATCGCCGAGTCGATGCCTCGCCGCCGGCACGGGCTCTACATGGGCCTGTTCGGCGAGTTCGAAAACGTCGGCGTGACCATCGGCCCGATCCTGGGCGGCATCGCCTGGTCTATGGCCGGGATCCAGGCCGCCTTTTATGCCTACGCGGTGGCCGCGCTGCTGGCGTCGGTCATCGCGGCGGTCTTCGTCGACACGCGCTCCAGGATGCCGGCGAAAGGCACGATCATCGACTAGCCGGCCGAGGCCGGGACGGCAGCCGGGCGGTGGTGTCTCGCACGATCAGCTTGGGAGCGAGCACATGCCGGCGTGCGGGCGAACCCGGGTGCTCGATGCGGCGCACCACCGCCTTCATCGCCATGACGCCGATCTGGTTGCGGGGTTGGTGAATCGTCGTGAGCGATATGTGCCCCAGCGCCGCGAGCGCAGTGTTGTCATAGCCCATCAGCGAGACGTCCTGCGGCACCCTCAGGCCCGCCTCGTTGATGGCGTCGAGCGCGCCCACGGCGGACTGGTCGTTGCTTGCGAATATGGCCGTCGGACGGCGCGAGCCATTGAGCAGCCGCCGCGCTCCTTCGTAGCCGCCGCCCTCGGTGAAGTCGCCGGGCTCGATGCGGACATGACGAAGGAGACCGGCGTCCCGCATCGCGGCGCGGTACCCGTCGCTCCGCTCTTTGGCGCCGGCCCCCTGACCGCCGTCGATCAACGCGATATCGCGGTGCCCCAGTCCCGCCAAATGCTCGACCGCCAGCACCGCTCCCTGAAAGTCGTCGTCCACCACGACGTCGACGCCTCGCAGCTGAAGATCGCTGCCGACCAGCGCGATCGGGACGGTGCGTGCCGCAGCGCGTACTACCTCCGCCGGCAGCCGCGCTCCGGCCAGCACAACACCGTCAGCCCGCAGCTCCAGGAGTTGCTCAAGTGCGCGCTCTTCGGCGAGCGGGTCGCGATTGCCGGTGGTGATCAGCGTGCGGTACCCGCGTTCGGCGGCCGCTGCGTAAAGCCCGTCGAGGACTTCTGCGAAGAAGATGTTGTGCAGGTCAGAGACCATGACTCCGATGTTGTAGGAGCGACGCTGCACCAGGCTTCGAGCCGCGGCGTTTGCGCGGTAGCCGAGCTCCTCGGCCGCGGCGATGACGGCGGCGCGGCTCGCGGGACTCACTGACGCCTCTCCTCGCATCGCCCGTGAAACCACGGATTTCGACAACCCCGCCCTGCTCGCGACGTCGATGATCGTCGCCGGACGTGCAGTGGGGCTGAGGCCACGCTTAACTCTCGGCCTTGACATAGGAGCCAAGCGGATTATACTGGCGGGAACGTTCCCGTGGGAACGTTCCCAATATCCGCGGAGAGTCGTGTGGGGGAGAGGATCGAGCAGTGCACGTGGGCTTGGTGGGGACCGGGCGGATTGGAGCCCTTCACGCGCGCAGCCTGAAAGCGAGCCCACTCGTCAGCCGGCTCACCGTCGTCGATGTGGACCAGGCACAGGCGGCCGGCGTGGCGAGGGCAGTTGGCGCCGAGCAGATGGAAAGCCCTCAGGCTCTGCTCGCCGCACGCCTGGATGCTGTCGTGATCGCGGCAGCCACACCCGCGCATGCGGAGCTGCTCCATATGGCAGCCGACGCTTCGGTGCCGGCTTTTTGCGAGAAGCCCATCGCCCTCGACCTGGCAGCCACCGACGAGGTGATCGACCATGTGAATCGATCGGGCATCTTCGTCCAGATTGGCTTTCAGCGTCGTTTCGACGCCGCCTATCGAGCGGCCAGGGACGCGGTCCGGTCCGGCGCGCTCGGCGATGTCCACATGGTTCGACTCGCCACCCATGATCCGGCGCCGCCGCCCGAGGCGTATCTGGCCGGGTCGGGTGGGATCTGGCGCGACCTGGCCATCCACGACTTCGATATCGCTTCCTGGGTGGTGGGCAGGCCGGTCATCGAGGTTTTCGCCGATGGCGTGGCCAACGCGCCGATGTTCGCGCGACATGACGATGTCGATGCCGCATCTGCGCTGCTCCGGTTCGAAGGCGGCATCCTTGGGGTGGTGACCGCCGGGCGCAACGACCCTCGCGGCTATGACGTGCGGATGGAGCTTTTCGGATTGCGCGACAGCGTGTCTGTGGGCTGGGACGAGCGAACTCCACTCCGCTCGCTTGAACCCGGATTCGAACCTCCTTCCCGGCCCGGCTACTCGGGTTTTCTCGAACGCTTCGAGGCCGCCTATCGCGCAGAGCTGCTGGCCTTCCTCGCGGCTGTCAACGACCGCACGGAAAGCCCGTGCCCGGTGACCGATGCGCGCCAGGCGCTCGCCGTCGCGCTGGCGGCGGATCGCTCCTGTCGAGAACACCGGGCAGTACGGGTGGAGGAGGTCGGATGATGGTCCCGATGCGGAAAGAGGAACATAACGGTTGGTACCGGCTCGAGCAGGACATGGCGCTTGCTGCCGAGCCCAAGCCTGCGCAAAAAGCGCACTTTCATGCAATGAGCGCCCACCAGCACATCAACGCGAAGGAGAATGCGATGAGTCGGACACGTGGAGTCATCGGGCTGGCTGCCGCGATCGTTTTCGTGGCCGCCTGCAGCAGCGGCACGACAACCTCGAGCAGCTCACCGTCGACGGCGGCCGTCGGGTCAAGCCTGCATTTCTACTTCGTCACCCACGGCGACAACGGGACGTTCTGGTCGGTGGTGCAGAAGGGCGAGAAGCAGGCAGCGACTGACCTGGGGGTCCAGGTCAACTACCAGGGGAGCAACAACGACGACAACCAGGAGTGCCAGTTCATCAGCGCGGCCGTCACCGCCAAGCCAGACGGCCTCGTCGTATCGCCGCACAGCCAGACGGTGCTCGACTGCGCCAAGCAGGCTGCGAGCAGTGGAATTCCTCTGATCCTGATGAACAACTGCGGCACCACCTCGAGCGGCCAGAGCTACATCGCGTACTCGGGCGCGCAGACCTGCGTGGGGCAGCCTGAGTCGGCCGCCGGCACACAGGCGGGCATCCGGTTGAAGGCGGACGGCGGCACCAAGCTGCTGTGCGTCATCCACGAAGCGACCAGCACGAGCTTGCGCGACCGCTGCGCCGGCGCCAAGACAGGCTTTGGCGGTAACGAGAAGGACCTCGTGCTCGACAACGCGAAGTCCAACGTCGCGTCTGCGACGGCGACCTTGCAGGCCGCCCTGAGTGCCGACTCTAGCATCGACTCGATCCTGGCCCTCGATCCGGACGTGGCGAAGAACATCGTCGAGGCGGCGGTGACCGGAGCCAGCTCCAAGGCCAAGATCGCGACCTTTGACATCAGCACTGGTGTGGTAACCGATATCCAGTCTGGGAAGATCGACTTTGCGATCGACCAGCAGCAGTACCTCCAGGGCTACCTGCCGATCGTCTTCCTCAAGCTCTACAAGCAGAACGCGAACACGGTCGGCGGCTTCGATACCGTCAAGAGCGGTCCGGGCATCGTCGACAAGAGCAACGCGTCCACCGTGGCGAGCCTGACGGGACAGGGCACTCGATAGACTGAAACGGCTTCTACCGGGCCGGTTCGTCCGGCCCGGTAGCGCCATCTGCAAGGTGAAAAATTCATGAGCGTGGCCAGCACCAAGCCCGTTCCGAGTCCCGCTCCGCGACAGGCCGGCGCGGGCGACGAGCGCCTCGCCACAGTGAGCATCGTCGTCCGCCTGCTTCAGCGTCCGGAGCTCGGAGCTCTGATTGGCGCAGTTGCCGTATACCTGCTGTTCGCGACGGTCGACGTGACGCCAGGTCACAAGTTCACGTCCATAGCGGGCATGCAGAACTCGACCGACGCCGCGTCGACCTACGGGATCATGGCGGTGGCTGTCGCGCTCCTGATGATCGGCGGTGAGTTCGACCTGTCCGCGGGCGTGATGACTGGAACCAGTGGTCTCTTGCTCGGCATGATGATCACGAAGTACCAGCTCAACGTTTGGGCGGGGATCCTCGTCGTTCTTGTGTTCGCCGGGCTGATCGGCGCGATCAACGGCTTCCTCGTCGTGCGCACCAAGCTCCCGAGCTTCATCATTACGCTCGCCACCTTCTTCGTGCTTCGCGGCGTAAACGTCGGCGTGACGCTCTTTCTAACCAACAACGTTCGCTTCGACATCTCGGACCAGGCGCCCGGGTTCGCGGGTGCCCATGCGATCTTCGGCAGCACATTCCTCGCTCCCTATAACTTCCAGGACGCATTGTTGTGGTGGATCGCGATCACCGTGATCGCGACCTGGGTGCTGACCCAGACGACGTTCGGCAACTGGATCTATGCGGTGGGTGGTGACGCCAACGCGGCACGCGCTGTGGGTGTTCCGGTGGCTCGCACCAAGATCATTCTCTTCATGACCACGGCGATGTCGGCTGCGCTCGTGGGCATCATGGTCGCGCTTCGCTACAAGGGAATCCAGGCGGGTCAGGGTGTCGGCCAGGAGTTCTTCTACATCATCGCCGCCGTCGTCGGGGGCTGCCTGTTGACCGGCGGTTACGGGTCGGCCATCGGCGCCTCGATCGGCGCGCTGATCATCGGCTTTGCGCAGATCGGGATCATCTTCGCCAACTGGGACTCGAACTGGTACTACACGTTCCTTGGCGTGATTCTTTTCCTCGCCGTCGGCGTGAACACGCTCGTGAGACGTCGCGCCGCGAGCGCGCGGCGTTGAGGCTCTGATGACCGATTCCGCAAATGGCGTCCCTCTACTCGAGGTACGTCACGTCAGCAAGTATTTCGGCAGCGTCATCGCGCTGAAGGACATCTCGATGCAGGTCCGCGCCGGCGAGGTGACTTGCGTGCTCGGAGACAACGGCGCCGGCAAGTCCAGCCTGATCAAGATCCTGTCCGGCGTTCATCCCCACGACGAGGGGGAATTCCTTATCGAAGGCAAGCCAGTGAACTTCGGCGGCCCGCGCGAAGCCAGAGCGGCAGGCATCTCGGTCGTCTTCCAGGATCTGGCGACGGTCCCGCTCATGTCGATCTGGCGCAACTTCTTCCTCGGCTCCGAGCCGACTATCGGATTCGGACCCGCCAGCATGCTGGACACCCGTTTCGCGAAGCGGGTGATGCGCGAGGAGATGCACAAGATGGGCATCGACGTGCGGGATCCAAACCAGACGGTCGGCACCCTGTCGGGTGGCGAGCGGCAGGCTGTGGCCATCGCACGGGCGGTCTACTTCGGAGCTAAAGTGCTGATCCTTGACGAACCGACATCCGCTCTCGGCGTCAGGCAGTCCGGCATCGTCCTCAAGTACGTCATACAGGCTCGAGAGCGTGGGCTCGGCGTGATCTTCATCACCCACAACCCTCATCACGCCTATCCGGTCGGAGACCGGTTTGTCCTGCTCAACCGTGGACGTTTGATGGGTTCGTACGCCAAGAACGAAACCTCGCTCGCCGCCCTCACCCAGATGATGGCCGGCGGAGAAGAGCTCGAACGGCTTTCCAGGGAGCTCGAGAAGATGGCGACGGATCCAGAGACCGCGCAGCTCGCACACGAGATGGCCGATGAGGTCAAGCGACCGGAACATCCGGACCGATGAACACTAATCGCCTGACGATGGCGCAAGCCCTCGTCCGGTTCCTCTCGGTGCAGTACCTCGAGCGCGATGGAATCGAGCATCGCTTCATCGAGGGGTGCTTCGGCATCTTCGGCCACGGCAACCTGACCGGTGTCGGACAGGCGCTGGCACAAAACCCAGAGCTGCTGACCTACTACCAGGCGCGCAACGAGCAGGGCATGGTGCACATCGCGTCCGGGTTTGCGAAGATGCGCAACCGCCTGGCCACGCTCGCCTGCACGACCTCGATCGGGCCAGGCGCGACGAACATGGTGACGGGGGCCGCGGCCGCGACAGTCAACCGCTTGCCGGTGCTTCTCCTACCTGGCGACGTATTCGCGTCGCGGCGGCCGGATCCCGTGCTTCAGCAGCTGGAGACGCCATGGCGTGGCGATCTCAGCGTGAACGACTCCTTCGTGCCGGTCACGCGCTACTGGGACCGCATCCAGCGCGCTGAGCAGCTGGTGCCCGCGGCGCTGGCTGCGATGCGCGTGCTCACGAGCCAGGCCGAAACCGGCGCTGTAATGCTCGCGCTTCCGCAGGACGTGCAGACCGAGGCATTCGAGTACCCCGCGGAATTCTTCGAGCGCCGCGTGTGGCACGCCGGCCGTCCTCTACCCGACGCGGCTGCGCTCGACCGCGCGTCACAGGTCATCCGGGCAGCGAGGCGCCCGCTCATCGTGGCCGGCGGCGGAACCATCTACTCCGAGGCGACCGCGGCCCTGCAGCAGCTGGTCAAGAGGACGGGGATCCCGGTGGGGGAGACGCAAGCCGGCAAAGGCTCGTTGCCTTTCGACCACGCGGGCGCCCTAGGGGCGATCGGCGCGACGGGCACGCTCGCCGCCAACCGCGCGGCAGCCGAAGCCGACCTGGTCATCGGCGTTGGCACCCGGTACAGCGACTTCACGACCGCATCGAAAACCGCCTTCCAGAACCCCGACGTTCGGTTCGTCAACATCAACGTGTCCGAAGCGGACGGCCACAAACTGGGTGGCGTGGCCCTAATCGGTGACGCGCTGGCCACTCTGGAAGCACTCGATGAGAGGCTCAAAGGCTGGTCTGTCGACGCGGGCTACAGCCAACGCTGCGAACAGCTCCGCGAGGAGTGGGACAAAGAGGTCTCACGGTTGTACAACC
>DASYVJ010000086.1:0-135003 GCA_035937155.1 Candidatus Dormiibacterota bacterium | reverse complement strand
ACGTCGATCCGCTTGAAACGCTTCACCACGCGGAGAACAAGCGCCACCGTCGATGCCTCGTCGGTGACGTCAACCACTTCGGCAACGGATTCGCCGCCCCGTTTGCGAATCGCCGCCACGGTCGCCCTCGCCGCGCGCTGGTCGATATCGGCCACTACGACGCTGGCCCCCTCCTTGGCGAACAGGGTCGCGCTGGCCTGGCCGATCCCGGACCCCGCGCCCGTGATGATGCAAACCTTGCCTTTGAGCCTGGCCATGGCTGCGTCTATACCCGCTCGGTGCCGATGACCTTGGCCAGGCCAAGGGCGATCAGGATGATGGCGCCGTCCACGGCGTCGATCCAGGTCGAGCTGATGTTGGACAGCGTCAGGATGTTCGTGACCAGGGACAGCAGGATCACCCCGGTGAGCGCGCCCACCATGCGTCCGCGACCGCCGTCAAGCGAGATGCCGCCGATGACCGCTGCGGCAAAGACCCCGAAGATGAGGTTCGAGCCCTGGCCCGCGGTCACCGCGGTGACGCGGCCGGCCTGCATGAGGCCGGCGACGGCCGCGAGCACGCTGGCGACCATGAATACACCAATCCGGATGCGATCCACCTGGATGCCCGCCGCACGCGCTGCCTCGAGATTGCCGCCGATCGCGTACATCGCCCGACCCGCGCGGTGATAGCGCAGGAAAAGGGCGGCTGCGGCAAAGGTCACGACCGTGACCCAGATCGCGACCGGGATGCCAAACCACTGCCCGGAGCCGAGGTAGATGAAGACCTCAGGCAGGTTGTAGACCGTCGACCCGCCGAGCCACCCGAGCTGCAGACCTGTCAGGAGAATGCTCATCGCCAGCGTGAAGATAAAGGCGTTGAAGTTCGCCTTGACGACCAGGATGCCGTTGATCGTGCCTACGACCAGCCCGACGAGCAAGACGATGGCGAGTCCGATCCAGGGGCTGAACTGAGTACCCAGGCCCTCGCTGGCCTTGGGCGCGATCAGCCACGCGCCCAGCAGCGGCGCCAGACCGAACGTGCCCTGCAGAGAGATGTCGAACTTGCCCGTGAGCAGGATCAGGGATTCGGCCACGACCACCATGCCGAGCGCGGCCCCCCCCTCGGCGACATTGATCAGATTGGAAGTGGTCAAGAAGATCGGGCTCACGAATGCACCGGCGATCAACAGGACGACGATGACCGGCACCAGCGTGAGCTCTCGGAAGAACTTGACCATCACAGCGCGAAGGTCGCGACGCGCCATGGGTCGCGTGGCGGGAGCGGGCCGCTCGACGGTTTTCTCAGCCATCTCTCGCCCCATCACACTGCAACATCGAGGCCCTCCACGGCCGCGATGAGGCGCTGTCGATCCCAGGGCGGCTGATCGAACTCGGCTGCGATACGGCCGCGCACGATGACCATCAGCCGGGTGCACACGCGCAGGTCCTCGAAGTCGTCCGAGACGAGGAGGATCGCGACCCCTTGATCGCGCGACCTCGCAAGGGTGTCCAGCAGAGCCTCCTTGGAGGCGACATCCACACCCACTGTGGGATTGACGACCACCAGCACCGATGGGTCCGGGGCCAGGGCACGGCCGACCACGACCTTCTGCTGATTTCCGCCGCTGAGGCTGGATACGGGTTGCTCGAGGCTGTGCGCCACGATCTGCAGGTTCTCGACCTGTTTTTCCGCGAGCGCATCTCGCTCCCGGAACGAAACGATGCCCAGGACGCGAGCCAGCCGGTCGAGCACGGTCAGCGTCAGGTTCTCGGCGACGCCAAGCTGCGGCGAAAATCCCCGCGCGTGCCGGTCTTGCGGCACATAGCCCACTCCACTCTGGTAAGCGGCGTCCACCTTGCCGGGACGTGCCGGCGCGCCATTGATGGAGATCGTTCCGGAATTCGGTTTCAGCAGACCCACGATGGCGTCGGCGACGGTTGCGCTGCCTGACCCGTCCAGGCCCACCAGCCCGACACATTCACCTGCCCGAACCGAAAGACTCACGTCCGCCACTGACCCGGCACGTGAGAGCACGCTCAAGTGATCCACCACGAGGCGGCTGTTGCCCAGGGCGCCTTTCTTCTCGACGGCTTCGATCTCCGTGGCGCGCCTCGGCGGCGCGCTGCCCACCATGGCGGCGACAAGGCTCGCTTGGGGAATATCGCGCACCGCGCCGCTCAGCACCATCTCGCCGTCGCGCAGCACGCTCACGCGATCGCAGATCTCGTAGATCTCCTCCAGGTGATGCGAGATGTAGAGCACACCAACGCCACCTTCGCGAAGACGCTTCACGCGTTCGAAGAGGCGCTCGACGGCTGCTTTTTCCAGGGCAGCGGTCGGCTCGTCGAGGATGAGAAAGCGAGCGCCGATCGACAGCGCGCGAGCGATCTCGACCACCTGGCGCTGCTCGACGGTCAGCCGCCCCGCCTCCTGGTCGACGTCGATGTCAAACCCCCAATCGAGCATCAGCTCGTGGGCCCGCGACCGCATCGAATTCCAGTTGACGAGCGGCGTGTCGCCGGCGGTGGGCCGGTTGAGGAACACGTTCTCAGCCACGGTGAGCGGAGGCACGACCATCGACCGCTGATAGACGCAGGCGACTCTTTGCAGCCATGCGCCGCGATCTGCGAGGCCCGGTGCGGGCTCGCCTGCGAGACGTAAGGAGCCCCGATCCGGCCTGGTCAGGCCAGTCAAAAGTGAGACGAGCGTCGACTTGCCTGCGCCGTTGCGACCGACCAGGCCGTGGCACTCGCCAGGGTGCACGTCCAGCGAGACGTCGATCAACGCTCGCGTCTCGCCGAACGTCTTGAAGACATGCTCGGCCTCGCCCACCGGGGCCGGAACCATCGCCGGCCCGGCGGACGAGTCCTGCTGCATCAGAAGGGATTGTCTACCTGACGATTACTTGTTGTTACACCACAGATCGGTGCTATTCACCTGGGTGGACCCGGCGTCCCCTGCCAGGGTGACCAGCGGCGCGGCCAGCGCGTCCTCGAGGTTGCCCACCACGGTCACGATCTTGCTGTTGTGGTCGGTGGCCTGGCCGTCGGCGTACTTGGTGCCGGAGATCGCCTGCTTGGCGTAGTAGATCGCGTAGTAGGCGTACTTGTCGGCCGGCTGGTCGATGGTCGCGTCCAGTGTCTTGGACCGGATCAGGTCGCATTCGTGCGGTGACCCGTCATTGCCCACCAGGCTGATGTGGTTGGCCGCGCCCACGTCCGAGTACTTGTTCTTCGACTTTTCCTGCGCGATGATCCCGTCTTCCGGCACGCTCCAGTGGACGTAGATCCCACGGAGATCGGAAATCGCGGTGAGCGCCGTCGTTGCGTTCTGGACCGCGGGGTCGGTGCCCCAGTCCTTGGTCTCGTACGACTTGACCTTGAAGTTGGGGTACTTGGAAGAGATCACGCTGTTGCAGCCGGCCGCGCGGTCCCTGGCGTTCAGTGAGGTCAGGTCGCCTTCCACCATCGCGATGGTGCCGGCGCCGGTTGCGTGTGAGGCGATGTAGTCGCAAGACTTGCTGCCGTACGCGGTGTTGTCAGCGCGCACGATCATGTAGACGTTGCCCTGCGAGGGCGCGACGTCCACCGTCACAACCGGAATGTTCTTGCTCTTGGCATAGTCGAGAGCCGGGCCAATGGCGGCGCTGTCGGCCGGGTTGATGATCAAGGCCTGGACGCCCTGTGCTATCAGCGCCTTGACGTCGAGGATCTGCTGCGCTGCCTCGTTGCCGTTGGCCTCGACGTTGGCGACCTTCGGACCGACGAGGGTGACCCCGAGCTGCGACTCGTACGTGGATTCGTATTTGAGGTAGTTGCCCCAGAACCCGGGCAGGTTGTAGGTGAGGACGACGCCGATCTTTGGCGTCGTGCTGGTGTTGCCGGACGAGCTGCCGCCGCCACAGGCTACCGCGAGGACAGCGACCGCCGCCATCGCACCCGTAGCTCGAATTCGACTGCTGATATGGGCTCTCAAATTTCTCCTCCTCACGTTTTCTGGCCTGCGTTGGCGGTCAATAACCCGATGTTTGAACTGTTTGCGCACCTTAAGTTCTATTGCGGCTAGTGTCAAGTACCCATAATGCTGCCCTCAGCCATCGGATGTTCGAGCCAATGCCCAGGCACCTCCGCCCGGGTAAGAGAAGCGCTCCAGCGAGGTGGCTTTGATCTCAGCGCTGTAGCCGGGGGCGGTCGGCGCGAGGTAGCGGCCACCCTCTACGCGCACCGGATGGACGAAGTGCTCGTGCAGGTGATCGACGAACTCGCACGTCCGGTTCTCGAGTGAACCGCTCACAGCGATGAAGTCGAAGATCGCCAGGTGCTGGACGTACTCGCAGAGTCCGACTCCGCCGGCATGGGGGCACACGGGCACACCAAACTTCGCCGCCAGCAGGAGCACCGCAAGCACCTCGTTGACTCCCCCGAGCCGGCAGCTGTCGACCTGGCAGAAATCAATCGCCTGCGCCTGCATCAGCTGCTTGAACATGACCCGGTTGTGTACGTGCTCACCGGTGGCGATGCCGATCGGCTTGACCGACTCGCGAATGCGGCGGTGACCCAGCACGTCGTCGGGACTCGTCGGTTCTTCGATCCACCACGGATTGACCTCAGCCAGCGCCTCGATGGCGTGAATCGCCTGCTCGATTCCCCAGACCTGGTTGGCGTCGAGCATCAATCGACGCTCCGGTCCGATGGCCTGGCGCAAGAGGCGAGCCCGGCGCAGGTCGGACTTTGGGTCGCCACCCACTTTGAGCTTGAAATGCGTGAAACCGTCGGCCATCGCGTCGCCGGCGAGCATCCTGATCTTGTCGTCCGAGTAGCCCATCCAACCGGCAGACGTTGTGTATGCCGGATAGCCGTCCTTCCGCATCTCAGCCTCGCGCGCGCCGCGGGTGGGCGCAAGGCGCTGCAAAATCTCGAGTGCCTCAGCCTTTGGCAGCGCGTCGTCGATGTAGCGGAAGTCAATGCACGCGACGAGTTGTTCGGGCGACATATCAGCGAGCAGCTTCCACAAGGGTTTCCCCTCGACCTTGGCGTACAGGTCCCAGACGGCATTGACCAGCGCCGCGGTGGCGAGATGGACGACTCCCTTCTCCGGTCCCAGCCATCGCAGCTGGCTGTCCGCCACCAGCGAGCGCCAGAAACCGGCCATGTCAGCGACGATCTCCTCGAGCGTTCGGCCGACGATGTGCCCCGCGAGCAGCTCGATCGCCGCGACGCACAACTCGGTCCCACGCCCGATCGTGAAGGTGAGGCCATGTCCGGCCAGGCCGGCCGGGTGGTCGGTGTGCAACACGACGTACGCCGCCGAGTAGTCGGGGTCCGGATTCATCGCATCCGACCCGTCCAGCGTTCGGGAAGTCGGAAACCTGATGTCGCGAGCGGACGCCCGGAGGATCTTCGTGCCCACCTGGGTTCCGAGTTATATGCTAAAGCTCCGATGTTTGTCAACTTTGCACGGGGTGCCACGCACGCATCGACTGGCCTTGGCACCGGAACGTCCTACCTCTTGGCAGAAAGCCCGACTTGCGGGACAATCCTCTGCGCATGACCGACACACCCGACCCACGCCGGCGCCGGCGCGCCCCGAGCGTCACCGAAGAGGCGATCGACAAGATGCGCGAGCTCATCGTGTCGGGCAGCTGGGGTCCCGGCGACCGCCTGCCGAAGGAGAGCGAGCTCGCGGCACAGCTCGGGCTCTCCCGCAACTCGCTGCGTGAGGCGGTGCGTGCGCTGTCACAGCTGCGGGTACTCGAAGTGCGGCAGGGCGATGGCACTTACGTCAGCAGCCTGGAGCCAGACTTGCTTCTGGAAAGCACCGGCTTCATCAGCCATCTGCTGCTGGGCGACACGGCGCTTGATCTCTATGAGGTCCGCCGGATCCTGGAGGCGGCCGCCGCCTCCCTGGCCGCGGCACGGATCGATGACGAAGGCAAGCGAGAGCTTGCTCAGAGCCTCGACCGCATGCGGCAGGCGGAAGGAGTCGAGGGCCTGGTCGAAGCCGATGTTGCTTTTCATGCCGTCATCGCAAAGGCCGCCGGCAACACCGTGCTCACCTCGCTGCTCGCGAGCCTCTCGACGCGAACGATGCGCGTGCGCCTCTGGCACGGCCGCGCCGCCGACGATGCCCTTGACGAAACTCGTGAGGAACATCGCCGCATCTACGAGGCGATCGTTGAAGGCGATCCTGAGCTTGCGCGCGCGGCGGCCACGGCCCACATCGCAAGCGGTGAGCGCTGGTTGCGTGCGCAGCTGGCGACGACGAAATCTGCCGCCGGATGAACGTCGGGTTACACACCAGGCTCAAGGCGGGCGCCGAAGAACGCTATGAGGAATACCACCGTGCAGTGTGGCCCGACATCCTGGCTGCGCTGCGCCGCGTTGGCATCGCGAAGTACGTCATCTTTCGCGACGGCCTCGATCTATTTCACTTCATCGAATGCGACGATTACGACCGCGCTATCGCCGAGCTTGCCGGTGACCCTGTGACCATTCGATGGGAAGCGGAGATGGCCCCCATGACTGCTGTCGCTCACGATTTCAGCGGCGAAGGCAGTGACCAAATGCGGATGATTTTCAAACTCTGAAAGCGGCAGAGCGAGTAACACTCGGGCGTACCGGACTGCGCGTCACGCGACTCGGTCTTGGCACTGCGCCGCTGGCCGGCCTTTTCGAAGAGGTGCCTGAAGACAAAGCGCTCGCCGTGATCGAACGTTCATGGGAAGCCGGAATTCGCTTCTACGACACCGCGCCTCTCTACGGTCACGGCCTCGCCGAATTGCGATCGGGCCTCGTACTTCGCGAGAAGCCGCGCGACGAATTCATTCTTGCTAGCAAGGTAGGAAGGCTGCTGCGCGCCGATGCACCGCCCGAGCCCGGCCAGGCCTTTCGGGGCACACCACCGGTCAACCCTGTCTTCGATTTCAGCTACGACGGCGTGATGCGTTCGGTCGAAGAGAGCCTTGAGCGACTTGGCCTCGAGCGGATCGATATTCTGCACATCCACGACCCGGACGACCACTTCGAGCAAGCGCTCGACGGCGCTTACGGAGCCCTGGATCAGCTGCGACGCGACGGTGTGATCAAGGCCGTGGGCGCCGGGATGAACCAGGCCGAGATGCTGGTCCGATTTGCGAAAGAGGCGGACTTCGACTGCTTCTTGCTCGCAGGTCGTTACACATTGCTCGACCAGATCGCGCTGAAAGATCTGCTCCCTGTTTGCCTGGAGCGAGGCGTGGCGATCATCGCCGGCGGCGTTTACAACAGCGGCATCCTGGCCGATCCCAAGCCCGGCGCGCGTTACAACTATGCTGTCGCGCCCCCCGAGCTCATCGAACGTGCCCAGCGCATCGCCTCGGTTTGCGCCAGGCACGGTGTGCCCATCAAAGCCGCGGCGGTGCAGTTTCCGCTTGGACATCCGGCCGTCACCTGCGTCGTCGTCGGCTGCCGTTCCGCGGCCCAGTTCGACGAAAGCCTCGCCATGTTCGAGTTCGAAATCCCATCCGCAATGTGGCAGGAGCTCAAGCACGAAGGTCTGCTCCCGCCGGAAGCCCCCACTCCGTGAGGGTTGACGCCCACCACCACTTCTGGGATCCGACTCGCCGCGAGTACCCGTGGATGGGCGATGAGCTGGCATCGATCCGCCGGCCGTTCGGCCCCGACGACCTGCAGCCGCTGCTGCTCGCCAATGGTATCGACCGGAGCGTGCTGGTCCAGACGATTTCGAGCCTCGAGGAGACCGTCGAGTTCTTAGCCACGGCAGCGGCAACCGCTTTCGTCGCCGGTGTGGTCGGATGGGTCGACCTGACCGATCCTGCTGTGGGCGACACGCTGTCGAGGTTGCAAGCGGGTCCAGGTGGGAACCGCCTCGTCGGCATCCGGCACCAAGTCCATGACGAAGCGGATGAAGGTTGGTTGTTGCGGGATGATGTGCTGCACGGCATTCGCGCGGTCGGGGACGCCGGCCTGGCCTATGACCTTCTGGTTCGCCCGAGAGAGATGCCGGCGGCGTTGTCGCTGGCTCGCCGATTTCCCGACATTCGTTTTGTCATCGACCACCTTGGAAAGCCACGCATCAGCGCGGGTCCGCAAGACATCGAATGGGAGCAGGCCATGGCCCCGTTTGCAGGTCTGGAAAACGTCTCGTGCAAACTGTCGGGCCTTGTCACCGAGGCTCGATGGAGCAATTGGACGCCTGATGATCTCGCGCCATACATCCATCGCGCACTCGACTGGTTTGGACCGCAGCGCTGCCTGTTCGGCTCCGACTGGCCGGTATGCCTGCTCGCCGCCAGCTACGAGCAGGTCACGCAAGCGGCAAGGTACGCGCTCGCAGAGCTGAATCCTCCTGAGATCGAAGCCGTACTGGGCGGCAACGCCATGAGCGTCTACAAACTGGCCGCAACTAATCCCCTCCCCCGCCAGGGGGCAATCAGTTAGTCCCATCCTTATCGCCGCTTTGCGCGCAGGGCTAGGGTGGGGGGCGGCCCGAGCTTGGTTAGCCCTAAGCGACTCGGCGGACCTTCTCGCTCCAGCGCTCGTCGATGCGCCGCGCCTTATAGATCAGCAACGCGGCTCCCCAGGCCACCACGAACGCGACCACGATGAAGTAACCGGCCCGACCAATCAAGTCGAATCCGGCGATGGCATCAAACACCCCGCCCTTCAAATGGAAGGTCTGGATCAACACCTGCATCAGCTCCACTACGCCGATGAACAGAGCGACGAACACCGACAGGCTCGTCATCGTGAGGTTGTAGAAGACTTTGCGGATCGGACTCGTGAAAGCCCATGAGTAAGCCTTGGCCATGAACGCGCCATCAGCCGTATCCATCAGCGACATCCCCGCGGCGAAGATCAGCGGCAGCGCGATCACCGCAATGAAAGGCAGGCCCTTGGCCGCAGCCCCGGCGGAGATCGCAAGGATGGCCACCTCCGAAGCCGTGTCGAAGCCGAGCCCGAAGAGAAAACCGATTGGATACATCTGCCAGCTGTGCCGGATCACTCGGAACAGGCGGCCGAAGATGCGGCTCATGAAGCCGCCGGCGGTGAGGTCGAGCTCCAGAGATTCTTCGTCGTACTCGCCCGACTTCAAGCGCCTGTAGACGCGTACTACGTCGACCAGGACGATCAGGTTGAGCACGCCGATCAGGACGAGGAAACCACCCGACACGACAGTTCCCAGGACGCCGCCAACGCTTGTCAGCTGACCGCCGTCGAAGATCCACTTGACCGCCAGGCCCAGTGCGGCCGCGACCAGAAAGACGACCGTGGAATGCCCGAGCGAGAAGAAGAAGCCGACACCAACAGGCTTGCGACCGTCCTGGAGAAGCTTGCGCGTCGTGTTGTCGATGGCCGCGATGTGGTCCGCGTCGAAGGCGTGCCTCAGCCCAAAGGTGTAAGCGAGGCCACCCAGGGCCAGGATCGTCGGCTGGCCGGCGGCGACGGCGAACAGCAGCCCCCAGCCGGCGACGTGCAGCAAGCCCACCCCGCCGAAGAATCCCATCAGGCGCCTGCGTTCTCCCCTATCGAAGGAATCTCGCAGCAGAGCGCTCATAGAAGCCACGCGTGGAGCCTAAGGCTTATCGCGACTTAGTCGCAACTTCGTATTCAGTTCGGGTACCCCCATGTGCGACTCCTTCTCGTTTGAGCACTCCCGCGTGACCGCCGCGGGGCCTCGCTGTACGCTTCTGGAAGTGGATCTCGATCACCTGCCGCCGCAGCTCCGTACGGTGCTCGGCGCTCTCACCCACGCGGTGCGGAACCGCGAGCCCGCCATCCAGGCGAAGGTCGAGCAGCTCCGGGCGACCTATCCGAACTACACCAATCATCAACTTGCGCTGGCGCTCATCCGTTCCACGCGGCGCCGCGTCGCAGCAACCGGCGCTTTGAGCGGGGCTGTCTCCATCGCACCTGGACTCGGTACGTTGCTCGCGATCGGGACCATCACGAGCCAGACCATTTACGCGCTCGAGCAGGAGATAGAGCTGGTGTTGGGGATCGCTTCGATCTTCGGTCACGAGCTCGGCAACTCAGATGAGCGCGTGATCGAGGCGCTTGTCGTCGTCGGCATCACCAGCGGCGCGGTCAAGCTGCGCGAAGATGTGCTGGTCGCAGGCGGAGAGCGCATCGCGGTGGCCGCTTTCCGCCGCCTGCCAAGCCTTCTCCTCATGCACGGTGGCGGACGATTCGTCACGCGCATCCTCGCTCGCTTCGCGACGACAGGTGCGGCGAAGGTGGCGGCGCGCGTCGTGCCGCTCGGTGTTGGAGTTGCGGCGGGAGCCGGCTTTGACTGGCTGGCGGTTACCGGGTTGGGCCGCGCCGCTATGAAGTACTACGGGCCCGGCGGTCCGGGCGCGCGGCCGCTGCTACTTGCTCCCAAAGATCCCACGCACGTCGAACTCGGCCGCTGACGCGATCTGGTCGAAGTCGCACTTGCGCGGAGCCTTGTCGGTTCGCCAGCGTAGGAACCGCGTCGCGTGGCGGAAGCGCTCGCCCGCCTCGAGCTTGTCGTAGGCGACTTCGCAGACAAGCTCCGGGCGCACCGCAACCCACTCCGCTTCCTTGCCGCGCGACCACCGGCTCACTCCGCCCGGCATGCGGCCGGGGTTCGCTTTCCACTCCGACTCAGGGATCTCGGTGGTCAGAGGCTTCAGCTTTGCGATCAACTCCTTGCGTTCGGCGGCGCTGAAAGAAGACGTGTGGCCGACGTAGTGCATCGTTCCCTTCTTGTCGTACAGGCCGAGCAGCAATGACCCCAGCGACGACCCATCATTCGATTTGCGCCATCCGATCACGACGCAGTCAGCCGTGCGCTGGTGCTTGATCTTCACCCACAGCCGTTTGCCTGGGACGTAAGCGCCCTCCCACGACTTGGCGATGACGCCGTCGAGCCCAGCGCCTTCGAAGCGCTCGAACCAGCTCTCGGCGGTCGCATGATCGCGGGTATAAGGGGTCAGGAAGATCGGCTGCTTGACGCCTTTGAGCAGGCGCTCGAGGCGCTTGCGCCGCTCTCCCAGCGGCAGCTTGCGCAGGTCGTCACCACCCTCGGCCAGGAGGTCAAAGGCGATGAACCAGGCCGGCGTGGCTTCGCTCAGCATCCTGACCCGCGATTCTGCCGGGTGAACTCGCAGCTGGAGCGCGCCGAAGTCCAGCCCATTTTCAGCGACGACGACCACCTCGCCATCCAGCACCACCTGCGGTTCGCGAAGCCCGCGGAAGGGGGTCACGAGCTCCGGGAAGTAGCGGGTCATTGAACGGCCACCGCGGCTGATGAGCTCGACCTTGTCGCCATCTCGGAAGACCAGCGTCCGGAAGCCGTCCCATTTGGGCTCGTACTCCCAGCTGTCGCCTTTCGGGATGCCTTCCGCAGGCGCCGAGAGCATCGGCTCCATGTCGGGCGGGATGGGCAGTTTCAAGCCATTTATCCCCAGGTGTCTATATCTTGTGGATACAAGGGCTCTCTGCTACCATATCGACGGCCGACAAGCCGGCCCACTGAAATCGACTCCACGCCCCACCCCCAGCCTTGGGAAGCTCGCGCAAGCGGGCTTCCCGCTTTTTATGGCCTCAGGGTTGCCGACTATGGGTGAAACCGCCTGAGCAGGTCACCCACGGTGACGTCGCCGTAGTCCTTCCCAAGCACGGCCTGCGCCGTCTGCCAGAAAGCTCTCGCCGGGGCAGGGCCCTTGTCCACCAGGTCCGACAGCCGCAGCGCGTCGTAGACCTGGATCTGGGGAACCCGGGCCAGCTGGCCCGCCAGCCACTTCGCCCACTGCTCCACATTCCCGGCACCCGGAGCCACGGCCGCCACTGCGGCTCCTGGCTTCGTTTGGGGCACCGCAGCCCACTTCTCGGCCGGGCCAGGCAACTTGTCGACCACACCGGCGACCTTCTCCGCGCCCGCGGCCTTCAGCGCGTCCGCGACGGACTCGGCTTTTGCCGCCGCATCAGCCGCCTTGTGCTCGGCTTCGGCGGCCTTCGCCTTGGTCTCCTCCGCGGCCGCCTCGGCCTTTGCAGCCGCCTCGGCCCTCGCCGCCTTGAGGGTGGCCAGCCCCTCGCCGGCGATCTCGCTGATCCGATTTGAGGCACTGCCAACGTCGCTACCGCCGGCGCCGTCGCCGGTACGGAAGCGCTCGCCAAAGCCTCGCCCGAGCGCCCCGCCGATGAGGTTCGGGACGTCCAGCCCGGTCAACCCCTTGATCGCGGTTGTCGATTCGATCATTGCCCGCGTCGCGTTCTTCACGATGTCCGAAGCGCCGTCTGCGCTCATCACGGTCAACGAGTCGATGTGTCCCATCGGTTCGGCAGCCGCGCGCACGATGTCGGGCAGCGCGGCGAGCACGGTCTGGATGATGGCCGCCTCGTTGAACTGCTTGTAGGCGTCCGCGCGCATGGCGAGGGCCTTGGCCTCCGCCTCGCCTTTGGTGAGCACGATCTGCGCTTCTGCCCCACCTTCGAGCCGGGTCGTTTCGGCGTCCGCTTCGGCAGATGCGATACGTGCGCGCTTGTCACCTTCTGCTTTCGCGATCACCGCCTGCGCCTCAGCCGCGGCCGGCTTGACGGTCGAGGACAGCAGCTCCATCTCTTTGCGATCTGCAGCGAGCTGAGCCAGCTCGGTCTGCTTGCGAACGACCTCCTGTTGAGCCTCGGCCGCCGCGAGAGGGCCGGCCTGGTCGGCGCGTGCCTGCGCGGCCGCGACCTGGGTCTTCGTCTCAGCCTCTCTCAGCGAGACGTCACGGGCTGCGTTGATCTTGATCTGCTGCGCCTCGGCCTCTCGAACCGCGGCTTCCTGGTCGGTCGTTGCCTTGACCATGCGCGCATCACGGGTGACCGTGGAAACGCTCTGCTGGCCGAGCAGCTCGATGTAGTTCGACTCGTCGGAGAAGCTCTGGATCGTGAAGGCGTCGATCTGCAGTCCGCTTGTCGCGAGGTCGCCCTTGGCCGCGTCCTGCACCTGCTGCAGCAGCTTCTGGCGGTCGCGGATGAGCTCTTCGATGGTCAGCGTGCCGACGATCGATCGCAGCGATCCCTCGAGCACGTTCTTGACGATCGAGTCGACCTGCTCGGGTTTGGCGTCGAGGAAACGCTCGGCTGCGTTGCGCAGGGACTCAACGTCCCGGCCGATCTTGAACGTGGCCACGCCCTGGACCTGCACTTTGATGCCCTGGCTCGTCACGGCGTCGCTGAGCGACACGTTGATCTGGCGAGCTGTGAGTTTCAGCCGGCCGACCCGGTTGAGCAGAGGCATCACGATCGTCCCGCCTCCGACGACGACCTTGACTCCCTTGTCGCCTGGTGTCGACACTGCCTGGCCGCGCTCGTCGCGCACCTTGGAGCCTCGCGAGCCCGCGACGATGATCGCTTCGTTTGCGCCCGCCACCTTGTACCGGCTGGCCACGAACGCGAGGATCAGGAGGATGATGACGACGACCGCCACCGCGAAGAAAGGCGTGGACGTCACGAAACTAGGCATCGGGTCGTGCTCCTTCATTTACCGGTATGGCCGCGACCACGAGGTTGCCGCCGGCTATGGACACGACCTTCACCACCCGTCCCGCCGGTATCTCGGAGTCGGCGGTGGCGGTCATGTTGTGCGAGGCGCCGGCGAAGCTGATGAGAACGGTGCCGAAATGGTTGGCGGGGATCCCGACCGAGACGAGGCCTGTCGAACCGACCATGTCCTCCAGGCTGAAGGTGTCGGTCGACTCGGCCTGCTTGAGCACCTTGAAGGCGCCAAAAGCCACGCCCCCGCCGACCAGTCCCGTCACGGACCCGATCACGGTGGCGGTCCCGACGCCGGCGTTAAGACTGTGCAGGCCAAACAGCCCGCCCGCGCCGAACATGGCCAAGAAACCGAACACCAGGGGCGTCGGCGACACACCTGCGACGTCAAAGCCGAGATGGAGGGCGCCGAGCAGGCCGCCGAAGATGTCGTCGACGACCAGGGTGAGGAGCAGCAGGCCGCCCCCGAGCAGCAAGCAGACTCCGAATACGAGGTCAGCCGTGCTCATGCCGTATCACCCGAGCCAGATCTTAGGCCGCCGGACGGCCTACCGCAGGCAGTTGAGCAGCGCTTCCACGATCCCCGAAGTGCGTGGGTCAGCGCCATAGACCGGGCGCATCTGGTTCATGACATATCCGAACGAGATGCCGAGCTCGTTGTGGGCGAAGCCGACGGAGCCGCCGCTGCCGTAGTGGCCGAACGACCCGGGGCCCGCCATCGGCCGGAACGGGAATGTCAGCTGGAAGCCGGTGCCGAAGTGCGTCTCATAGCCCTGAACCAGGTCTTCACCGTGGGCCTGGGTCCGGGTGGCCAGCTCGAGGGTCTCGGCCTCTAGTAGGCGCACCCCGTCGATCTCTCCGATGCAGGCGGCGTACAGCCGTGAGAGCGCGCGGGCAGTTCCGATGCCATTGCCGGCGGGCACCTCGGCCGATCGGAACGGGTATTCGTTGAACGCTGCCCGCGGGATCGCCGGGTTTGTCCACGACTTGTGCGCCAGGGAGTTGGGGTCGGCGATGCGGGCGGCGTGTGGATCAGGAGGGGTGCCGGGTTCCGCTGGGATCGGTGGGAGCACAGGAGCTACGCGCGCGTTCAGCGATTCGGGAAGGCCGATCCAGAACTCGGCCTTTAGGGGCTTGGTTATCCGCTCAGCGACGAACTTGCCCACCGAGACGCCGGCGGCTCGCCGGATCACCTCGCCCGCCAGCCACCCAAAGGTCCACGTGTGGTAGCCGTGGGCGGTCCCGGGTTCCCAAAACGGCCGCTGCGCCGCGAGAGCGTCGACACAGGGCTTCCAGGCGATGACGTCGGCAAGGCCGAGTGGGCGATCGATTGCCGCCAGCCCGGACTTATGACAGAAAAGCCAGCGCACCGGGATGCCGGCTTTGCCTTCGGCCGCGAACTCCGGCCAGTAGTCCGTGACTGGAGCGTCGAAGTCCAACTTTCCTTCCTGCGCCAGCATGTGCGCGGCCATGGAGACCACACCCTTAGTTGTGGACCAGACCATCTGCAGCGTGTCGGCCGTATAAGGCTCAGAGCCGCCGGGCGTCGTGACGCCACCCCACAGGTCGACCACGCGCCGGCCGTGGAGATGGATACAGCAAGCAGCCCCGACCTCACCGTACCGCTCGAAGTTGGCGGCAAAGGCTTCCTGCACGGGCTCGAAACCCGTTTGCACCGAACCGCCGACCGGCGCCTGGATCATTTCGCCAAAAGCGTACTACCGGTCGAGCGGTCCCATAGTTGGCGAGTGCGCTGGGAGGAAATGACCCCAAGCGAGGCGATTGAAAACGCCGACTGGATCGGACCGCGGTTGCATCCTTTCAAGGCTTATGACGTCGGATCCGTCATCCCCGCGGGCTTCGCCGCTTATGCGCGAGTCCTGCATCCCGCGGGAAAGTACGGGGCTTCGCATCCCATCGAGGTGAGATGGTCGGAGGTCGCCACATGGAGTGGCAAGACCATCCATCCGGAGGTCCAGTTCAACGCGATTTCCGAGCCGGCGCTCGGCAATGAGCTTGCACCCTGGCCGTGGAACTACGAACCTCGGGATGGCGTGCTTCCGGACCGGCAGGTACGAGCGCTTGCCGCGCTGCTCAGCGAGCACACGACTACTCCGGATCAGTGTTGGTTTTGTTTGTGGGAGGGCCAGGGGTACCTCCATCCGGGCGGAATGGCTCCGCTCATCGCGATCTCCGCTACAAGACCGAGGCTCCTCCGCTGGCTTCGCCTTCGCGCGGCTCGCCGCCGATTGCGGAGGCGCAAGCCTCGCCGCATATCGGGCAGGCGTGTGACCCCAAACGCGGCGCGCTCGTACCTGTTGTTCAGCGGCTCGGTGTCGGATGCGGCCGGATGGGAGGACGGGCCCAACCTCTGGTGGCCCGACGATCGAGCGTGGTGCATGGCCTCCGAGATCGACCACTCCTACAGCTACGTCGGTGGCTCCGCTGAGCTCATCAACGAGGTGCTCGCACATCCGACGCTCGAAGCAGTGCCCGCGAAGATCACCGACGGGATCACGTACGACAGCGACAAGATCAACTCGTCGACTTAGTCGTTGTGGTTTGTCTGGTCGGGCGGGCGAGATTCGAACTCGCGGTCTCCTGGTCCCAAACCAGGCGCTTTGCCGAGCTAAGCTACCGCCCGCCTTTCGAATTTGGGCCGTCCGCCTATCTCACGCCCACAAACCACGGTTGCGGCTATCCGAAGCGCGTCTAGGCCACGCACATTCTAGACGTGGCGGTCAGCCGCCCAGCGGATCTTGAAGGCGTGGGAACTGGGTGCAGCGGCTGAGCCACAATTCCGCCAGCAATATCCCGGCGACGAGCACTCGCGAACCGAGGAGAAAACGATGACTGAAAAGACCCTGGAGCGACGGAAGAGCAGTCCCGAGCACCGCGCCGCATACGATGCGGCCAAGGCGTCGCCCACACAGCACGTTCCTGGCCTCATCACGGCTCCCCAGGTCCGCAGCCTGATACACGGCGCCGGCGCCATCGGCCAGTTCAACGCCCGGCTGGCGGTCCTCATCACGAAAAGCGTGGGGACGATGTGGGCGGCCTATCTGTTCATGCTCATCTCATTCATTTCTCTTCCACAAGCTTTGGCTGCGTTCATACGCGGCGACACGTTTACGGGCGTCAGTTGGTTGAGCAGTCCTTCCTCCAGTTGGTCCTGCTCCCCATCATCATCGTCGGCCAGAACGTGATCTCAGCCAGCCAGGACGCGCGGGCCGAAGCCGATCACTTGACCCTTACCACGCTGCACGCGATGAACGTGCGGCAGCTGCAGATGCTCGAGCAGCAGCAGCAAATCCTCCAGCAGCAGCAGACCATCCTCGAACTGCTCAAGACGAAAGCTGCTTAGGCACGCACTGCCGTCACCATCGGTTGCGATGGACCATGTCATCGAACTTGCGGCGCCGCTCTTTGAATCGCGATAGGTCGACCACCTCACCCGATGCTCGGTGACCGAGTCCGATCACCCCAATTAGGTTGCAGCCGTCCGGCACACCGAGCTCCCGCAGGAGGTCCGCCTCTCCGTGCGATATCCCAAAGTAGAGCGCGCCCACGCCCAGATCTGTCGCAGTCAGCAACATCAGCATGATCGCCATCGCGGTGTCGATCTCCCAGAACTTCACAGGCCAGCGCGATTCGTCCATCAAGCCAAAAGCCATCTTGTCCGGCCGCGAGTAGCGCTCGAGGTACGCCGCCTTGTTCGCTAGCGGCAGTACCACCACGGTCGGAGCCGTGGCGGCGAAGTCGTCGGGATTCGGAAACTGAGGGTCGTCTGTCAGCTCCCAGAAACGCGAGACCGCCTCATGCTGGTCGAGGACCACGAAATCAAACCCCTGACTGAAGCCGGCGGATGGAGCGTGGCGGGCGCTTTCGAGGATGCGATCCAGCAATTCTGTTTCTAGCGGCCGGTGGTCGAACTGTCGCACCATGCGACGCCGGCGGAGAACCTCCTGGAACGTCGCCATCGTTGGTCGAGGATAAAGCTACTGGTCTAAGGGCAGTTGGAGCGGCGCGGGAAGAGACTCGGCTGTGATGCGCAGTAGATACAGGAACAAGTACTCCAGGAGGAAGCAACCACCTAGGGCCACCAGGACCAGAAGGGCCAGCCAGACATCCGTGGCGTGAAAGACATACGCGGGAACTAGCACCATGGCGTCAAGCAAAACGAGGGCCAGATAAAAGACGAAGTAGTGGAATGGAGCCAGCCAGGCCGCGACGAAGAATGCGCCCAGAGCTGAGGACGCGGTAGGTGGCGGATCCTGCGTCAGCGGGGCTGGAATCGTGAGGGAGACATATAGAGCACAGACGGCGAGGATGAGGCTCACCGCAAGACAGAAGAGCGCGACCACCTCCACGGCTGTGCTGTGGATCGGCGCGAGGAAGGCCTGAAGGCCAAGCGCAAAAGCAAACAGTGCGTAAACCGCCAGGCGTGCGGGCGGTGAAGGGTGGAGGTGATGCACGTCAGGCCAGCATCACGCGCAACCGCGCCGTTGCACCTCGAATCCTGGACGCGACGGTGCCCTCGGGAATGCCCAGGGAATGCGCGATGGTGCGGTTGGTGTAACCGTGATAGTGCCGGAGCACAACGGCGGCCGATTGTTTGGTGGGTAGCTTGGCCAGCGCGGTCGTCAGGTCAGTGTGGTGGTCATGGTTGCGGTCGACAGGGATTCCGATGCGACGGATGACCTCGTCGACCTCGCGAATGCTCCGCGAGCGCTGATAGGACGTCGCGACGTTGATCGCGATGCGGTGGACCCATGCTTCGGGTGGAGCGATCGGCTGCCACGCCGGCCACTTCTTGAAGGCCTTCTCGAAGGCGTCCTGGGCGCAATCCTCCGCCGCCGCACGATCGCCGAGCAGGACGATCAGCGACGCCAGGATCTTGCTGTATGAGCCGTTGTACAGGCGCTCAAAGTCAGCCTCGTTCCCGGGCTCGTAGCCGAACCGGGTCACTCGAGAGCTGGCGCTGCCGTTTGGGCTGAATGACCACGCCCCGGCCGCGGCCATGGCGGTCACAGCCGAATCCGCCTCACGGCGCTTGGGCTATCGCCGGATCGCCGATATCGCCATGTGGTTGCGCCTCGGCGGCTTTGATTGCTGCAAGCACCTGCGAACCAATCGAACGACCTGCAGTCGCAGATTGGACGTCACCAGGAGCAGGTTGTGGAGCTGATTGGGCGGCAGGGTTTGGCGCTGCGGCACCGGCGCTAATTGCGGGATTAGCGCCGGCACACGCGGGAACCGCAAACACGGTGAAAGCAAGCGCCACGAGTAGACGCTTACCCTGGGTAGGAATCACCTCCGCGAGGATGCGACACCCCCCAGAACAAACTCAGCAACTTCTAGCCCTGGGCGGCACTCTCCAGCGCTCCCGATTCGAGCAGCGCCCGTGCCGCACGGGCCCGGTGACTGTAGAGGCGCTTCTCCTCCGGAGTCATCTCGCCGAAGGTTTTTCCCGTCCCCGGGACGAGGAATACTGGGTCGTAGCCGAATCCGGCCTGGCCGCGCCACTCCGGCACGATCTCGCCTCGGCATTCACCCTCAAAGAACTGGGTGGGGTGACCGGGAGCGGCGAGCGCAATGACACAGGCGAATCGCGCGTTCCACGGCCTGGGCTTGCCTTCCAGCCTGCGTAACAGCTCTGCTGTGCGCAGCTCTTGCGTCGGACCCAGACGGGCGGACCGCAGGCCGGGAAAGCCCTCGAGCGCCTCGACCTCAACGCCTGAGTCATCTCCCAGGGCCGGCAAGCCCGATCGGCTGCAGGCTGTGTCGGCCTTCAGGCGGGCGTTCTCGGCGTATGTCTCCCCCACCTCGTCGACCTCGCTGTCGAAAGCCACGAGCTCGAATCCTGTATCTGCCAGCAGCTCGCGATACTCGCGCAGCTTTCCCGTGTTGCCGGTCGCGATGACCAGCCGCCGGCGCTCAGCCAAGCGTGGCTATTGCCTGCTTCTGAGCGACGATCAGCTCCTTGATGCCCTTGCTGGCGAGCGCGAGCATCGAGTCCAGCTCCACGCGCGTGTAAGGCGCACCCTCGGCCGTGGCCTGAAGCTCGACCAGCCGTCCGTCTTCGGTCATCACGCAGTTGAGGTCGGTGGAGGCCTGGAAGTCCTCGGTGTAGTCCAGGTCCAGCACCGGGGTGCCATCCACGATGCCGCAGCTCACAGCGGCCAGGTACTGCCGTACCGGCACCTGCTCGACCATGCGCGCGTCCTTCATCCGCTTGAGCGCCATGTAGAGCGCGGCGAACGCGCCGGTGATCGAAGCCGTGCGGGTGCCGCCGTCTGCCTGCAGGACGTCGCAATCAAGAGTGATGGTCCGCTCACCGAGCTTGCCCATGTCCACCGAAGCGCGAAGCGAGCGACCGATCAAGCGCTGGATCTCGTGCGTGCGCCCACCGATGCGACCCTGGGTTGCTTCGCGCGCGCCACGGTCGTGCGTGGACCGCGGCAGCATCGAATACTCGGCGGTGATCCACCCCTGGCCGCTGCCACGACGGTGAGGCGGCACACGATCCTCGACGCTGGCGGTGATCCACACGCGCGTCCGCCCCATCTCGATCAGGCACGAACCCTCCGCATGCACGTTGACACCAAGCTCGATCTTCAGCGGACGAAGCTGATCGGGCTGGCGCCCGTCGTGCCGTGACGTCTCCGTCATCGTCCGAGAAGCTTGAGCAGCAGTGCAGTGCCCTCATAGAAGACATAGAGCGGGATGAACATGATGAGAGGCGTGACCGGATCAGCCCCGGGTGTCAAGAAGTTCGCTGTTATGCCCAGTGCCAGAAACCAGTACGGCCGGTTCTTGTACAGCCAGCGCGACTTGATGATGCGGAGCATGCCCAGGACGAAAAGGACAACCGGAAGCTCGAACACGATGCCGAACCCGATGACCATGACCAGCACGAAGCTGACGAACTGACTGATGTCCGGCAGATAACTGGTGTCGGGCGGCGAGAAGGAATTGAGCACTCTGACGTAAATCGGAAGCGCATACATCGCGACGCTGACTCCGACCCCAAAGAAAAATACCGTTGAGGCAATCAGCGGCAGGATGAACCGGCGCTCGTGCGCGTGCAGGCCGGGACTGACGAACCACCACACCTGCTGGATCACGACTGGCGCAGCCAGGACGAGCCCGATGTACAGCGCGACCTTGACCTCGAGAAGAACACCACCTGCCAGCTGTAGGTAAACCGCGTGTCCAATCCCCGCCCGCTTGATGAGGAAATCGATCACGCGGGGTGAGATGAAGAAGGCCGCGACCGTGGTCGCAGCCCAGGCGATCAGGGAGATGATGAGCACGCGCCGGAGCGCCTCGAGGTGCTCCATCACGGACATCCGCGGCTCCTCGGCCGGGAGTTGATTGCGCGGGGCGCGGTGCAGGACCCTGCTCAGTGAAGCCACAGGGGGAGCGCCTTCAGCTCTTGGGGGGATCGGCCTCGGACGTGGAAGCCGTGGCGGCGCTCTCTGAATGAACGATCGGCGCAGGAGCCGGCGCCTCGGGCTTTGCCTGAGTGGCAGATGTAACTTCGTTGGTCAGCTCGGAAGTCGCCTTGCGAAACTCCTTCATTGCCTTTCCGACCGCCCCACCAAGCTCGGGCAAGCGGCCTGGCCCGAAGATGATCAGGACGACCACCAGCAGGATCGCGATGTAGCCCCAGTGGATACCGAACACTTCGACCCGATTATAGGCTGACGGCGGTCACGCCAAGATCAGCGGAGTGTCAAGAAACCTTGATCGTGATCGAGGTGATCGTATCGGCCCCGGTCAGCAGTTGGGCCTTGTCCTGGCCCGAGATCACGGTCCCGAAGCGGTTGTAGATCGCGTGCGGGCCGGGGGCGGGCCAGGCCGCCTTCTCGATGAAGAACTGGCTGCCGTTAACCGCCCCTCCCGGCACGCGCGCCATGCCTACCGCGGCGAGCCCCCATCCGGGCGCCGTGTTGGGCTCGTCGGGGAGGCTGTACCCGGGACCGCCACGGCCGTCGCCACGCGGGTCGCCACCCTGTACCACCCAGTCCTCGCTCTTCCAGAAGGTGAGGCCGTTGTAGTAGCCGTGGATCGCGAGCACGATGAAGTTGTTCACGGTCACCGGGGCGATCTCGGGGTGAAGCTTGATCACGATCGCCCCCTGCGTCGTGTTGACCGTTGCCTGGTAGCTGTGGCTCGCCGTGATGCAGATGGGTTGAGGACCGATGAACGTATGCGGCGCGATCTGCGTCGAAGTCTTGCACCCGGCAAGCGCGGCCGGCACTGGCGGCTCGAGAGCCTTGTTGACGAGCACGCCGGTACCCAGGACTGCCGCGATCAAGATGGCGACGATCAGCACCGGCGCCCACGGCCGCCGCCGCCACGCTTCGGGAAGCTCGGCCTCGACCACCTCCCCCGCGACCGGCCGGCGCGGCGTGACCTTGGCTTTGCTCACTTCCGCGCTGCCGACTCGGCGATGGCCTGCACGAGGCCGTGTGTCGTGTACTCGCGCGCGATGATCGAGACGGTGAGGCCGAGCTTGCGGGCCGTGTCCGCGGTGACCGGGCCCATGCACGCGATCTCGGCGTCGCCAAGCACCGCCGGAAGGCGATCCTCGGGAAACGCGCGGACGAAGTTGTAGACGGTCGACGAGCTCGTGAACGTGATCACGTCGACGCCCTCATTGTTGAAGAGTCGAAGCAGCGCTTCACCCGCCTCGGGCGGGCACATGGCCTGGTAGACAGGAAGGATCTCGACTTCAGCACCTCGGTTGGCAAGCAGGGATGGTAGAGCGTCGCGCGCGACCTCTGCTCGCGGCACGAGGACGTGCATGCCCTGCATCTCCCAGCCCTCCAGAGCTTTGGCGAGGCCTTCGGCCGTGTACTCGGACGTGATGAGCTCTGGGCGCAGGCCGTGCCGCTCCAGCGATTCAGCGGTCTCGTGGCCGATGGCGCAGAGCTTGGAACCGTGGAACGCGCGCGCGTCGCCACCCGACGCCAGCAGCATCTGGAAAAAGATGTCCACCGCGTTGGCCGACGCGAAGATCACAAGGGCGGTCCTCTCGAGGTGCTCGATCGCCTTGCGCACCCGGTCGTCGATCGGCATCGGCTGGACCTGGAGCGTCGGGATCTCGACCACCGAAGCGCCCAGGTCGACGAGCTCCCGCCGGAATGGATCGACCTGGTGCCGTGCGCGTGTGATGAGGACGCGCCGGCCGTGCAGCGGCCGCTTCGACATCGTGTCAAGCCGGTCCGCGAGCGCGACGCCGGGACCCAGAACCAACAGGGCATCACCACGCAGCCCGTATGTGGCTGCTTTGCGCGCCAGCTCGCCGAGGGGGGCGCTCACCCTGTGCTGCCCGGACTGGCCAGGGTTCAGAATCAAGGCCGCGGGCGTGTCAGCAGCCCGCCCATCGGCCAGCAACGCCGAGATGCCTGACTCCCACCAGCCCGATGCGAGCCTCAACACGACGGTTTCGGCGCCTTTGACGAGGCCGAAGCCTATGGATGCGGATTGTCCTTCGATGGTGAGCGGGATGCCACTCATTACCGGGGCTGCCAGCTCGACGACGAGCCCGGGCACCGCCTCAAAGTCCACGCCAGCGCGCTCGAGCTTCTCCGCGACCTCGCTGCCGTTGGAGAACGCATAGGGATTACCTGGAAAGAGCAGGGTGATTCTCTTGCCCGTACGCGCCAGGCGCACGACCTCGTCAACGGATTGCAGCGGCGCAACGTCGGCATCGGCGGCAGCAAGATGCAGAAGACCAACGCCACAACCATCGCTGTGCCGAATCACGTCAGCGTCCTTGATTGCTTCGACTGCCTGGACGGTCGCCAAGCCTGGATGTCCTGGTCCGACACCAACGAGCTTGACCTTGCTCATGCCACGATCCCCACCCGGGACACGCTGACAGGTTAGAGCTTTCGGGAAACCACGTAGTTGGCGAGCGCGGCCAGGACATCGCGGACCTCTCCGGCAGCGATGACGTCGAGCTGCCGGCTCGCGGCTGATGCGTGTTGCTGTGCGCGATCGAGCGCTCGCTGCGGCGCTCCGCTCTGACGAACGATCTCGACCACGGCGCTCGCCTGCTCCGTGCTCAGCTCGCGCCCGTCCCGCAGGAACTTCTTGAGCTCCTTGGCGACTGATTCGTCGCCCATCGCGACCATGAGCGGCAAGGTGGCGAAACCTTCGGTGACATCCTTGCCGATTGGCTTGCCGATCTCACCCTCGCTGCCGAGATAGTCGAGCACGTCGTCCGCGATCTGGAACGCGAGGCCCAACCTGCGGCCGTACTCATGCAGCGCAGAACGCTGCGTTGATGGCAGTCCAGCCAGCACCGCACCGATGTCGCAACAGGCGGCGAGCAGGGCTGCCGTCTTCGCCTCGATCCGGCCCATGTACTCGTCGACGACCGTGCTGTAGCGATGGCGGATCGCCTGCTGCCTCACCTCGCCGGCGCAGATCTCCATGACCGCGCGCGCCAGGATGCCCACGACCTCAGGGGAGTCGGTGCGGGCAGCGTGCTCATAAGCCTTGGCGAAGTAGAAATCTCCAACGACGATGGCGGGCGCGTCGCCCAGCGACGCGGCGACTGTTGGACGTCCGCGGCGCACTGGCGAGCGGTCGATGACGTCGTCGTGGACGAGCGTTGCCGCGTGCGTGAGCTCCACCGCCATCGCCGCCGGGAGCAGGCGCTCGAGGTCGTAGTGGCCGCAGCGCGCGGACAGCAGTACCAGGGCCGGCCGGACGCGCTTGCCGCCCGCGACAAAGAGGTCGGCCATGGGTGCGGCGACCTCGTCGGGGTCATGCCGAATCCCGTCCCGGAGGGCCGCCTCGACTCTGGCCAGGTCGGCAGCCACTGGACCGAAGATCTCTACGTCTTTTGTGGCTCCCAGATGTGGACCTCCTCGGCCTCGATCGCTTCGCCGAACAGATTGGCTGCGATCTCGTCGAATCGATGCGGCACGGCCGTGACGAGGACCTCATGACGCGGGCTGGCGCCCGTAGCTCGCAGTCGCGAATGATCGAGGTGCCGCTCGACTTTGGACGCCGTGGTCGTGGCCGAGTCGATGATCGCGAAGCTTCCTGGGTACACCCGCTCGATCGCGGGCTTCAACAGCGGGTAGTGCGTGCAGCCCAGGACCAGGGTGTCAGCGCCGAGGCGCACGATGTCGCCGAGGTCATCGCGCAGGACTCGCTCCGCCCGGGGCGACTCCGCCTCGCCCGCTTCGACTATCTCCACGAGCTCCGGGCACGCCTTCTGGTACACGCCGACCATCGGATCGATCTCCTTGATCGCGTGCAGGTACTCCTGGCTCCGCATCGTGCCTTCCGTGGAGATGACGCCGATGCGGTTGTTCTTCGTGGCCTCGACCGCGGCCTGGGCGCCGGGGCTGATGACCCCGATGATCGGCAGCTCGAAAAGCTCGCGTGCCTGGTTCAGCGCCGCGGCGGTTGCGGTATTGCACGCGATGACCACCAGCTTGACGTCGCGCGATTCGAGGTAACGGATGATGTCGATCGCGAAGCCACGTACCTCGTCCTGGTAGCGCGGGCCATACGGAAAGTGCAGCAGGTCGGCGACGTAGATCGTCGGCTCGAGCGGAAGTCGCTCACGGATTTCCTTGAGGACGGTGAGCCCGCCGACGCCGGAGTCGAAGATCCCAATCGGGCGCTGGTCGCCCATCTAGATGTTTGACACCTAGAGTTTCAAACGGACTTCACCGACAGACGGTAACCCAGCCCCGGCACGGCTTCCAGGCTTACGCCGGTGTGGACGCGGTCCGACAGCTTGCGGCGCAAGCGCTGCACGTGAGGGTCGACCGAGTGATCATCGAGGTCGTGGGGATAACCCCAGACCTTGTCTCGCAGCTGCGCCCGCGTGAGCACCCGCTCGGGATTCGCGGCGAGCACGGCGAGCAGATTGAACTCGGTCATCGTGAGTGGTATCTCCTCATCGGCGATCTTCACGCGGCGCGCGGCATTGTCGATCTGCAGCGCGCCGATGCTCAGCACACCCTCTCGCCCGCCACCAGCTTCCGCCATGGCCGAACGCCGGAGGTGGGCGTTGATCCGCGCCGCGAGGATGCGTGAGTCGAACGGCTTGGTGATGTAGTCGTCGGCACCCACCTCGAGGCCGACGACCTCGTCCATCTTGGTCGTGCGGCCGGTCAGCATGATCATCGGGCTGACCAGGCCCTGCCGTCGGAGCTCGCGGATGACCTCGGTTCCACTGATATCGGGCAGCACCCAGTCGATCAGCACGAGGTCCGGCGGGCTGCCGGTGGCCAGCTCGATCGCCTCGGCGCCGGTCGCGGCCTCGAGCACGTCATGGCCCTGCTGCCTGCATACCTCAGCGACCAGCATCCGGATTGGAGGGTCGTCCTCGACGACTAGAATGCGCCGCTTGCGACGAGCGGGCGCTGTCGTCAGCTGGGCTTCGGAGGCGCGAACCCGACCCGTCGCGACTCAAGTAATGAGCGCTTGGGTCTCCTCAGCAGGAGCACGCGCTTCTCCCCTCCGTCAATCACATCAGTGAGATCCCAACCGTCCGCCCCGGACTCTTTGAGGATTTTGACCAGCGTGATGCCGTCGACGAGCTGAGCTACGGTCAGCACCTTCGTCGAGAATTCCCACTCGCGCAGAGGCAGCCCCACGTTGGGCACCATCGTCGCGGACGCGCCGTCGCCCGGATGGTTCGGCTGATCCGGCTCGTCAGGATCCTCGTCGGGGTCTTCTTCAGATCGAAAGCTCATGTCCGTCGATTGTAGGAGGGCAGTACCCCCGGCGGGGGTCGAACCCGCGCTGGACCGGGTTTAAGCCGGTTGCCTCTGCCATTGGGCTACGGGGGCAAATCCATTTTCCCCCGTGTGACTACTTTGGGTAGTCGAAAAAGCCCTTGCCTGTTTTTCGACCGAGGTGCCCTTCCTCGACCAGCTTGCGCAGTAGCTCGGGAGCGTCCTGGCCTTCGCCCTGACGGTGGCGGTCCTTCATCGCTCCATAAAAGATGTCGAGACCGCTGAAGTCGAGCAGGTGAAAAGGACCCATCGGCCAGTTGAGGCCTTTCTGCACGGCGACATCAATGTCCTCCGCGCTGGCATACCCGCCCTCGAGAAGGCGCATGGCCTCCTCAGACGCGGCGAAGAGGATGCGGTTGACGATGAAACCCCAGATCTCCTTCAGCAGCAGCACCGGAGTGCGGTCGATGCTGCGCACAAACTCCATGGCCGCCTCCACCGTCGCATCCGATGTCTTCGGCCCACGCACGACCTCACACAGCTGCATCACGGTGACCGGGTGGAAGAAGTGCATGTTGCAGCACTGCTCGGGGCGCCCTGTGAAATCGGCGAGCCGGCTGATCGCGATGGTGCTCGAGTTGCTTGCGAGGATCGCGTCCTTCCTGGCGTGCTTGCCGAGAGCATCGAACACGCTCTTCTTGGCGTCGAAGTCCTCGATGACCGCCTCGATCACGAGGTCGGCAGAGGCTGCGGCTGAGTCCAGGTCGCTCGAATCCTTGATCCGGGCCAGCGCCTCGGCCGCGGCCTCCCCGGTGAGCCGGCCCTTCTCGACGGACCGGTCGAGCAGGCGCCGGTTCTGGACTCGTGCGCGCTCGAGCTGACCGGGCACCGAGTCGACCAGGGTCACCTCGTGGCGGCCGGACAGCGCGGTCTGCAGGGCGATCTGCGAACCCATCGTTCCCGCGCCGACGACCACCACGCGCTTCAATTCATGCATGCGCGTGAGCATGAAGGAATTCGAGGAGGCGGCGCAGGCGGCGGTCGATTCAATCCCGGACGAGTTCCGGCCTTACCTCGACAACACCGTGTTCGTCCTGGAGGAAAGCTCGGCCGAGGGGTTGATGGGACTGTATGAGGGAGCCACCGCGCTCGCCGCCGGCGAGGGCATGCCGGAGCGCATCACCCTTTACAAGCGCGCGCACGAGCAGGCGGCGACCACCATGGAGGAGCTGGTCGCGGAGGTCCAACGCACGATCCTGCACGAGGTCGGGCATCACTTCGGGATGGACGAGGACGACCTTCCTTATTAATGGTCAGCGCAGCGTCCAGAAGGCGCGGTCCCAGAGGATGAGCGGGTCGCCCGAGCCGGCAGTCGCGGCCGTCACCTCGCCCACGCAAATGTCGTGGTCTCCGGCAGGGTGGAGCTCGACGAGCCTGCATTCGAGCCAGGCGGCGCATCCCTCGATCAACGGAATTCCGTTGGTGCCGAGACAGTGGGGCACGCCTTCCCACCTGGGGTCCATGGCCGGCGCTCGGCCGGCGAACCTGTCGGCGAGGAATTCCTGCGAACGAGTCAGCACGCTCACGTTGAAGGCGTGAGCTTCCTCGACCGCCGCTCGGGTGGCCGCCTCGCGCTCGAGTCCGACCAGCACCATCGGCGGTTCGACCGAGATCGAGACGAGGCTGCTGGCGGTGAGCCCGCGGTACCCCGCCTCGGTGCGCGCGCTGACGATGACGACTCCCGCCGGAACGCGCGCCATCACATCTCGAAAATCGTGCTCAGCCAACTGCGCCCACAGCCTAACCGCGAGGCTGGGCAGCGGGGGCCGACGGTAGAATCGACGCCGAGGGACGGCGACGTAGCCAAGTGGCAAGGCAGAGGTCTGCAAAACCTCCATCCCCAGTTCGATTCTGGGCGTCGCCTCCAACTAATCCGAATACAAAACTAGACCTCTGGGAGACTGCTCGGCATCGTCTCGGGGGTCGCCGCTGCCAATCCGCTGCCTATGGCTGCCCGTCGCGCAGATTGCTGAGTGAACCCACCAGCCTCTCGCGTCCTCTTTATATAGCCAACGTATAGCCAACACGTCACGGGGCAAACAATGAGATCGTCGCCGGCCAGGTCGAATCTGGGTTCGTCGCGGACTACTACGGCGAGAATCCCCATATTCGAAGGCCTCCTGGTTGATCTCGTCATGCGCTGTTAAGTCCCTTGACCAAGAACTAAGGCAGGCCGTACCGTCGATCACGCCACCATGCCAATCGTTTAAGCACGCCCAAAAAGGAGGCGGAAATCGTGGAATCGAATGAGGCAACAGAGGAGCTGCGGCGGTTTAAGGCGGTACTAGACGCATGTGAGCCGCGCCGCATGTCGTCGCTGTACCAAGTAACAACCTACAAATGCGAGAGGGAAGACAGCGATGGCAAGCACCAGGACATCACGATCGAGGTTCGATTCGACGGTAACTACCACGTCGAGGTTTCGGACGGGAGGGGTCGCGTAGCTTGGGGAGGCCACGCTCAAGATTTCACTAGGGCGCTGGAGACGGTCGGCTGGGACGATCTCGACAGGGACTTCAAGCCATTTGAGCAGCCCCGGTCCAGCCCCGGGAGCATGTCAATAGCTGACGGCTAACCGATTGCCATACAAAGATTCAGAAGCGCGCAAGCGCGCAGCGCGCGAGAGCATGCAGCGCCGCCGTGCTTCACCTGAGGCACAGGCCGAGGAGCGGACACAGAAGGCCATCAAGCGTGGTGGCGATAGCCGCACCTCAACCGTCTACGTGGACCCGGCTCAGGGCGGGAAGGCGAGACACGGCCACGTTGACCGACTCTCTTATAACTACGGGCACGCGGAAGGCGGGAAACCGCGCCGTGGTGATCTTCGCGGCCTAAGGGTTCGGCGCAGGCGCGAGGGTGATAGCTTCGAGCCAGACATACCGTCCTCGGACCATGACAGAACCGTCCGACTGGCTACCGAGCGCACCAAGCCAATCGGTGGCCTTGACATCTTTGAGGGCGACTCCGAAGCGAAAGCGTGGTACGTCTACTTCACCGCCCGCCGAACTCCCATCTCGCCCACCGCAGCGATGGCGCTCGCTTCGAAGATGCGTCGTCTAGGCATGGATGCTTCGCGGCTTGCGAGCACTCTGCGCCAACACAGTGACCTCTCCCCGTGTCCGCGCCCACTCGCGCAGAAAGCCAGCCAACTCGCCGATGGGCAATTTGCGACCGCCCTTCTTATCCTCAGAGCCCAGGGATTAGTGCATGAGCACCGAAATACGTGGCCGTACGAATACACCTTCGACCCGCCGTCAGACGGGGTTAACGACACCTGACATAGGAGTAAGTGAAGGAGGTTATATGTCCAACGACGAGCCGACTTACGAGCGGGTCAAAGTGACACTTCGAAAAGCTCTTTACGCTCGCGACCCAATCGACCGCGCAGACGCCACGACACAGCTCGCTTGGTGGGGCTTGCCGGCAAGCCTCGACGCACTGAGCCTTGCCGCCGAGCGCGCCTACATTCCCGTTACAGCGCCGCGACTCGCTAAGAATCTGGCCTAGCGCCTTGCCGTCAGCGTCCCGCTGGCGAGCCTAAGTCCTGAGAGGACCCTGTTGACCATCGCCCCATCTGACATCGCCGCACGTCCTAACCCAACCGTCGAACCAATCCCCGCCGTTTTGTCTGCCAGTGATATCCAGCGAATCCTCGGGGTGTCGCGGCCAACGGCTTATACGGTCGTAAATGCGTGTCACCCCATCCGCATCGGGCGCCTAACGCGCGTACTCGGGGAGGACTTCCGCATCTGGCTTGAGGCCCAGAGATGATCGACCTTGAGCAGCGACAACGCATCCCCGAGTACCGCTCACGTGAGCACATGGAGTGGCTCGCCAAACGACTCAGCCGTAACCTGCGGTTCAGGCGGTTGTATGGCGACCGTGAGCGACGCCCTGCCATTGCCGAGCGCGACGAATGATCGCCCCAGAACTGCGCGAGGAACTGGACAGGAAACTAGACCTAACAAGTGACCTAGGAACGACGACTCGCGGCGTTGCTTCGGCCAACGAATTCAAGACAGGCAGTGGCGAGCCCCATCGTGGGCCGAGAGTCAAAGACGGTCCAGTCTTTATCAAAGCGTCCGAGCTGCTCCAGAAGGTTCTACCTGAGCACCGATGGGCCGTGCGTGGAGTCCTGGCTGAGGGCTGCCCTTGCTTGTCGGACCACCGAAGATCGGTAAGAGCTGGCTTGCCCTCAACGTTGCCCTTGCCATCGCCAGCGGTGGCCGCGCACTCGGGCAGATCCCCGTAGAGGCGGGCGACGTTCTCTATCTCGCCCTTGAGGACAATGAGCGTCGCCTGAGATCGCGCCTGACGTTGATTCTCGGCAGCGATCCCTGCCCCGATCGGCTAACGCTCTCCACGCAATGGCCGAAGCTGGATCAGGGCGGGTTGCAATGGCTCGAAGCATGGGCAAAGAAGCACCCGCAAGGCCGGCTGATAATCGTGGACACCCTACAGAAGGTCCGACCGACTGCCAGTCGCAACGGTTCGCTGTATGGCGACGACTACCAAGCCATCACTGGACTGCAAGAGATGGCTGGCCGTCACGGGCTGACCATCCTAGTGCTGCACCACACCCGCAAGATGGGCTCAGACGACCCCCTTGAGACGATCAGCGGCACGCAGGGGTTAGGTGGCGCGGCTGACTCCGTGATTGTCCTCAAGCGCGCGCGAACCCAGCGCGACGCAACCCTGTTCATCACCGGGCGCGACGTTGAGGAAACCGAGCTGACCCTGCGATGGGATGCAATGCGCGCTACGTGGTCACTACTCGGCGACTCCCTCAGTGAGGAGCGAGAGGCTGTCATCAAGTTGTTACACCACGCTGGACACCCGCTGGCAATCAAAGACATCGCCCTAGCGCTTGGTAGACCCAATGACCCGGTAAGGCTTCTCTGCTGGCGCATGTTGGGAGCTGGGCAGATCGCATCGCCCAAGCAGGGTGTCTATACCACTAACCCTGAAACACTAGATACAACAGAAACGTTAGAGACAGTAGAAACGACTGAAACGGTAGAAACGTGAGAAACGAAAGCGTTTCAGGCGTATCCAGCGTTTCAGGCATACACAGGGTCTCCAAGCGAATAGGTGATCGTTCTACTACTGCCTGTCCTGGCTGCCCT
Organism: Candidatus Dormiibacterota bacterium; assembly: GCA_035937155.1. GTDB lineage: Bacteria > Chloroflexota > Dormibacteria > Dormibacterales > Dormibacteraceae > Palsa-870. The sequence continues at coordinate 103,614 of DASYVJ010000086.1, read as the reverse complement.
TACAGCAAACCCTTGCCCTCTTGGCCTTCCCTAGCTGAATCCACGCAAACGGGCGCACCTTGCGCATCCTCGTAGTCGATGGTGACCTCCAAGGCGCGCTGAAGCTCTGGCAGAGGGTCGCCATTGAGAACCGGCTCGCCCTAGCCCGAAGACGCTTCGCCATGGGGCCGGCTGAGATGCGACGCCGCAAGGAACGCCTGGCTCGCAAGCGTGGCCGCAGGCGCCTCACCCGGTATCAGTAGGCAGCGGCAATGGCAGCGGCGGAGGCCAGCAGCGCACCATTCGATCTCAATTCAGCCCCCTCCCTAGGGGTTGGTTGAATCTCCACCCCCCAACTTTGGAGGCGCCATGGACGACATAAGCGAGCTGCAACAAGTCATCGTGGGTACTTGCGGTTGCCTATTGCCTACCGACACAAAACCGGCTGGCTTCCGGTTCGTGCAGACCCCGATTGGTGATAAGCGCGTTGCGGTCTATGCCTGCGCTGAGCACACCCGCCTAGGCCCTCACAGCGGCTCAGAGCAGCCCGCACCCCTCCCCCCACCCCCGAACAAGCGTTCAGGGCGTCCCGCAAGAAGCTGACCCCCGGTTGATTGGACCGAGGGCCAGTGGGTTGGGAGGGTTCGGAGCGTGAAGTACAAGGACTGCCAGCCCTCATTGTCTCGGGAGCCCATTAAACCCCCAAGCGTCCCTGTCTCTAGAACCCCGTTCCCCACCGCGAGTATGGACCCCACCTGGCGCCCTGGCCGAACTGCTTTGACAGCGCTAACGCTTGGCGGGTCGGCCAACCGCGCGAGGTGTGAGGCGGTCGATCGTGGTGGCAGGGATGATCCAATCGCGTCCCACCTTGATAGCTCCCCGGAGTTCGCCCGAGGCAGCCAGCCGGCGCAGGGTGGACTCTCCAACGCCACACTTGGCCGCTGCGTCCGGGATGCTCAGGTAAGCCGTCCTCGTCACAGCGTCACTCCCTTGGCCTTAGCTAGGCGGCGCATCGCGTCTCTGAGATCGAATTGAGACTGGCGTACAGCGACCATCGCGGCCTCGCCCCTAGTGACGCGCTGGCGCAATGTAGCGAGTTCGGCGAGCTGAGCGGGGATCACCCGCAAGTCGGGCATCGTAGCCGCCAACTGGAACACGCAGGCCAACTCGTCCGGGGTGATCGCGCGCTTGGCGGTCACTTCCCGCAAACCTCCGACAGCAGGCAAGGGGTGAAGTGAAGGTCACGCTCGATCGGGAGACCGAAGCGCCCACGGAAGGCGACCAGCTCCTCCATGCCGATGTAACCCAACTCCGCACCATAGCCCAGGTCCGACGCGCCGAAAGCCATCCGCTCGTTGGAGTCGTACTCGGACAGATACCACGTGCCGGCGCCTGTCGGGTTGAACAGCTTCACAGTCGCCATCTTGACCTCAGTCCCGAGGGCGGGCATGTGGTCTGAGGTGCGGATGTAGCGGTATGCCGGGCGATTCTGAAACGTCGAAACCTCTAGGTCACTCATGGTCTGCTCCTTGCTGAACTGGGCTGACTCCATGAGACAATACTAGGCGCGTGCGCTCGATTACGTCACCCTAGAGCGGTAAGGATTCGGTTAGTTCTTATGAAGCGCTGGCGCTCGGTTACCGTCGGCGCAGTACCACCCCAGGCCCAGCAGAGCCGGCCGAGTCGGGGAGCACGTCTACTCCACGCCGCAAGAGGCAGAGCAAGCCACGCAGTTAGCTCGCAGCTCGGGTAGGTTTGGCCGCGCCAACTTCTCACGCTATCGACTTCGATCGAATAGCAGTTTCAGCCCTCTCAAAATCGCGGACCAATTTTTGGTTCGCCCCGTTCTGGAGAACGTCTTTGACAACTAACGGCAAATCGACCTCTGCGCCGAATACGGCGGCAGGGGCACCAACGGGAGTCCGACCGGACGTAGCGACCCGTTTCAAGCCTGGCAACACGGCAGCCAAACGTCATGGTCTGCGCGCAGGGACTCGGAAGGAGCTACGGCGTCGGGATGACCGCACGTCGCGCCTGCTGGGGAAGTACCTAGCCTATCGCGCGGAGCAGAGCCGCCCGCTGACGGCGACCCAGCTCCCGCTTGCTCGGCGCTACGTCGAGGCGGAGTGCATGGCACGCGACCTGTACGCCTTGTTGATGTCTACGCGTCCGGGGAGTGGAACCCTGAGCCGCTACATCTCCGTGGTGCGCGTTCAGGGAATGCTCGCCGGCCTGCTCGGAGAGGGTGTGTCGAAAGCCAAGTACGGCAAGGTTGACTCTCTGCAAAACAGTGCGTTGTGGCAGATCGCCGAAGCCAGTCGTCAGAGACGGCAATTGGAAGCAAGTCGATGACGACAAGCGACCCTATCAAGCTGATTGCCGAGTCGTTGATCCTGCCCAACGATCAGCCGTATGGCAAGTGTTGGGAGCCCTGGCAAAAGCAGTTCTTTGAAGCCATCTTTGCCACCGTGCAGGACAAAGGCCGACTCAGGCGCAAGACGATCACGCGGCCACGTTTCCGACTCTGTTTTTCAGAGCGTCGGCGTGGTGAGTCCAAGACGGAAGACTGCGCTGCTGCTGCACTGGCAGACCTCCTGACCGGCCCCGACTGGCACCGCAGCTATGCAGTCGCTGGTGACGCTGAACAAGCAGCGCTGATCCTCGACTCCATTCGCGGCTTTCAGGCTCGCAGTCCGATCCTGACTCACCTCCAAGTCACGCGCAATGTGGTGCTCAACCCAGCCACCAACGCCGAGTTGCGCGTGATGTCGAGCGACGATCGCACCGCTTACGGCATCCGCCCCTATCGCGTCTGGTTCGATGAGTTGAGCCTGCAACCTGACGAGCGGTTGTGGACTGCGATGTGGAGCGCCATCGGCAAATCACCCGCCAGTCAAATGGTGGCCGTGTCAATGGCCGGCTGGGATTTCGCAAGCTTCGCCTGGCGCGTCCGTGAGCAGGCAGCCTCCAGTGAGGACTACTACTTCCACACCCGCGAGGGGTCTGAGTTAGCGCCATGGCTCTCAGAGCGAGACATGGCGGAGCAGCGCGCCACACTCCACCCATCCGACTTTGCCCGGTTCTGGGAATGCAAATGGACCGAGCCGAAGGGCGGTTGGATCACCCGAGAGATGTACTCCACTGCCGAGACTGGTCGCGAGTCTCTCAAAGACAGCCGGTGCGTCGGATTCGTAGACGTCGGACTCGTCCACGACCCCACCGCTATCGCCGTGGTGCATCAACAAGGTGAGCGGGTAATCCTCGACACGCTGCGAACCCTTCAAGGCAGCCGCAATGAGCCGGTACAGCTTGAAGCCGTCGAGGATCTTGTCACCGACCTTACAAAGCGCTTCGGCGTCAAACGGTGGGTGTTCGAGAGTCCGCAGGCCGTTGCATCCGTTCAACGACTACAGCAAAGGCTCCGAGGAACGGAGGTAGAGGCTCGCTATCCGACAGGTGAAACCCAAGCCCGCCTGTTCGGTGGTCTGTATCAACTCTTTGCCAATCACCGAATCGTGATCTATCCCCATGACCAGTTGCGCAAGGAAGCCCTAAGCCTCGTCACCAAGACCGTGGGCGGGCGCCTCAAGGTTGTGGAGTCGTCCAGCATCCACCAAGACCATGTAGTGGCTCTCGGTGGCGCCGCTGACCTCATAGAGGCCCGCGACGATGGACCGATCGTCATTACCCGCCAGGAGTGGAGCAGCCGGTGGCGTGGCGATCCAAATCTCAATCCCTATGAACAGATCAGTAACAACGCGTTCGACTCGTGGCCAATGGACCCTGACTGACAAGCCAGCCGTTTCGACGTTTGAAAGTCGGCCGACTACGGGACTAGCCGCGACGGCGACGCGAGATCCAGTAGACCGCGACCCCAATCAACACGACAACAATGAGGGTTGCTCTTGTTGCGATCCCGGTCGTCGAGGCCAGATAGGCCGTGAGCACGCCCACGTTGGCAGTCTAACGACCGCCCAACCGACAACCGGACCCTTTGAGGTTTGGAAATCCGACCGTGGGTCGCATGGCCCCTATGGGACACGCGAGGGCTGACGCCCCCACCCAGCTCACCTCTACTAGAACTCGGCCCCGACGCCCGCCCTCGACGGCAGCGTACGGCTGGCCAAGGCGAATGTCTCTAGGACACGGCGAGCCGGTTGCCAACCAACAACTAATAAGGAGAAATCAATCCCGCCGAAGTCGAAGTTTCAGAGGATGGCCAGAGTTCGACGTACCACTACGGCGCGACTTCCAATCCGACTCTAGACAAGTACGTCGATGACGCGATCCAACGCATGGCGGATCAGCCGGAGCCATTGAAGGCGGCGGCGGTCCTGCTCCAGCGCTGGTTCGAGGCTGGCACCATGCCAGCCGAAGTCCTGCCTGATCTGATCTTCGACTACCTCCAAAGCCGCGTATCAAACCGCGCCGAGAATTCAACCACCCCCGATTCACAGGAGTAATTTCCATGGCCTCACCTCTTTTTCCCAAGAAACCCGCCAAGCCCGCGTCCGCCAAGCCAACCCCAGGCCCTAGCAAGCTACCGCCAGCAATAAAGCCCGCCTCAACTGGCCGCTCATCGGCTGGTGGACAGCGCGGCACGAGAAAGATCTAGGGGGGGTACGACAATATGACCGACGCCGAAAAAATCAGCTTGACCCCGCAGGAATTGGCCGCGCTTGTCGATGCCGTCGTCGCCGAGAGGGACACGAAGCGCGAGCTGGAGGCTAAGCGAATCAGGCAACTGTATGACCCACAGCCGACGCCCGTACCGCCCCGACCCCAAGGCCTCCCCCGAACTCATGGCCGAACTTAACTCGGCCCTCGATGCCGCCAATGGCGACGTGGGCGCAGCGTACGGACGGATCGTGAGGAGGCTTAACAAAGACATCAATGGGCGCCCTACTGATCCACAGTTCTACGCGCTGTACATGCAGTGGGCAGGCAATCTCAGGCCCCTGCTACAGATCATGATGCGTCGACGCGAGCACGAAGAGGCGGGCGTCTGATGGCCCGTATCCCTGTTCCAGGCGGCAAGCCCTCCAACAACCGTCCCGCGCTCCGTCCGAAGCCAAGACCACGGCCACGACCAACTACTGGCGGTCGGGCGCGTTAAGTCTGCAAATCAACCACTCAACCACACATGGAGGCACCCGTGCGCCACAACTCCCCTTCATCCAGCTACGCATACCGCGTCCGGTTTGATGCTCGCGCCCATGAGGTGCGGATCAACGATCCAGTGGCGACAGCCGAGGTATGGGTAGGCGTGACATCGGGTTTGCCGACCACGCTCGACGTCTACCCGATCTTTAATGCAAACGGCGGCAACGAGGAGCCTTCGCAATTGACCGTCAAGGTTCTCCCCTATGTCTGGGACCACAACAGCGGCCGTACTAAACGCTTCATGGCTGAGTTGGTAAGGGCAATGTACGAGGTCAACCACCAACCGCTAACAAGGGCGCTCAAGCAAGCGGTCACTAAAAAGGCTATGAACAGGTCGGGATGGTCAACGCCCGAGCAGGAAGCCATGCGGCTCGCCGCCGAGTCACCGAACACTGAAATGCGCTTGGCGACTCTACAGAAACAAACAGCGAGCGAAACACCGCCTCAACCAGCACCGGATCGCTTCGGGGAACTTCTGGAACGCATGGGGGAGATAGCTAATCGCCCGATTGAGGTGAACGTCGCCCCGCCGAGCGTGACCATAGCGGAGGGTGCCGTCCACGTGACTTTCAGTAACCCGAAGCCTGGCGACTTAGAGATCCAATTCCCAGACGGACGGAAAACGAAAGTCCGTAGAACCTGAGCGGGTGTCGCTGCCGCCTCTTCTTTAACTGACATCCCTGCCCCTTCGGTAAGGGCACACATCGCCGGGTGCGTCGTACCTGAACAACGTTCGACCACAGCACCCCGGCGATGACATCCAACCATCAAACCTTGCGAGGACTCCGTTGGACCCTATGAGACAGCAGCACGTGGCCTATCACGAGGCTGGACATGCTGTCGTTGCACACGCACTAGGACTCAGAGTCGAGTGGATCGAGCGGAACGAAGGCGGCTCGGGCGAGTGCAGAATCCCCGTCCCCGGCCCAGTGGTAGACGAGGCTGCGGTTTATGCGGCCGGCGCAATGGCAGTCTGGCTCAAGTTCAATATCCAAGCGCATCCCTCGCCGAATGATCTTCAAGGTGTACGTCGTGTGTCACCCGAGCATCAAGTGAAGGCAATCGACCGCGCCGAGCAAATTCTTCGCGATCGGTGGGCCGACGTTGAAGCCCTTGCAATCCGCCTACTCAACGACCCAGACGGATTCGTTCCCATCCCATTCGCACCCGACTACAAATCCGTAGCTCACTAGGAGTTCTCACCATGTCCATGCCTGAAGACATTTCCCTTGTCCATGAGGCTATTGAAAGCTTCGACGTTCCAAAAGAACCCATAGCGTGGCTCATGGCCAGGGTTCAGGAGAAAGCTGACCATTATCGGGAGACTGGCAACCAACAGAAGGCGCGAGAACTCGATGACCGCGCCAGTTGGCTCCGCGTCTTCCTCCGTAACGCTCGCATCGCCACCGTCGGTGACGAACGCGCGAACCCCGAGCTTTTTAAGCGTTCGGAGTTGGACCGTCTGGTAGCTGCCCAGGCTCCGCAGTCCAAGGCTCACGCGCGGGCCAAGCTCAAGCAACTTGTCGTCCGACGAAAAGCCTATGGAACCCCAGCCGGACACGGCCTACGTTCGTAACCCGCTTACGCGGTCTGGGCGTTTGCGGCCGTCGCCATGACAAAGTCATCATTGTCGATTGCAAACATGGGGCCATACACTTCATTTCGCGGCCCCTTGACCGGTCGTAAGGGATGAACTCCTAGGCGTCATCCTCGGGGGGCCGTCTATCGCATCTCCAGGCAGAACATCCACGCGTCGTCAGTCCTGGCGGCGCCCAGGTTCATCATCTGGAGTACGAAGCCGCCAGAGTCTCTCACCTGGCTCCCAAACGACAATCTTCTCCGACAACCTACGAAACTCCTTCAGTACGTTCGGCGCTATCGCGGGGTTGCCGCTCTCATTTGTGTACCAGAACTTGGCGCCAAATCGGTCCTGGATGTGACGGACCGCATCCGCCTGATATAACTCGCCCGACTTAACCCCCAACAAGATCATTGCAGGGGTCGTCCTTCTCGTTGTCCTTATAGCTGCGGTGGGTTTTTGGATATCGCGTCGCCGCTCAGGCTAAAGTCGGGGCCAAACCATCTCCTCCGACCTGCCTGAGCTACGGGTTCTCGCTCGGGCCGCTCGCACCGTCGCGCCTGGCTGGCGCGTTCAATGACACCGAGCGGTTCTTTGAGCATGTGACGCTCGAAGAACTGGCACGATCTCAACGAGTCGTGCGATCGCCTCGCAGTACGCTAGTTACTTCTTCAGGTTGTGCACCTTAAATGTCTTCGGCACAACGTCCGGCAATCCAGCCTTCTTGCGCGCAGGCTTGACCTTTTCGTTGAAGAACTTCTCGGCAACCTCCTGAGACTCCCAAACGGTCACCACCTGCCAGCCGCCTTCCACGGGGCCAGCAAAGTGGACGAGCTGACCAGGGCCGAGCTCCGGGCCCGTCTGGCCGGTTTCCTGCATTACCTGCTCGTATTGCTCCTTGGTGCCTCCCGGGTTGTCAGTAATCAGTGCATAGGCCATTTCAGTTTCTCCTTCCCTTGATGGTTGTCACCGCAATCCGCCTAATAAAACTAGGATCGCCCCTTGGTCATAACAAAAGCAGCAACCACTTTTGCCTAGGGATATGGGCGGGTAGTTTGGTTCAGCGCTTGGCGTATTTCGCGGCGCTCATGAAGTCGACCTGCACGCAGGGTTCGTTACCGATTACCCAGGCGTCGTGACCCGGCGTCACGTGCATCAGGTCGCCAGGCCCGACTTCGGCTTGGGTGCCGTCGTCGTGCACGATCTTCATGCGTCCAGACACGCAGTAGGCCAGGTGCGGCGACTGGCAGCTGTCCGTCTTCGCGATCGGCTTGACGTTCGCGGACCACTTCCAGCCGGGCTCGAACGTTGCGACGCCGACCATATGGTCGCCAAAGTCGAGGACGTCGAGGTGACCCTTGCCCTCGAACTCGCGCGTCTCGTCGGGATCCCTGGCGTTTTTGACCCGGAGCGATTTACCTGTGGTTTGGGCCATGCTTGACCTCCAAAAATGGACCGTTGCGCACCGGTCTTCGGATGACGCGCTATGGCCACCATACGCCTCAATGGTCGAGGCGCACGTTCCACGATAAGTAGCCGCTCGGCGCCTAATAAAGAGAGGGGGCCGGACCTCTCAGCCCGACCCACGACCCTGCGCCGCATGCGAGTCGCTACGCCACCGACGCGGCGTACTGGCGCATCGCCTTAATGCGGTCGAGAACCTCTGTGTCGGTTCCAAGGGATTGCACCATCTCCTTGGCAGCTCCGTCAACAGTGGCGCCCTCCCAGATCGAGTAGAACCGGAAGTCGTACGCAGCCACGTTTCCGTTTGCGGCTTTGAGCATCTCAAGAGCCTCGATAACACGGGTAAGCCCTCCGCTGCAATCGCTCTCGAATACGCACCAGACCTGCTCGAACAGCCATTCAGCGCCGGGGTAGTCGGACTTCTTCAACCTTGCCAGCGTCGGCTGAGCTACCCCGAAGTCCGCCATCAACTTCCTGACTGACTCGCCAAGTGCCAGCGCTGCCGCAACGTCCTTCACGCTCATCTCTGAATCTCCTTCCGCTCTGCGAGGGCTCGTGCCCCTGCTCGCGTGGCGGCAGTGTGATGCGTCTCTGGACCGTTGAAAAGGGTCTCTGCGAGGGCGTTCTGACGACACTTTCAGAGTGAGTCCACTGTCGCTGGATTGGAGCGACTCGCGATGGTCGGGGACCAATGCCAAAGGTCTGAAATCGTCATAACTATTTACGCCCTTGGGGATCTAATCATGGCGCAGATTGGCGCAGTTGGCGTTAAGATTGTCACATGGCAACTCTACTATTGACACCGATGCCACGCATCAAACCCCTTGATGAGGCGGCCAGGCTGTCAGAAGTAGGCCGGCGCACCTTACAGAGGTGGCTAGGCGAAGGACGACTCACCGCGTACCGGATCGCTGGCGACAAGCGGCGATTCGTGGACGTGGACGAGATCGAGAAGCTACGCCGCCCTGAACCACTCCCTAAGCGGGAGAAGGGGAACGATGGCAGCAAAACGACGCGGGCGCGGTGAGGATTCGATCTATGAACGGCGCACCCAGGACGGTCGCAAGGTCTACGCGGGCATGGTCAGTCTCGGATTCGGGCCGGATGGCAAGCGAGTCCGCAAGACAGTAAGCGGGGCGACTAAGGCCGAAGTCCGTGAAGGGCTCAAGAAGATCCACCGCGACGTAGACGCCGGCCTAGAGGCTGGGCAGGCATCGCAGACCGTGGGCGCCTGGCTGAGCAAGTGGCTACAGCAGCTTGAGGACGGCCAGAAGCGCCGCAGTAACACCCTGAGGCGCTACGGCAGCCTCGTGCGCGTCCATCTAATCCCTGGGCTTGGCAGCCACCGCCTAGACAAGTTGAGCCGGGTCCACGTCGATGATCTACTGACACGGAAGCTGGGCGAGTTGCAATCGCGCACGGTCGACCACTTGCGCGCGGTGCTCAGAACCGCCCTCAACCGCGCCATGAGGGATGGCATAGTCCTACGCAACGCCGCAGCCCTCACGGACCCCGTAGAGGTTCCCAAGACGCCACGGCGCTCTCTGAGTCTTGACGAGGCGCGGGCACTGCTTAAGGCCGCGCAGGGCGAGCGCCTAGAGGCTCTATACGCCCTCACAGTGAATGTCGGCCTTCGCATCGGTGAGGGGCTGGCGCTGCGCTGGCAGGACGCGAACCTCGACGCTGGCCGTCTGTCAGTCGTCTATAACCTTCAGCGCGTCAGGGGCAAGCTGGACCCCTGCGTGGAGCCCAAGACCGATCAGTCCCGCCGCACAGTAAGCCTGCCCCCCGCAGTCGTGCAAGCCCTCACAGACCACCGAGCGCGCCAGCGGAAAGAGAAGCTTCGCCACCTTCCCATATGGCAGGAATCCGACCTCATCTTTACGTCACAGATCGGATCACCACTGGACCCTAACGATGTCTCACGCGGGTTTCAGGAGTTCCTGACTCGCAAGGGCCTGCCCAAGGTCAGGTTTCACGACCTGCGCCACTCAGCCCTCTCGATCATGGCGAGTCTGGGCGTCCTACCCCATGAACTGATGACCATCGCCGGACACTCCAAGATTGCAACGACCATGGAAATCTACGTGGACACCAAGGACGAGGCGAAGGACGCCGCAGCCGTCAAGATGGGGCTGGCGCTTGGCTAGTCCCGAAACAGCTAAGGGGGACCAATTGGTCACGAAACGTTATCCCGATGGAGATCCCGAGCTAATGATTGACCTTGCTCGCGATCAGCTCGGCGTCCAGTTGGGGTTCCTCGACGCCTCGACGCAAAGCTGGGTCTGTTTCTCAGCGTGGCAAGTGGATTGATTGCGATCCTGATGGGGGTCGTAACTGTCCAGACACAGCCCCTTGGGGTCTGGTCAATTCGAGGAGTGACCCTGAGTATCGGGGTCTATCTACTAACCGCCGGATCGTGCATCGTTGGGCTTTGGTTGCGTCCGTGGAAGGTAGAGATCGACGCGGCAAAGGTTTACCGAGATCACTTCACGTTGAGTCTGCATGACGTGGGCTGGGAGCTCGCCAACACCTACACCTCCCACTATCGGAAGAACCGCCCCCGCTATCGGCTTAAGGTTCGGGCTCTACGTTGGGCGTCTGCTGGCCTTGTGGCTCAGACTCTGAGCCTGATCGTGACTCTGGCGTTAGTCCTAAACCGTGCCTCCTTAAATAGGTCAGCACCTCCCCCTCTCATAAGTTCTTCGCCTTCGTACTCCGGCGCAGTGCCAAAGAGGGTCACCTGTTGTTCAATCTGCTCGGGGGTTATGGGCTGCTCAACCTGTTCTGCCGGGTTACTCTCCGGCTGGTCGGCTGCGCCACTGCCCTGATCTTCTACCATCAAACCCAAGGATAGGCCGTATTGCCATTCTCGCTGCCTAACTCCTTTCATTCCCTTGTATCGGGTTGACTCGACGGGGTTAGATTTGTATTCACATTGCCCCTTATTGCACTCCGTTGACAGGCTCGGGGCGAACTGCAAAACCTCCATCCCCAGTTCGATTCTGGGCGTCGCCTCCAATTTTCTGAATACAAATCGCCGGGTTCCCGCTCCGACCGGCACTCGCGCGTCTTCTTCATGTAGCCAACGTATAGCCAACGGAACCCGGCCGCGAAGAAGAAAGAAGAAGGAAGTACGGCCGGTAAACGTCCAGCAATTTTCTGGGCGATTGTTGGGCCGATCTTTCGCAACGTCATTTAGAGAGCCAGGTAAACCCACTCAAAACCCCTAGGGCGTCTACATCCTCACTGTGACGTCCCGTGAAGTCGGTGGCGAAAAGCCCCATCTCCTCGTAGCGTCTGATTCGCCCCACGCCACTCACTTAGACGAGCCCAGATCCACCCCACCTTATGCCAGGAAGGTGCATATGTCGCAGCAAACGTCGGAAGACCTCGTCACAGCCACAGAAGCAGCTCAAGAGCTAGGAGTCAGCGAGCGGACATTTGCCCGGTACGTCCAGCGGGGCATGGTGCCCGTCGCCCGCGAAGGCAAAGCGTGGACGTGGCCCCTCACCCGCCGATACACACCGACTCTAAGAGCGTCACGTGAAAACTACACATTGCAAGCCGCCGCCCGCCCTCCTCACCTCAGGGTGGGCACCTGTGGGTGCATCCTGCCGGCCAGTTCTGCGCCAGTAGGCTTCAGGTTCGTAGCCACCCCAACAGGAGACGCTAGGCAGCTAATGTCTGCTGCTGCGCCTACCACGACCACCCCAAGGCGCCAGAGGCAGCCAAAGCCACCACAAAGACCAATACGCCCCTCAGGAGCCGAGTCCTAGTCGAATCTGACCCCCGGCGCGTTTCACGTCGGGGGCCAGCGCTTGGGAGCCAGGCGTGGCGAGCGCAGAAGACGGTCAGCCCCCCACTGCCAACTCGGGAGCCCGATACCCGAGAGCGTCCCTGTCTCTAGCCCCTGATCCCGAGGCCAGCATAACCCTCGTTTCGCGCACTGGCTGAACTGCTTTGAACCAACCCGCGAGCACCAGTGACGCAGGGCAGACCGTGAGCAGCACTTACCTCCAGCCAATGCTCGACCTTACAAAAGACACGCGCCAAGCATCCCCCTATTGCCATTCGTATAGCCGAGCGCCTTGCATCCCGTTGTATCGGGTTGCCCCTACCGGGCAGCGTTCGTATTCAGATTTCCCCTAGTTGCACTGGATTTGCAGGCTCGCTACGAACTGCAAGACCTCCATCCCCAGTTCGATTCTGGGCGTCGCCTCCAACTGATCCGATACAAACCCCGCGCGGTCAGACCGCTGTTCCGGCGCGGTTAGCCCTTCCAGAGCACCTCGGGATCGACCAAATGCCGAAGCCGCCTCGTTGAGCGATCGTGGGCTTCCTCAGCCAACTCATCGGCGCTATACGCCCGATTGACCGAACCTGGTGCTGCGACCGTTGCAGGGAGGGAGCAGTCGGCGCCCATACGACACTAGAGGGTGTGCGGGGGTTGCGCCCAGGTCACGGCAGTCGTCGAGTGGCTGAGAGCCCACAAAAGGCATAGAGAGAAAGGAAACTGGTTTGGGGGACTATCTCGAACCGCCGGATACGACAAGCGGCGCCCCGCCGCCGCCGGCAGGTTGAAACGATCCATCGACCGGGCCCTGGAGCTGACCAGTGTCCGTGACTGGGCTCGTCGCGCTGTTGGAAGCAGTGGTGCTCTGACCCGGGATGGTCACCGCCGCGATGACGGAGAACACCGCGAGCAAACCGAGTGCCCAACAGAAGCTGGCAATCGTCAGGTCGCGTAATTTCTGAAGGCCATCGTTGCGCTGCTCGACGAGGATGTTCGGCTGACCGGGCACGAGCCGAACTTAACAGGCGAACCTTGGAATCCCATGGGAACCGATCTCTACGTGCCGGCCACCCACGGCTCATCGACAAGAACTTCGTGCACCTGAGGCGTGATCAAGCCGCGCCTAAGAAACCGGGATTGCCGTCAGGCCGCTAGGCGTGCTGGTGGGTCGCGCCGTCAGCCATGTCCTGGCCTCGGCGACCGTGGCGAAAAACCCGACTTCCAGATCGGTGTTCGGAACCTTACCCATGATTTCCTCGAGGTTCATCTTGGCCAGGCCGCTGATCGGGATCACGAGAGCCATCCGCTTCAATCCTGCCGCGAGAACGCGCGGAAACCAGTGTTTATCGAGCCACTCCTGGTCCGACTGCTGGATTGTCTTCATGCCGCGACAGTCAGCCAGCCAGAGCGTGCTGTGGTGCGCGATCAGGGTGGCAACTCCAGAATCAAGGGCCGCGGCGAACTCGTCCGGAGTCGCCCAGCCTTGCCACTCAATGTAAACAGCCCTGGAGGCCGCTTCCCAACTCACGACGGCTATACCGGGGCGATTGAAAAAGGCCTCGCCGCCTGCGCCGTCGGTCGGTGTCATGACGGAGGTATACGGCGATCGACTTACCGAGTCTAGCCAGCCGAATGTAGGGGCCGCTACACTCGACTCCATATGGGCCTCGCCCAGATCAAGATGCCCCAGCTCGGCGAGTCGGTCACCGAGGGCACTGTCGATAAGTGGCTCAAGCACGAGGGTGACTTCGTGAAGCGCGACGAGCCCCTCGTGGGGGTGGTGACCGACAAGGTCAACGCCGAGATCCCGTCGCCCTTTGAAGGCACATTGGTCAAGATCTCGGTCCCCGAGGGTGAGACCGTGCGCGTGGGCGCGGTGATCGCACAGATCGAGGTCGCCGGTGCAGCGCCTGCGGCGGCCGCGCCTCCTGCCACTCCGACGACCGCCACTGGTGCAGCGCCTGCGGCGGCCGCGCCTCCTGCCACGCCGACGATCGCCACCGGTGTAGCTCAAACGGAGGTTCCGCCCGAGCCTGCGGTTGCCGCGCCAAGCGACGATGGCAATGCCGATCGGCCACGCCTGTCACCTGCAGTGCGCAAGCTGGCGGCCGAGCACGGCATCGATGCGGCGGGTCTGCGCGGCTCCGGGATGGGCGGGCGGGTCACCCGCGACGACGTCCTGGCGGCGGTGGGAACCGGCCGGCCCGCGCCGGCAGCACCTGCTGCAACCGCCGCAGCGCAGGCTCCCGCCCCAGCCAAGCCGGCGCCGGCGCGAGTCGACGGCGCTCGCGAAGAGCTCGTGAAGCTGAGCGTGATGCGCCGCTCGATCGCCGAGCACATGGTGCGCAGCCTCGCCACATCTCCGCATGCATGGACCCTGCAAGAGATCGACGTGACGAATCTTGTCCGCTACCGTGACGCCGAGAAAGACAGCTTCAAGGCACGTCACGGAGCGGCCCTGACGTACCTGCCCTTCGTGGTGCAGATCGTCTGCGAGGCGATAAAGGAGTACCCGTGGCTCAACTCGACCTGGACTGACGACGGCGTCGTCCTCAAGCGCTACATAAATATGGGTGTCGCCGTCTCGATCCCCGACGGGCTCATCGTCCCGGTGCTCAAGGACGCCGATCAGCTCGGGTTCACCGACCTGGTCCGAGGGCTCAACGACCTGATCGAGCGTGCCCGCAACAAGCACCTCAAGCCGGAGGACGTGCAGGGCGGCACCTTCACGTTGAACAACACCGGCTCGACCGGCTCGGTCGCCAGCCAGCCCATCATCAACCAACCGCAGGCCGCGATCCTCACGACCGAATCCATCGTCAAGAGGCCAGTCATAATCGCCGACGCGATCGCGGTCCGCCACATGATGAACATGTGCCTGAGCTTCGACCATCGAATCATCGACGGGATGATGGCCGGCCAGTTCCTCGGCAGCATCAAGAAACGACTCGAAGAGTGGACCCCCGGTAGCATCCGCCTGTGAGCAGTCCCCAGCCTCTGAGCCTGAGCCCAATCCCCGACTGGATTCGAGTGCGGGTCACGGAAGGCGAGAACTTCAAAGACCTCAAGCAGATGGTGCGCAGCGGGCGCCTGCACACTGTTTGCGAAGAGGCGCGGTGCCCGAACATCTTCGACTGCTGGAACCGCAGGACGGCCACGTTCATGATCCTTGGCGACGTTTGCACGCGCGCATGCCGCTTCTGCGCCGTGACATCCGGCCGGCCGACAGAGCTCGACCTCGGCGAACCTCTGCGGGTCGCCGAATCGGTCGCCGAACTCGGGCTGAAGCACGCGGTCATCACCTCGGTCGACCGAGATGATCTGAGGGACGGCGGCGCCGGCATCTTCGCGCAGACGATTCGCGCGATCCGGCGCCGCAGCCCCGGGACGACGATCGAAGTCCTGACGCCCGACTTCCAGGGCGACCTGGAGTCCGTTCAGATTGTTGTCGAGGCTGGGCCGGACATCTTCAACCACAACACCGAGACGGTGCCGCGCCTCTATTCGCGGATCCGGCCGAAGGCTGTTTATGCCAACAGCCTGGCCCTCCTCCGCCACGTGAAATCGACCGCGCCGCACATAGTGACCAAGTCGGGCCTGATGGTGGGGTTGGGCGAAACCGAAGACGAGCTCCTCGACGTCTTTCGCAACATGCGCGAGCACAACATCGACGTGCTGACGGTTGGCCAGTACCTGCGGCCGTCAAAGAAGCACGCCGAGGTTGTCCGCTACTACCGCCCGGAAGAGTTCGCCCGCTTGAAAGAGCAGGCGCTCGGGATGGGATTCGGCCACGTCGAAGCCGGTCCGCTGGTCCGCTCCTCATACCATGCCGATGAACAAGTTCCAGCCCGTAAGAGCCTGCTGGCTGGGTAGCACTCCCTACCGGGAGGCCTGGGACATGCAGGCGGAGCTCGTCTCCGCCGTGCGCGACGGCCATGAGCCCGCCACGCTGCTTCTTCTCGAGCACCCGCACGTCTTCACCATGGGCAAGGCCGCCCAGCCCGATCACCTCCTTTGGGATGAAACGGAACGAGCGCGGCGACACGTCGAGGTCATCTGGTCCGACCGCGGCGGCGAAGCGACTTATCACGGCCCGGGCCAGCTGGTCGGGTACCCGGTCCTCGACCTGGCGCAATTCGGGTTGACGATCCCGCAGTACCTCGAGCGGCTCGAACGCTCGCTGATCGATTACCTGCACGACCTGGGCATCGATTCACAGCCGGGCGAGCCAGGCCTCACGGGCGTGTGGACAGGAGGCGAGAAGCTGGCCGCCATCGGGATCAAGCTGAACCGCTCGATCGTGAGTCACGGGTTTGCCCTCAACCTCACGACCGACCTCGCGTATTTCGACGGCATCATCCCTTGCGGGCATGCCGACAAGCGGCCGACCTCGGTGAAGTCGGTCACCGGTGAGCAGGTCGAGACAGCGGCCGCAGCC
Source organism: Candidatus Dormiibacterota bacterium (assembly GCA_035937155.1). Classification (GTDB taxonomy): domain Bacteria; phylum Chloroflexota; class Dormibacteria; order Dormibacterales; family Dormibacteraceae; genus Palsa-870. The sequence goes on along the minus strand of DASYVJ010000086.1, from coordinate 87,195 downwards.
CGAGCGTATGCGGAGCATTTCTCCGATGTCTTCGGCGCCAAGCTCGAGTGGGGTTCCGCCCAGAAGGTTCTGCCGACACCGGCACGCTGACGGCGTAAGGCTGGCCGGCTTGCTACAGGCGCTGGCCTCGTTCGCGGCGTTCGAGCTACCCGACTGGCTGCGCGAGCCAAGCTGGTGGCGTCCGCTGACGCGGGCTGTTCGCCTTTTCGTCCTGGATCACCAGACCGGCGGCCTTTTCTTCGTCATCTTCTTCGAAGAGCTCGGCGTGCCTCTGCCGGCGCCTGGCGACGTGGCCATTCTCTACGGCGGCTACCTGACGACGACCGGCGCCATCCCCTACCCGATGGCTTATCTCGCCGTAGTAGGCGGTGCGGTCCTGGGGAGCGCCTGCAACCTGACCATCAGCAGGCGGTACGGCCGGCCGTTCATTAAGCGTTTCGGCCGATATATCGGTATTACCGACGAGCGGATGCTCCTCGCCGAACGGATCTTCAAGCGGTGGGGGCCCTTGGCCATCATCGTCGGCCGGCACATCCCGGGCATGCGGATCGTGCTTTCCGCCCTGTCTGGAATACTTGGGGTCCCCTACAAGGTATTTATTCCGTGCGTTCTTGTCTCCGCCTCGATCTGGGCCTTCATCTTCCTCGAATTGGGACGCCGGCTGGGGCCGCGAGCTCGAGTCATGTTTGGCTTGTTCCCGGCGCACCTGCTTCCGTGGCTGGTTACGGGTTTCATCCTGCTCGCGATCGGGTATCTCGCATATGAGCATGGCTTCAAACCGAAAGAACATCGAGATCCCGTCGAGCACCCGCGGTGAGCTGGTGCGGCTTGACAGCGTCTCGATGGACGAAGACGACGAGATCCTCCCCGACTTCGAAGCCGAGGTGGACGGGCGCCGGGTCTGGGTGACCGCAGTGCTCGAGCGCACGGCTGTGGTCGAACCCGCTCCCGGGGAGCCGAAGGTCCTGGTCAACCGCCAGCGCCTGATGGTCAACCCTACGCATCTGCGTGTTCGCCACCTGGCGAGCAAGGAAGCTGCACGCCGCGGGCGTGAGGCTGCACGGCAGCTCCGCATGCAGGAGCACAGCTCAGCCGCCTAGCGGCCGCCGCCTCACCCCGCGTAGACTCGCTTTACGATCGGTATGTAGGCGGGCTTCTGGTAAAATTAGCTTCCGCCGAACATCGTTCGGCGCTTTTTTATTTCGGCGGTTTGAAACCGCCTACCAAGCCCGAGGGAAGCCACTATATGAGCAAGATCGTTGATCTCGTTTCTCTGGCAAGCATCGTCCCACCCCTCAATCACGAAGTCAGCGGCGGCTTCAACGCCATGGTCGATGGCAAACAGGTCCGCGTGCGAGCGGTGCTCGAGCGGACGGTCGTGATCGAGCACCAGGAAGGCGGAGAGCGAAGCGTCGTGCGGAAGGACAATTGCATGGTCAAGCCGTCGGCGGTCGCGTTCGTGCCAGGCAACCCGAACAACGGCGTCGGGCCCCGTCAGTGGCGCCGGCTGCCCGGCAAGCCGCCGGCGACCCCCAGGGTCGGCCCCTAGCCCCCGCCCCCGATCAGCCCTCCTGTGGCGGGCCCTCCCTCTATCGGAGCCCCCTGCGCGCAAGCGGCGATAAGGATGGGACTTACTGATTGCCCCCAGCTCCTGACGCACCAACTGCGGCTGAATTTAGGGCCGGGCAAGCGGCCTTGCAACCCAGCCTGTTAAGGCGCCGCCGCTAGTCGATGTAGCGCTGGGCGACCAGGGTCAGGAAAGCGGGGAACGAGCTGGCCAGCGCGACCTCCTCGAAGGCCGCACGGGCCTCGCTGAACCGGCTCTTTGCCCAGGCATCCTCGCCCAATCGCTCGTGGAGCTGGGCGAGCTCGTCATCCGCGATCTCACGCACCAGGTCCGCATTCACGATCGACCCGTCGCTCAGGCGCGACGAATGCCTGATCCACTGCCAGACCTGCGACCGCGATATCTCTGCCGTCGCCACATCCTCCATCAGGTTGTTGATCGCGGCAGCTCCGACTCCTCTCATCCACGACTCCAGGTACTGAATCCCCACGCTCACGTTCATGCGCAGGCCGTTCTCGGTGACGCTCCCATCAGGCACACGCACGTCGATGAGCTGAGCCGCGGTGACTGAGACTTCAGGCCGCTGGCGCTCGAGCTGGTTGGGCCGGTCGCCCAAGACCCGGTCAAACGCCTCGGTCGCGGTCGTCACCAGATCGGGATGCGCTACCCAGGTCCCATCAAAACCGTCCGCGGCCTCGCGGTCCTTGTCTTCTTTGACCTTGGCGAGAGCAACGCGGTTGACCTCCGGATCACGCCTCGACGGAATGAACGCGGCCATACCGCCCATCGCGAAGGCGCTGCGTCGATGGCAAGTCTTCACGAGCAGCTCGGTGTAGGCACGCATGAACGGCACGGTCATCGTCACCTGAGCGCGATCCGGCAGCACGAACTCCGAGCGGTTTCGAAACTTCTTGATGATGCTGAAGATGTAGTCCCACCGCCCGGCATTCAGGCCACCCGAGTGGTCGCGCAGCTCGTAAAGGATCTCCTCCATCTCGAACGCGGCGAGGATCGTCTCGATGAGCACCGTGGCGCGAATCGTGCCACGAGGGAGCCCGAGGTCGTCTTGGGCGAAATTGAAGACATCGTTCCACAGCCGCGCCTCGAGGTGGCTTTCGAGCTTGGGCAGATAGAAATACGGGCCGCTGCCCTTTCCCAGAAGCCGCTTGGCGTTGTGAAAAAAGTACAGGCCAAAGTCGAAGAGGCTGCCCGAAACCGGCTTGCCGTCCAGCTGCACATGCCTTTCGTCCAGGTGCCAGCCACGCGGGCGGACAAGCAAGGTCGCAACCTTGTCGTTGAGTCGATATTCCTTGCCTTCCGGGCTCGTGAAATCGATCCGCCTCTCGATGGCGTCGATGAGGTTGACCTGTCCCTCGACCAGGTTCGACCACGTGGGCGAGTTTGCGTCTTCGAAATCCGCCATGAAGACGCGAGCGCCCGAGTTGAGCGCGTTGATCAGCATCTTGCGATCCGTTGGACCGGTGATCTCGACCCGCCGGTCCTGCAAGTCCTTCGGGGCCTTGGCGACGCTCCATTCGGAATTGCGAACCGACTCCGTCTCGGCCAGGAACTGCGGCGCCTCGCCGGCATCCAGTCGCGCCTGGCGCTCGTCCCGCATACCGAGCAGCTCGAGGCGCCGCGGACCGAATTCACGCTGCAGGCGCGCGACAAAGGCCAGCGCCTCAGGCGTCAGCACCTCGGTGGAACGCCCTTCGTTTGGTCCTGTGAGAACGACCTGGTGGGTGGTGGCCATCGCCACCAAATCTACAGGAGGACCTCAGGTTCCTGTCAGACGCTTGACGACCGGCGCCAGCGACTCGGCAGCCGAGTCGGGCACAACAAAATAGGAGATGCCAAACCGTTCACGTCGAACCCGCAGGTCTTCGATCATCTGCTCGATGGTCCCGATCAGGAAGTGCGGCATCTCAAGGACATCGCGCGGCTCGGTCTCAAAGCCCGCCGCCATAGCCGCCGCGACAGAGTCTCGATCGTCGGTCACATTGGCGACGAATATGGTGCCCATCAGCTCGATCTCCGGAAACCGAGCCCCGGCTGCCTCTTTGACCCAGCCCAACTTTTCGTCGGTCGCTTCCGCCATGCCGGTCCGGATCAGGGTGCGGCTGACCCGTCCCTCGGTCAGCTTGTAGTTGACGCTGACGATGTTCGCCTCCCGCGCGGCCAACATCAGCATGCGGCGGCCGCCCCCTCCGATGATGATCGGCGGATGCGGCTTCTGCGCCGGTCTCGGCGCCGCCTCGAGGCCGTCCACGTTGTAGTGCTTGCCGTGGAAAGAGACGCTGCCGCCGGCGAAGAACGCCTTGATGATCTCGAGCCCCTCAGCCATGCGTTCGATCCGTGTCGCGGGCGGATCCAATGGAATGCCGGTTTGTTCGTAGTCCGAGGCCAGCCAGCCGGCGCCGAGACCGAAGTCCAGGCGGCCATCGGATAGGAGGTCGAGGGTCACCGCCTCCTTGGCAACCACTGCCGGGTGCCGGTAGTCGTTGTCGAACACGAGCGATCCGACCCTGAGCGTGGTGGTCGCGTCGGCCGCCGACATGAGACCAGCGATGGGGCCCAGTTGGTCGCCGAAATGATCCGGTAAGTAAAGCGTCGAGTACCCCAGCGACTCGATGAGGCGCGCTCTCTCGCGCCAACCATTGCCGTCTTCAGCGCGATGCTCCTCGACGCCAAACCGGAACGGCCGCGGCTTGCTCACGGCGGCTTAGTATGCGGCGTGCTCGCAACTGAACACCTCGCTGCTGTGGCTGCCATCGTCGTGGCAGCGACCGCTTTGGTCGTTGCGGCAAGGCAGTGGCCTGGCTCGTGGACCACGACCGCCGCTCGCATCCTGGCCGCGGTTCTGGTGAGCGCCGAGGTCGGCTGGTGGATCTACCTTGCAACCAGCGGACTGAGCCGATCGGAGCTCGCCACCGCCTTTCCACTTCAGCTTTGTGACGCGGCAATCTTCATCGCAGCGCTCGCCCTGCTGCTTCGCCACCAGCTGCTGGTCGAAGTCACCTACTTCTGGGGACTGGCCGGCACGCTCCAGGCCCTGATCACGCCAGATCTACCGCAGCACTTTCCAAGCTTTCCGTTCTTCCAGTACTACGTGGCTCATGGAGCCATCGTTACGGCGGCACTGTTTCTTGTGGTCGGCCTCCGTCAGTGGCCGCGACGCAACGCAGTCCTCCGAGTGATCGCGATCACGATTGCTTATGTGTTGCTCGTCGGCGCAGTTGACGCGGTCACGGGCGCCAACTACATGTACCTGCGCAGCAAACCGCCCACGGCGAGCCTATTCGATCTGATGGGCCCATGGCCCTGGTACGTAGCCGGAGCCGCGGTGCTTGGGATTGCGCTGCTGTTCATCCTCGAGGCGCCCTTTCATTGGCTCCGCCATCGAACGCCACCGCCAACGATCCAGGGCATCCAGGGGTAAGTCGAACCTCGATCTCTGTCGACCAACCCAGGTCAACCAGTAGCAGGCACCTTGACACCGTGATTCAAACGACAAGACTCATGCCGAGGCGACAAGGATAGGTTCGCTATTCGGCGTCGTCCGTCACCGGATCAATCAACGGTACGGAGGTGGCGTCCGAGACGGCGAGAACGAATTCAATCGTGCTCATGCCATTCGGTTGTGCGTCCCACAACCTACAAATTCGGTCATCGATGCCTTCCGGCAGGCCCGCAGAACGTCGCACAGTCTCCTTCCAGTCAGGCGTTTGACCAGGCGCTTGACTGACGGCAGCCGCAACGATTGATTCGTCGTCGGGTGATAGCTGCCCGATGACCGCAAGAGCGTAAGCGTCGAGAAACCGCAGGAGGGCCGACCGGAGTATCGGGGCGCCTCTGCCCAGAGCCGGTGCGCTACCTGACCTCTAGTCGATTTGGACCAGCCACGTAACTGTCTCCGCAGCAAGGGCAGCAAGTCCGCTCGTCATGGACGCGGAGCTCAACTTTGCAGAGTGGGCATTCGGCCTCGACAACGGAGGCGATTGCGAGCTCGGCTTCGGTTCGCATTACCCCTTGATGATGACGTGCCAGTCGCATTCGGAATTCATCTCAGGGAGCCCGCCAGCAGCCGCCAGCGTCGCCATTACTGAAGCGGAATCTGGGCTGTTGGACTGAAGATGTCTGGAGACCACAGAAGCGTTAGATTGCCGTTCGAATCGCCAGAGGCTTGAAAGCACAGCGGTTTAGGACGATATGTCGCCCCAGGCGCTAGGTCGACAGGCGACCAAAAGTCGCAGCCAGGCGTGTCCGAGAGCGTGATGTCATGTGAAACTCCCGCTGCATCGCGAAGCTTGAAGTCGGTTGGGCTTATGTGCTTCGTGTCTTGGCCGCCGTCGTTACGCATCGTCATCCGCATAAGTACAAAGTGGTTGCCAGCCTCGGGCTTGAAGAATCCCGCCGGCGCGGTTGGATTGAGACCGCTGATCCTGACCGTAAGGCTGTACGCGCTTGCACATGGCTGCGGCGAGCATCCAGCTGATTTCGTTGTTACCGGTGTGCTTCCTGCACTCGTTGCCGCTGCTGGTAATGACGAACTGGTGGAGCGACCCCCCAAATCAGCGCAGAACGAGGCGAAGACGATCACGCCGACGATTCCGAGGCCGCCGATTAACCAATGGCTGGGCGGGTACCGCTCTCGTGATGGCGCAACGGGTAATGGCTGCGCGGCAGCCTGAGCTGGCATCGGCACCCACCGCTGGCCGTCCCAGTAGAACTTGCCGTCGGGCGAGACCTGCGGCGGGGGCGGCGGGTTTGGGCTCATGGCGGCAGACTACTCGGGAAAGACTTTGAACGGGCATCCGTTTGCGCCCCCCGTTGGGCTAGCCAGGCGGTCTCATCGCTCGATTGACCTATGGTCCAGTAATCAGGTCAAACACGCCGACCAAGGCGGCGAGCGAGATGAAGATCAACTGCAGGCGCAACCGCTCCTTGTCACTCGCGTCGAGGCGAACCGAATTGGGCCGAGGCGAGGTCCACGCACCTTGAAAAACGTTCGTTGCTTGATCCGTGGCTTGAACCGTCGCGGCATCGCGCAACGCACCCAGCGCTGACCGTCCCAATAGAACGGCGACTTCGGCGGTGGAGGCAGTTTGGCGCTCATGGGTGTTAATATCTCCGGCCCAAACACAAAAGAGCCCGCTTGACCACGGTGCGGACAGGTTAGACACGAAACAGCCCCTCAAGACGGTGTTGGTGCCGAGGGGCGGACTTGAACCGCCGACACCTTGATTTTCAGTCAAGTGCTCTACCAAGCTGAGCTACCTCGGCACGGCGGGTAATTCTATCGGCGGAGGGGAATCCGATTTGGATCCGCTTGACAGGACTTCGTGCCCTTGGGAGACTACGGGACTCAAGGTGAGCCCTGCAGACGTGACCCACATTCGAGGCGCCCTGGCCGCCACCCTTCGCGCTGGAAGCATGATCGCCGTGGTCACCACGCTCGGCATCCTGGTCGCTGCGTGCGGATCGTCCAACTCCCCCGCGACCGCATCAGTAACGCCTTCCCCGACCCCCACCCCCACCGAGAAGGCGATCTCGAAGGTCGATGCTTGCACCCTCGTCACAGCAGCCGAGGCAACCGCCGTCGCTGGAACACCAGTGGCGAGTCTCGGCGGCGAGCGGCGTGCAGGTGCCTGGGGCTTGCATCTACGGAAGCGCGGACGGCACGACTACCGTTCTGGTCTTTGCCCAGGTCTACCCTGACTCCTCCAGCGCCGCCTCGGTTTCACCAGAGCAGATGGCTGCGGCGCTGAACGGCGCCTACGGTGTCGCGAACGCCAAAGTTGTCAGTGGTATCGGAACCAAGGCCGTGGAGTACAGCCTGACGAGCTCCGGGTCGAGTGGACTCGTGATCTTTGTATTCAAATCAAATGTTGTGATGATGATCGCGGTCACGCCGACCGCCAACTCAACCGCCCTCGAGCAGCTCGCAAAAACCGCCGTCGGCCGCCTCTAACGGGCACCGGCGGCTCGAGGCTATCGCAATAGACCGGCCTCATCGCCTTTCCGCGCGCTTTTGGGCCGCCCGGAGCCACAGCCGCCGAATGACCCCGCTGCCCGCCCGGATGACCAACCAGTAGCGGGAGAAGGCCCGCCGCGCCGCCTCGTCGGTGGCGAAAACGCGCGTTTCGGTCACCAGCTCGGTGCGGCCGTCGACCTCCTGTGCGGCCAGGCTCATGGCGGCCTTGGCGTAGCCGGGCCTGCTGAACGTCGAGAACTCGACCGCACTTGCGATCCGAGGGACGTCACCGCCCGACAGCTTCCACATCTGTCCGATCGTGCCCCCCACCACCTCGCGTCCAGGGATCTCGCCAAGGGCCACGAAAAGGCCAGCGAGCATTTGCTCCCACAGCGGCCCGTGCGCGAGAGTCCGCAGGCCGCGAACCCGGAACAGCAACCCGGCGAGCGGCATCTCGCCCAGGCTCACCTCCCTGGCCGCGGCCAACGCTGCCTCCGGCGTCGCATCCACCCATACGCGATGGCGTTCGCTGAACTGATACTCGGGCAGGATTCGGTCGAGGAGTGCGCTCACGGCAGTCCGCAATGGTGGGCGGTGAGAGGGTCGAACTCCCGACCTCCTCGGTGTAAGCGAGGCGCTCTGGCCAACTGAGCTAACCGCCCGTTTTTCAGCGGAGAGTCAGTCTACCCAGGCAGCAATGCGAGCGCGGCGTTGAGCTGCGTGTCTTTCGCATAGCCCTGGGACGACGAAGCGACGTCAAAAGCGTCGGTAGCGTTTGCCAGGGTCACGAGCACATCTGGCTGCAATCCCTTGTGATCGATCGTCTGCCCGTTGGGCAAGTACCACCGCTTGACCGTGAGGTGGATGTCCGCACCGTCAGCCAGCTGAAAGTCCTGCTGCACCGAGCCCTTGCCGAAGGTCGTCGTCCCGACCAGCTTGGCGCGGTGGTGGACCTGCAGGGAACCGGCCACGATCTCTGATGCCGACGCGCTGTTGGCGTCCACCAGCACCGCCAGCGGCAGTGTCGACGCCGCGGGCTTCCCGCTCACCGTGTGCCGCTCCACCGTACCGCTCCGATCACGAAGCTCGAAGGTCTCGCCGCTCGCCACGAACTGGCTGATGGCATCGTCCGCCGCCGTGATGAATCCGCCCGGATCGCCGCGCAGATCCAGCACGATTCCCACTGCGCCGGGCAGGCCGCTGGTCAGCGCCGATGCAAATTCGGTGGACGTATCGGTCCCGAACTGATAGATCCGCACGTACAGCACGTGATTGGCGATCACCGCCGACCGCACGGTCGGCACCTTGATCTCGGCGCGCGTGATGGTCACGGAAAATGTCTTGCCGGCGCGCGAGATCTCCATCGTGACCTTGCTCCCGTCGGGGCCCTGGATCAGCGCGGTTGCCTGGTCGGCGGTCACACCTTTCATGTCCTTGTCCCCCACCTTCACGATCTGGTCGCCCGCCTGCAACCCCGCGGATGCAGCCGGCGATCCTGGCACGGTGCCTGTGAGGACCGGATAACCCGTTGTAAAGCTCAAGTAAATCCCGATACCCGAATAACGCCCGTTGTAGCTCTGCTGGAGGCGCTTGTACTGGTCTGGGTCGAAGTAGGCCGAGAAGGGGTCGCCCAGACTCGAGATCAAGCCTTGCACCGTCCCGTGCGACAGCTTTTTGGTGTCGACTTTGCTGTCCACATAGTCCGCCTGCACGAGGCGAACTGCCTGCTGCAGTTCCGTGAGATCGACGCCACTCACTGATCGATGCCCGAAGTACGGCAGGTATTCGGGATACGCCTGGTCGGTGTAAATGCCCACGACAAAGCCGACGATCAGGACGAGAAGTACGGCGCCACCCCGGAGGGCGGCGCGGCGGTTCATTTCAGCAGACTAGCGAAATCGGAAACGCCGGGCGTCCGAACAGCTCACCACGCCTAGCAGCCAAGCCACAGGCACGGGTCCTTCCAGACGTTGGCGACGCGAATCTCGAAATGCAGGTGCGGACCCGTCGAGTTGCCGGTCGAACCTTCATATGCGATCACATCGCCGCGAGCGACGATCGCTCCGTTGCCCATGCTGCTGTTGAATCGCGACAGGTGGCCGTAAAGCGTGGAGTAGCCGTTGCCGTGGATCATCACCGCGTAGTTGCCGTAGCCGTAGCTGCCTGGATAGAAATAGACGACGCCTGTGTCGGCCGCAATGACCGGCGTTCCATAAGGCCCGGCGATGTCGATGCCAGTATGGATTCGGTGCGGGTAGGGACATGCCGGCTCGTACTGCTCAAACCAATAGCTGTTGCAGCCGAACCCCTGGCTGATGCACCCGTGGCCGCAATTAGGTTCCGGCCATGCGAACTGTCCCGTCCCGCCGCCCGCCGCCTTTGCCGCGGCCTGGTATTGCTGCTGCAGCTGCGCGACCTGGGCGTCGATCGCGGCGCGCTGCGCCTGGATCGCCGCGTACTGCACGGAAAGTTGGACCTCAAGCTGCTTCTCGTAGGCCAGCGCCGCCGCCTGCGCTTTCAGGCTGTTCTGCAAGTCTGCCTCCGCGGCCTTCTGCTGCTGCAGGAGCGATGTCACCTCGACTCGCTTGACGTCGAGCGCGGTGTTCGCCAACGCGACCGACGAATGCTCCTGCGCCAGATCGTTCAGCAGCCTGCGGTCCGAGGCGGCGACCTGCTGTGCGGCGACCATGCGATTCATCATGTCGTTGAAGCTTTTCGCGGTGAGCACGAGCTGGAAGTAGTTGATCGCCCCATTTCCATCGATGTAGCGCAGCCTCTGGTTCAAGAGCTCGTCGCGCACGCTCGTGTGCGCCCTCAGTCGAGTCAGGTCCGCCTCGCCGAATCGGATCTGCATGCTCAGATCGTCAATCGCCGCCTGCGTCTGCGCGATAAGGGCTTGTTGCGCGGCGATCTGCCGATTGAGGTTGTTGATGAGCGCACCGATGGCGTTCATCTGGGCCTCAGCGCTGTTGATCTGGGATTGGATGCGCCCCAGCTCATTCTGGTTAGCCACCTGCTGACCGATACCGTTGTTGTAAGCGAGGCAAGCCTGGTACACGGCGGGTGGGTCGCCCGGGTAGCAATAGAACGCGGATACGGTCTGCAGCGTCTGCGGAAACCACGACGTGGCGGCGATCGCGATTGCCGCGAAAATTCGAATTTTCAAATCAGATCTTCACGTAGCGGCGTACGCCGATATAACTTCCGAGGGCGCCCAAAAGCGCCCCGCCGACGAGCAAATCGCGCGCCAGGCTAACCACGAAGGCCGGATCGTAGGTGAGCGGGATGAACGCGATGTCGGCGCGGAAGCGATCCACCGCCGGTTCGTAAGCGATGACAAGCAAGGCCAGTGCGAGCGCCGCGGCAATCAAGCCGGTCATCACGCCTTCGATCACAAACGGGCCGCGGACGAACCATTCCGTCGCGCCGACCAGCTTCATCACCTCGATCTCCTTTCGACGGTGATAGACAGCGGTGCGGATCGTGTTCATCACGATGACGATCGAAACCACGACCAGGATCGCGAGCAATCCGACACCAGCCAGACCCAGCCATGACGAGAGCTCGAGCACTCGGTTCACGAAATCACCTTGATAGTTGGTCGGATTGGTCGGGTCCACTCCCGGCCAGCGGCGAGCGAGCGTGTCGATGGCCGCCAGGTCGTCCAGCTTGGCCACGCGCACTTGCAGCTTCGCATCCAATGGGTTCCCATCGATCTGCTGCGCAAGTACGACGTTGTTCGGGTCGGCCTTGAACTGAACCAGGGCCTCGTCTTTGGTAATGAACCGCACACTGGTAACTCGCGGATCGGCTGTGAGCTGCTGCTGAAAATCGGCAACGCTCTGCAGCGGAGTGCCGTCGGCGACGTTGATCGAGATCTCGCTGACCTTCGCTCGGAATCCGTCCAGCACCTGCGAGAAGGCGTGACCTACCAGCAGGTTGACGCCGGCGAGAATGAGGATGAGCGTGATCGACAGCACCGCGGCCATGCTGACCGCGAAGTTCCGCCAGAAGCTCTGCCAGGCGCTATTGAGCGCGAACTTGAGGTTTCGATAAATCATCGTGGTATCGGCCTGAACGATCGTCCCTGGCAACCTGTCCGGCGGCGATGGCGATGACGCGCCGGCGCAGCAGGTCGACGATCTCGCGGTTGTGAGTCGCCATCACGACTGTCGCTCCTCGCGCGTTGATGCGCAGAAAAAGCTGCATGATCTCCCACGCAGTGGCCGGGTCGAGGTTTCCCGTCGGTTCGTCAGCGATGATGAAGCGAGGCGCGTGGACGAGTGCACGAGCGATGGCCACGCGCTGCTGCTCGCCGCCAGAGAGGTTCGCGGGATAGGTCTGGTCTTTCCCCGCGAGGCCCACGGTGTCCAGCGCTTCCGCCGCACGCGACTGGATCGTGTGCTCAGCCTCGCCGTGCACGCGCAAAGCAAAGGCCACGTTCTCGTAAACCGTGAGATTCGGGAGGAGCTTGAAGTCCTGGAACACGAGGCCGACCTTTCGCCTGTAGTGCGGCAGCTGGCGGCGCTTCATGCGACCCAGCTCGATGCCGTCGACGAAGATCTTCCCCTTGCTGGGTTTCTCTTCTCGGATCAGAAGCCGGACGAGGGTTGATTTGCCCGCCCCAGAGGGCCCGACCAGAAACAAGAAGTCGCCTTCGGGAACGACCAGGTTGACGTCGCGTAGGGCTTCAGTTCCAGTCGAATAAGTCTTCCAGACGTGCTGGAAGCTGATCACCGGCCGGGTTTCGAAATCTGGTGTTAGAACCATAAGGTGCGTCTCTTGGTGTGACGTTCCGCGCCAGAAGGCGCGTGTGGCTAGGTCGCGGGCAGTATACCGCATGCCCCCAGGAGCTCCAACTCCTTCGAAAAGTGCCAACCATCGTACTTAACGGGGCTGTTTTGAGTTGCTTGTGACGGGCGGGTTTTGTTGTCCCAGGCGCCACCTCAGCCAGGCCTCGATGAACGGGTCCAGGTCCCCGTCGAGGACTGCCTGCGCATTGCCCACCTCCAGCCCGGTGCGAACGTCCTTGGCCAGGGTGTACGGCTGCAGCACATAGTTGCGGATCTGAGACCCGAACTCGGCAGGCAGGATCTGGCCTCGGATCTGGTCGAGCTGGGCCGCGGCCTCCTGTTGCTGGCGCTGGAACAGGCGTGACTTGAGCACCTTCATCGCCATCTCGCGGTTCTTCATCTGAGACCGCTCGTTCTGGCATGTGACCACGATGCCGGTAGGCAGGTGAGTGATGCGAATGGCCGAATCGGTCTTATTGACGTGCTGGCCGCCGGCGCCCGTGGAGCGGTAGGTGTCGATGCGCAGCTCTTGGGGATTGATCACAACCGCGGCCTCGTCTGAGCTCTCCAGCTCGGGCATCACCTCGACTAAAGCAAACGACGTATGCCGGCGGTGGTTCTGGTCGAACGGCGAGATGCGTACCAACCTGTGCACTCCGTGCTCCGAGCGAAGGAGTCCGTACGCTCGCGGGCCGCGCACGATGAAGGTCGCGCTCTTGAGCCCCGCCTCCTCGCCAGGCGAGGTGTCGAGGATCTCAGTTTCAAAATGCTTTCGCTCGGCCCACTTGAGGTACATGCGCATCAGCATCTCGACCCAGTCCTGCGCCTCCACGCCGCCCTGTCCTACCGAGATGGTGATCACCGCGTTGTGGTTGGCGTACGGATCTGTGAAGAGCAGGTCAAGCTCGCGGGATCGCAATTCTTTGGCGATCGCCGCTCGTTCCTCTGCCAGCTGCTTTTCCAGCTCTGGGTCACCGTCGGCGAGCTGGTCGAGCTCGATCAGGTCGCGGGCCCGCTTCTCGAGGCGGTCCCAGGTCGCGATCAGCTGGCGGAGTTCGGCAGCCTCGCGCGCCATCTGCCCAGCATGGGCAGGGTCGTCCCAAACGCCTGGCTGGACCATCTGGGCCTCGAGCTCAGCAGCGCGCTTCGCCTTCGCTGGAAGGTCAAAGGTGCTCCTTCAGCTGCAGGATCCGTTCCAGCAACTCTTTAGGGTTCAGCTCAGCGTCCATGACACCTCTTGTATTTCTTACCGGACCCGCACCAGCACGGGTCATTGCGGCCGATCTTAACTTGAGCACCTGCTGCGCCCTGCGCCTGACCAACAGCCCCAGGCACGGCGGCCCGCTTTCTAGGCGCGCCATTCTGGCCTGCGCCGTTCGCGCCATCGGGCTCGCCCGGACCGCTCTCTAGGACCTGCCGGACCATCGGTGACGGCGGCGGTGTCGGCGCGTTGCGCTGGACCTGCACCCTGAAAATTCGCGCCACGATCGACGCCTGGATGCGCTCGCGCAGCTCATTGAACATCTCGAAGGCTTCGTTCTTGTATTCGACGAGCGGGTCACGCTGGCCGTAAGCGCGCAGCCCGATGCCTTCGCGGAAGTGCTCCATCTGGGTCAGGTACTCCATCCACTGCCAGTCGATGGTCTGCAGCATCACGTCGCGCTCGACGAGCGGCATCAGATCCGCGCCGACCTCTTCGACCTTCTTGTCATACGTCTCCGTTGCTGCGCCGAAGAGATGCTCCACGAGGCCGTCCGGTCCATGGCGCAGGGCCTCCTCTGGGATCTGCGAATCGGGCGCGATCGGCAGGTAAGCGTTCAGGTACTTGACTAGACCGTCTAGATCCCAGTTCTCTGCATGCCGGCTCTCACAGTGCTGCTCGACACCCTTGGCGATGACCTCTTTGGCGTAGCCGAGGATGTTCCCGCGTGTATCCGCGCCCTCGAGCACCTTGCGGCGCTCCTCGTACACGATCTGGCGCTGCTTGTTCATCACGTCGTCGTACTCGACCACGTGCTTGCGAGCGTCGAAGTGCATGCCCTCGACCTTTTTCTGGGCGCCCGCGATTGAACGCGCCACCCACGGATGCTCGATTGGTTCGACCTCCAGGCTGTCCATGAGCCTCCCGATACGATCGGCCGCCGGACCAAAGATCTTCATCAGGTCGTCTTCGAGCGAGATGAAGAATCGGCTGGAACCAGGGTCGCCCTGCCGCCCGGCGCGGCCGCGCAGCTGGTTGTCGATGCGGCGGCTTTCGTGCCGCTCGGTGCCGATGATATGCAGCCCCCCAACGTCCGTCACGCCAGCGCCGAGCACGATGTCGGTGCCTCGACCGGCCATGTTGGTGGCGATCGTTACGGCCGCCGGTTGGCCGGCCTCGGCGACGATGGCCGCCTCGCGCTCGTGCTGCTTGGCATTGAGGACGTTGTGCTTGACGCCACGCTTCTCGAGCATTCGCGAGAGCCGTTCGGACTTCTCTACCGAAACGGTGCCCACGAGCACCGGTCGTTTCTCCTTGTTCAGCTCGACGATCTCATCGATGACGGCCTCGAACTTCGACTCCTCCGTCTTGTAGATCACATCGGGGCTGTCCTTACGAACCATGTTCTGATTCGTCGGAATGATGACTACGTCGAGCCCATAGATCTTGTGGAACTCCTCGGCCTCAGTCAGCGCCGTTCCGGTCATCCCGGCGAGCTTGTCGTACTGCCGGAAATAGTTCTGGACGGTGATCGTTGCGATCGTCTTCTGTTCCTGCTGGACCTTGACTCCCTCTCTCGCCTCGACCGCCTGGTGAAGTCCGTCTGACCAACGGCGGCCTGGCATCGTGCGGCCCGTGAACTCGTCGACGATGATCACCTCTCCGTCCTTGACCAGGTATTCCTGGTCTCGCCGGAACAGCGTCTTGGCTTTGAGGGCCTGGTTGATCTGATGCGCCTCGATCACGTTTTCCAGGTCGTAGATGTTGCGAATGCCGGTCCAGCGCTCCATCTTCGCGATGCCCGCTTCAGTGAGTGACGCAGACTTGTGCTTGAGGTCGACCTCGTAGTCCTCATCCACATTCAGGCGGGCGGCCCAGCGAGCGTACTCGTAGTACTTCTCGGTGGACTCTTCTGACTGGCCGGAGATGATGTGAGGCGTGCGAGCCTCGTCGATGAGGATCGAGTCCACCTCGTCGACGATCGCGTAGTTCAGATCCCGCTGGCTGCACTGCGCCAGGTCGCGGGCCATGTTGTCACGCAGGTAGTCGAAAGCCAGCTCGGAGTTGGTGCAGTACGTGATGTCCGCCAGGTAGGCCTCGTGCTTGGTCACCGGCCGCAGGTGCTGCAGCCGAGAGTCGGGGTGCGTCTCGTCGACGAACTCCGGGTCGTACAGATAGGTGCCTACAGAGCCTACGTTGATCCCCACGCTCAAGCCGAGGAGGTGGTAGATCGGCCCCATCCAGCCCGCGTCGCGCCGGGCGAGGTAGTCGTTGACTGTGACCAGGTGGACGCCTTTGCCGGCGAGGCCATTGAGGTATAGGGCCACGCTGGCCACAAGCGTCTTGCCTTCGCCGGTCTTCATCTCGGCGATCTTTCCCTGGTGCAGGACGATGCCTCCGACGAGCTGGACGTCGAAGTGACGAAGGCCGATCGTGCGCCGGCTTGACTCACGGCAAAGCGCGAAAGCCTCGATCAGAAGCTCGTCGAGGTCGTGGCCTTGCTTCGCGCGCTCGCGCAGCTCGTCCGACCGGGCGCGCAGGCCGGCGTCGTCGAGCTCCTTGAGCTCGGGCTCGAGCGCGGTGATCGCGTTGGCCACCACGAGGTGGCGCTTGATCTCGCGCTCGTTCGGATCGAGCAGCTTGCCTAGGGACAGCACTACAAGATCTAGGGTACCCGCACAGGCTGAATCCGAATCCGGCCCCACGGCGGGGTTGCGAGGCGCGGCCCCCACCCTACCCTGCGCGCAAAGCGGCGATGAGGATCGGACTTACTGATTACCCCCTGCGGGGGAGGGGCTAGGTAATGATGGGCTCGATCACCACCACCGAACCGTCCGCCCGGCGGGCGACGATGTGGATGGCCCCGGAGTCCTCGTCAAGAAAGACGTGGAAAGCCTGGCCGTCGGCTTCGAGCTCGGCGACCGCCTCCGAGACGGTCATGGGGCGAAGCTTCATGCGGATTCGCTCCGGTTCCCCCGCGCGAGGCTCCTCGGGGCCGGCCGGGGCGCCCATGCGGACCGGCGAGAGCGGCTTCTTGCGGCTGGTGATCTTCTCTTTGTACTTGACCACCTGGCGGTCGATCTTGTCGAGGGCGAGATCGAGCGCTGACATAGCGTCAGCGCCCCTTTCATGCGCGGAGAGGACCGGCATGCGGCGGCCGTCGAAATGGACGTTGATGCGGCAGACGATGGTGGCGAGACCGCTGCGCTTGCGCTCCTCAGAGAAATCCACGTCGGCGTCGGCCACCTTTCCGAAATGGCGTGCCAGGCGGGTCAGCTTCTGTTCAGCGTGCTCACGCACCTCCTGCCCAAGACCGTTGGTACGGTCGTGCAGGACGACCTTCACAGCCCGAGTATATGACTCAACGGCGCGCCCTGGCTAGCGAGCTGAGGGCTTGTATCCGGGAGGCGGCGGGAAGAGGATCGTGATCTCTTTCGGCAGGGGAATTCCCTGGGCGAAGATACGGTCCAGGATCTTCGGTCGCAGCCCAGACGGCTTGAATTCGGCGATCACTTTGCCGTCCGCGGTCGCGCCTTTCTGCTCGAGCAAGAAGATGTCCTGCATCGTGATGATGTCCTGCTCCATGCCGACGATCTCCGAGATGGCCGTTACCTTGCGCGAGCCGTCGCGCAAGCGGTTCAGCTGGCAGATCAGGTTGATACCACTGGCCACCTGCTGGCGGATGGCGCGCACGGGCAGGTCGACGCCGGCCATCAAGACCAGCGTCTCGAGCCGGGCCAGAGCGTCGCGCGGGGTGTTGGCGTGCAGGGTCGTCATCGAGCCGTCATGGCCCGTGTTCATGGCCTGAAGCATGTCGAGCGCTTCGCCGCCACGACACTCACCGACGACGATTCGCTCGGGGCGCATGCGGAGGGCGTTGATGACGAGTCGCTGGATCGTGACCTCGCCTTCACCGTTGATGTCTCTCGGTCGAGTCTCCAACCGGCAGACATGCTCCTGGTGCAGCTGCAGCTCGGCCGCATCCTCGATCGTGACGATGCGATCTTCGACCGGGATGAAGCCCGACAGCACGTTCAGGAACGTGGTCTTGCCGGTGCCAGTGCCGCCCGAGATGATGATGTTGGCCTTGGCCAGGACGGCAGCCTTGAGGAAGCCGAAACCTGCCTCGTTGCAGCTCCCGAAGCGGATGAGGTCTTCGACCTGAAACGGGTCGCGGGAAAACTTTCGGACCGTGAGGAGGGGGCCGTTCAACGCGAGCGGCCGGATGACAGCGTTGACACGGCTGCCGTCCGCCAGGCGCGCGTCACAGAGCGGCTGGCGCTCGTCGATGCGTCGGCCAACGGTGCGCACGATGAACTGGATGACGTTGAGCAGCTGGTCCTCATCGACGAACTTGATGTTCGTCAGTACGACCTTGCCTCCCATTTCGACGTAGACATGGTCGCTGCCGTTGACCATGATCTCGGTTACGCGGTCGTCACGGATGAGGGGCTCGATGGGCCCAAGCTGCTGGTAGTACTCATCGATGTTGATGCCTGGGATCCGAACTGCCATTGGCTAGCCTCCGCTTCGGAATTGAACCGGCTGCCAACTATACGTTAACCCTCGCCACTGAGACCCCCGTTACGGAACCCGATCCGCCCGCTCTCAAAGCAGCCGCGCAGGCTTCCAAAGTTGCCCCCGTGGTGGCCACGTCATCGATCAGCAAGATCGCATGGGCGCCCAGCGGCGGCCCACGCCACTCGAACGCGTCGCGCACGTTGTCGAGGCGCCAGCGGCGGTCATGGCCCACCTGTGGCGGCGTGGCACGCGTGCGCACCAGCTCGCCGGGCGGTTGGGCGAGCGCAAGGCGCTTGCGCAGCTCTCTTACCAGCAGCTCCGACTGGTTGAAGCCACGCTGCCGCTGGCGAGAGCTGTGGAGCGGCACCGCGACCGCCCAGCGGGCAGACAGGCCCTCCACCACCAGGCGCTCTGCCATCAACAGCGCAAGCGGCTCCGCCAGCCGCCTCCAGCCGTTGTACTTGAACCTGTGGATGGCGACCTCGACCGGACCTTCGTACGCGGCCGCCGAGCGCAGCCGGGAGAGCGCTTTAAGCCGGTTGCGACAGCCGCAGTCGCTGCGCGCCGATTCCACCTCTGCCCCACACCGGCGGCAAAGTGGTTCCTCGAGGCGCCGGATACCGGCGCGACACCGGCTGCACAGCCACGAGCCGACCGCGCGGCAGCCGCCGCACCGCGGGGGCATGAGCATGTCGAAGAGCCGGCTTCGCACAGCCCGACGCTACTCGAGCCGTCAAGCCCTTCTTAACAGCGAGCTGTCAGGAGATGAGGACCTGGTCGCCGCGCTGAAGGTCGATGTCCGCGGTCGAGCCTGGCGGAAGCTCCAGGACGCTGTGGGCCCCCCACACGAGCCACACCACGCCGTACCAGGGCGGCAGTTTGCGATAGACCTTCTTGACGCGCTCTTTGCTGTCCAGGAAGACAGCGTCGATGGGGAACCGCATGAACATCATGTGGATGCCGTTGCAGGGCGCAAGCCACATGCCGCGTCCGGGTTCGAGCGTGCGCCGAAACATCAGGCCGATTGAGATGCCGATCAAGCCGGGAACTTCCAGCTCCTCCGCAAGCACCTTGCCGGTCCGCTCGTGCACCGCGCCCCGTCTCAGCATGACGATCGTCTAGCCTAACCGCGGCGCATGGAATTCGACAGCGATGGCATCCGCTTGCACTACGAGGTGCACGGAACTGAAAGCGGAGCGCCGCTGGTAGTGGTGCACGGGTTTGCCTCCGACTACCGGCTGAACTGGGTCGGTACCCGGTGGCAGGAGGCGCTTACCACAGCGGGCTTTCGAATCTTCGGACTCGATTGCCGCGGTCACGGGCACAGCGACAAGCCACATGACCCCGCGGCGTACTCGATCGACATCATGGCCGCGGACATCGATCGCCTTCTTGACCACGTGAATGTTGCGTCGGCCGGCTACCTCGGCTATTCGATGGGCGCGCTCATCGGCCTGCAGGTCGTGCTCGATTTTCCCAAGCGGGTGCAGCGTGCGGTTCTGGGTGGCATCGGAACCGCGGGAGCGATCGAGAGCTCGGATGCGATCGCCGCGGCGTTTCTTCGGGGCGAACCGACTGATGATCCGGTCGCCCAGACCTTCTATCGCTTCGCATCGGCGCGTCCGACCAATGACCTGAAAGCGCTTGCGGCATCCATCACCGGGCTGCGTCCTCCAAACGACCCGGCGCGGCTCTCCGCGATTCGGACGCCGATCCTGATCGTGGTCGGGGACGGGGATGACCTCGCGCGCGGCGCGCCCGAGCTGGTCGAGCTGATCCCATCGTCGCGCCTAGTGACCATTCCGGGGCGCGACCACATGGGTGCGGTGGCAGCGCGCGAGTTCAAACAGGTGGCGATCGAGTTTCTGTCGGCTGAATAGCCTGCGTGTGCGGGGATTCCACGCCGGTGCCGGGCGGACTAGCGTTGGACGGGAAACCCGCCGGACCCGACACTCGCGGCACAACAGCGTCGGCAGATTTGGCAGACCTCTGCGAGGGCCCTCCCTCTTGTGGAGCCCCCTTCCCCAGCTCCTGACGCACCAACTCCGATCGAATTTAGAGCCGGCTCGGCAGCGCTACAACCCTGCCTGTAAAGAAAATTCTCCTAGCCCGCTCGGTGGTGGTACCGGATCCGGTGCTTGGTGCGCGTTATCGACGAGGTCGTCGGGACGATCGAGATGGTTCCGTCCGGCTCGAGCACTGCCAGCTGAACCTCCTTCAGGTCAATCACGCCGTGCTCGCGCATCGACATCTCGACCTCCTCCTGATCAACGCCTTCCTTCTTCATCACGTCCTCGAGGAACTTGCCATCTCGAACGATGACTGCCGGCGCCGCCGTGAACAGCCGGTGGAAGCGCGGCATGCTGTCGAGCTTGCCGACGAGGTAGTTGGTCCCCACCAGGACCACGATCAGGACGAAGCCCCCGCCAAGAGAGCTATCCGGTCCGGTGATCGCCGGCTGCAGCGCGTTGGCCACCAGGAGGATGAAGACGAGGTCGTAGAGCGTGAACTGGCCTACCTCACGCTTGCCAAACAGCCGAAGCGCGAGGAGTAACCCCGCGTAGATGACCACCGCCCGCAGTACGAGCTCCCACGCCGGGATACTCGGCAGCAGCCAGGAAGGCGTGCCTTAGGTCCTCGGAGCCATCAGGATCAACGCCGCCGGTCCAAGGAGGACGATCCACAGTGTCGGGAAGATGCAGCCGACCATCGGCAGCATCATCTTCAAAGTCGCCTGCGCGGCCTTCTCTTGAGCTCGCTGGCGGCGCTTGCGCCGCATCTCGTCCGCCTGGATGCGGAGGATCTTGCCAATGCCAGTGCCGAACTGCTCGGACTGGATGATGGCCTGGATGAAGTTGTGCAGGTCCTCCACACCGCTGCTGCGGCCCATCTCGTCCATCGCTTCAAGGCGCGGCCGGCCGAGGCTGACCTCGCGCAGCACCTTGGCGAACTCGTCGGAGAGCGCGTTCTTGTACTTGTCGGTGACGCGGGCAAGGGCCGCATCGAAGCCAAGCCCCGCGTCGACAGCGATGACCAGCAGGTCCATCGCGTCCGGGAGACCCTTCTGGATCTCGTTCCGGCGCTTGTCGACTTTCTGCTTCAGCCACAGCACGGGAAGGTAGAAGCCGAGGCCCGCGCCGAGGGCCACCGCGACGGCCAGATACACAGGGTTCTTGAGCAGTAGACCCAGCAGCAATCCGACCGCGGCCATGACTGCCGCGGCGACGATTCGCACGGCGGCGAAGTCTTCAGGCGTCAGGTTGCCCGGACGTCCCGCCAGCTCAAGCCTGTTCATGAGGTTCTGACGTGCTTTCTGCGGGGTCGACCGAGACATGATCGAGCCGAGGCGCTCGATCGCCGGGCGCAGGAAGCGCTCGCTGAACGGTCGCTGGAGCTCGACCTCCTCGAGGGTCAACGGTCTATCCGCGGTACCGCCACCGCCGTACGCGGTCAGGCGCTGCTGAACCATCTCGGCAGTGTTTCTCGACGGCGTTCGGGCGAGGCCGATGAAGATCATCAGCACGCCGAGACCGACGACCAGTGAGAGAAGCAGTGTGGAACTCATCAGCTCATACCTCGATCGCCACGACGCGGCGAATGATGAGGTTGCCGACAAAGATCATGAAGGCGCCGATGACGATCAGGATCCAGCCGACGATGCTCTGAAACATCGGCCGGAAGTAAGTCGGAGTTACGAAGTACATGAAGGCCGCGAGCACGATCGGCAGGAACGTGATCAGGGTGCCTGATGCCCGCGCCTGCGCGGTCAGCGTGGCGATCTCACCCTTGATCCGGACTCGTTCGCGGATCGTGTAGGCAATGTTGTCGAGGATCTCCGCGAGGTTTCCACCGACGGTGCGGTGGATCGAGTAAGCGGTCGCGACCAGATCGAAGTCTGCGCTCGCGATGCGCTTGGTGATGTTCGTCAACGCCTCGTCCGGTGAGCCACCGAGGTTCATCTCACGCACTGCGCGCCCGAACTCGTCTGCGATCGGCGGCACAGCGTTTTTCGCAACCGTGTCGATGGCCTGTGCGAACGAATAGCCGGCCTTGATGGCGTTTGAGAGCAGGGTGAGCGTGTCGCCCAGCTGGTTGTTGAACGCCTTCAGCCGCTGGTTGATCCGGTACTTCACGTAGAAGCTTGGCAACAGGTAGCCGATGACGCCGAACACGAGCACCTGGATCAGGCCCCCGGGGAACCCGAAGCGGACAGCCGCGATGAGGACGAACAACGCCGTGGTCCCGATCTGAATCATCAGGAACTCAGACGTACGGAGCCTCAGGTCAGCCCGCTGCAGCTGCTCGCCGACGGATGGCTTCCCCTTCTTGGAGTTGCCACGACCCACGCGATCCGCGGCCGGCTGGAACAGTCGGTTCAGCGAGTCTCTAAAGCCGGTGGCAGGCGGCAGCGCTGACGCTCCGGCCGTGGTGACACCGTAAGCGGCAAGGCGCGCCTGGAAGTCCTCCGAACCACCCGCGGCTCGTCGCATCTGACTGATGCCGAGAAACAACAGGAAGACGCCGGCGAAGGCGATGAGCCCGAATACGACGGGAATCGACATTTGGACCTCCTAACGCGTCAGTACAGCTTATCCGGCGGCGGCTGCGGTGTCGGTTTGAACAGGATTTCTGAAACTTCCTCGCCTTCTGACCTGAGATGTTCCATGCGAATCGGCAGCAGGCCGGTCGCGGTGTGGTAACCCACAGCCTTGCCCTCAGCGCTGACGCCCAACTGCTTGAAGGTGAACAGCTCCTGGAATTGAACGTCGCCGTCCTTGATTCCCGTGATCTCCGCCACACTCACGATGCGGCGGACACCACCACGCAAGCGCGACTGCTGGACGATCATGTGGATGGCAGAACCGATCGTCTCGCGGATGGCCCGGGACGGCAGGTCCTGCCCTGCCTGGAGGACCAGGGTCTCGAGACGGACCAGCGCTTCTTTGGGATTGTTCGCGTGCAGCGTCGACATCGAGCCATCGTGGCCGGTGTTCATGGCCTGAAGCATGTCCAACGCCTCGCCGCCACGACACTCGCCGACGATGATGCGGTCGGGGCGCATACGCAGACAGCTCTTGACTAGCTCACGGATCGAGACGGCACCTTTGCCCTCGACGTTCGGCGGTCGTGACTCGAGCTGGATCCAGTGCGGCTGCTGAAGCTGAAGCTCAGCGGCGTCTTCGCATGTGATCAGCCGTTCGGTTTCCGGGATAAAGGACGAAAGGATGTTGAGAAGCGTCGTCTTACCGGAGCCGGTGCCTCCAGAGACCAGGATGTTGAACCTCGCCCGCACACAGGAGCGGAGGAAGTTCATGAGGTCGGGGCTTGACGATCTGAACCGGTTGACGACGTCGGCGGGGCCCCACTTCTCCTTGGAGAACTTCCGGATGGTCAGGCACGGACCTTTCAGCGCGATCGGAGGAATGACCACGTTGACACGCGAGCCATCCTTCAGTCGAGCGTCACAGATTGGCGTCGATTCGTCGACGCGCCGGCCCACCAGGCTGACGATGCGGTCGATGACCTGGCGCATCTGGCGCTCGCTCTCGAAAGTCACGGCGGAGAGCGTCGGCTCGCCGGCCTTCTCGACGTAGATCTGCTTCGGATGGTTGGCCATGATCTCGGTGATGGACGGATCCGCCAGCAGGGCTTCCAGAGGACCCAGCCCGAGCACGTCGTCCAGGACCGAGTCGACAAGGCGCTCCTTGTCGTTCTTGGTCATCGTCATCGCCGTCGAGCGGAAGTACTCCTCGGCCAGCTCCAGGATCTTTTCGCGGACGCCTGCCTTGTTGCTCGAGTCGATCTGATCCGCGTACTTCTCGATCAGGCGCGCGTGGATCTGAACCTTCGCCGCCGTGAAAGCCGGCGTGAGGTCCCCGCCCACCGCCGCTGCTGATGCGCGTTGCGACAACGAGGGCGCCTGCGAGGCGGCGACCGGCGGGGAAGTTTGGCTGATGGGGATCGCTGTGGTCCCGCCATAGGTCGCCGCTGCCCCAGGGATAGTTCCCACGGCGGGACCGTTGGTCCCCCCTGCCGGTGCGGCTGGGGGGACCGTCTGATTCTGTTTGACTCTATCGAGTAGACCCATTCTCAGCTACCGCTGAACGTCACAAGTTCGTGAAATGGTACCTGGCTTCGACCTCTTTCTGGCTAACGCCCTGGGCCGAGAGAACGGTCGGGCAGGTGGGGTCTGGGGCGCTTGGCGGCTGCGCCAAGTAGTCGTGGAACGACTCGACCGTGTACTTGAGCGTGGTGTTGTTGAGGAACCACGTGAAGTACTCGGCGTCGCATTGCGTCACTTCGATGGTGAGGCTGGAGACCACACCCCCGGTTGGGCCAGCAGTAGTACCCACCGCGGCGCCGCCAGCCGGCTGAACGTTCGACGTAGCCGGTCCGAGACCGATGATGTGGACGTTGGTGAAGATCGTCTTGCTAACGACCTTCGGCGGACCCGTTGGCGCCACGGCTCCGACGTTGAAAACGGTGACGCTGGCTGAGGCGATGATGGTGATGTAGTCACCCAGGGTGATGTGGCCGGCCACGCCCTGCTGCTCACCGGTCGGGATGGTCATAGCGACATAACCACTCGACAGCGGCAGGTACGCGGGAGCCGAGCCCGAAGGCACGAGGCCGATGTCCCTGGCAAGCATGTCCGCTGTGATCACAGAACCTTTGCTGATCTGGATCTCTGCGATCAAGTTGAGGACGTCGCTCTTGTTCGAATATGTGTTGTTGACGTTGGTGAAGTTGCCAGCCACCTTCTCGGTGTCGAGGTCGTCAGCGGTGATCGCGTGACGAAGTGCGATGGCCTGCTTCGCGATGACCACCGTGGTGGTTGGGCCCCCACCGATGCCACTACCCCCACCGACCAGTCCGCCGAGGAGAAATACCCCGGCGCCGGCAAGGATGGCAAGGATCAAGCCGACAATGATGAACAGGCGTCCACCGCCTGGTCGCGGTCGTGATGGTGCGGGTGCGACGGCCAAGACTTTAAGTCACCTCCGATCTGGATCCGAAAGAGTGCCGCCCATTGTAACGACGGGCGCCGTATTTGAAGCCATGCTTTCTATGGGGCTTCTGGAAGCAAGAGAGCCCCGTTAGGGGCTCTCTTTTTGAAGGTGCTACTACGTTTGGTTCTCGTTAGCCGAGAGCGGCTACGACGTTCGAGAACACGTTCTTGATCTGGTTGCCCATCGTAAGAAGGATGACGATGACCACAATTGAAACGAGCACGAGGATCAGGGCGTACTCAACCATTCCCTGGCCTTCCTGACGGGTCGTAAGGCTCCGAAGCTTCATGTAAAGGTTCAACATCTGCGATTCACCTCCTTTTTTTAGATTCCGGCGCTGATATAGATGACGGCGGCACTTCGCGATTCTTGCGGGGTTTATTACGCCGTCAGCGGCGGAGATGCTACGCGGGCGTCCCCGGGCAGGTCAATGAGTTAACGCAAGCCGATTCGAGGCCCTTTACCGCTCTCTGCAGGCGGCTGTAAAGCCCCACGTCGGCTGTAAAGCAGGTACACGCGCGCGGCGCAAAAAGCGCTCGCGCGGGGGGCGCCAAATAAGATGTCGCCGGGAATGCCGGCCACAAACGTCGCAGAGGATGTGCAAAAGCGTGGAGGCGCGTACTGGCGTGACCTCTTTTTCAGCCGGCTGCTACCAGCCCTGTTCTTCAGCGTCTTTCTGGCCCGCCAGCTCCTGTTCGTCTGGGATGGGCTCCACTCCATACACCGGACTTCCGACTACCTCTTCCTTATTCAGCAGTTCCTGGCTCTGGCCTACTTCACGATGCTGGTCTTCCTCTACTCCACCCGCTTGCCCAAGAGCGGCACGGACCACCGGATGGCAGTCGTCTTCATCGCTTTCACCGGCACCTTCTCTGCGATCGCCGCGCCTTTCCTGCCTGGAGGCGGCCGGCGCGAGGGCCTCGTGCTGGTGGCCGACATCCTGGCCACGATCGGGCTGGCGTACTCGGTCTGGGGCCTCGCCTACCTGCGGCGCTCGTTCTCGATCATTCCCGAAGCGCGCCGCCTGGTGACCGGCGGGCCCTACGCGCTCAGCCGCCACCCGGTGTACCTGGGCGAGATCATCGCCGCCCTCGGCGTCAACCTCGCGACGGCCGGCTGGCCGGGCGCGCTGGCCGTCGTCTATTTCATCGTGTGCGAGCTCCTTCGCATCCGCTGGGAGGAAGGCGTGCTCGCCCGAGCCTTCCCCAACGACTATCCGCCGTACGCGCGACGGGTGCCGCGCTATTTTCCGAACCCGCTCAAGGCCCGCAGCTGAACGGTGGCTTGCGACTGAGCGAACGTTTCAGCGCGAGGACGCTGCTGCTGGGCGGCGTCATGATCGTGACGCTCTCGCTCTACATCGGCAGCGTTCAGGATCCCGACTTCTGGTGGCACCTGCGCATCGGCCGCTGGATGGTCGAGAACGGCCGGCTCCCTTCGACTGACATCTTCACGTTCACGGTGCCCAGCCACATCTGGACGGACCACGAGTATCTGACCGAGATCCTGATGTGGCTCGTGTACAGCGCGATGGGCGTGGTCGGAATCAGCATCGCGTTCGGGCTTCTTACGTGGGCCGGCTTCTGGATCATGTACCGACAGGTTCGCCGGCAGCCATGGGTGATCGTCGGCGTCGGCCTTGCGATCGCAGCTGTCGCCGGTTCCCCGATCTGGGGCCCTCGCGCCCAGATGATCACCTTCTTTTTTACCTGCCTCGAGCTTTACTGGCTGCAGGGATACCTCAGCGGCCGGAGCCGGGCTCTGAACGTATTTCCTCTGCTGATGGTCCTGTGGGCCAACCTGCACGGCGGGTGGGTCATCGGCTTCGTCTGGCTGGGGGTGGCCCTCGTCGCGGAGCTTCTCGGCTGGGCCTGGGATCGGTCCAATCCGGCGCATCGAGCGCATGTCCGCTTCCTCGCGATCATCACTGTTTTCTCCGTGGTCGCGGTGGCGGCCACGCCGCACGGCTTCAGCCTGTACCCCTATCCCTTCCAGACGCAGGGCAGCGTCGCGCAGCAGAAGTTGATCGTCGAGTGGTTCTCTCCCGACTTCCACGAGATCTACTTGCGGCCGTTCGAGGCGATGATCTTCTTGGCGATCATCGGCTTCGCTCTGCGGCGCCCGTCGCTTTACGAGTTCCTTCTCACGCTCGCCGCGCTCGGTCTCGCGCTGCAGTCCGTCCGCAATGTCGTGCTGTTCGTGGCGGTCGCTACCCCGGTGCTGATCAACTGCTACTCCGCGTGCTGGAAAGAGCTTTCTCAGACGCGCGGCTGGAAGCTGGAGTTGCCGCCACGAAGGATCTTTGCGGTCGTGACGGCGATCGTCCTGGTGGTCATCGTGCTGGCGACGGCGCTGCGCATCACAGACAGCATCAGACCGGACAAGCAGCGCAGCCTGGTCGCGGCGAGCTACCCGGTTGGCGCGGCCGATTGGCTCGCGGCACATCCAGAGGTCGGGACCAGGATGTACAACCAGTACGGCTGGGGAGGCTACCTCGCAAATCGTTTTTACCCGGACCCGAATCGGAAGGTCTTCATCTTTGGTGAGGCAGCGCTCATGGGCGATCCACTGCTCAACCAGTACGAGGATGTGCAGACCCTCCGAACCAGCTGGAAGCAGGTGCTCGATCAGTACAGGGTCGACTACGTCGTGTACAACAAGGGCGAGGCGCTGGCCAACGTGCTGGCGACCCAGCCGGAATGGACGTTGGTCTATCAGGACTCGGTGGCGGTCATTTACGTCAGGAAGTAAGGCACTCCGCCGCCCCCCAACCCTAGCCCTCCCCCTGCGGGGGAGGGGATTGGCATTGCCTACCCCTTAGTAGATTTTCCAGACTTTGAATTTCGGTGTGTCGTAGGCGGCTACGCCCAGCACGTCCGGTGGTGGGGTTGGTAGGTCCGATGTCCAGACCACGTAGCGAATGTGGTTTTCACTGATGAACTGTTCGAGATCGCTCTTGCCTGTCAGCACCGCCAGGGCGGTCTGGGTTTTGTTGAGGTAGTCGAACGTCTCGTCGTAGTGCCCGACATACACGGTGTCGCCGCTGTAGGCGGGGACGTACAGACCGACGCCGGGCATCGCGAGGACGCGACCCACCGGCTCACCGCCAAGCCAGTTGAGCCCGTCGTATACAGCCGTCGTCACGGTGTACTGGGCGTGGGCCGCGACGGCGAGCGGCGCGAGGACCAGGAAGGCGCTGCCGATCGTCGCAAAAGACACGTAGGAGAACGGCACCAGCGCCCGGGCTCGCACGCTGTGGAGTCGCGGAAGGATCGTCTCGTACATCCCCTTCGCGCCGAGGATCACGAGCGGGAGGTACAGCCCGTCGAGGAACCGCCGGCGCAGGTCGCCGGCCGGGTTCGGTAGATAGAGAATGGCGGCGAGCAGGACAAGCCAGGCCACGAGGAACAGGTCCTCTCGGCTGCGCCGGCGCATGACGCCTGGCAAGCCGGTCAGCGCGAGGAGAAGCTGCGGAGCGATCGCGAACAGCAGGCTGATGCTCTCCGGCGGAAGCGCGTTCTTGGAATGGAAGGTCCAGCGCTGCACCTCCGGATTTCCGACGAAAGCCAGATACGAATAAACGATGTAGGGCGCCGGGATGGCGAAGGCGACGGCCGCAGCGATCCAGCCGCGCGGCGCTGCCGGGCGGAGCAGGAGCGCAACGGCTGTGGCTCCTCCCATCAGGATCGGCATCTGCGGATGGATCGAGGCCTGGCCGAGCCAGGCGAGACCGGCGAGCACCCCGAGCAGAAGGCTGCCGCGCTGGATTGCCTTCAACGTGAGGGCGACGCCCAAAGCGGCGAAGACCCCCGACCAAGCGAAATGCGGCAGCGCTAGCACCGAGTAGAAAGCCGTCAGCTCCGGCATCCGCCAGTCGAGCGTGTCGGTCTGGTGGCCGAAGATCACAGGCTGACCGAGCGCCTGGATGACGTAGCCCAGCCCGAGCCCGAACGCACAGAAGAAGAAGGCGAACAGCCGGGCCGAGCGGTCCTCGATGAAGTGACAGATCATCAACCAGGCCGCCGCCATCAGGGCGATCGCCGCCGCCACCCTCGCGAGATGGAAGACCACGATCAGGGGCAGGCTGAACACGGCGGCGATGTGGCCAAGGACGAGCCAGAACATGAACAGGTAGGCGGCCGGGCTCGACTCCGTCGTGTAACGGTTCTGCCAGGACCATGAGCCCTCCCACCCCTGGCGCATCTTCGCCAGGTATGTGTTCGCGTCGTCGCCCAGATAGAAGAAGCCCATGAACACGTGGCCGGATGGCTGGACGGCATAGGCGTACAGGTACGGAATCGCCGTCACGATCGCGAGGGCGACGCCAGTCAGAAGGGGGAGGCGCCAGTTCTTGAAGCGCGATTGCCAGGAGATCCCCCCCACCCCGACCCTCCCCGGCGAGCGGGGAGGGAGAACTGCCTCTGTCATCGACTCAGGCTCAGGCGGAGCACCGTCCACAGCGCGCGCCGCACCTCGCCGCGCGACACTTTCGAAGCACCTGCCACGCGGTCCTCGAACCGGATCGGCACCTCGACGACCGGGTAGCCCAAGCGCCGGGCCCGGTGCACCATCTCGATCTGAAACGAGTAACCCTGCGACACAACTTTGTCCAGGCCGATCTGGACCAACAGCTCACGCGTATAGCAGCGGAACCCAGATGTACAGTCGTGCGTCCGCAGTCCGAGGAGCACCCGGCAGTAGAGGTTGGCGGCCCAAGACAGAAGCCAGCGCTGAGGTGGCCACCCGACGATCTCCCCGCCGCGTATGTATCTCGAGCCGATGGCCAGCCCGCCGCAACCGCGTGCCGCATCGACGATGCTCTCGAGGTCTCTTGCGAGGTGCGACCCATCCGCGTCCATCTCCACGAAAAGAGCAGATCCATCGGCGAGGCCGATCCGGAATGCGTCCTCGTATGCCGACCCAAGCCCCAGCTTGCGAGGCCGGTGCATGACCCTCACGCCCTCATCCGCGGCCGCCAGCCGGTCGGCGATGTCGCCGGTTCCGTCCGGTGATGCATCGTCGACGACGAGCACGTCGTAACCGAAGTGCCGCACACCGGCGACGACCTTTTCGAGGTTGTCTTTCTCGTTGAAGGTCGGCAGAACGACCAGCACCTCGGTCGGAGCCCTTTTTCGCTCCGTTAGAGGCACGGACGGAAACCTCGGCGAGAGATTCGGTGACCAGGGGTCCCTCCCATGACTTCGTCATGGGGACCCCAGTGGACGGGCCGAGCATCGGAGCGCGCGCATCCGTTGATGCGTAAGCGAGAAGCGGAGGCCGCAACGACGCAGATGGGCCGCATGGGCGCCGAAGATCCGTCGAGGGCTTCCGGCCGCGCCTCTTTGGTGACGGTCACAGGCGGAACCTGATCCTCAAGACGTGCCTGAACATGTCGAGCGAGCTTTTGATCGGACTGACCTTCGTGGGCGAGGAGTTGCGCCAGATCACCGGAATCTCCGCGATCCTCACGCCGCGCTGCTTGGCGCGAAACAGGACTTCCGGGTCATATCCAAAGCCGTCGGTCGTGAGCTTGGCGAAGGCATCGTGCGCGACGTCTGCGCGAAAGAGCTTGAAGCCGCACTGCGTGTCCCAGATGCCCGGCAGCAGAACGATCTGGACGAGAAGGTTGAACACCTTGCCCATGAGCACGCGATAGATGGGCTGCGACACCTCGACTCGAGAAGCCCTCAGGGCGCGCGACGCGATCACGACGCCGGCGCCCCTATTCAGCTCGGGCTGAAGCTTGTCGAGCTCTTCGATCGGCGTGGACAGATCGGCATCCGTGACCAGAATTTCCAGGCCTCTGGCAGCGGCCACGCCTTCAGCGAGCGCGCGTCCTTTGCCACGGTTTTGTGGCAAGGCTTCGATACGCACACAGTTGTTGCGCTCGGCGGCCGCATCCATGATCTGGCGTGTCCCGTCGGTGCTGCCGTCGTCGACCAGGATGAGCTCGTACGAGATTCCCCTGCCGGCAAGGTAGCGCTCGATCTGCTTGATGGTGCGAGGCAGCCGCTGCTCTTCGTTGTAGCAAGGGACGACGATGCTAAGCGCCGGCGGCGGTGCTTCGGCCACGATGCGCCATCCTACTTGCCCGCGCTGAGAACCTTGAACGCGTAGACGGGCAGGACAGCCATGCGGCGGATCCTCCACGGCTGGTTGAGGAGCCGGTACAGCCACTCGAGCCCGGCCTTTCTCATCCAGGCAGGTGCGCGTGGCACGCGTCCGGTGAGGTAGTCGAAAGCGCCGCCCACGCCGATTGCCACGGTGGCACCAAGCCGGTCCTGCAGGCGGTCGATCCAGAGCTCCTGCTTCGGGGCGCCGAACGCGACCAGTAGGACCTGTGTTCGATGGGCGTGAATCAACCTCAGAGTCTCATCGTCGGAGGCAGGATCTGGCGAACCCGCGTGAGCTTCAACTTCGAGGTCCGGGTGCTTCGCGCGCAAGCTCGAGGCGAGTCCGGCTGCGACGCTGGGGGCAGCCCCAAGGAGGAAGAGCCGGAAGCCCCGCCTCGCGCACGTCGCGGCCAGAGGCGCAACGAGATCGGTGCCGGTAACCGGTCCGCTCATCGGGCACCCCTGCCGCCGCGCCGCCCACACGACGCCGGTGCCGTCGGCGAGGCAGAGGTCGGCAGACTCGAGCACCCGCGCAAACTCGTGCTCTCTCTGCGCCCTCATGATGAATTCGGGATTGACTGTGGCGACGAGGTGATGGCCGCCTGCGTCGACAAGCTCCTCGATGCGAGCGATTGCTGCGCCCATGTCGAGGCAATCGACCCTGACGCCCAAGACCCTCACCAAGCCCTGAGCCTGAACCAAGGCGCTTAGCTTAAGGTCGTGCGGAAGGTGTGGGAGCTCACGTGAAGACCGTCGCGGTCGACGTCAACCCCGCAACTCGAGCCGTCATAACGGGCACCGAGGTGTACACGCGAGAGGTCTCTTCGCGATTGGCGGCAGCGGCGCCCGAGCTGCGCTGGCGCTTTTTCGCCTCGCGGCCCGGTACCGGGCTCGGTGTCGACGTCATGGTGATTCCGTTCCGCAGGCTCTGGTCGCAGGCGCGCCTGCCAATCGCCCTGGCGGCGGAACGGCCGGACTTGCTGTTCGTTCCTGCTCACGCCATTCCGTTTGCGTGGCCCGGCAAGGCGCTGACGGTCGTGCACGACCTGGCGTTCGAACGCCACCCCCATGCCTACTCGGCGGCCGAGCGCGCGTACCTATCGCTCACCACGAGGTGGGCGGCGCTGCGCTGCCCCCTCCTCATTGCAGTTTCGGAGTCCACCAAGGCCGACCTTGTTTCTGCGTACGGAGTACGCCCGGAGCGTGTCCGGGTCGTCCCGCTGGGCGCTTCCGAGCCGACTACGGCGCCCGCCCCCGCCTCGCGTCTCGCCGAGCTGGGCCTTAACGGCAACTTTGTCCTGCAGGTAGGACGCATCGAGACGCGGAAAAACCAGGCAGCTGCACTGGCGGCGATCGAGATGCTGGATGGCGTCACCCTTGCGGTGGCAGGTCCCGAGCGAGACACCGCCCTGGCGGCCAAACTGCGCGCGTCAGCCAGATGCCGGGTGCTCGGTCGGGTCGACCAACCGACGCTGGAGCTGCTCTACAAGCGCGCGAGAGCGGTCGTGGTGCCGAGCCTGTACGAGGGATTTGGCCTGCCTGTGCTGGAGGCAATGGCCCGCGGCAAGGTGGTGGTGGCCGCCAAGGCCTCGTCCCTACCCGAGGTCGGAGGAGACGCCGCCCTCTATTTCCACGACGCCGCGGATCCCGAGCAGCTCGCCAAGGTGCTCGAGGTCGCCCTTGGCGACGTGAAGTTGCGCACGAGCCTCGCCCGGGCCGCGCGCGCGAGAGCCAAGAAATTCACGTGGGACCGCACCACCGCCGGCGTGGCGAGCGTGATCAGGGAGATGGTCGCCTAGCGATCGCGATCGCGTCATCTATCGCGCGCCAGGTTAGGTGCGCTGCCCGCGACCAGCTGAACTGCGCCGCTCGAAGGATGCCTCTGTGCCGCAGGTCGGCTGCAAGGTCGGTGTCGCCGATCAGCGTTTCTAGCGCCTTTCGCCACGCCTCCGGCTGATCCGCAGGCACGACCAGGCCGGCGCCGTCGACGACCTCCGGCAGGCTGGCACGGTCCGACACCACCACCGGCGTGCCGCAGGCCATCGCTTCCAGAGGCGGTAGACCGAAGCCCTCGTACCACGCGGGATGGGCGAGGACGCGGGCCAGGTTGTAGACGGCGGGCAGGTCGGCCGGGTCGAGCCCCTCGATGTGGTGGAGACCGGGGCCCATGCGCTGCATCCGCTCACGGATGGGCTCGTAAAGCCACCCAAAAGCGCCTACCACGACAAGGTCAGGACGGTCGCGCATCATCGCCCACGCCTCGAGCAACGTTTCGAGGTTTTTGCGCGGCTCGACGGTGCCGACGAAGAGGATGAATCGCTCGGGCAGCTTCAGTCGAGCCCGTGCGGCCGCCAGGTCCTCCGCGCTCATGGGCACGTAACTCGCGGCCACGCCGTGGGGCACTACCTGGATCCGCGAGCGGGGTATGCCAAAGATGTCGACGACATCCTTTGCGGTGTTCTCCGACACTGCGATCACGACGTTGGCCCGCAGCACGGAGCGCGGCACCACAAAGCGCGTGCTGAGCGGCTGGCGCGCCGGAAACCAACCCGCGTTGCGGTAGATGGCGAGGTCATGGATCGTGATCACCGACGGGCAGCCGACGTCGCCCAGGGGCAGCACGCCCGCTGGTCCGAAGAACGCATCGGGCTTGAGTTGCCTGATGCGTGCCGGCCACTGCAGGTGACGGCCGACCAGCCGTGTGCGTGGCAGCGGCCGGTAGCTGCTGTTGGGGACGTGGATGAAGGCGCCCGGCGGACCGAAGACCGTCAGACGGCAGTCGGGCCGGTCGACGGACATCGCCCGCAGGATCTGGGTGGTGTACACGCCGACGCCCGCGCGTGGTCGCTCGAGCCCGACCCCATCGACCACGACGTTCAATCCGATCACGTGCTTCTCACCCCGATGATGCCTGGGACACCCCCCATCCGGCGCGCCTTGCGCGCCGACATCCCCGGCAAGCGGGGAAGTGAGTTACCTGAGGTATGACTGGTTCCGCTTGAGGACCTCGAAGTTTTCCAGCGCCAATCCGGTACCCCTGACGACCGAGGTCTGCGGGTCGTCCGCCACGATCGTCGGGATGCCAGTGTGCATCGCCAGGTAGCGGTCGAGCCCTCGAAGTAACGCCCCGCCTCCCGACAGCACGATGCCGCGGTCGAAAATATCCGCGGCGAGTTCCGGCGGCGTTTCTTCGAGCACGTCCCGTACCGCACCGACGATGAGACGCAGCGGTTCCTGGATCGCCTCGGTGACCTCGTTGGACGTCACCTCGACATTCTTGGGCAGGCCCGAGACCAGATCGCGACCGCGCACCTCAGTGACCAGCGGTTCCTTCATCAGCACCGCCGAACCCACGGCGATCTTCACCTCTTCCGCCGTGCGCTCTCCAATCAACAGGTTGTGCTTGCGCTTCATATAGATAGTGATCGCGTCATCGATTCGATTCCCGCCCACCCGGATCGAATGCGCCACGACCATGCCCGACAGCGAGATCACCGCGATCTCCGTGGTGCCCCCACCGACGTCGCAGATCGCGTTGCCTCGCGGTTCCGAGATCGGCAGGCCGGCTCCGATCGCGGCGGCCAGCGGCTCATCGATCAACCATGCCTGGCGGGCTCCGGCCGAGATCGCGGCCTCGGTCACCGCGCGGCGCTCGACGGAGGTCACTCCAGAGGGGACGCAGATCATGATCTCGGGCTTGAAGATCCGCTGACGACCCGCACCTTGCCGATGAAGTGGTGCAGCATGCCCTCGGTCACGACGAAGTCGGCGATGACCCCTTCGCGCATGTGCCGGACAACCTGGATCGTGTCCGGCGCGCGGCCGACCATCTCAAGGGCGTCTTTGCCTACCGCGATGATTCGCGTGCCGTCGCGATTCACGGCCACCAGCGAGGGCTCGTTGACCACTATTCCCTCACCTTTGACGTAGATCAGGACGGTCGATGTACCGAGGTCGATCCCGATCTTTTTAGAGAGCAAGCACCCTACTCATAAGTGTGGCCGAACGCACCCGACTCCTGGTCGATTGTGACCGTCTCAATCCGAGCGCCGACGGAAGCGAGCTTGCCTGCCATGTCCTCATAGCCCCGCTCGACGTGCCACGAGTTGCGAAGCAAGCTCTCGCCTTCCGCACACATCGCCGCGATCACCAGCGCAGCGCCCGAGCGGATGTCCGGGATCGCCACTTCGGTTCCCCGCAGCCTGCAGGGCCCATGGACCACGGCGTGGAGCCGTCCCTCTACGTCGATTCCAGCGCCCATCTTGGCCAGCTGCGCAACGTGCTGAAAACGATTTTCGTGCACGTACTCGGAGATGACCGTCTTGCCGTCGGCCTGGGTCATGAGCGCCATGTACTGGGCCTGCAGATCGGTTGGAAAACCGGGATAAGTCCAGGTCGACATGTCGTTGGGTATCAATCGTGTCGCCGACTG
This sequence comes from Candidatus Dormiibacterota bacterium, assembly GCA_035937155.1. GTDB lineage: Bacteria > Chloroflexota > Dormibacteria > Dormibacterales > Dormibacteraceae > Palsa-870. The sequence goes on along the minus strand of DASYVJ010000086.1, from coordinate 51,584 downwards.
CCGTCCGACGCGAAACCATGCGTCACCGACCTCGACGTGAGCTCCCGCCTGTTCGAGCTTGAGGAGCACCAGGTTGAGGTCTTCGGGCGTGCTGCACTCCAGACGAAGCTCGCCGCCCGCCGCAGCCACCGCGAGGGCATACGTCCCGGCCTCGAGATAGTCGGCGATGACCGTGTGGTCCGCACCGCCGAGCTCCCCCACTCCGTCGACCAGGATTCGCTCGGTACCGATGCCCTCGATGCGAGCCCCCATCTTGACCAGGAGCATGCAAAGGTCCTGGACATGAGGTTCGCGGGCAGCATTGAAGATCTCGGTCCGGCCCTCGGCGAGGACGGCCGCAAGCAGGATGTTCTCGGTGCCGGTCACGGTGGGCAGATCGAAGACGATCCGATCACCTCGCAGCCGCTCAGCCTTGGCGACGATCTCTGTCTCAGTCTCGGTGATGTGGGCGCCCATCTGGCGCAAGGCCCGCAGGTGCTGCTCGACGCGACGGGCTCCGATGTCGTCGCCGCCCGGCCGCGGCAGCCGAGCGCTTCCGAACCGCCCGAGCAGGGCTCCGAGCAAGAGGATCGTCGCCCGCATGCGCCGGCCGAGGTCCGCCGGCACCTCGCTCGTCTCCGCGCCCGCCATGCGAAGTTTTACGGTGCCCTCTCCCTCGGTCGTGCCCCCGAGGCCGCTCAGGATCTCGCCCATGACCGCCGTGTCGCTCACCTTGGGGACGTTTTTCAATGTGATCGACTCTTTGGTCAAAAGTGCGGCCGCCATCTCGGGCAGCGCCGCGTTCTTCGATCCGCTGATGCACATGGTGCCGGACAGCTGCGCTCCGCCCGTGATCCGCAGCGCCTGCTGCTTGTCAGTGGGCATGGGGTGGGTCCTAGTTTCGGCGCATGTGCGCCAGGCGCAGGCGTGCTTCCGCCATCGCCAGCGCGTTCTGGAATTCGGTCTCTTCGGCCGTGGTCAGCGTTCCGGCCAGCCTCTCCTGCGCGCGGCGGCGTGCTTCTTCAGCCCGCTCGACTGAGATCTCGTCAGCGTGCTCGGCCACGTCCGCCAGCACCGTAACGCGCTCTGGCAGGACCTCCATGAAGCCACCCCCCACGAAGAGCACCTGCTCGGGTCCACCGATGGTTTCCTGAATTCTGAGCGGCCCGGGCTTGAGCACCGTCATCAGCGGCGCGTGCCGGGCCAGGACGCCGAGCTCTCCATCGGCCCCGTTGGCGATGATGAACTCGACCTCGCCCTCGAAGAGGCTTCGCTCGACGCTCACCACCCGCAGCTCGTACTTCACTTAGGACTCAGAACGCTTCTTCATCTCTTCGCCTTGGGCGCGCGCCTCGTCGATCGTGCCGACCATGTAGAAAGCCTGCTCCGGCAGGTCGTCGTGCTTGCCTTCGAGGATCTCCGTGAAGCCGCGCACCGTCTCTCGGATCGGCACCGATTTGCCCTCGCGCCCCGTGAAGCGCTGAGCAACGTTGAAGGGCTGGGACAGGAACCGCTGGATCTTTCTCGCGCGGGAAACTGCCTGCCTGTCGTCCTCCGACAGCTCTTCGATGCCGAGGATGGCAATGATGTCCTGCAGGTCTTTGTATCGCTGCATCGTCTTCTTCACGCCCTGCGCGGCGTCGTAGTGCTCCTGCCCGACGACCGAAGGCTCGACGAAACGGCTCGAAGAACCAAGGGGATCGATCGCTGGATAGATGCCGATCTCAACCAGGGAGCGCTCGAGGCGAACCGTAGCGCCGAGGTGGGCGAACACCGTCTGGATGGCCGGGTCGGTGTAGTCGTCGGCGGGAACGTACACAGCCTGGACCGACGTGATCGAGCCCTTGCTCGTTGAGGTGATGCGCTCCTGCAGCTCACCCATCTCGGTCGCCAGCGTGGGCTGGTAGCCGACGGCCGAGGGCATGCGTCCGAGAAGAGCCGAAACTTCGGACCCAGCCAGCAGGTAGCGAAAGATGTTGTCGATGAACAGCAGCGTGTCGGCGCCCTCTGCATCGCGGAAGTACTCCGCCATGGTGAGCCCGGTAAGGCCCACCCGAGCGCGGGCGCCCGGCGGCTCGTTCATCTGACCGAACACCAACGCTGTCTGAGGCAGGACGCCGGCGTCCTGCATCTCGTGATACATGTCGTTGCCCTCGCGCGTTCGCTCGCCAACGCCGGCGAACACCGAGCGTCCCTTGTGCTGATAGGCGATGTTGCGGATCAGCTCTTGCACGATCACGGTCTTGCCCGTGCCTGCGCCGCCGAACAGCCCGATCTTTGAGCCCTTGGCGAAAGTGCAGATCAGGTCGATGACCTTGATCCCGGTCTCGAGGATCTCCACCTTGGCCTGCTGCTCGGATACGGGCGGCGCCGGGCGGTGAATGGGCCAGCGCGTCACGCCCTCTGGCGCAGGCTCGTCGTCGATCGGGGCCCCGATTACGTTGAACATGCGCCCCAGCGTCTCCACGCCAACGGGAACGGAGATCGGGCCGCCGGTCGCCCTGGCCGGGTCACCGCGGCGAAAGCCGTCGGTGGCGTCCATTGCAATCGTGCGCACCACGTTGTCACCGATAGCGCCTTCGACCTCGAGCACGACGACCCGCCCGTCTTGCGTTGTGACCTCGAGCGCTTCGAACAGCTCCGGCTGCTCGCCGGCCGAAAACTGGACGTCGACCACGGCGCCGATCACCTGGCTGACGTGTCCGTCCTTTGTCTTCTTGTCGGCCTTCGGTGCGTGTTTGGTTTTCGCCATCTGGTTGCCTCCCTTCAGCTCGACGCCCGCATGGCTTCGGCTCCGCTAACGATCTCCATCAGCTCGGTTGTGATGCCGGCCTGGCGGACCTTGTTCGCGTACAGCGTCAGCGCGTCGATGAGGTCGCCGGCGGCGTTGGTCGCGTTCTGCATCGCGATCATCTTGGCCGAGTACTCGCTCGCCTTGTTCTCCAGCACAGCCTGGAAGACCTGCGTCTCCACGTAGCGAGGCAGCAGGCCGTCGAGTACCGACTCCGGGTCTGGCTCGTAGATGTAGTCGGCTCTGGGACCGGTGCTGCCCCCTTCACGTTGGGGAATCTCCGCCGGGATCAGCACTCGGATCGTCGGCTCCTGCTTCATAGTCGAGATCCACTTCGCGTAGCACAGCAGCACCGCGTCCGTCCTGCCCTGCGTGTACTCCTCCAGGGCGACGGTGATCGCCGGCAGGACCTCTGCAAGCGTCGGGCGGTCGGATACTCCACTGACCTCGGCGATCACCTCGCGTCGGTAGCGGAGCAGGAAATCGCGACCCTTGCGTCCGATCGTGACGTAGCGCTGGCCTTCGGTGTGGTGCTCGTTCATGTAGCGCGTGGCCGTGCGAATGTTGTTGACGTTTACAGCGCCGGCCAGACCCTTGTCCGTCGTGATGAGGATCATCACGGCGCGCTTGCCCTCACGGCGGACCAGGAACGGGTGCTTGTACTCGGTCGCGCGCTCGCTGACCGTCTGCAGCACCTCGACCATCTTGTCGGCGTAAGGGCGCGTCGCCTGCACCGCAGCCTGCGCGCGGCGCAGCCGTGTCGCCGCGACGACCTGCATCGCCTTGGTGATCTTCTGCGTGCTCTTGATCGAGTCGATCCGCCGGACGATGTCCCTGAATGCCGGCACTTAGTTGGCCTTTGGTTTTCTGGGCTTCGGCTTTGGTTTCGGCTCCGTATCTTCTTCGCCGCTGCGCGGGGCGGGCCCGGCTGCCGGCGCCGCTTTAGCGGGCGGGTCGGCTATCGCTGCCCGGATCTGGTTGAGCTGAGACGGGCGCTCTTCTGATGTCTCGGCTTTCGCCGGCGCCTCAGCTGCTTCTGTCTTGGTCACCACTTGCGCTTTCGGTTCTGCGCCAGCCGTGGGCGCCTGGGCTTTCGGTGCCGGTTTCTCGTCCGGCTTGGTCACCACTTGCGCTTTCGGTTCTGCGCCAGCCGTGGGCGCCTGGGCTTTCGTTACCGGTTTCTCGTCCGGCTTAGGCGCCTCTTTCGCCTTCTCGACCTCGACGCCGAACTGGTGGTTGAAAGTTGCGATGGCGGCTTTCAGGCGCTCGAACAGCGGGTCGTCCAGCGCTTTCTTCTTCTCGATCTCCGACAGCAGGTCGGACTGCTCGCTTTTGAGGAAGCGGATGAAACCTGCCTCCCACTCCCGGACTCGCGCGACTGGGACCTTGTCGATGAACCCTTGCGTGCCGGCGTACAGCACTGCCACCTGCTCGGCAAGAGGCACGGGCTGGTACTTGTCCTGCTTCAGCAGCTCGGTCAGGCGGGCACCGCGCTCGAGCTGGTTTCGCGTTTGGGTGTCGAGGTCGGAGGCGAACTGTGCAAAGGCAGCCAGCTCGCGGTATTGCGCGAGGTCGAGGCGCAGTTGGCCCGCGACCTGCCGCATCGCCTTGGTCTGCGCGTCGCCGCCGACGCGCGAGACGCTGATGCCGACGTTCAGGGCCGGCCGCTGTCCTGCGTTGAACAGGTCCGCCTGCAAATAGATCTGCCCGTCGGTGATCGAGATGACGTTAGTCGGGATGAAGGCCGAAACGTCGTTGGCCTGCGTCTCGATCACAGGCAGTGCGGTCAGCGAGCCTCCGCCATTGGCTTCGTTCAACTTGGCGGCGCGCTCCAGGAGCCGCGAGTGCAGATAGAAGACGTCGCCCGGATACGCTTCGCGGCCCGGTGGCCGCCGCAGGTTCAGCGAGAGCTCTCGGTATGCCCACGCCTGCTTGGTCAGATCGTCGTAGCAGCAGAGGACCTCTTTGCCCTGCTCCATGAAGTACTCGCCCATCGCACAGCCTGCATAGGGCGCGATGAAGTTGAGGGACGCGGCGTCGGAGGCAGTCGCCGCAACGATGATCGTGTAGTCCATCGCGCCGTTTTCCTCGAGAGTCGCGGTGGCGCGCGCGATCGATGCGGCATTCTGCCCAATCGCCACGTACACGCAGATGAGGTCCTTGCCTTTCTGGTTGATGATCGTGTCGAGCAGAACGGTCGTCTTGCCCGTGAAGCGGTCACCGATGATGAGTTCGCGCTGGCCGCGGCCGATCGGGATCATCGCGTCGATCGCCTTGATACCCGTCTGCACAGGGCTGTCCACCCGCTTGCGGGTGATCACTCCTGGGGCGATTTTCTCGATCGGAAGCGTCTTGGTTGTCTTGACCGGGCCCTTGCCATCGAGTGGCTGGCCAAGGGGGTTCACCACTCGGCCGATCAGCGCCTCGCCAACCGGCACTTCGAGCAGCCGGCCAGTCGTGCGCACCTCGTCACCTTCGTGAAGGTGTCCGTAGTCGCCCAGGATGACGGCGCGGACCTGGTCCTCCTCGAGGTTCAAAGCGAGGCCGTACGTCTCGTGCGGAAACTCGAGCAGTTCACCCGCCATCGCGTTCTGCAGGCCATAGATCTGAGCGATGCCATCGCTCGTCGCGACGATGCGCCCGACGTCTGTCGAGACAAGGCTCGCCTCAAAATCCTTGAGCCGTTCCCTGATGACTTCGGAGATCTCTTTGGTGCTGATTCCCACTCTTCGCTAACTCCTATGAGGCCGCAAGGCGGCGGCGCAATTGCTGCAATCGGGTGGCGACGCTGGCGTCGACCAGCCGGTCGCCGTACTGGAGCTTCAATCCGCCAAGGATGCTCGGATCAACTGCCACCGTGAGGCGAATCTCCTTGCCAAGGCGCTTCGACAGCCCGTCCGCGACTCGATCACGATCGTGCGGCTTGAGCTCGATCGCTGTCGTGACGGTGGCGCGAACGCGGCCGGCGGCCTCGTCGGCGAGTCGCTGAAACTCTTGCTCAACAGCTTCGACCTCGCGAACGCGATTCGATTCGATGAGCAGCTTCGCCAGGTTGGTGGCCTCCTCATCGAACACGTGGGGCGCTGCGGAGAGGAGCTCCATGCGTTGTTCGGTCGGGATGGTTGGGTTGGTCAGGACCGCCGCGACCTCGGGATCCGACATCACCTCGCGCACCTGCGCCAGGCGGCCGGCCCACTCCTCGACCTGGCCTTCCTGCTGGGCCATGTCGAAGACCGCCCTCGCGTAACGCCTAGCGGCTGCCGTTGCCACTTGCAACCTCCGCGATCGCCTTGTCGATCAGCTGCCTGTGCTTTTCGTCGTCGAGCGTTTCGCCGATGACCTTCTCCGTGGCGGCCACGACCAGGCCCGCGACCTCACTGCGCACGGAGCGAACGGCCTGCTCTCGTTCGGCCTCGATCTCCTTCCGCGCAGCCTCGATGGCTCTCTTCGACTCCTCCTCGGCCTTCTGTCTCAACTCCTGGCGCAGCTGCTCACCCGACTTGGTCGCGGCTTCGATCACACCCTGAGCCGTCTTCCGCGCGTCGTTCAGCTTCTCCTCGGCCTCTTTCAGCCGCTTCTCAGCTTCAGCGCGCGCCTGCTCCGCTTCCTTCAGCTGCTCGGCGATAACCCGCTGGCGGGCCTCCCCGAGCTTGACGATCTCCGGATACACGTAGCGGGCGAGGATGGCCAACATGATCAGGAACGTGATCAGCTCGACGATCACCGTCCCGTTGATCTCAATTACGCCCGCGACGCCGGCCAGGAACATCGTTATCTAGCTCGCTACTTGGCGGGGACGTTCGAGAGGAACACGAATCCGAAGGCAAGGTTGATGAAGTACATCGCCTCGACGAGACCGACGATGGTGAAGAGCCAGGGGATCATCCGTCCCTGTGCCTCAGGCTGACGCGCGACCCCGCTGATGAAAGCGTTGCCGGCGAGGCCGTCACCAAAGGCGGCGCCGATCGCGCCCAGTCCGATGGCGAGCCCGAACGCAATGAGGGCGCCGGCGAGAACGATTCCGTGATCTGTCATGTGTTCCTCCTAATGATGTTCGTGCTCGAGTCCTTCGCGGGCCGCGCCGAAATAGATGACCGTCAGCAACATGAAGATGAACGCTTGGATGAAACCGATGAAGATGACGTCGAACGCTTTCCAGATGGCGAGGAGCAACGATCCGAGCAGAGTCGCCGGCAGGCTCCCAACGACCGGTAACTGCAGGGTACCGAAGGTCGCGATGAGACCGATCATCACCGCGCCCGCGAAGATGTTGCCAAAGAGACGCAAGGACAGCGTCACCGGCTTGACAAGCTCTTCGAGAAGGTTCAGGGGGATGAAGACGATGCGAGCCGCCAAGGGCAGCTCGAAAGGCTTCGTGAAGCGCCGCAGGAAACCACTCACCCCGAGCACTCGAATGCTGTACCACTGCACGACGAAGAAGACGATCAGGCCCATGGCCAGCGTCTGGTTCAGGTCAGCGTTGGCTCCATGGAGGACGGGAAAGAGGGCGAGCGGAAAGATCTCGATCCAGTTCGCAATCAGGATATAAAGGAAGAGCGTCATCGCCAGCGGGATGATGAACAGCGCGTCGTCGGAGACATTGGTCCTGATGAGCGATCGCAGCTGGTCGTAGCCCCACTCGAACACTGCCTGCACCTTGCTCGGCTCGCCCTCCCTGAGCTTGGAGCGAATCCAGAAAGCGACCGCCAGTGTTGCGAGTAGAGCAATTGCGCTCGAGATCACGCTGTCGTAGTTGAACGTGCATAAGGGTCCGCACCCCAGGTTAATGGTGGGGTGGGTGCCGACGGCGGCATCAGCGTGGATCATGCGCGAAGGCCCTGGCGGACGCCCGCCGCGACCATGACCAGCTGCGCCAGGCCGATGCCCAGGGGCACCGTCCAGGCCGCCGTCCCAAGCACCATGGCCGCCAAGATGGCCAGCAAGCTGAACAAGACGAGGCGAGCCAGGCTGCCGGCAACCATCGGGGTGCCGCGACCGAGCAGGGCTTGGAGGACATAGCCGTTGAGCGAGCCCAGCAGCAGACCTGCGCCTACGCCGATGCCAAGCGACAGGTGACCGCTGAGCGCTGCGCCCACCGCGATGGCGGCAGCCAGGGCCGCGCAGGCCGTCACCGTTAACTTGAGCACACCGCCGGACCTCATCTCGAGAGCTCCCTTACCTTCAACCAGATGCCAACCGCGCCGGCCGCAAGGCCCACGAACAGTCCAACGAGAACGAAGACGGGCGCCGTGTTCAGCACGTTGTCGAGTGCTACGCCCCCTAGTAGTGGTAGCAAGACCGCACCCGCCAGGTAGATCCCAATTCCGGCCATATCTGCCCCCGTGGGGCCTGCACTCGGAGTGGGCGCCATGCCCCTTCGAATTCTATCGGGAACTCGGTTTGCCAAGGAGGCGCGGCATGAACGGCGCCGGGATCCGCCAGCCCGCGTGCTGCAGTAGATCCGCCGCGACAGTCGACGTTAGCGCGACGCACGTTGCCACCACCACCGCCAGGATGCGGCCGTGGCCAAACAGGGTCAACCCCAGTGCCCCCAGCAGGGCGCTCGCCGTATAGAAGACGAAGCACGTCTGGCGCTGGTCCAGGCCGAACGCCTGCAGGCGGTGGTGAAGGTGCAGCAGGTCTGCGCTCGCGACAGAAGCCCTTTGCCGGCGCCGGCGAAGGATCGCCCAGGCGGTGTCGGCGATCGGGACGGCGAGGACGATCACGGGAACGGCGAGGGCAAAGGCCACGGCCACCTTGGCCACGCCGAGGATTGAGATCACTCCGAGCGCGGTGCCCAGGAAGTGGGCGCCCGAGTCACCCATGAAGATTTTGGCCGGGTGCCAGTTGAAGATCAGGAACCCCGCACACGTGCCCGCCAAGGCGCCCCCGAACTGCACCACCTCGGTCTGCCGCAGGCCTGCCGCGGCGAGCATCAACGTCACCGCGACGATGAAGATGACGCCGGCCGCGAGCCCGTCGACCCCGTCTAGAAAATTGACGGTGTTCTGCATCCCGAGCAGCCAGAAGATGCTGACCGGGGTGGCCAGTAGGCCGAGCTGGACGATGTGGCCGCCCGGTAGGCCGAAGAAGCTGATCACGAACTTGTCGTCCTTGAGGACGTCGCCAAAAACGACCACGGCGACGACCGCGACGGCAACCTGCATGGCCAGCTTGACCAGCGGCCGGACCGGCGAACGATCGTCGACGATGAGCAGCACCGTGGCCAGGCCGGAGGCCACGATCAGACCGATGACTGTGCTGTTGATCGGAACGAGGAACAGCACCGCGACGGCGAAACCAATAAACATCGCCAGTCCGCCCAGGGCCGGCGTCGGTTTGGAGTGCGCGTGGCGCTCGCTCGGCATCGCGATCACGCCCGTGCGGCGAGCGAGCCGGATCATCAGGGGCACTGTCAGGGCGCAGATGACGAAAGCGGCGAGCAGCGGCCACAGGCCCGGCAGCAGGTGATCGCGAAGGTTGGCGAGGGCGTCGCCGCCAAAAAAGTCAGTCAAATGAGTAGGGGATCGGGAACTTCCGGCACAGCTCCAGCGCGCGCTCGTGGACCGAGTCCAGGGTCGCTCTGTCGTCGATTCGCTCGACCAGGTCGGCGATGCAGTCGGCGATCACCACCATCTCTTCCTCGCGCATGCCGCGCGTCGTCACCAGCGGGGTGCCCACCCTCACGCCACTCGGGTTGAACTTCGACGCCTCGTCGTAGGGGATCGAGTTGCGGTTGAGCGTGATGCCGACGGTGTCGGCCACGTCCTGGACCTGCTTGCCGGTGCGCTTTTGTGCACGCAGGTCGATCAGCATCAGGTGGTTGTCGGTCCCGCCGCTCACGAGCCGCAGGCCGCGCTCCATCAGCCGGCTGGCCATGGCCTTGGCGTTGACGACGACCTGCTTCGCGTAGACCTTGAACTCAGGCTTCAGAGCCTCTCCGAAGCAGACAGCCTTGGCCGCGATCGCGTGCATGAGCGGCCCTCCCTGAATGCCGGGGAAGACTGCCGAGTCGATGGCCTTCTGGCGCTCGCTGCGGCAGAGGATGATCGCTCCCCACGCGCCGCGCAGGGTCTTCTGCGTCGTGGTGGTGGTGATGTCCGCGTATGGAATTGGTGAGGGGTACTGGCCGCCGGCGACCAGGCCCGCGACATGGGCCATGTCGACGAAGAAGGTCGCCCCAACCGAATCGGCGATCTGGCGCATGCGAGCCCAGTCGACGACCCGCGAGTAGGCGGAGAAGCCGCCAAGGATCATCTTCGGCCGCACCTCTTCGGCCAGCTTCGCCATGGCGTCGTAGTCGATCATCTCGGTCTCGCGATCGACGCCGTACGAGTGGATTTCATAGAGCTTCCCGCTGAAGTTCGCCGGGCTCCCGTGGGTGAGGTGGCCGCCCGCGGAAAGGTCCATGCCCATGACCCGATCGCCAGGCTGGCAGACCGCCATGTAGACGGCGGCGTTGGCCTGCGAGCCCGCGTGTGGTTGGACGTTCACGTACTCGGCTCCGAACAGCTCCTTGGCGCGCTCGATCGCGAGCGTCTCGATCTTGTCGATCACCTCTCCGGTGCCGCCGTAGTACCGCCTTCCGGGGTAGCCCTCGGCGTACTTGTTGGTGAGCAGCGTGCCTAGCGCTTCGAGGATGGCCGGGCTGGTGAGGTTCTCGGACGCGATCAGCTCGAGTGTCTCGGACTGGCGCTTGAACTCCTTGCGGATGAGGTTGGCGACCTCCGGATCCTCGCGATCCAGGGCCCGGAAGGTCATCGTGGTGATTGGTGAGCTCACGCTCTGATGCTATAGCCTCCCCAACATTGCGGTCCCGAGGCTATGCGATAGGGGATCCCCCGACCCGCGCCTAACGGCGCAGCCTCCCCAGCGAGTGGGCAGCCATTAACCCGAGCGTCATGGCGCGGCCTCCCCAGCAAGTGGGGAGGCATTTAACCCGAGCGTTATAGCGCGGCCTCCCCGGCGAGCAGGGAGGTACCTACCCCGAGCGCAAAGGCGGCGGTCCTAGCAGCTCCGGCGTCGTGATGGCCCCCTCGCGCAGCACGTGAGGTTCCGGCCCAGTGAGATCGACCACAGTGGAAACCAGGCCGCCGGGAGCGGCGCCTCCGTCCAGCACTGCGATCACGCCAGGCAGATCCGCCTCGCCGGCGGTCATGGCCGGGTCGCGCCCGTGAAGGTTGGCGCTCGTCGTCATCAACGGTCCTGCCGCCTTCAGGAGGCCAAGGGCCACCTTGTGCTTCGGGATGCGCACCCCGAGGGTGCCTCCGCCCTTGGCATGAAGGATCAAGGTCAGCGGGCCCGGCCACCAGCGCCGCATCATCGCCTCGGACCTGGAGTCGACGTGGACCCATCCTTCGAGCTGAGATTCCTCTGCAACCATGAGGATCAGCGGCAGGCCGACCGGCCGGCCCTTGATGTGGAAGACGCGGCGGGTCGCGATCTCGTCATCGGCGGCCGCGCCCAGCCCAAAGACAGTGTCGGTCGGAAACGCGATCACACCTCCGCTACGAACCAGCTGCGCGGCGCGGGTCAGCCCGGCCTTGGTCGGCTTCAGGACCATGCTTCGATAACGCGCTCGTGCCCGCCTAGGTCGCGGTGAATCCGGTGGCCGGCGAAATTGCGATTGGCCACATTGACTGCAAGAGACGTGATCGACGGGTCCAGCTCGGCGAGCACGCGGCCGCCGGCGGTCAGGCGGGCCGGTGTCTCTTCGAGCAAGCGCGTCACCAAGGCCGAGCCTTCCCTCTCCGCGTAAAGCGCCCGGGCGGGCTGCGCAACCACCTGCGGCGCCAGCGCGGCATCCGCGGCCACGTATGGAAGATTGGCGCAGACAAGGTCGAACCCACCTGTCAGCGGTGCCATCAGGTCGCCGCACACCAGGTGCACCCGGTCGCCGAGAGCATGGGCGGCGACATTGCGAGCCGCGACCTCGAGCGCTTCCTCAGACACGTCCGAGGCGACGACTTCGACGTTCGGCGCGTAATGCGCGATCGCTATGGCGATGCACCCGCTCCCGGTGCCCACATCTGCCACACGGAAGGGGCGGCCGGCCTCCCGGGCCAGCTCCACGGCGCGCTGCACCAGCACCTCGGTGTCCGGGTTTGGAATCAGGACTGCGGGCGTGACCATGAACTCCAGGCCCATGAACTCCTTATGCCCAACGAGGTATGCGACCGGCTCGCCATTCGCCCGTTTCGCCACGAGCTCGCGGTACCGGCCGACCTCAGGCTCGGACAGGGGACGGTCGAACTTCAGGTACAGGTCGAGCCGGCGCAGGCCCAGCAAATGGGCGAGCAATACCTCAGCGTCGAGACGCGCCGAATCCGAGCCGCGCTTCTGAAAGTGGTCTGAGGCGAGCTTCAGGATTTCGAGAACTGTCAATCCGGCGGGGTGCCATCGAGCATGGCCGCGCGCTCGGCGTTGACCAGCGCGGCCACGAGCTCGTCGAGGTCGCCGTTCATCACTGAGTCCAACCGATGCAGTGTGAGTTTGATCCGGTGATCGGTCACCCGGTTCTCTTTGAAGTTGTAGGTCCGGATCTTCTCGGACCTGCTGCCCGTGCCCACCATGCCGCGCCGCTGCGCACCGATCTTGGCCTGCTGCTCCGCGAGCTTTATCTCGTACAGGCGCGCGCGCAAGACGCGCAACGCCTTCTCCTTGTTCTGCAGCTGCGACTTCTCATCCTGGATGCTGACCATCATCCCCGTCGGCTTGTGGGTGATGCGGATCGCCGAGTAAGTGGTGTTCACACTCTGGCCGCCGGGTCCTTGAGAAGTCGAGGTCTTGATCTCGATGTCCTCGGGCTTCAGCTCAACTTCCACAGGATCAGCCTCGGGCATCACGGCGACGGTGGCGGCGGACGTGTGGATTCGGCCCTGCGCCTCAGTCTTGGGCACGCGCTGGACACGATGAACCCCGCCCTCGAACTTGAGCTGCGAGTACGCCCCGTGCCCGTGGACCTCGAACACGACCTTGTCGAAGCCCCCCTTCTCCGTCGGGGACTCTTCGACGACATCCACCTTCCATCCCTTGCGCTCAGCCCATTTCGTGTACATCCGGAAGAGATCGCCCGCGAAGAGCGCGGCCTCCTCCCCACCTTCCGCACCCTGGATCTCAACCACAACGTCGCGGTCGTCGTTCGGGTCCTTGGGCAGCAGCAGAACCTTGAGCTTCTCGTCGAGCTCGGCGAGCTGGGCCGAGGCGCGATGCTCCTCGGCTCGCAGGTACTCCTGCATCTCGGGGTCCCGTTCGTTCTTTTGAAGCTCACGTGCCGACTCGAACTCGTGGCGCGCTCGCTGGTGTGCCTCGTACGTCTGCACCGTCTCGCGCAGCGCTCGCTGCTCGCGGGCGAGCTTGGTCAGCTGTGCGTGGTCGGAGGCGACCTCCGGTCGTCCCATCTCCGCTTCGATCTCGCGATGGCGCCGCGCCATCCCGTCCAAACGGTCGATCACGCCGCTGCTCCGGTCGTTGCCTCCTCACCCTCACGCGCGCTGTTGAAGGCGGTGATCGCGACCTCCAGCATGTCGTCGGATGGTTCGCGAGTGGTGAGCAACTGCGTTCCGAGCACGGGCAGCAGCAAGACCTTGATCAGTGGGTTCCGGCGGTGCCGCGCCATGAACCGGATGCTCTCAAAACCGGCTCCCGCGATGATCGGGATGGCCAGGACGCGACTGACGATCAGCCAGAACCAGTTCGGGTGGAAGATCGCGACGATGCTGAACACGACGACGCTCACCACCATCACCACGATCAGGAATCCAGTGCCGCAGCGCGGGTGAAGCCTGCTGGCGCGCCCTACGGACGGGACGTCCAGCGGCCATCCCGATTCGAAGGCGTTGATGGTCATGTGCTCGGCGCCGTGGTACTGAAAGACCCGGCGCACATCGGGCAACATGGCAATGGCCGCCAGATAACCCAGAACGAGGCCGACGCGGATCACGCCCTCGATCAGCACGAAGAGGAAGCTACCGCTGCGGTGCACTGCGAAACTTGCCAGCAACAGCGGCAGGCCAATGAACAGGACTAGGGCGAAGACTCCCGCAAACGCGACCGAGCCGGTGATCTCCTTCTTGCCGATCACGATGTCCTTGCCGCTTGCGTTCATGTTGGCCGACCAGATCAGCGACTTCATGCCTAGGTGCAGCTGCTCGCCGATGAGCGCCAGACCGCGGACGAACGGCAGCTTCCAGATCGGATTCACATAGATGGCTGCCTTGAGCTCGCCCCGGTCGACGACGATCTCCTTGGTGGTGGGCAGGCGAACGGCCACGGCGTAATGACGCTTGCCGCGCATCATCACGCCTTCGATCACGGCCTGGCCGCCATAGAAAAACGGCTGCTCAGGCTTGGACGTGGTCGGCTTGCGGAGCGGTTCCGCTTCCGGAGCGCTTACCTCCGGCTGCGCCATCTAGCTCCTGGTCTTAGCAGCCCGCTTGCGGAACCGCTCGACCTGACCGCCGGTGTCCACGATCCGCTGCGTGCCCGTGAAGAACGGGTGGCAGACAGAGCAGATCTCGGTCTTGAGCTCTTTGCGCGTCGACCCGGTCGTGAACGTGTTTCCGCACACGCAGGTGACAACCGCGTCTTCGTAGTAAGTGGGATGGATTTGTGCTTTCAAGGTCTTGACTCCAAAAACGGTAGTTTACCGGGCAATCGTGCTCAACAAGCTGCTTGCCTGAAGGCTTGCAACTCCGAGGTAGATGACCAGCACCAGCCAGGCGAAGCCCATGGCCCAGCGTCCGCCGGTCGGGACTGAGGTGTAGTAAGGGTTGCTCGCCTCGCGGAAGCGCTTGATCAAGGTCGGGATGCCGAGCAGGGCGATGATGATGATCAGAGGGCTCACCAGGAAGTGGAAGAACAGGGCCCCGACGCCGATCAGGGCGTAGCCGGCTACCTGGAACCACTTCGACACGGGGGCGAGAATCCACGAGCCGTCCAGCTGCCAGACGGGGATGAGGTTGAAGAGGTTCAGGTAGAACCCGATCAACGCGGCCAGAAGCAGGACGGGTGAGTGCGTGGAGCCATATAGAGCGAAAGCCGCCGTGGCACCGATGGTGCCTGCGATCGGGCCTGCGATCCCGATCTGCGCCTGCTTCAGGGCGTCGGTCGGGTGGGAGCGCTGGAAGATGGCGGCGCCGAGGAACGGGATGAAGATCGGGGCGCTTGCCTCCATCCCCTGGCGGCGAATCTCCACGACGTGGCCCATCTCGTGGACAAAGATCATCGTCACGAGCGCGACGGCAAACCACGGCCCGTAGAAGAGCGCGTAGCCGCCGAAGCTGACGACCAGCGAGAGCAGCGTGCCGAAGGCGGGGATCTTGAACGCGATCAGCAGGCCGTACTTCAGGAAGCCCCATACGGCGAGCAATGTCGCCCCGAGACCGCTCAGCAGGCCACGATTGGAGGCCTGCGAGGGCGCCGGAGAGTAATGGTGCGGCGAGTCCGGCGGGATATCGGAGGTCACCGGATCCTGTGGGGGCAGGGGAAGCTCGGTAAAACCGTAGCTAAACAGCCGTTCTCCCGCTTGCTTCGGGGGAACCTGGTCCGGCGACAAAGGGTCGTTCTGGCTCATTGCTTATCTATTGATACCCGGCCAGGAAAACAACTAATCCAGAGGCTTGGTTCCAATACCGGTCCCCCCTCACCCTAACCCTCTCCCGCTTCGCGGGAGAGGGGAAACTCAGCTCGGAGCGCCGACGATGTGGTGGCGCGTCGTCACGCGCCGGATGGTGGCGTGGCGGCTCGACATGAGCAGGGATGCGGTTTCCGCGTAGCCGCTGCCGAACATCACCCCGGGCAGCAGCTGACCGCCGGTCACACCTGTCATGGCGATGGCCACGTCTGCCGCCGGCGCGAGGTCTCCGACTCCGTACGTGCGGCTCGCCAGCTCACCGATCAGCCGCCGCTCCTCTTCGTTGCGGGGCCACAGGCGAGCCTGCAGCTCGCCGCCCAGGCAGCGGACGGCGCAGGCGGCGATCAGGGTTGCATGCAGGCCGTCGATCCCGATCGCTGCATCGATCCCCGTGCCGGGAACGGCGGCCATGACCGCGCCCGCGACATCACCCTCCTCCAGCGTCCGCACGCGGGCGCCGGCGGCCGCGACCTCGGCAATGATCTCCTGGTGTCGAGGCCGGTCCAGGATCACAACGGTCAGATCCTGCACCCGAGCGTCGCGTGCGAAGGCGATGCGGCGAAGGTTATCCGCGATCGAATCGTCGAGATCGATGGCACCTCGAGCCCCAGGCCCGGCCACCATCTTCTCCACGTACCAGACTTGAGGCAGCTGCGCGAAACCGCCCGACTCAACTGCCGCCACGATTGACACCGCGTTCGCCGAGCCCCTCGCCACCTGGCTCGCCCCTTCGACCGGGAACAGGCCAAAGTCGAGGCTGCGCCCGCCTCCACCCAGCGAGCTGCCGGTGGCGAGGTTGGGGTCGTCCCGCGGTCCAAGCACGACGTTGCCTGACAGGCCCGCGTCCTCCAGCGCGCGCTTCATCGCGTCTCCGGCGACTTCGCTGACCCGATCTGGATCGCCCTTGCCGAGCAGGCGCGCGCACGCGAGCGCGGCCGCCTCGGTCGCGTGGACAAGCTCGAGCGAAAGCTCGCCGCGCGCCTCGAATGAAGGTATAGCCCCTCTCTGTTGATCCACCTTGGCCTAGGAGGTTTCGGTCTCTTCCAACAGCTCCGCGGGACGAAGCTCCATCTGATCGATGCCGCTTTGCAGGAACGCCGCCCGCACGAAGTCGCGGAACAGCGGGTGGGCGCGGTTTGGCCGCGAGCGGAACTCCGGGTGGAACTGGCTCGCGACGAACCACGGGTGATCCGCCAGCTCGACGATCTCGACCAGCCTGCCGTTGGGCGAAACGCCGCTGAATACCATCCCAGCTTCGCTCATCGATTCGCGGTACTCGTTGTTGAACTCAAAGCGGTGACGGTGGCGCTCGTAGACGACCTCCTCTCCGTACGCCTTGTGAGCAAGAGAACCCGGCAGAAGCTTGCAGGGGTAGAGGCCGAGGCGCATCGATCCGCCCATCTGGTCGACATTTCTCTGCTCAGGCATGAGGTCGATCACCGGTGTTGACGTGAACGCGGCGAACTCCGTCGAGTTGGCATCCGGCGCGTCGAGCGCCTCGCGCGCGAAGTCGATCACGGCGCACTGCATGCCCAGGCAGAGCCCTAGATAAGGAATGCGGTTGTGGCGCGCATACCGCGACGCATGCACCTTACCTTCGATGCCTCGGTACCCGAAACCGCCGGGTACGACAATGCCCGCTACTCCCATGAGCGGCGAGTGGTCGCCGGCGTCGAGCTTCTCCGAGGAGACCCAGCGGATGTCGATCGCCAGGTTGTGGTGAATGCCTGCGTGCTTCAGCGACTCGATGACGCTGAGGTATGCATCCGGCAAGGACACGTACTTGCCGACAAGCGCGATGGGAACCGTTGCCTTGGGGTTCTTGATCCGTTCGACCAGCTGGGTCCATGGACCCAGGTTCGGAGTATGCGCAGCCTCGTCGAGCTCGAAGTGCTTGGCCATCACCTTGCCCAGCCCGGAGGCCTCGAGCATTAGCGGGACTTCGTAAATCGAATCGACGTCGGGCACCGAGACAACCGCTTCGCGCGGCACATCGGTGAACAGCGCGATCTTCTCTTTGAGGTCCGCGTCGATCGGCAGCTCAGAGCGGCAGATGATCGCGTCGGGCTGGATACCGATCGCACGCAGCGCCTGAACTGAGTGCTGCGTTGGTTTCGTCTTCATCTCGTGACCGTGAACGACCGGCACCAGCGAGCAGTGCACGTAAAACACGTTCTGGCGACCGAGGTCGTTCTTCAGCTGGCGGATCGCCTCGAGGAAGGGAAGGCTTTCGATGTCGCCGACCGTCCCACCCACCTCGACCACCACGACATCAGCCTGCGGATCACGCGAGGCTCGGAGGATTTTCTCCTTGATCACATTGGTGACGTGGGGAATCACCTGCACCGTCGCGCCGAGGTAGTCGCCCCGCCTCTCACGCGCGATGACTTCCTGGTAGATCTTTCCAGTGGTCACGTTGGAGGCCACCGTCAGGTTCTCGTCGACAAACCGCTCGTAGTGCCCGAGGTCCAGGTCGGTCTCAGCGCCGTCATCGGTGACGAACACCTCGCCGTGCTGGTAGGGGCTCATCGTGCCCGGGTCGACGTTGAGATAAGGGTCGAGCTTCTGGAGTGAGACGCTGAGGTGGCGGGCCTTCAGGATGTTCCCGATGGACGCCGCAGTGATGCCCTTTCCCAGCGAGGAGACGACACCCCCGGTCACGAAAACGTACTTCGACATTCAGACCTCCAGGGCGGTTTTAGAGATGTTACCGGGTTAAGGGGGTCTGTTAAACCTTCGGCTCGATTTTGGGCTCCAGCACGATCACTTTCGTGTCGTAATCGCCCGAGGAAGCCTGCACCGACAGCTTGGGCAGCGGCTCTGACGGTCCGACTGCCATCTCCTTGAGGAAGCGGTCCAGGGGATCGAGATCCAGCTTCAGGCCCGGGATCGCGTAGTGCATGGGCACCACGTAGCGCGGCTCCAGCTGCCGGACCACCCCCGCCGCCTGGGCGGCGTTGATGGTGGTGTGTCCGCCGACCGGCACGAGCAGCACGTCGGGCGCCGAGATCAGCTCAGCCTCGGAGTCGTCGAGGGGGTGTCCCAGGTCGCCGAGGTGGCACACTCGCACGTCGTCGATCTCGATCAGGTAGATCGTGTTGCGCCCGTGAGTGGCTCCTTTCTCGGCGTCGTGGTAGGTGGGCACGCCGATGACGCTCACGCCCGCGACCTCGTATTCGCCCGGGCCGCGGATCTCATACGCGTCCCGCATGACCTGGGTGTAGTTGTGGTTCTCGTGCTCGTGGCTGACCGTGACGAGGTTGCCATCCAGCCGCTGCAACTTCAGGCCGATCGAGGGCGGATAGGGATCGGTGACGGCCGCAGCTGCGCGACCCCGCAGCCTGAAGCAGCCGTGTCCGAGCCAGGTGACGTCCAAGTGCCTCTCCTTTATCTATGTGGCTACATGCGGTCGGGCGCGCTGACACCCATCAGGTCGAGCGCGGTCTTCAAAGTGTGACGCGCCGCCCGGCACAGCTCCAGGCGCGCACGGGTCAGGTCTGGATCGTCAACCACCACCCGGTGCTCGCCCTTCTCATTTCCGGCGTGATAGAAGCGATGCACCGCGGTCGCGAGATCCTGCACGTAGTAGGGGATGCGGTGCGGCTCGAGCAAGCGGACGGCATCCTCGACGACCTCGGGCCAGAAAGCCAGCTGGCGGGCTACGTCAAGCTCCCAGGGTTCGACAAGCAACGACACGTCGGCTTGCTCCGGCAGCTGTGGATGCCGTTCACTCGCGGTCGCCTCGACGTTTGCCATCCGGGCGTGCGCGTACTGCGCGTAGTACACGGGGTTCTCGTTGCTCTGCGTGACCGCGAGCTCGAGGTCGAACTCGATCGTCGTGTCGGGTGAGCGCAGGAGATAGAAGTAGCGCACCGCATCTGAGCCGACGCGATCGATCAGCTCGTCCAAAGGGACAAAGCGCCCGGCGCGCTTGGACATTTTGCCCTCCTTCAAGTTGACGAGCTGGTGGAGGATGATCACCAGCTTCGCCGGGTCGATCCCAAGCGCGGCGGCGCCTGCTTTCATGCGCGGCACGTACCCGTGGTGGTCGGTGGCCCAGACTTCGATCACCCGGTTGAAGCTGCGCTCCTCGAAGCGGCTCAGCAAATAGCCGAGGTCTGAGGCGAAGTACGTCGGCTGCCCGTTGGAGCGAATGACGACGCGATCCTCCTCCTCCGTGACAGGCTCGCCCTCCAGCTCTTGCAGGGCAGGTCCGAACCACAACGCCCGGTCGCGCTCCTTGAGATACCCGTCCTCGCGCAGGCGCTCGATCGCGCGCTGCGCCAGGCCCGTCTCCCACACCGTGTTCTCCCAGAACCACTCGTCGTAGCGGATGTTCAGCCGGGCGACCGTGGCCTTGATCTGGTCCAGCACCTTTTGCATCGCGTACATCCGCAGCTTTGGCTCGGCTTCTCCCTCTGGGAGCTGATCGATGCCGGGCAGGTCGCGCCGCGCCATCTCGGCGATGTCGGTCACGTAGCCGCCTGTGTATCCGCCTTCCGGCGGCTCGTTGCCGTGCAGCCGCGCGTAAACCGAAGCGCCGAAGCGCCGCGTCTGCGTGTTGTCGGAGTTGATGTAGTACTCACGCTGGACGTTGTGATCAGTGAATTCGAGCAGCCGGCAGATGGAGTCGCCCAGGATGGCGCCCCGGCCGTGGCCGATGTGCATGGGGCCGGTCGGGTTGATGCTCGCGAACTCAACCTGCAGCCGCTCGCCGCGGCCGATGTCGGCCGAGCCGTAGCCAGGCCCGGTCGCGGTCACCTGTGCGACCAAACTCTGCAGCCACCGCGGTGTCAAGCGGAAGTTGACGTAGCCCGCGACGGCCTCGACCGTGGCGGCGCCCTCGGGCACGACGATCGTTTCCGCAAGCCGACTCGCGATCTGCTGTGGCGGCTCCTTCAGCACCCGGGCCAGCTTCATTCCCGCGGAGCTGGCGTACTCGCCTCGCTCTGTCGCCTTGGCGCGGCCGAGCTCGAGATCAGGCAGCTCGCCCTCGACGCCGAGTGCTCGGACCGCCTCTTTGAGAGCGTCCTCGATCCTCTTGCGGATGCTGCCGTCGACTGTGGTCTTCACGAGCAGGTCGGGTGCTGGCCGGAGAGCGTCAGCTGCGTCTGCGTCGAGGTGCCGGCTCGCGAATAGGTCACGGTGACGCGCTGGTTCGGGTGAAACCGCGAGCGCAGCAGTAGGCGCAGGGGATGCGACGCGTCGAGCTTCACATCGTCCAGCTGCGTGATGACGTCGCCGGGCTGCAACCCTGCCGAAGCGGCTGGTCCTTCTTTGTCGAGGGTGACCAGCTGGCTGCCCACGGGAAGGCCGCTCAGCATCGCGAGCTCCGGGCTGAGGTCGGTGCCGGCGGCACCAAGCGACGACACGACGACCTGGCCGGTCTGAAGGATCTGCTGCACGTCATCCTGGACGTCCGCCACGTTGACGCCAAAGCCGTTCGTCGCGGTCGACGCTTGGGATTGCATGGCGATGCCGACCACCTGACCACCCACATTCAGCAGAGGACCGCCGGCGGTTCCGGCGCCGATCACCGCGCTCGTCTGGATGGTGTCGCTGAGCTCGACTGCTTTCTGGTTCAAGGACGGGTTGGCGATCGAAGCGATACGGTGCATCGCGCTCACGTAACCCGGCGTCACCGCGCCACCCTCGTAGGGTCCGCCGACGGCCACAATGACCTGTCCCTGCACGAGCGCGGTCGGATCGGCAAACGCCAGCGTCGGCAAGCCGCTGACCTGGTCGATCTTGATCACCGCCACGCCTGTCTCGCAGTCATAGTCAATCAGGCGCGCGTCGTGCGCCTTGGCGTCACCAGGCACGAGGACCGTCATCGCCCCGGCGCCGGCGATGACGGCGATGTTGGTCACGATGTACCCGTCTGAGGTGGCCAGGTAGCCCGAACCGCGGGTCAGGTTGGGTGGCTGCTGGGTGACCACGCTCACAACGGCCGGTCGAGCCCTCGCCGCGGCCTGCACGATGGCCGAGTCCTCGGAGATCGTTACGCCCGAGCGAAGGTTGACCTGCTGCGTGTTGGTGCGCGATTCGAGTCTCAGGACGGCCAGCGTCACGCCGACGGCGACCAGGGCGGTCACCAGCAGGCCCGCAGCGACGAGCACGATCGGTCTCACCCCTAGATCTTAGGGACGGGTTTCAGCGCGGGTTGTGAGGCTCCCTCGGGTACCAGGTCATCACGAGCTGGCGGTTCGGCTCGAATCCGCCCGAGCGGTAGAGGCGCACCGCAGACTCGTTGTCGGGCCGGGTCCAGACGTAGCCGAGCGTCACGCGGCGCTCTTCAAACAGCTTGACCGCCTCCCTGACCAGCATCTCGCCGATGCCGCGTCCCCGGTGCTCGCTCGCGACGTACACCTCCGCCACCTCGCCTTCCAACCCGGTTCCCGGGTCGTACAGGACTATCCAGCAGAAGCCGACGACCTGCCCGATTTCGTCCCGCACCGCGAAGATGACGTTCTCGCCGCGAAACGCAGTCGGTATCTCGGTCAGGTGGTTCTCGATCTCGCCGCGGCTCAGCTGCGGGTGGTCCGAGTAGTGCACCTGTTCGCCAAGGTGAAGCTCGACGAGCAGGGGCTTGATGAGGTCGTAATCCCCGGCTGTGAGACGCTCCACGTCCAGTGTCCTCATCGTCTTCGATGGTAGCCTAGGGACCCCCCAGAACGCGTGCTTTTCGCGCACATTCGCACCCCAAATTGCCGACGTAGCTCAGCTGGCAGAGCAGCCGCCTCGTAAGTGGCAGGTCGTGAGTTCGAATCTCACCGTCGGCTCCAAGCCGCGCTTGGTTTGTCTGACACGCGGCTGGCAGACCACGCGAGCGATGCCAGGAGAAGGGCCTCTGCAATCAGGATCGGCACGGCGAGGACCACGAGCGCCAGCTGCAGCAGGGCATAGCCGACCACCAGCAGTCCGACCTGCAACTGCGTGGCGCCTCCCCTCAGAACTAGCCAGCCGGCGACGACGAGCATGAGGAAGTCCTGGAACCCGAGGTACGGTGTGACGAGCAGGGATCCGACGATGCCGGCCGCCATCGGCAGCTCCGGGCCTTCGCCCCGATGCCGCCACGCCGCGAGCAGGGTCACGCCAACGACGAGGACCTGCACCGCGTTCAGGACAAGGCCGATCCCCAGCACCCCGGAGATCGCATAGCGCCGAGTGATGTCCCAGGCCGGGGTCTGCGTCTGGGCAAGCACCTCGCGGTAGCGCGCCAGTCCGTCAGGACCCAACAGGGCAAGAGCGACCAACCCGATCAATAGACTGGCGACCAGCCACGCGCCGAACGTGCGCGCGTGACCCGATACCAGCAGGCAGACCGGCACCAGGAGGGCCAGCTGTGGCTTCAGGATGATCAGGCTCAACCCCAACCCGGCCCAGACCGGATGGTCTTTGCGCATCAACCACCAGGCGGTGGCGACGGCCGCTGCAACCAACGCCCCCGGCTGGCCGACCATCACGCTAAACGCGACCGGGAAGACTCCAAGGAGCAACGCCAGGTGGGCAGGTCTCACGACTTCACCACGCGGCGCGAGCAGGTACCAAGTCCAGCACAACGCGGCGAGGAGGAGAAGAGTCCAGAGCACGACGGCGGCTTGAAATGGAAGCAGGAGGAACGGGGTGGCGAGCCAGGCAAGCGGGGGTGGCGAGATGAATGGTTGAGGGTTGAAGCCCGCGCCCAGGCTCTCGATGGCCGACTTCTGGGCCGCGAGGTCGTACAGGTGGCTGTAGCCGGACTTGATGCCGATGAGCGCAGCCGCGTAGGCGAGCCGGAAGTCGTTCCGCACGGCGAACTGAGGTATGTAGGTAACCGCGGCCGCCCACAGGTCAAAGCCGATCAGCAGCACGCCGATCAGCAGCCCGACCGCCGGCCAGAGCCGCTGTCGGGAGCGGATGTAGGAAATCACTGGGACAAAGTAAAAGGGCTCGGGCACCTGCCCGAGCCCTTTTGGTGGGATCTCCGGTTAGTTGACTTCGCGGTAGTCGGCGTCGACCACGTCGTCTTCAGTCTTCTTGGCACCGGCCGGCTTCGGTTCACCTGCAGCCCCCGCGCCGTCGTGCGGGGCGGCAGCGCCCGCGCCGTCCGATTGGTAGATGTGCTGGCCGATCTTCTGGAGAGCTTCGTTGAACTCGTCCATTTGCTGCTGCAGCGCTTTGGAGTCCGAACCCTTGGCCGCGGTCTTCAAAGCCTCGAGCTTGGTCGTGACCTCGGTCTTGAGGTCGTCGGGGATCTTGTCGGCGTTGTCCTTCATGACCTTCTCGGCCTGGTGGATCATGTGGTCGGCCTGGTTGCGGAGCTCGACCTCTTCGCGCTTCCCGCGATCCTCGGCGGAGTGCGCCTCGGCCTCCTTGACCATCCGCTCGACCTCTTCCTTGCCAAGCGTCGAGGATGCGGTGATCGTGACCGACTGCTCGCGGCCGGTGCCCTTGTCCTGTGCCTTGACGTTCAGGATGCCGTTGGCGTCCAGGTCGTAAGTGACTTCGATCTGCGGCATGCCACGCGGCGACGGCGCTATGCCGTCCAGGTGGAAGCGACCCAGCGTGCGGTTGTCGCGCGCCATCTCGCGCTCGCCCTGCAGGACGTGGACCTCGACCGAAGTCTGGTTGTCCGCCGCGGTCGAGAAGACCTGCGAGCGAGAAGTTGGAATCGTGGTGTTGCGCTCGATGAGCTTGGTCATGACGCCACCGAGCGTCTCGACACCGAGCGAGAGCGGCGTGACGTCGAGGAGAAGAATGTCCTTGACCTCACCCTTGAGCACCCCGGCCTGGATCGCCGCACCGATGGCGACCACCTCGTCCGGGTTGACGCCCTTGTGGGGCTCCTTGCCGCCGAGCAGGTTCTTGACCAGCTGCTGGATCACGGGCATGCGGGTGGAACCACCGACGAGAACCACCTCGTCGATCTGCTGTGGTGTCAGGTTGGCGTCCTTCAGCGCAGCCAGGAACGGTCCTCGACAGCGCTCGGTCAGGTCAGCGGTCAGGGACTCGAACTTGGCACGAGTCAGTGTCATCTCGAGGTGCTTGGGACCGGTCGCGTCGGCCGTGATGAAGGGCAGGTTGACGCTCGTCTCCAGGCGGCTCGACAGCTCGATCTTGGCTCGCTCCGCCGCCTCGGTGAGTCGCTGCAGAGCCTGGCGATCGGCCTTCAGGTCGATGCCGTTTGACTTCTTGAACTCGTCGGCCAGCCAGTCCACGATGCGCCGGTCGTAGTCGTCGCCACCCAGGTGGGTGTCGCCGTTGGTGGACTTGACTTCGAAGACTCCGTCGCCGACATCGAGGACGGAAACGTCGAACGTCCCGCCGCCCAGGTCGAAGACCAGGATGGTCTCGTTCGTCTTCTTGTCAAGGCCATAGGCGAGTGAAGCCGCGGTCGGCTCGTTGATGATGCGAATCACGTTCAGGCCCGCGATCTGGCCGGCGTTCTTGGTCGCCTGGCGCTGCGCGTCGTTGAAGTAGGCAGGCACGGTGATGACCGCGTCGGTCACCTTCTCGCCGAGGTAGGCCTCGGCGTCGGCCTTCAGCTTCTGCAGGATCATGGCCGAGATCTCTTCCGGCGTGAACTCCTTGTTCGCATTCGGGATCTGGACCACGACGCGGTCGTCCTTACCCGACTTGACCTCGTAAGGCACGATCTTTCGCTCCTCGACGACCTCGGAGTACTTGCGGCCCATGAAGCGCTTGATCGAATAGACGGTGTTCTCGGGGTTGACGGCAGCCTGCCTGCGGGCGAGGTTGCCGACTAAGCGCTCGCCTGACTTGGTGAACGCGACAACCGAGGGCGTGGTCCGGGAACCTTCAGAGTTAGGAATGACCACCGGTTCGCCGCCTTCCATGACGGCGATGACGGAGTTGGTCGTCCCCAAATCGATTCCTACGGTCTTCGGCATATGTCGCTTTTCCTCCAGGTGCGCAGCTCGGCGCGTATTTGAATTTGCATAGCTGTGTCTTTCCCCAGGGCGGCCGCATCAAAACAGCCTCTGGAGGCTCAGCCGGAGACGCCATCGCCGGATCACCATCTAGGCTACTTACTGTGCCGATCTTCGAGCTCGACCCTGTGGACCGGATCGCCGTGGTGGCGGTCGGCCAACCGGGGCAGCGCCAGTTCTTCCTCCTGGCCCGGGGTTCGGGCCGCCAGCTGACGCTGAGCTGCGAGAAATCACAGGTCCAGGCCTTGATCGTGCGCCTCAACCAGATGATGGAGGCGCAGGGCATCCCGGCGACCGAAATCATTCCCGAGACAGCCTCGCTCCAGCCCGGTGAGCCCGAATGGCAGGTGGGAGAGATGGGGCTGGGCTATCACGAGGCGCGCCAGAAGTTCGTGCTGGTCGCGAGCCAGAGCGCCACGGGGGACGAACCTGCGGAGCCGGCTGCAGCAGATCAATCGGATGATGACGCTCCGAGAGTGCGCTTCTGGCTCAGCCATGCCCAGGTGGCGGCCTTCTCGAAGCAGGTCGAGTCGGTCCTGACCGCGGGGCGGCCGCTGTGCCCGCGGTGCGGGCTTCCCATGGACCCCGCCGGCCACCCGTGCCCGGTTTCCAATGGCGCGCGCCCGATCTTCTGAACCCCAGGAAGCCGAGCGGCTTCTTGCCGAGCTTCCCAACCTCGAGGTGCTCGGCCTCCTGCATGGCTCTTCGAACTACACCTTCCTGGCACGCCTCGAGCCCCATCCGCCAGCGGGTCTCCTCGCCGTGTACAAGCCTGCGCGCGGCGAGTCGCCGCTGTGGGATTTCGAGGCGGGAAGCCTGTACCGGCGCGAGGTCGCGGCCTACGAGTTGAGCAAGGTCCTCGGCTGGCCGCGCATCCCGCCCACGGTGGTGCGGCGCCAGGGCCCTCATGGCAAGGGGGCACTGCAGCTTTTCATCGACGCCGATCGCCGGCACTTTCTCGAGCAGCAGTCAAGCCGCCGAGACATCTGGGCGCAGGTCGCGTTGTTCGACGTCATCGCCAACAATGCGGACCGCAAGTCAGGGCACTGTCTCTTCGATGCGCACGACGAGGTCTGGGTCATCGACCACGGCTTGACGTTCCACGTCGACCAGAAGCTCCGCACGGTCATCTGGGATTTTTCAGGCGAGCCTCTGCCACCAGAGCTGTGCGCCGATGTGGAGCGCACACTCAGCGAGGTTGATAGAGGCCCGCTCGCAAAGACGTTGGAGGGATTGCTGAGCCCGCCCGAGCTCCGCATGCTTAAGCGCCGTTTGCGCGGCGTGCTCATCCCGACCTGGCGCTTCCCCGAACCGACCTCGGCCTGGTCGATTCCCTGGCCACCTATCTAGGTAACTGGTAACCTCCGGGCTTCGATGAGGGGCATCCGCGTGCTGGCGACGCTACCTCTGTGGTTTCTCCTTGTCGCAAGTCCAGGTCCAACTCCAACACCAACGCCCACTCCGACTCCGTCGCCGTTTCCATCCCCATCCCCTTCGCCGTCGCCATCTCCCCCACCCTCGCCGACGCCAGTGAATGCATTCATCTCTCTTGACGTGGCAGCCGGCGATCCGAACACGCTGATCACCGTCAACGGTTCTGCCTTCCTGCCGAACGAATCGACCAGCCTCTACTGGGACCAGCCGGCAAAAGTGTCCGGAGCCTCCAACGCCGATGCGAACGGAAACTTCACCACCAAGGTCAAGCCATACCCTGGCGACCCGCCAGGCGTGCACCGCCTGTGCGCCAGCGTTCCGCCCAGCCCCTGCGCCAGCTTCACCCTGCAGGCCGCGGCCGCCAGCCCTACCCCCACCGTGTCACCGTCGGCATCGCCTGACACCTCTCCGTCGCCCACCGCGAGCCCGACCGACTCACCGAGCCCGACACCGGGCGCGGCCAAGCTCAACACCTTCGACCTCATGACGAGACCACCGTTCGTGATCCTGCCGATCATCGCGGGGCTCGGCATCGTGATCGCTCTGGCGTACTGGATCTTGAGCATGGTCATGCGTCCGCGACAGCAGCCTCTGAAATCTGTGGCGGTCGCTCACCTTGCCACACGACCGGACTACACCGCAGGCTTCGGTGCGGCGCCGCCGCTGCCCGCCGCGCCGGCCCCGCAGCCGTCGGCGTGGGAGGACGTGCACCCACCTACAGCATCTCCCGCCCCCACGCCGGCCGCGGAGTCAGCACCGCTCGCGACAGCTCCTGAGGCCCCGCCCCCGGTAGCTGCTCATGAGGTTCCGCCGCCTGCACCGGTTGACGAAACGCCGCGTTCAGACTTCGGCGAAGCGACTCCGGCCGCGCCTGACGAGCCCCGGACCTCCCCGAGCCAGGGGACGATTAGGCAGCGGGGGAGGTTCGCTTATAGACTTGCGCGCTGATGGCGCTGCTCGAAGTGCGCGAGCTCAGCGTCCGCTTCGGGGGGGTCGTGGCGCTCGATCGCGTCTCCTTCACCGTCGACGCGGGCGAGGTGGTGGCCCTTATCGGCCCCAACGGAGCCGGCAAGACCACGCTGTTCAACGTCATCACGCGGGTGTACCGGCCGACCTCCGGCAGCGTCTTGATCGACGGCGATCCGGTCTCTCGCATACCGCCGCACGAGGTGGTCCGTCACGGCCTGGCCAGGACGTTTCAGAACCTCGCTCTGTTCCGGTCGATGACCGTCCTCGAGAACGTGATCGTCGGCGATCACATCAGGACGCCTAGCGGCTGGCTCCAGTCCACCATCCCGCTGCCTGCGGCCGTGAAAGCAGAATCCGCGGCAAGGAAGAGGGCCATGGAGATGATCGACTTCGTCGGTCTTGGAGCAATGGCGACGCGCCCGGTTGCGGCACTGCCCTTCGGTACGCAAAAACGAGTGGAGCTGGCGCGCGCGCTTGTCTCGAAGCCGCGACTGCTGCTGCTGGACGAGCCCGCTGGCGGAATCAGCCACGAAGAAGTGGACGCCATGGCTCGACTGCTGCGCCGCATCCATGACGATCTCGACGTCACGATGCTGCTGGTCGAGCACCACATGTCTTTCGTCATGGGCATCTCCGACAAGGTGGTGGTGCTCGACTTCGGCAAGAAGATCGCCGAGGGCAATCCCGCCGATGTCCAGCGTGACCCGGCCGTGATCGACGCATACCTCGGAGCTGCCTGATGGCGCTGCTCGAGCTGGAGGAGGTGCGCGCGGGCTACGGTCCGACATCGGTACTCCATGGCGTTTCGCTTTCGGTGCCCGAGGGCGAGGTCGTTTCGCTGCTGGGCGCCAACGGGGCGGGCAAAACCACCACCCTGCGCGCGATCACAGGCGGCGTGCGCTGGACCGGCGGTATCCGATTCGCAGGACGGTCGCTGAACCGGATGCACACCGAAGATGTGGTCCGCTGCGGGATCGCCCACGTGCCCGAGGGCAGAGGCATCCTCACCGAGCTCACCGTCGACGAGAACTTGAAGCTCGGCTCGCATCTTCGCCGCGACGGCCCGGCCGTGCGCAAGGACTATGACCGCGTGTTCGAGTACTTCCCAGTGCTGCGTGAGCGCCGCCGCCTGTCCGCCAGCACGCTGTCGGGCGGCGAGCAGCAGATGCTCGCGCTCGCGCGCGCCTTTCTGATGAAGCCGAAGCTCATGCTCCTCGACGAACCCTCGCTCGGGCTCGCGCCGATGATCGTGCGCGCGATCTTCGAGATCATCCGCACCATCAACCAGGCGGACAAGGTCGCGGTGTTGCTGGTCGAGCAGAACGCCAGGATCGCCCTCGAGATGTCGACCCATGCGTACGTGCTCGAGGTTGGCCGCGTTGCGGTCACGGGCAGCAGCGCCGAGCTGAAAGGCAACGACTCCGTTCGCAAGTCGTACCTCGGTTATTAGCCGTGCAAGAGTTCCTGCAGCAGGTCGTCAGCGGCATCGCCCAGGGTGCGATATTCGCGAGCCTCGCACTGGCGCTCGTTCTGATCTACAACGCGATGGGCCTGGTCAACTTCGCCCAAGGCGAGATGGCCATGATGGCAACCTTCATGGCCTTTACGCTGATCGATCACGGCCTTAACTACTGGATCGCCTTCCCGGTGACCCTGGTGCTTGCATTCGCAGGCGGAATCGCGATCCAGCGCGTCGTGATCCACCCGGTGGAGCGCGCTCCGATCTTGACGCTGGTCATCGTGACTCTCGGTCTCGCGGCGCTGCTCAACGGGCTGGCCGGGTTCATGTTCGGCTACTTGCCGCGGGCATTTCCGAGCCCCTTCCCACCGCAGACCATCAACCTACTCGGGGCCTTTGTCAGCTACCGAGACCTTGGCGTGATCGCGGTCTCCGGGGTGGTTCTTCTTCTGATCTACCTGATGCTGCAGCGCACCACAGTGGGTCTTACGCTGCGAGCCGCCGCCCACCACCCGGAGGCGAGCCGCCTGCTCGGAGTGCATGTGAGCTGGATGCTTGCGTTGGGTTGGGGTCTCGCATCGGCCGTCGGCGCGGTGTCCGGGATCATGGTCGCCCCGATTCTTCTGCTCGAGCCGAACATGATGCAAACGATCATCATCTACGCCTTTGCAGCTGCCGTACTGGGTGGGATCGAGAGCCCGCTTGGCGCCGTCGTCGGCGGTGTCATAGTCGGCGTGACCGTCAACCTGGCGGGGGCGTACGTGCCTTTTGTCGGAGGCGACCTGCAGCTCGCGGTCGCCCTGGCGATCATCATCGGCGTCCTTCTCATCAAGCCGAACGGCCTCTTCGGACGGCCAACGGTCCGCCGCGTTTGACGGGACACTGATGCTCCAGCGCATCCGGACCGCACCGCCACGCTACTGGCTGGTCGTCGTGGCCATCCTCTTCTTTGTCGGCTGGCCGACCGTGATCAGCAGCTTCCAGGCGGGACAGTGGGCGCAGGCGCTCATCCTCGCGATCGCGATCATGGGCCTAAACATTCTGGTCGGCTACAGCGGCCAGCTCTCGCTGGGTCATGGCGCGTTCATGGCGCTTGGCGCCTATACGTCCGCGATCCTCGCCCACCGCTACAACATGGATTACCTTGTGACGATTCCCATCGCGGGGCTGGTCACTGGGATTGTGGGATTCGTTTTCGGGGTGCCAGCACTGCGCCTGTCGGCGCTGTACCTTGCCCTCGCGACTTTCGCTCTGGCGGTTGTCACGCCAAGCCTGATCAAGCGGCCCGCCGAGCTCACAGGCGGCGTGCAGGGAATCATCCTGACGCCGCCCGACCCACCGCAGTTCGCCAAGGACGCTTTCACCGCACTGACCGGTTCCGCAATGACCTCCGACCAGTGGACCTACTACGTGACTCTCGGCTTTGCCCTCATTCTTTTCTGGCTGGCCTGGAACCTTGTGCGGCACCGGGCCGGCCGCGCCATGCGGGCGCTCCGAGACGGCGAGGTGGCAGCCGCAGCTTCAGGGGTCAACATCGCCGGCTACAAGACCCTGGCGTTTGGCATCTCGGCCCTCTACGCGGGCGTCGCCGGCTCGCTCTTCGGCATGTCGACAGGGTTCGTGAGCCCCGATACATTTCCCGTGTCGCTCTCGATCCAGCTCCTGGTCGGCGCCGTCATCGGAGGCCTGGCGTCAATTCCTGGACCACTGGCCGGAGGCATCTTCGCCTACTTCCTGCCCATCGAGTCAAACCAGTGGGTGCCGACACAAACCTGGATCCCGACCCAGATCGCTTCGGCTGTGGAGAAGGCCGGCCCATCCGTCACGTACGGGGCGATTCTGATCCTGATCATGATCTTCGCCCCGAACGGGATCGTCGGCCTGATCAATGCGGGCTATTCGCGTCTCCGGCGCCGCCTCCAGGGGACCGCCGATCAAGAACCCGGGCAGCTGCCGCCGGAGTCCCGTGCCGCCTGACAAGGCTCATCTGACCTGACAGACTGTCCTGAACGTCTTTTCCATAAAGCGGGGAGGCAGTCCATGACAAAGGCCGGGTCTCGGTTCGCGGCGCTCGCAGCCCTTTTCGTCAGCATTGCCGCCTGCGGCGGCTCGACCACCCCAGCCGCCCAGAGCGATGTCGGCATCACGAGCAACTCGATCCTGCTCGGCAACACAAACGCTCTGTCCGGCCCGGCCGCCGCTTACGGGACGATCTCCAGCGCGGCGAACGCGTACTACACGTATGTCAACAACCATGGCGGGGTCAACGGCCGCTCGATCACGTTCAAGATCCTCGACGATGTCTACAACCCGGCCAATACGGTCCCACTGACCAAGCAGCTCGTCGAGCAGGACAAGGTCTTCGGCGTCTTCGGTGGCCTCGGTACCCAGGACCAGACGTCAGTTCGCGACTACCTGAACACCCAGAAGGTGCCGCAGATTTTCGTGTATACCGGCGCGACGACCTGGGGCCTCGACCACACAAAGTACCCGTGGACCGTCGGCTGGATACCCTCCTACCAGGCCGAGTCCCACATCTACGCCAAGGACATCCTCGCCAACCACGCAAGCGCGAAGATCGGTGTCCTCTATCAGAACGACGACTACGGCCAGGACTATCTGAAGGGACTGACCGACGGGCTCGGGTCCAGCGCCTCGATGATCGTCGACAAGCAGAGCTACGACGTAACCGCGGCCACGACCGCATCCCAGGTCGCAACGCTCAAGGCCAAGGGTGCCGACACGTTGTTCCTGTTCTCCACGCCTAAGTTCACCATCCAGGCTCTGGTCGCAGTCACGGCTCTGCACTGGGAGCCGAATATCTACGTGAACTCGGTTTCCAACCCGCGCACGACCGTGGGTGCTGCCGCCAAGGCAGGCGCTGCGCTCAAGAACATGACCAGCGTCGCCTACCTGAAAGACCCGAACGATTCCCAGTGGGCGAACGACGCGGGCATGGTGCTCTACAGGCAGGTCATCGCCAACTGCTCGACGTGCGACGCAAACAACAGCTTCAACATCAGCGGCGTGGCGGCGGCCTACACGATGGTCGACGTACTGAAGCAGGCGGGTACGAACATGACCCGCCAGAACGTGATGAACATCGCGTCCACCCAGCTCAATGAGACCAACCCCTTCGCGCTTCCAGGTGTGGTGATCAAGACGACCTCCACCGACCACTTCCCGATCTCGCAGATGCAGTTGGAGACCTGGAGCGGGACCGGCTGGACGCTGCAGGGCAGCCTCATCGACGTGCGCGGCACAATCAAGTAGTCCTCGGCGGGGCCGCCCAGCGGCCCCGCCAACCAAAAGGAGTTCCGCCGCGACCTTAAGGCCGTATCGCCAGGCCCGAGATGGCGGCCGCCGATCGAGAGATTGGACAGATGCCGCCCGGTTGCCAGACTGCTTAAATACATCTTCATTAACGCGAGAGGAGCTTCTATGGCAAACAATGGCCCTCGGTTCGCCGCGGTTGCGGCCCTTTTGGTCACCCTTGCCGCGTGTGGCGGCTCGACCAGCACGGCCCCCCAAACCGACGTCGGCATCACCAGCAACTCAATTCTCCTGGGCAACACAATCGCCCTGTCCGGGCCGGCGGCCGCATACGGGACGATCGCTAATGGCGAGAACGCGTACTTCACGTACATCAACAACAACCAGGGCGGCGTCAACGGCAAAAAGATCACGTTCAAGATCCTCGACGACGGCTACAACCCCGCCAACACCGTCCCGCTGACGAAGCAGCTGGTCGAGCAGGACAAGGTCTTCGCTATGTTCAGCGGCCTTGGCACGCAGGCCCAGACATCAGTGCGTGACTACCTGAACACCCAGAAGGTGCCGCAGCTGTTCGTGGCTACCGGCGCGACCACTTTCAGCGCCGACTTCAGCCAGCACCCCTACTCCCTCGGCTGGCAGCCGGCCTACCAGGGAGAGTCTCGTATCTACGCCAAGGACGTGGTGGCCAAGCACGCGGGCGCGAAGATCGGCGTCCTGTATCAGAACGACGACTACGGCCAGGACTATCTGAAGGGGCTCACCGACGGGCTCGGGTCCAACGCATCGATGATCGTCGACAAACAGAGCTACGACGTCACGGCGACCAACACGGCATCGCAACTCGCCACGCTCAAGGCCAAAGGCGCTGACACGGTCTTCCTGTTCACCACGCCGGCGTTCACGATCAAGTCGCTCGTGATCATCACGGCGCTGCACTGGGAGCCGACCATCTATCTGAACTCGGTGTCCAACCCGCAGGTCTACATGGGCATCGCGGCCAAGAACGGCGCCGCGCTCAAGAACGTGACCAGCGTCGGCTACATCAAGGACCCGACCGACCCACAGTGGGCCTCCGACGCGGGCATGAAGCTCTACAAGGAAGTCATCGCCAACTGCACGACGTGCAACGTCAAGGACGGTTTCAACATCTACGGCGTCGCGGTTGCTTGGACAATGGTCGACGTCCTCAAGCAGGCCGGCTCGAACATGACTCGCGCCAATGTGATGAGCATCGCGGCCACTCAGCTCAACGAGTCAAATAATCCGTTCCTGCTGCCCGGGGTCGTGGTCAAGACAACCTCGAGCGATCACTTCCCGATCGCTCAGGAACAGGTGATCACGTGGAATGGCACCGGTTGGACGCTGCAGGGCAGCCTCATCGACGAGCGCGGCACTCTGAAGTAACGATTCTCGGCGGGGCCGGCACCGATACCGGCCCCGCTACCATTCAATGGCCTTGGTCACCCGACTCAAGCCTTACTGGCTTCATGTCTATCTCCTGACCTATACACCGATCCTGCTGCTCGCGGACAGCAGGACAACGGCCCTGTGGCAGCAGTGGTTGTTGGGGCTGCTCACCTTCGCGGCGCTCTATCTGGCGGCGCTCAAAGCGCCGAAGGAACAGCGCCTGCAGATTTGGATCTGCGTCATCGTCGCCACCGGGTTCGAGATCTTCGGCTCTCTGATCTGGGGGCTGTACGTCTACCGCCTGCACAATGTGCCGCTCTTCGTGCCGCCAGGCCATGGTGCCGTGTACCTGTTCGGCTTGCTCGCAATGACCACACCTGTCGTGCTCAAGCACGGCAAGGGCGTGGCCTACGTGGTCCTCGCAGGCGCCACATTGTGGGCCGTGGCGGGGCTGACCATCCTGCCGGTGATCACGGGGCGGGTCGACATTCAAGGCGCCCTATGCCTGCCGGTATTCGCGTACTTCGTCTTGCGCTCGCCGCGCTGGGCGCTGTTCGCCGCCATCTTCATCGCCACTGGTGAGCTCGAGATCTTCGGTACGTTTTTCGGCAACTGGGTGTGGCTGCCGGTCGCGCCCTGGACGCACATCCCGTCCGGCAACCCGCCTTCGGTGATCGCGGGCGGCTACTGCGTGATCGATGCGTCGGTGGTTTTGGCCATGCGCGGCATGGCAGCGCTTCGGGCGCAGGTGCCCTACAAGTGGGGTTTGAAGACCATCATGGCGAGTATCACCAGCACGATCGCACCGAGGGCCTGACCGGCAAGCTGACCGCGCTGCGCGAGGCGGCGGAACTCAGCAGAGGAAACGTCACCTGACTCGACGAGCTTGACCTGTTCGCGCAGCGATGGGGTGAAGAAGACCACCGCGACCACGATAAGAAGGACGAATAGGACGAGCGCAATATCGATCCAGAGCGTCGTCAGGGAGTAACCGGCAAGGAACACCATCAAAAGCCCTGTCAGCAGCAGCACGCCGTAAGCAGGGTTGGCGATGCGGTCGTCGAGGAACTTGATCCCCTTGAGCGCGAAGCCGGTGTGCGCCGGCTCTCGCTGAGCCCGGATGATCCAGATCGCGTAGCTGATGTTCAGGCCGACAGCGACGATCGCGGCGAGGATGTGGATGTACTTGACGATGAGGAACAGCATCTACCCGCGCATCTCGACGGTGGCAGTTCCGAGGGTTGTGCGGTTGCCGTCGGAATCTTCGCCCCAGAGCTCTAGCTCGACCTGATCGCCCTCAACCTTGGTGACTCGTCCGCGACACCGGTACGGGCGACCCGGAACATCGATGCCTCGATAGCTCACGTCGAACGTCTTCAGCGTGCCGCGGTCGCCGAGCCAGTCCGTGACGAGCTGGCCGAGGAATGCAGCCTTGAGCAGGCCGTGCAGGATCACGCCCGGCAGCGCGACGCTCTGCGCGTAGGCCTGGTCGTAATGGATCTCGTAGAAGTCACCCTGAGCGCCCGCGTACTGCACGAGCTGGCGCGTGGTGGGCTGCTTGATCAATTCGGGAAGCTCCTGGCCGACTTGAATGTTCATCGCCTGATCGCGGTACCGCGGAGTTTCGCGACGGTTCGACCGTGCTGGTTGACGTAGTCGGTCTCGAAGACGATGAAGAGCAGGCTGCCGCTGGCACCCGTCTTCTCGTACACGTCCGCGACGCGCCCGGTCGCGGTGATCCGGTCCCCGACCTTGACTGGTTCGAAGTACTCGAAACGATTGCCGCCGTTCAGCCAGCCTTTGCCGTACTCCTCCGCCTCGGCGAGGTGCAGTGACACGGGCGCCAGCGCGATCAGAAACGTCGGCGGCACCTCGCTCTTCCAGCGCGGGTTTGGATCGCCAATCGCTTCCGCGAATCGTTTGAGATGACCAGCCTCCACCGTCGTCTCGGCCGGCGGCGCGGCCACGCCAATTCGCTCGCGCAGGCGTTCCACAACCGAAGCCGTGGTGCTCACCGGCCGCGCGGAAGCCCCAGCACGCGCTCGGCGATGATGTTGCGCTGGATTTCCGACGATCCCGCATAGATCGTCTCCGCCTGGGCCCACATCCAGCCGTACTGCCAGCGCCCGTCCTCCACCGCAAGCG
Source organism: Candidatus Dormiibacterota bacterium (assembly GCA_035937155.1). GTDB lineage: Bacteria > Chloroflexota > Dormibacteria > Dormibacterales > Dormibacteraceae > Palsa-870. The sequence goes on along the minus strand of DASYVJ010000086.1, from coordinate 15,558 downwards.
GCGAGTCCGGCGCGAGCGCGCCGTACGGGCCTTGCATGTCGAGAGCGGTCTCCTGGAGGCGCTTGTCCATCTCGCTCCAGTAGAGCTTGGTCAGACTGGCTTCCGGGCCGGGAGGATGGCCGTGCTGCGCCTTTGTGAGGTTGCGCAGGCCGATGAGCCGGAAGACATGCGCCTCGATCTGTGCCTGCGCAACCTGCTGTCGCGTGCGGACGTCTGCTCCCACACCCCTTTCGCGCGCGAGACTGGCCAGCTCCTGGACGGCGCGCTCGAATCGAGCTGCCTGCGCCAGGCCACCCCGCTCGAAGCCGAACACGGTCATCGCGATCTTCCAACCTGCACCGGGCTCGCCGACCAGGTCGCTCTCCTCTACGACGGCGTCTAAGAGGAAGATCTCGCAGAACTCGCCGCCTCCGGTCATCTGGCGGATGCGGCGAACCTCGACCCCCGGCTGGCGCATGTCGACCAGGAAGAAGCCGATCCCGCGGTGAGCTTCAGCCTGCTGATCAGTGCGGGCCAGGAGGAAGCTCTTGTCGGCGTAATGCGCCCCGCTCGACCATGTCTTCTGGCCGGTCAGAAACCACTTGCCGTCACGCTTCTCAGCACGCGTCCGCAAGCCCGCGAGGTCGCTGCCGGCATCCGGCTCGCTGAATCCCTGGCAGAAGACCAGCTCGCCGCTCAGGATCTTGTCGACGTACGCATCCTTTTGCCATTGCGATCCGTGCGCGTGGAGAGTGGGTGCGAGCAGGCTGACGCCGAGGCGGCCGAGGATTATAGGGGCGCCTGCCTTGGCCATCTCCTCCTGGTAGATGGCCTGCATGACGGGTGTGGCCGCTCGGCCGCCGGCCTCGCTCGGCCACGCCAGCTTCAGCCACCCGCCTTCGTGGAGCCGGCGCTGCCACTGGCGCTGGAGATCGGTCTCATCCTCTTCGCGGAAGCCGCCTACGCCGCGGCCACGCCATTCGGAGGGGAGGTTGAGATCGAGCCACGTTCGGATCTCTTCTCGAAAGGCTTCCTCTTCTGCAGTGAAGCCGAGATCCATTGTTCGGACGTTAGCAAAAAAGGGCATATTGGAGCTATGGCAGCTGATGTTTTCTGCGGTAACTGCGGCGCCGTTCTCGCGAATCCGAACTCGCTGTGCCCACGCTGCGGATCGCCGGCTTCAGGGCGCTACCAGGGCAGCGTGATCAAGCGACCGAAGAACCCCCTCACGGCGGCCGCCTTGGCAATCATCCCGGGCTGCGGCCACTTCTACCTGGGCCACAACAAGAAAGGCATCGGCTTCCTGCTCGGCATCGGAGGCCTGCAGTTCTTTGGGTTCGACCTCGACCTGACTGTGATCGGCGCGGCGCTCGGAGTGCCGATGGAGCTCGGCGGAGGAGCGCTGTGGCTCTTCAGCATCGTCGACGCGTACCGGACGGCCCAACACGAGAACGAGGTCGCCGCCGCGGCGGCCGGATATCGTGCCGGTTACCGCGCTTAAAGCAAGCCTGGATCCCCCCACCCGGGTGCCCCCGCGGACCAAGGGCGCGGTGACCCCGAAGGAAAGGGCCGACCTCCCCGGCGAGCTGGGAGGTGTTTAGGCCTTCCGCCGCTTTCGGGTCACCGTCTTCTTACGACTCGTCGCCGGGGCCGTCTTGCGGCGGCGCTTCGCCGGTGCGGTGAGGGCTCGCTGAACGCGACGCTGAAGGGTGCGCAGCCCGCGCTCGAGGGTGTTGCTGGCGACCTTTGACCCGCGTTCGGTGAGCTTTACGACCTGCCGCTTCAGCTTGCGGTTCTCTTTGATCAGCTCGGCGACCATCTCGTTCAGCCGCTGCGTGAGCTCAGGGCCGCCCAGCCGCTTCCGGCGGGTGCGTCCAGTGGCCGCGGCCGGCGCCGCGGGCGGCCGCCCACGACGGCGGCGACGGGCCGGCGATTCCATGCCTTGGGCTCCATCGTCTGGTGACATCTCGACTCCTCCGGCCAGAGAATCTGGCGGAAACGTTAGTGGTGCGTCTCGAGACGCACCACTAGTCTATGCGGCCACCAGCACCTGTTGTCTCGACAGGCTCTTGAGTCCTTCGCGTGCGAGTTCGTGTGCCGGATTTGCTTTGCGGCTCACATAGCGAACGACGCGCCAACCGCGCCTGCATCGCTCCCGCACTTCGAAGACGGCGATACGAAAACTGTCACTGGACGGCATGCGACTGCGGACGACCGGCGCGCAATCCGTGCGCACGATCACGCGGTGATACGGCCAGCGCGCGGCGGCAAGATCGAGGGCGCCCGCGCAAACGTGAGCCTCGAGTTGAGCGGATCCGCCGAGGTGCGAAAAGCCGAACGATTCCGTATACACCGCGCGGCCCCTAACAAAAACGGCCAGGCCACATCCAGCCCGGCCGTTCTTGTCGAGAGCGGCGTCCACATAGATCACCAGGCACTCCCGCAAACTGCATCCCTCCAAAGGAGAATTTTGGAGAGACTAGCACGATGTTGAGCCCTTGTCTTACCTAAGGCACAACATGTTGGGTCATGCAGTGGGAGGTAGCTCGGTCCCCATCGCGTGATAGCCCCCGTCGACGTGCAGGAGCTCGCCTGTGGTCATGTCCAGGTAGTCCGATAGCAACGCACATGCCGCTCGTCCGACAGGCGATTTGTCCTGCAGGCTCCAACCGAGCGGTGCGCGTTTTTCCCACACCTCTTCGAAGTCTTTGAAGCCCGGGATGCCGCTCGCCGCGAGCGTCGCCAGTGGCCCGGCGCAAATCGCGTTGACGCGAATCTTGTACCGCCCGAGGTCGCGTGCAAGGTAGCGGGTGACCGATTCGAGCGCAGCTTTCGAGACGCCCATCCAGTCGTACTTCGGCCATGCCTGAGTCGAGTTGTCGAAATCAAGAGTGACCATCGAACCGCCGTGCTCCTTCATCAAAGGAAGGAAGCCAGCGGCCAGCTCCTTGAACGAAAAAGCACTCACCTGCAGCGCGGTCGCGACACTTTCCCACGGCGTGTTCAGAAAATTTCCGCCAAGTGCGTCGGCAGGCGCAAACGCGACTGAATGAACGATGCCATCCAGCCTGTCCCATCGCTCGCCGGTCGCTTTCGCCGCGGCCGCGATGTCAGACGGTTTCTGGACGTCCATCTCGAGGATCTCGGGCACTGGATTCAGCTTCGTCGCCGTCATCTGCGTGATGCTCATCATCCGGCCGAAGCTCGTGAGCAGCAGCTCTGCGCCCTGCTTTTGCGCCTCGACCGCGATCGAATAACCAATGCTGCGGCGGTCGGACATCCCCGCGATGAGGATCTTCTTGCCTTTAAGGATCACGGCAGAATCCTAGAACCTAGCCAGGTTCTTTGCCGGTGGCCACCGGCGCGTCGCGGTTGGACCAGTCGCTCCACGAGCCCGCGTACAGCCGGCCCTTGTGTAGTCCCGCCACCTCCATAGCCAGCAGGTCGTGGGTGGCGTTGACGCCTGAACCGCAGTAAACGACTGCGCCGTCAGCCGCTCCCAACTCGGCGAAGCGGGCGCGCAGCTCAGCGGGTGATTTGAATCGCCCGTCCGGCCCGAGATTCTCCATCCACGGTGCACTGATCGCTCCGGGGATGTGACCCGCCTTTGGATCGATGGGCTCCTTCTCACCGCGATACCGCTCGCCCGCGCGCGCGTCGAGGAGCGGCACGCCACCGAGCGCCCGAATCTCATCGAAATCGAGGATGCGGCTGCGATCCGGCTCTTGGGAGCGAAACGTCCCGCGGCCCACGGAGGTCAGGTCGGTCTCGAGCGGCCGGCCCCAGGCCTGGACGCCGCCATCGAGCACCGCCTGCGTTTCGTGGCCGAACCAGCCGAGAAGGAACCACAGCCGAGCCGCGACGGAACTTCCCGCGTCGTCGTAGACGATGACCCTTGTGGTAGCGCTCACGCCCGCCCGCTGCATCTCGACCTCGAACTGCTCCGCGGTGGGCAGTGGGTGCCGGCCTCGGGCGTTGAAATCCTGCGGGCCCGTCACCGCCTCGAGGTCAACGAAGACCGCGCCGGGGATGTGGCCGCGGAGGTATTCGTCGCGGCCCTTCCGATCGAGGAGGTACCAGCGAAAGTCGATCACCCGGACGTCGGAATCTTGGCGGTGATCCCGCAGCCATTCGGCGTTGACTAGAGGCCCGAAGCTCAACTATCCATCGTGACGATGCGCGTGTCGTGACAGAAGTGGACCTGGTGCGGGTGCATGCCGTGAAGCTTGTGCAGCGAATTCGACCACGCGTCCCGATCGCTGTACTGGCCATCCCACGTCGAAAGGTCCGCCTGATCACCCTCGCGATAGATGTCCGAGGTGTACGCCGCGTCGCCGATCATCAGCGCTCCTCCGTCTGGAGTGTCGACGATGACGCTCTGGTGGCCGACCGTGTGGCCGGGCGTCGCCACGACACGCACGCCGTCGGCGATCTGCGCGTCACCGTCGATCAGCTCGAACCGCGCGCCGGCGAAGTCGAACCACTGGGCAGTGTCGGTCTCAGCGCGCCGGGCGCGTTCCAGCTCGGCGCGCTGGATGTAGAACGGCGCGTGCTTGAACACCGCGTTCTGCCCGCAGTGGTCGAAATGAAGATGGCTGTTGATGACGATGCGCACGTCGGCCGGGCTGAGATCGTGCTCCGCCAGCGCATCGGCGGCGTGTCGATTGACTACCTTCCACTCCTGGACCAGCTCTGTCGGCCAGCCGACCCCAGTGTCGACGAGGATCGCGCCCGCGGTCGGGTGCTTGATCACAAAACCGTGCACGGGCATGTCATTGAAGGCGCCAATCCTCGCGAGATGCAGCCGGACGATTTCCATCTATGGGAGGAATGGCGAGACGGCGAAGATGGTGAAGAGCAGGGCCACGTACGCGATCGAGTACGTGAAGACGCGCCTGGTCCAGCGCCGGCCTTCAAGGTCGAGCACCGTGATGCCCACCAGACCGACTCCCAGCACGACCGCGCCGGCGAGATAGACCGAGCCGGCCAGCCCGGTAAAGAACGGGATCACGCTGACCGCCGCCGTCAGAGCCGCGTAGACGATGCTCTGTCGCTTCGCTGAGCGCTCCCCGCCAATCGCCGGCAGCATCGGGACGTTGGCGCGCGCGTAGTCGGTCTTGATCATCTGCGCCAGGGCCCAGAAATGTGGCGGCGTCCAGAAGAAGATCACCCCGAAAAGGGCGAGCGCGTTCAGGTCGAGGTGGCCTGTCGCGGCCGCCCAGCCGACCAGGGGCGGCACAGCACCGGCCGCGCCGCCGATGACGATGTTCTGCGGCGTGGAGCGCTTGAGCCAGATCGTGTAGACGAAGACGTAGATCAGGGTGCCCGCGAGTGCGAGCCCGGCCGCCAGCGCATTGGCGCCTGCCCACAGGACCGCGAAGGCGATGATGTTCAGCCCGATGCCGATCGCCAGGGCGTGCCACGGCGGGATCCGGCCGGCCGGCAGAGGCCGGCGGCGGGTCCGGGTCATCTCCGCGTCGATGTCGCGGTCGAACCAGCAGTTGATCGCGTGCGCACCGCCGGCCGCAAGAGTGCCGCCGGCCAGAACGGCAATCACCGAGACAAGGCGGGGATGGCCGTGCGCGGCGGGAATCATGACACCGATCGCAGTTGCGTCAAGCAGCGCGACGATGCGCAGCTTGAGCAGGCTTACGTAGTCGCGGGCAATGCTCGCGACGCCACGCGATGAGACAGCGGTTACAGCGCTCACGCCGATCCTCTCTCCACGGCCAAGCGTGAAGTCTGGGCGTCTCGGTCTGCGCGCGGCAAGGTCAGCAGCGCGGTGGCCAGCGTGCCCGACCAGACAAGCGTGGCAAGGGCGACATGCACGCCATTGAAGAGACTGCCGTCGGTCAGGGCGGCCCCGGCGCCGACGGCTATCTGGAGTGCGAAGACCGCCAGCGTCGCGATCGATACCCGCGCAAGGCTCGGCTGTCGTGCGGCGCGAACGAGGAAGAGCACCAGCACGGCTCCGATCACGAGCACCGAGCCTCGATGGAGCATCGTGAACGCGTTCATCCCGGTGAAGTCAGGCGTGAAGCCCGCCCCACACAGCGGCCAGGATCGGCAGGCCGTGTCCGCACCGCTTGCCACGACGGTCGATCCGGTCAGCAGGAGCAAGTACGTTCCGCCCGTTGCGATGGCGGCCAGCCGCCTGAATCCGGGATCGGTCACGCCATTCGCAGGTGGCATCGCCATCACGGCGGTCGCGACGAGGAAGCCGAGAATGATCATCGCCAGGCCGAGGTGGATGAGCACCAGCCAGGACGCCAGCTCGTTTGCCACCACGCCCGCTCCCAGCAAGCCCTCCCCCACCACTCCGATCAGCGAAGCCGTCGCCAGCCACGCTACGATCGGACGTCGGGTGCGCCAGACCAGCCAGGCGGAAATGACCGTCGCGATGATCAGCACCCCGGTCACGCTGCCGACAGCGCGATGCGAGTATTCGATGATCGCGTGCACGTCCGCGGGCGGGTACGGACGCCCATGGCATAAAGGCCAGTCAGGACAGCCCAGTCCCGAGCCAGACACGCGCACGACACCGCCGAGAGCGATCTGCAGGTAAGCGAATACCGCCGTCAGGACCGCGAGACGGCGAAAGAGAACCACCGACCGAAGTCTACTTAGAGACGAGATTCGAGATCTGCGCCGCCAGCACGATGGCATCGAGCTGGCCGATGTGGCGCGCGGCGATACTGCCGTCGGCGCGGATGAAGACCGTCGTGGGCAGCGCGATCGCGCCATAGGCATGTCCCACGCGCAGGTCCGAGTCGAGCAGCGCGGGCTGGTGGACGGCCAGCGAATCGAGGAAATCGAGCGCGGCTCGGGCGCTGTCCCCCTCGTCGACCAGCACGAGCTGTACCCCCGAACTGGACCCTACCTCGCGCTGCAGCAGAGGCATCTCAGCTCGGCACGGCGGGCAGTAGGTGGCCCAGAAGTTGATCACCGCCGGCCGCCCCGCGAGACTGGCCAGGTTGACCTGCCGGCCGTCCGTACCCGTCAGCGCGAACGCAGGAGCCTTTCCACCGGCGCTCGGCGACGGCTGCTGAGGCCCGGCGATCGTGAGCAATGCCCGCAGGACGTCCGGCGCGCCCCAACCGTCACCACCAGAGGCGAGCTCGCGCAGCCCCTGCACGCTCAAGCTGGTGATGAGTGCGGGCGGCATCCCACCGCCGATGTCAGGCACGCCGCGATACACGAGGCGGATGTATCCGTGGCGGTCGACCAGGGCCAGGGTTGAGACGTGACTGTCCCCTGTCGCGAGCGCCACCCCGAACGGCTTCCAGAAATCGGAGAGCGCAGCAACGGACCCGGTGGCAAAAGTCCAGGTCGCGTTAATCCCCTTCGCATAGTCCGTGAGGACAGCCGGGTTGTCCGTGCCCGGATCGGTGGTCACCTCAGCCAGCGTCACGCCAGCCGGCATGTGCTTGGCAATCTGAAAGAAGAGCGCGGTGTAGAGCGGGCACGTCTCGTGACAGGTGGTGTGGAAGGCGGCGATGACAAGGTCCTTGCCAGAGGTGCTGGTCGGGTTGAACGCCTGTCCTGACTGGTCCAGGAGGTCGTAGGTAGGCATTGGCACGAATCTGCCGGCCAGTTCGCCAAGCCCGAGGTTGACCTCGTCGTTGCCGGCGTACGCGCCGCCCGGAATCAGGTGCCAGGCGCCAATGGCAAGCAGCAATGGTTCGACCTGGCCGGTGGTGATGGTGATCGACACGTTCTGCAGGTCGTTGCCAAGCCGGACGCCGTCATAGGCGCCGACCGCGAGGGAGACGACCAGCAGTTCCCGCTCCGCCGGAGCCGCCGGCACGTCGCCGGATACGTTTCCGAGCGCCACCCACTGCCCGCTTCCGTGAACCATCAACGCCCCCTGAGGAAGGGTCCCCGCGGTCCGGCTCGAAACGGCGACGACCAGCGTCCCCGTGGCTGGCTGCAAGCGCGGCACCAGCAAGACCAGCACGAGGGCCAGCAGGGCGACCCCGGCAGCGCCAACCCACAGGACCCGGGGACTCGGCAGCTCTACACCACCGCGAGTGGAGGGCTGCCATATCTCGCCGCGACGCGGTCGATGTAGTCCGCGCACAGATCAGCGACTGTGGCGCTCTCGATCTGGATCACGTTCTCAGCGTTCTGCTCGCCGCTATGTGAGAGGTTGAAGCTGCCGGTGTAGACGTAATCGTCCGCGACCAGGATCTTGGCGTGCATGAAGTCATGGATCGACCCTTTGGCGTACGGAATCGAGCGCTTGGCTCCGAACCTGACAGCCGCCACCACGCTCTTGAATGCGGTGATCTTCCACGTCGCGCCCGCCAGCTTGGACCACTGCTGCTGCACCTCATCCATCTGAGTCGCATCGTACACACCGGCGATATTGATCCCCGGGTGCTCACAAACCTCCGCCAGCGTGCCGAGGATTGGGCCGGATGTGATCACCGGAGAGCAGATGCGGATGCGCTTTTGCGCCGAGGCGATCGACCTTGCCATCGCATGCACGAGCTTCATCGCGCTGCCTGGACAGAAGTAGGGCCGCACTCGAGTCCCATCGGCCAGGGCCAGCCATGGCGACGCGATGCGGCCCGAAATGGCGACGACCGGGTTCTGCCAGAGTCCCTCGAAATTCGCACAGTAGGCGGCGGCGACCTCTCCTGATGCGATGGTGAGAATGACGTTTTCCTCCCGCGTCCAGGAGTCATTGGTCCAGTTGGTCGAGCCGGTCAGGACCGAGGCGCCCGGAGTGCCCATGTCACGAACAACGTATTTGTGGTGCATCAGGTCGGGAACGCCAGGGATCGGCTTGAACAGGATGCCGATTGACCTCAGCCGGTTGATGAAAGTCCAGTCGACCTCGGGGGGTGGCGGCACGGGTATCGCCTGGGCGTGGTCCTGGTTGAACATCAGGCGGATGGTGACCCCACGTTTTTGCGCCCTTTCGAAGGCGGCGAACAACGTGTCGCCGGGACTCTCGTCCAGGCGCAGGTCGTAAAGGGAGATGTCCAGCGTCTTCGTCGCGCCGTCGAGGAATGAAGCGATCCTCTGTGCGACTGCGTCGGCGGTCTGGCCGCCGTCGTTGAGGAAGTAGAGGTCGAGCGGAGTCGTCGTAGCTATTACACGTCCGCCTTTTTGCGTTTCCGTGGGTGCTCGCGCGCCTGCTGGTCTTTTGACTGCTGGGCCTTGACTGACAGCGGACGCGTGGCCATCTCGGCGGCTTCCTCCGGGTCGTCGGTGAAGCTCAGCAGGTTTAGATCGCCGGGCGAGATCGCGCCGGCAGCCAGGACGACCTTCTTCAGCCAGTCGATGAGGCCGGACCAGTACGAGGTTCCGAACAGCACGATCGGAAAGTGCTCGATCTTTCCGGTCTGCGCGAGCGTAAGAGATTCGAAAAGCTCATCCAGGGTGCCCAGCCCGCCTGGGAAGATGACAAAGCCGCGCGCGTACTTGACGAACATATTCTTGCGCACGAAGAAGTAGCGAAACTCAACCCCAAGGTCGACGTACTTGTTCATCGACTGCTCGTGCGGTAGCTCGATGTTGCAGCCGACCGACAGCCCGCCAGCGTCGTGACAGCCTTTGTTGACCGCCTCCATGATCCCCGGCCCACCGCCGGTGATGACCGCAAACCCACGCCGCGCGAGCGCCGCCCCGAGGGCTACGCCTGGCTTGTAGTAAGGATCGCTTCGCTTGGCGCGCGCGGAACCGAACACCGTCACGGCCGGCCCAACCTCGTTGAGGGCATCGAAGCCTTCGACAAACTCGGACAGGATGCGCAGCACGCGCCACGGATCCGCGTGGTGGCTGAGCTCCTCGATGGCGCTTCGCTCGAGCAGCGCCTTGTCAGCCGGCGCCTGCTCGGACGGAACGACGAGGCGACCGGCTCGACGGGTATCCGACATGCGCGCCTAGGTCTCGGGCGCGGGTTCGGTGGTCCCGGTCTTGTGACCGCCGTTGGTCGTCGCGGCGACCGGTTCGGCAGGCTTGGCAACCGTGAGGGCGGCACGCTTCGCGCGACGAGCCCTCGGATGGCCGCCCCTGCTTTGACCATTGGCGAGCGCCGGCGCCGGCGCCGGCTCGGACACTGCCGCCGGTTCTGCCACCACCGCCGGCTGCGGCAGCGCCGGTGCGGGGATCTCTTCGACTGGAGGCAGGGGCTCCACCGTCACCGATTTCCGCGGCAGCCTGGAAGTCGATTGGTCGGGCATCTCGAGCACCTGGTCCAGGTGCGCCCTCAGCGATGCGACCTCGGCCTCGAGCTCGTGGACACGGTGCCGGTGCCGCATGTGCTCTGTGAAGTGGTGGAGGCCGTCCATCCAGTGATAGATCGTGCCGGCAACCAACACGATGGCCAGCGGGACGACCGCAACCGTCCAGAGAGGGATGCCATCGATGTGGAAGACCGACCAGCGGACGTTGACGGTGGTCAGGTTGCTGTAGCCGAAAACGGTCGCTGCGGCGCCGAGGAGCAGGCCCACCACAAGTGCGCTAGCGAGCAGGAAACGCTGCCAGAGATGGGTCAGGTCGGGCACCGGCCGAAGGTTACCCGTTTTGCCGCGGGTTTCGGCGATTTACTCCGGCTTCCAGCTGACCTCGCGCTGGACCGCATCGGGCCGGAGCCAGGTGAGCAGGCTCTCGGCCTCGCGTTCGACTGCCCGCCGGTGCTTGACCGAGAGCGCGCTGAAGGGCGCCAGAGTCATGACCGCGCGACCCCGCAGCGGCGCCTCCCACGATCCGGCCACCATGCCGTCGACCAGGAAGGTGGACAGTACGTCGCCGTTCTTCCGTATCACCGTCTTGCGAACGGCCTCGGGCAGGACACGCTCCCGCCGGTCATAGGCGAGCAGTAAGTTGTCCCACTTGGGCAGGAAGCGAACCGGTGCCGGCACCGTCGGGTCGGGGCGCGGCGCATCGACCAGGTCGACGAGCTTGCGACCGTCGTCCGCCTGGAAGGTCACGAGGTCGAGTGACTCGAGAGCGCTTGAAAACGTGCTCACGGACCGACCGAGCCACTGCGCGATGTCGCCACGGGTCGCAGGTCCAAAGGCGGCGAGGTAGGAAGCGACGACGGCGCGCATCGCATCCTCCGGATCTGCCTCCGACAGCGGCGCACGCCGGTAGCGGCTGCCGGAGAAGTGTCCGAAGAGTGCGTCCTCGTGGTGGTTGATGGCGGCGTAGATGACGACGCTGAATGAGACCCAGTCGGGCAGCTCGGCCGGGATGCGGTGGCGGAAAGCGTGTTCGAGCTCCGGTTTCTTGAGAGGCCGGGTGTCGAGCGCCGACAGAATCTCTTCGCGCAATGAATCGACGTCGATGCCACGCTCGGCTAGCTGATTCGGCCCTTGCGTCCAGACGTGGCGCGGAAACCTCGACGCTAGGCGGAAGAGGTCGTACTGCCGCGCACTCACGAGGTGCAGAGTTCCTCGCATCAGCGTCGCCTTGTAAACAAGGTGAGCGGCCAGCGCGGCCTCGAGCTCGTCGCGCTTGAAGTCCTGGACCCTCGACCAGAGTCCGATGTATGGCGAGGGCGAGTATTGAGCTTGCATGCCGGCGATCCGCTCGATCGCCGTCACCGCGTCGAGCTCGGCGCGCTCGAGGAGCATCTGGCGTGCAAGTGTCCAGCGGTTGAGCTGGCGGAGCGAGACGGTCTGCAGGCTAGTGGATGCGCTCCAGCACGATGACCGGGATCTTACGCGTCGTCTTCTTCCGGTAGTCGTGAAAGCCCGGGTTGATGTCGGCGTGCCGTGAGTAGAGGCGCTCGTACTCTTCGCCGCCCGCAACGTGCGCCCGGGCCTTGAAGTTCTCGTTCCCGACCTCGACGGTCACCTCAGGGTGCTTGACCAGGTTGTGGTACCAGGACGGATGGGTGGGCGCGCCACCCTTTGAAGCGATGATCACGTAGTGATTTCTGTCGCGGGTGTAGACGAGCGGGGTCTCACGAACGTCGCCCGACTTCGCGCCTTTGGTCGTGAGGATCAGCACGTCCCTGCCCAAGAAAGGTCCGGACGTCGGTTTTCCGTTGGTCCGAAGATCCTTGATCAGGGCGCGGTTGAAGTCCTGAAAAGTTGTGCTCACTGAAAGTGATACCGCTCGGAGCGGCGCGTCCATTCCCTGTCTTATAGTCGGGTGGCGATGAGCCGTCGAGCATGACCAACGACCGATCGGCTGTGCTGGCGGAGCAGTACGAAGCCGCCCACGATGAGTTCGTCCGCTTGGTTGAGTCGCTGAGCGACCACCAGTGGCACCTTATCGGCAAGAACTTCCCCCAGCGCATCGACAACGAGGACGAGGGCCGGCCGTTGGGTGTCATCGCCCACCACGTCGCAACCAATGGCGACTGGATCACGGAACGGATCCAGACGATGCTCGCGGGCGGTCCCCTGGCGCCGGTCAACCAGCGCGCGATCAACTCCGAACACGCCAGGACGCACGCCAACGCGAGCAAGGACGAGGTGCTGCGGCTCCTGCGCGCGAGCAGGGCCCGAATCGCCAATGCCGTGCGCGCGATACCGGATGACCAGCTCGACATCCAGCGGAGCACGCCCGCCGGCCCGATGTCCGCCGCCGAGCGCGTCGAGAAAGTGCTGATCGGCCACATGAAGCAGCACCAGGGATCGATCGAGGCTGCCATCGGCTGAGGGCCCGACCGGCGCGGCTTGGTGGAGGTGGCGGGAATTGAACCCGCGTCCGAAGCAGCATCCTCCGGGATCTCTACGAGCGTGTCCGGGAATTTGGTTCTCGCTTGGCGGCTCCTCCCGACGGGATCCGCTTCAGCCAGCCGCGGTGCATGTCCCACCCCAGGGCCGCGGCGCCCCTGGAGCGGCAATCCGGTCTATGTGATACCGCACCCCAGTCCGCCGGATTGACCGGGGGCAGCACCCGGGATCTAAGTCCCGGGGCTTACGTCTCTACTGCTTACGCAGCGAGGGCGAAAGCGGAGTTCTTGTTGGCATTTGTAAAAACGCCTGCGCTGTAACGCGCGCGCCCTCGGCTCGCAATCCCGAAGCTCAACTGCCCCGTCGAGACCAGACACCCCCACGAAGCCGAGCCGGTTTGCACTCAGATTCTACCCGCGCGACCCCGGAAGTAACCCTTCTACCCGCCTACGCGGACAAGTAGCCTGGCTACGCAGGGCCCAGCCGGGCGATGGTTCGGCCAGATTAAGGTCAGAATGACGTTAACGATCCCCTGGCGCGTACGGGAGGGGTGTATCACCATGGGAGGCACCCTCAGGGGATCGTCAGTGCCCAATCAGATTCTGGTCTAATGGACGCGAATCGGATGGCGGTCACACAGAAGCGCGAGCACCTGGACGCCGACCTCGAGAGGATCGCGCGCGCGGACCTCAAACAGCTGGGCGACATTCGCATCGATGACGTCCTCTCATTCATCGACCGCGGCATCGAGAACATGCCCAGCTACATGGACCTGTATCGACGCTGGGAGTCGCAGCAGTGGTCGGTGGGTGACCTCGACTTCACGCTCGATCGCCAGGACTGGCTGAATGCGACGGACATCGAGCGCAAGTCGACTCTCTGGTCGCACCGTCTCTTCTTCAATGGAGAGGAACGTGTCACCGCCACCCTGGCGCCTTTCGTCTGGGCCGCACCAACGCCGGAGATCGAGATCTTCCTATCCACCCAGATGGTCGACGAGGCACGACACACTGTCTTTTTCGAGCGGTGGTGGCGCGAGGTGGTCGGCACCGATGCCAAAGACATGGGCGAACTACTGGCCGAAATTCGACCCGACACCAACGAGGGCTACAACACGCTTTTCTACGACCGCCTGCCCTCAACGGCTCAGCGCCTGGCCAGCAACCCCAAGGACTTCGACGCCTTCGTCGAGGGCATCACGATTTACCACATCATCGTCGAGGCCACGATTGCCCTGACGGGACAGCGCTTCGAGCTGGAGTCGATGCGCGAGCAGGGAGCGACCGATCGCGGCTTCTACCGCGGCTTCACCGCGGTGGCGCGCGATGAGTCGCGGCACGTCAGCTTTGGCATCAAAGTGCTGCAGGAGGCCGTCCGAGAAAACCCGGAGCGATTCGCCCCGCTGATCCAGAGGACGCTGGTCGAATGCCTGCCGCTAGTCACGGGCACGCTTGATCCGCCCGATCCTCGATACATCACGGATTTCGGCCACACCGAAAGCGAGATCCTCCAGTTTGCATTTGACTCACTGAACAAGCGATTGCGAGCGATTGGAATCAACCTGGCCGCCTAACCCCCGACATGCGCTCGACGTCGAGCGGATGGGACCGGGCGATGAAGAACGCGTGATCGAGGCGGGCCACCTCTTCGACAAGCTGCCGCGGGCAGATGCCGTAAGCAAATTCCTGGCCGACCCGAATCACCACCTGCTGATCGCATACTCGCACGGCGCCCCGGTCGGCTTTGTCTCCGGCGTGGAGGTGACGCACCCCGACAAGGGGACCGAGCTCTTCTTGTATGAGCTAGCGGTGGATGAAGGTCATCGCCACCACGGCATCGGCACGCATTGGTGAATGGGTTGAGTGATCTCGCTCGTGAGCAAGGCTGTTACGGCATGTGGGTCCTGGCCGATGACGACAACGCAGCGGCCGCGGCCACTTATCGCAAAGCCGGCGGAGATGTCGAGAGCCAGCCGCTCATGTTCTCGTGGACGTTCGTTCGTCAGAAGTAAGCTCATCCCCATCCCCCACCCGGCCGGGTCCGCTTCGCGGACCGGGCCGACCTCCACGGCAAGCGGGAAGGTGATTAGGCCGCCCAGCGCATCCCCGGCCCGCGCGCCCGTCTCATCATGACCCGGTCTGGTGGAAGGAATCTGAATTCCCGACCCGACTTGATGACCCGCCATCCACCCTCATGCACAAGGCGATGGTGGTAATAACAGAGCAGGACCAGATTGGGCAGATTGCCGGGTCCGCCTCGCGCCCAGTGAATGATGTGATGCGGATTCGTCCAGTCGACCTGGCGGTCGCAGCCGGGGAACCGGCAGCCTTTGTCTCTCACTCGCAGCGCCCTCATGGTCGGCGCCGAGACAGTTCGCGTTGCCCGCCCGACGTCGATCACCATCGAGTCTGCGAGCAGAACCTGCGACATGGTGCAATCGCAGGCAATGCGCTCCAGGGTTCGCGTCGAGATGGGCAGTGAGAGCTCGAGGTCGGCCGGCGGTGCGCCGAGCTCGTTCTTCAAGCCTTCCAGAGTGGTCGTCAAGTTAATGTGCGGCCGGACGCTGCGGCGGCGAGGCAACGTGCCCTTGTCCATAGCGTGATGAGCCAGCTCACCGGTCGCGTCAGCCATCCGCTGCCGGTGGGAACGCTCGTCATCTGGTCCAAGCCTCTTAGCGAATGATTCCGCCGCAGTCTTGAACGCCGCTCCGCTCACCGGGTCGAGCAAGCCATCGACCTTATACAGGCCGTCTGACATCTGGCTGATGTGCAGCCGGCGCCGGGTGTAGTTCTCCTCCGCTTCATCGAAGAAGCCATCTGGATCTACGACATGCCAGGCGTAGTCGCAGAGCTTGCGCAGACCGAACACCGAGTACTCGCACGCGAACCCCAGCATCTCGTCTTCGTCGAAGAGCTCTTGCTTCTCGCCGAGCTTGTCG
>DASYVJ010000085.1:0-32079 GCA_035937155.1 Candidatus Dormiibacterota bacterium | reverse complement strand
CTCACTACCTGCGCAAGCGAGCCCAGGGCAAGAGCGCTATGAACGCCATCGGTCACTGCATGTCCAAGGCCTTGTCCATCGTCTGGGGCGTCTGGCGTTCAGGCCTGGACTTCGACCCAACCCTCGGAGGTCCCAGGGCTTAACAAGACCCTATGGGTTCTAGGGTGAGGGCCGCCAGAGCAGAACCTCAGGCGGCGTCTTTGACGATTGGCAGGCCGATCTCGGCCCAGTGAATCCCACCGTCCTGTGTCGTCTCCAGGACCGCTTCGGTGCCGGCCATCGCGGCAAACCAGGCATGCCTGGAATCGAGCACCTGGAGTGATCCGGGCAGAGGCGGCAGCACCCCGGCGTTGCGATAGGGCGTCCACGTCGTGCCCCCGTCTGAGCTGGTTGACCACGCTCCCGATCCGATCCACCACCAGTTCAGCGCGTCGGAGTAGCCGACGGCTCCAGCCCCGTTGGGCGGCTCGATCACGCTCCACGTAGCTCCGCCATCGAGGGAACCGAGCTGCACCTGGTTCGGCGCCTGGACCTGCACCGAAGATCCCGCCTTGTGCTCGGCCGAGACAGCCGACATATCTGCGCTGGGGATTGTGTCGACGAAAGTCGCGTACCAGTAGAAGACGGGTACACCACCGTCAAAGGTGCGGACCGTCAAGGGCGGATACGCGACCACCTTGGCGCCGATCCCGGAGCGGCCGGAGGTCGGCGCGAAGTTGGCGACCGTTGCCAGAACGCCGACTCCCTGCGTCGCCTGCGCGGCGACGAAGAATTGGCCTGCCTTCGGCCAGCCGCCGCGAGGGGCCGGAAGAGAGACCTGACGCCAGGTCGCCCCGGAATCGACCGACTTGTATGCGTAGGGTCGGGCCGACAGGCTCTCCAGCCAGCCGACCTTCGCGTCCGTGAACTGGACACGATAGGCCTCGTCGGCAGATACCACAGGTGATCCGAGATTCGTCCAGTTCACGCCGCCGTCAAGCGTGCGTAACAGCTGACTCGAGACACCTGTGCGGGGAGCCAAGCGTGTCAACAGCCAGCCGTGGTCAGGATCGACGAACGACGCCGACAGCACGTAGGCGGCGTTCATCGCATGTCGTGAAGACCACGTGCGCCCGCCGTCACTGGTCCGAAAGATTGTGGGCTGACCTCCCATGAGCACGACCACACCACGAGCTGAGTCGAAGAAGTGCATATAGACGGCCGGCTGGTTGGTTTGACCGGTTAGCTCGCGCTTCCAAGTCTGACCTCCATCTTTCGTCTGCAGCAACACGAATCGGCCCGAGTCGAACGTCGCCACGAACCAGCCGGTGGTCGGGGTGACGAAGTCGACGGCTGCGAGCTGGTAGGTCGCCGGCACAGGCGGGGCGAGGGTGCGCGGAGATGGCCCGAATGATGGACGAACGTAGGCGAGTCCAGTCAGGGCGATCACGACCAGGGAGAAGACAATGAGGCTGAGCCCTCGTCTCGCCCGCGCGGCTTCAACCGGTGTCTCGTTGTCGGCTTCGGGTTCCTGCGGTCCCATTGGCCCTATGCCAGCTTATCCCGGCTGCGGCGCGTCGACCTGCTTCCAGTGCAGGCCTCCATCCGCGGTCATCGCCAGCCCTGCCCCCGGCACCAGGGTTCCCGGTGAGCTGACAAGCAGCGCCCACGCGTGCTTTGAGTCGACCACCTGCGGACGGTAGTCCCAATCATCTGTCTGTTGAGACACCATGTTCCAGCTCTGACCCGCGTCCGACGTTTTCCAGAGCGAGCCGAATCGCATCGCCCACCAGTGAAATGAGTCCTGGTACTCGAAGTCTGAGTAGGTCGTCTCGCCTGGCGGCGGAGCGAGCGACCGCCAGCTCGATCCGCCATCGAAAGATGAGTAGGCGACGCCTTGTCCGTAGTAGAAGTCGAAAATCGCTATGACACCGACCTGTGGAAGCAGGCTGACGCTGGTGATGAAGGCGTAGCCCGGTACAGCTGGCGGAAGTGGTTTCCCTCCGGTCTGAACGCTCGGCGGCGCGGGGTTCGGAAGAAGATGAGGCTGCCACGAGGCGCCACCGTCGATGGTGGAGTACGCGGTTGGCCGATCGGCGCCCGCCCCCAACCAGCCGTCGGCCGATCGCCGGAACTGGAGCTCGCCTTCGATTCCAACCCTGCCTCCGCCCAGCGCCCATGCCGGCAAGACGAGCTCGCGCCAGGTAGCTCCACCGTCGACGGTGGCGAAGAAATGACGGACATAGCCGGAGCTCGGGTCTGACACTCCGATCAGCCAGCCGTGCAGCGGGTCGCTGAAGGTCATGGAAGTGGGCGCATACGGCGGAAGTTGACGCAACTCCCAGTGCGCACCCGCGTCCTGCGTCCTGTACAGGACGCCCGGACTGCCAATCGTGATCACACCGTGTGCGCGGTCGAAGAATTTGATCCAGCCGAGGCCGAGGGCCGGGGAATGTCCGGTGAGCTGCTTTGACCAATGTTTGGCCGAGTCAGAAGTCCTGTAGACACTGAACTGGACCGGTACCGAAGCTCGGCCGAGCACCAATGCCCACCCCGCGGACGGCGACACGAAGTCGTAGGTGGCCGAATACTGATTCGAGAGGAGCAGCGGTCTGATCACCTTCGGCGCCGGCTTCGGCGGCGATGCCGGAACGGACGGATGAAGATAGATGACGCCGGCGACCACGATCGCCGTTAGTGCCGCCGCGATCAGGGGCATGGCACGCCGCGCGCGGCGACTCAATCCTTCGGGCCCGTCCATGTCCTCGGACATGGATAGATTGTGGACGGAGATGGTTCGAAGGGCGACCCTCGAAGACGCTGCCGAAATCGCGCGCGTCCATGTCGCGTCGTGGCGCACGACCTACCGAGGCATGCTGCCGAACGACTTCCTGGCATCTCTGAGCGAAGAGCACTACACCGACCGATGGAAGCGGGTCATCACCGAGGGATCGAACCGCGTGTGCGTGGTGGACGAGCCGGAGGGCGGAATCGTCGGTTTCGCCTCAGGCGGCCGCGAGCGCGCGGGAGAGGGCACCTTTGCCGGCGAGCTCTACGCGATCTACGTGCTCGACAGCGCGCAGCGGCGCGGGAATGGTCGCGAGTTGGTGCGTGCCGTGGCCGGCGCGCTGCGGGAGATGGCGCTGCCGGACATGATCGTCTGGGTCCTGCGCGACAACCCGGCAGCGCGTCGCTTCTACGAGCGGCTCGGCGGAGTGTACGTGCGCTCGCAG
This sequence comes from Candidatus Dormiibacterota bacterium, assembly GCA_035937155.1. Taxonomy (GTDB): domain Bacteria; phylum Chloroflexota; class Dormibacteria; order Dormibacterales; family Dormibacteraceae; genus Palsa-870. Next base: position 28,867 of record DASYVJ010000085.1, on the reverse strand, counting down.
CCGATCACGATCGGGACCGCCACTCTTGAAGAGGTGTCGTACGGCTGGCGCACCCTCGACGAAATTCGTTACTGAGGCGGCGGCAACGGCGCCTGTTTGAAATCGAAACAGTCCTCCATGCCGTCTGACGACGTGGTTCGAGCGTTGAGCGACGGCAGTCCGAAGTTGACCTCACAGAACCGGATGAGACTCACGTGCGAGTGCAGGGCCTTGGAGATGTAGCCCTTACGGGCGTACGGACTCAGCACGAGGCAGCCAACACGCCCGCCATACCGAAACTGCGTGCCGTCGGTCCACTTCTCCACCTCGGGTGGCGTCACGTGGTCCCACCAGCCGCCCCAGTCGTCCCACGTGACGAAGATGGCCACCTGGGGCCACAGTCCCGCCGCGACGACCGCCTGGACCTGGCTCGCCGTCCAGTCGCTTCCCTTTGTGACATTGCCGTTGCCCGCGGCCCGCTCGGCCGGCGTGTCAGCCGGATGCTCGCTTAGCGTCCCGTCCGCGTAGAGCCACGAAACAGATGGAAGCTTCCCCGAGGACGCGTCAGCGGCAAACTGCTGCCACTTCCTCTGCTTGCCGGCGGTGTACTTGATGAACTCGAACGCATATCCGTTGTAATTGCCCCAACTGAGTTTTGCCGCATCAAGCTGGGCCGGTAGCGACCGCTTGTCGTAAAGCGGCGGGCCAGGTTTGGTTCGGTAGCTGCGCGACGGATTGTCGACCAGTGGAGAATCGGCCATGATCAGCATCAGGTGGTTCGGCGTCGAAGGCCCGGCCACGTCGGTGTAGTAGTTGTCGCAAAGCGTGAACTGATTCGCGTAGCTCCAGTAGTGCGGGATGTCGCTCTGCTGAAACTGAACGCGGGCCGCGGTCGTGTCACGTGTGAGCCAGGCAGCGTGCCTGTGGTTCGGATCTTTTGGCGGTGGATTGGGGCTGTGCGGCATGGTCACGCCGGCACCGCCGGAAAAAGGTCCGAAGTAGTTGTCGTAGCCATGGTTCTCCTTGACGATGATCACGACGTGCTTGATCGGGCTCGCGGCAGCCACTAGATGCAGGCCCCCGCATTGTTAGACCACTCGAGCTGAACCGTATCGGCGCCCAGCTTCTTGGTCTGCCACGCGCAGATGTCGCCGATCTCACCGTTCTGATCGTCGTACCAACCCTGACCGGGAACTGGGTCCGTGATCGCTTCGCAAAGCTCGTGCGAAGTCGTCGAGGTCAGCGCGTCCAACACCGACAGCGACCCCGTGCACCCAGTGCAGTCTGGGTAAGGCATGACCGCGTAGAAGACGTTGCCGCCGATGTCGCTGTGATAGCCGCAGAAGTTGGAGCACGAAGCTGCACCATTCAGCGTGCTCGTGACCCCCGGCGGGAGAAAAACGAAATAGAGGGAGTTCGCCGTCGGCTGGGTCACGGCAGGATCGGTCGAGATCTCCTGCTGGATGAGCGCCTGGACGTCGGCGTCGGCGACCGAGCTTGGCGGCGCAGTGCTGAGCGTGACGCTGCCGGTTCGTGAGCCGTGTCCGATCGTCATGCCCGCCACGTTGTACTCGCTGAGCTGGTCGAGCAGCGAGCTCGTCACCACGAAGTCAAAGAATTGGTTGATCTGCTGCGCCGTCGCGGCCAGCGGGTCCTGCGACCAGACGTCGCCCCAAAAAAACGTGAAGACCTGGACCGCCGGCAGCAGCGGGCCTCCGCGATAGGTGAGGCTCGCGGCCGCAACCGGCGCGGCCAGCGCGTCCCCGTGCAGGGGAACGATTCTGATTGGGTCGACAACAGCCATATTCACGGCACCTCGCTTGCGTGATGAGCGCGAGCCCCCCGCGGCCTCAGGGCCATGCTCGCTCCCGCCAAACATACGGCGCTGATGGCAAGGAATGCATAGGTCGGGCTGAGCGCGAATAGGGCCCCGCCGGCTAGCGCGCCGACGATCTGTATCAAGGTTTGCACGGTCTGGAAAACCCCCTGTGTGCGGGCCTGGTGGCCCTGCTCGGCAGTTCGGCTGACCTCTGCGATCAGGCTCGGGCCGCCGGAGATTGTAAATGCGCCCTCGATCAAGCCCAGGCCGATCAGCCACGGCACCGAGCTGATGAATGGATACAGGCCCGCGAAGAACGCTGTCGCGAGCAGAGCAACGACGACCAGCCTGCGCGGTCCGAAACGGTCGCCCAGTACCCCGGCCTGCGCGCTCAACAGCGTGGCTGGGAGGGCGAACGCGACGAACGAAATGCCGACCGCGAGCGTGTTGGCGCCTCGATACGTCATGTACAGGGGCCAGATCGTGTCGAAGGACCCGATCATGTATGACGTCCCGGCGCCAAGCAAAAGGAGTGGCCCGAGTTTCCTCACGATGCGCAGGGCGCCGACAGGCGCCTTGAGGACCGGCTCCGCGCGGACGTTCGGCAAGAAGGCAAGCGCGATCGTCGCGACGGCGCACACACATGCCGAGACCACGAACACGGCGCTCAGGTTGAAGAGTGCGATGAAGCCGCCGATCGCGGGGCCGACCAGCATGCCGGCCATCAAGGTCGACTGCATGTAGCCGAAGGCGCGCCCGCGTTGATTGGGCGGCGTCAGCTGGGCAATCAGTCCGTTCGCAGCGGGCCAGTAGGCGCCGGCGGCAGCGCCATGAAGAAATCGGACAGCGATGAAGGCCGGCAGTGGCAGCGGCAGCAGGTAGGCGAGGAACAGCACCGAATAGGCAGCCATCGAGCCGAGAATCACTGGGCGCGTGCCCCATCGATCGGCCGCCCAGCCCGCGGGATAGCGGATGGCCGCGTTGGCCAGCAGTCCCGCAGCAAACACGGCGCCCACCAATGCGGACGATCCGCCGCGGCGGCCGATGAAGATGGGCAGGAGCGGCAGGAAGAACCACAGGCCGATCGCGGTCAGCAGGTTGCCCGCATAGAGGGTCCACAGAGTTCGTCGGTTCATTCGTATCGGGAATACTGGCAGCCGGGCGCGCGCAAACAGGGGTCCCCGCGAACTCACGGCGCAGCCTCTGAGTTCGTGGGGTTAAGGGTGCTCATTCAAACTGAGTCAGTGACGGGCGGCCGAATGCACGACGTGGAGTGGGACGTGATCCCGTATTCGCCTCATCCGGCTCACATGCACATGGCCCTGGACGAGGTACTCCTCGAGCGCGTCATCTCCCGACAGCGACGCTCCACTCTGCGCCTGTGGGAGTGGATCGAGCCCGCTCTTGTCATCGGCTCGCATCAATCCGTGGTCAACGAGGTCGACATGGCCGCCGGGCGCGAGCTCGGCTTTGTCGTGACCCGTCGCATGAGCGGGGGTGGAACGATGCTCTGCGAGCCTTACCGGACGATCACGTACTCGCTGTACCTGCCGGAATCGGTCGTCGCCGGCATCTCGTTCCGCAAGTCATACGCGCTGCTCGACGACTGGGCGGTGCAAGCCTTCGTCGAGCTCGGCATCCCGGCCGGCTATCGCGAGATCAACGACATCATCTCGCCACGGGGCAAGATCGCCGGCGCGGCACAGGCGCGCCGGCGCGGCTTTGTCCTGCATCACACGACGATCGCCCATGCGATGGACGTCGACCTTCTGCCGCGGCTCATCCGCGTTGGGCGCCCATCGCTCGTGGAGGCCGGCGTGCGCAGCGCGGACAAATCGGTTTCGCCGCTTTCCTGGTTCACGTCTCAGTCGTGCGCCGAGGTCGCGGGAAACCTGGAGAGGTATTTTCTGAACGAGTTCCGAGCCCGCCCGAGCGTCGTGTCGCCCGCGGAGCTCGAGGCTGCCCGTCAGCTTGTGGCGAAAAAGTACTCGACCTCGGCGTGGATCAACCGGCTGCCGTAGCCGCGAACTGGAGGGAGCAATTGCTGAGCGACAAGCGGACGTATACCACGATCCCGGTGTCCGACCTTGAACAAGCCAAGCGGTTTTATGGCGAGACGCTGGGCTTGAAGCCCGAGATGATCACGGAGGGTGGTGTGATGTACGGCTCGGGTGGGTCGCAGTTCTTCGTCTATCCGAGCGGTTACAAGGCGTCCGGCCACACACAGATGAGCTGGGTGGTCGGCGATATCAAGGCCGAGGTGGCCGCGCTGAAGGCGAAAGGCATCGAGTTCGAGGACTTCGACCGGCCGGGAGTCGAGACCGTCGACGGCATCTCGCAGGTCGGGCCTGCCGTATGGGCCGCGTACTTTCGCGACCCCGACGGCAACCTGCTAGGGCTGACGCAGATCGGCTGACGTGCCTTCCCCGCCGCCCTCACCCTAGCCCTGCGCGCAAGCGGCGATAAGGATGGGCCTTATTGATCGCTCCCGCTGGCGCGAGAGAGGGGATCCACTGAGCCTCTAGGGGAAGTAGTTGTGTTGCTGGAGGTAGGCCTTTGCTACCGCGTCGGGGTCCTGGTGCAGGAGCTCGACCTGACCGTTCATCGTCACGAGGTCAGCCGTCGTCAGGCCGGCGTCGACCTTGTCGAGAACGGTCTTCACCTCTGCGGTTGCAACCGCCTGGCGGACGACCGGCACCACGTTGTCGGCTGCGATCATGTGCTTGTCGTCCTGCAGCACGACGAGGCCCAACGAGTTCAGGTCTGAGTCGCTGCTGAAGACCAGACCGACCTGGATCGAGCCGTTCTTGAACGCAGCTCGGGTCGCCGGCCCGTCGGTGTCCAACGTCAGGGTTTGCTTGAAGTGGAGGCCGTAAACACTCATCAAGCCGGGCAGGCAGAACTTGTAAGTCGGGCACTCAGGGCCGGCGCCGAACACCAGCTGACCGGCTATGGGGGTCAGGTCCGACAGGGTCTTGAGGTTGTACTTGGTCGCGGTGGCCTTGGTCACCGCGTACGCGTTGCCGTCAAAGGCGGCGGATGGCATCAACGCCACGGCGCTGATCTTCGCCAAGTAAGTGTTCAACTTGGCGGTCGTGGCAACGGGGTCTGGCGTCGCTTCACCCGCGCCGTTGTTGAAGTACTCGAGCTCGCTCGCCGCGTAGCCGGGGTACATGTCGATCGCGCTGCTCTGCAGCGCAGGTGCGACGACCTTCCTCGTCCCCAGGTTCACCTTGTAGTTGATCGTGTATCCGTCATGCGCAAGCTCCTGGCCGTAGAGCTGGGCGAGGACGCTGCTCTCAGGGAAGTTGAAGCCGGCGACGGTGATCGTCCCTTTGGTGGTGGCGGTGGGCGTGGTGGCGCCACCGCAAGCTGCGACCACGGTGGCCACTGCTGCGAGCGCGCCGATTAACCAAATAGAGCCCCTAAACCGATTCATGCGATCCTCCCTGGCCCTGGCGGGGCCGTCCCCCATCAAACCCTGGGGTGCTGAACATTATTCATCTAGGCACTCTTGAACGTGCTGGCTCGATTGCCTGATGGCGCCTTGAGCAGCCGGATGCCGCGCGGCACCAGCACCCTCTGCAGCCCGGCCAGCAGCAGCTCGGTCGTCAGGGCAAGGGCCGCCACGAGAAGGGCTCCGGCGAGTGTTCGGGGGTTGTCCGAACGCGCCAGCCCGTCGACGATATAGCGACCCAGGCCTCCGCCCGCGATCAGGGCGGCGAGCGTGGCCGTGGCCACCACCTGCACAGCGGACGTGCGCACTCCAGCCATGATCAGGGGTACCGCGAGCGGTAACTCGACGCGAAGCAACTGGGCCAACTCGCGGTAACCCATACCTCGCGCGGCGTCTTTGACGTCTGGATCGACCTCGCGCAGCGCCACGTAGCTGTTCGTCACCATCGGGGGAACGGCGAGCGCGGTGAGCGCCAGGATGATGGGCACGTCGCCAAGCCCGAAGACCTGGAAGGCGATGACCAGGATGGCGAACGAAGGCACCGCTCGGCCGACGTTAGAGATGTTGATGGCCAGGTTGCCGAACCGCCCGTAATGGCCGAGCACGATTCCGACCGGCAGGGCGATCACTGCCCCGATCGCGACCGACTCGATGGATAGATGTATTTGCTCTACCAGCCGCGTCGGAATTCCGTCGATCCCCTGCCAATGGGCGGGATCGGTCAGCCACTGCAACGTCGCCTGGAAAAGGCTCATGAGGGTCTGGCCCAGGGAACCGCGAACCGCTGGGCTCCCGCGATAAGGAGGTCGGCGAAAAACGCAAGCAGGATGCAGAGCACCGTCGCCACGACCAGTGGCGAGTGGAAGCTCTCGATGAGGCCCCTGAGGATGAGCTGGCCAAGCCCACCTAGCCCGATCACAGCCGTGATCGTCACGATGCCGATGGTCGAAACGGTGGCGACCCTGAGCCCGGCGAAGATGGCGGGCAACGCGAGCGGAAGCTCTATGCGAACCAGGCGGACGAAGGGCCGGTAGCCCATGCCGTCGGCGGCATCCAGGACGTCCGGCGGCACAGAATCCAGGCCGACGAGGACATTGCGGACGAGAACGAGCACGTTGTAGCCAATGAGGGGGATCTCAGCCGTGGTGCCGCTCAACCCTGTGTACGGGATCAGCAGGGCGAAGAGAGCGATCGAAGGAACGGTGTAGAAGATGCCGAAGACCGTAAGAATCAGTAATCGCAGGCGGCCCGATCGATGGGCCAGGACACCAAGCGGCAGCGAGATGGCGAAACCCACTGCAACCGCCACCACGGTGAGGGTGACATGCTCCTGGACAGCTGCCAGCACGTACGGAATGTGCGTGGACAGCCAGTCCCAGTTGATCCACGGGTCGACGATGTCGAGGAATAACCCGTTCGGCATTCGATTACGGTAAACGAGCCGTGATCCGCCTGGAGAACGTGACCAAGCAGTTTCCCGGCGGCTCGAACGCCGTGCTCGACCTGACCCTCGACATCCCGACGGGGAAGACATGCGTCTTGATCGGCCCGTCAGGCTGTGGCAAGACGACCACCCTGCGGATGATCAACCGGCTGATCGATCCAGACCGCGGGCGGATCTTGATCGATGGTGAGGACACGCATGGCGTCGACCCTGCCCAGCTGCGGCTGAAGATGGGATACGTCATTCAGCAGACCGGCCTGTTTCCTCACATGACGGTGGGGGAGAACGTCGGCACCGTGCCGCGACTGTGGCAGTGGGACAAGGCCCGGATCAAAGCGCGCGTGGAGGAGCTGCTTCAGCTCGTCGGGCTCGATCCGGGCCAGTACCGCGACCGGTACCCGCATCAGCTCTCGGGCGGTCAGCGCCAACGAGTCGGTTTCGCGCGTGCGCTTGGCGCAGACCCGCCCATCCTCCTGATGGATGAGCCTTTCGGCGCGGTCGACCGCATCACCCGCGAGCGCTTGCAGCACGAGTTCATCAACATCCAGCGATCGATGCGCAAAACAGTTGTCTTCGTCACGCATGACATCGACGAGGCCGTGTTGGTCGGAGACCGGATCTGCCTGCTCGAGATGCAGGCCAAGATCGCGCAGTACGACACGCCGGAGACGATTCTCACGCGACCCGCCAACGAATACGTGGCCGAGTTTCTGGGTCGCGAGCGGCTGGTGCGGCGAATGTCCGTTGTCACGATCGACCCCAGGTCGCTTGAACACCCAGGCTCCGGTCCAGCGCCGGGCGAGCCACGCGTCCAGCTGACGAGCTCGCTGACCGAAGCGTTCGCGGCGGCTCTCGCCAGTCCCACCGAGCATGTCGCGGTGTATGAGGGCGACCGCTACGTCGGCACGTTCACGGCGACTTCACTGCTGGAGTCACTGCGGTCCCCGAACACAGATGGAGGAGATCAGGTTGCCACAGGAATTTGACGTCGTGTGTCTAGGGGGCGGGGTCGCGGGCGAGGCGATCGCCGGGGGTCTCGAGGGGAGCGGCTTGTCCCTGGCAGTGGTCGAGCGCGAGCTGGTGGGCGGCGAGTGCCCGTACTGGGGATGCGTCCCGTCGAAAACGCTGCTGCGCTCCGGTGAGACGCTCGAGGAAGCCGGCCGGGCCCGCAAGCTCGCGGCGTCGCGCGTCGAGTGGGATGTCGATTTCCCGAAGGTCTCCAAGCGGGTCCTGTGGATGGCGCGGGACCTGGATGACTCGCGACCGGCGGCGGCGCTGGAGGCAACAGGCGCGAAGCTGTTCCGCGGCGAGGGCACGCTGGTGGACTTGCGCACCGTACACGTCGGTTCGGAGCAGCTGGTCGCGCGGAAGGCGGTGGTGATCGCCAACGGGAGCACGGCGGCGATTCCTCCCATTCCCGGCCTGGACACGGTCCACTACTGGACCAACCGCCAGGCGGCCGTCCCGCCTGAGCTGCCGGCGAGGTTGGCCGTCCTCGGTGGCGGGGCTATAGGCGTCGAGCTGGGCCAGGCCTTCGCCCGACTCGGATCAAAGGTCACGATCATCGAGGCGGGGCTGCGTTTTCTCGGCCTCGAGGAGCCCGAAGCGGGGGCGGCTCTCCGGCCACACCTCGAGGCTGACGGCGTGACGCTGCTCATCGGTGACCCGTGCGTCGCGGTGGAGCCTCACGGCGACGGCGTGATGGTGAGCCTCAAGTCAGGCACGATCATCGAAGCTGACAGGCTGCTCGTCGCCACCGGCCGGCGCCCAAACCTTGAAGCGTGGCGAGCATCCGGCATCCCTCAGACCGAACGTGGGTGGCTCAAGGTTGATCCCTCGACGCTCGAGGCCCATGCGGACGTCTACGGCGCGGGCGACATCACGGGGCTTGGCGGTTTCACCCATCTCGCCTACTACCACGGCCAGGTCATTGCCCGGCGACTGCGCGGTGAAGACGCGCGCGCCGATCACACGGCGGTGCCGCGAGTCACCTTCACGGACCCGGAGGTCGCGTCCGTCGGTTTGTCAGAGGCTGCCGCGCGCGACCATGGCGTCGACGTTGTGGTAGCGACCGCGGATCCGGGTGAAGCGGCTCGCGGCTATATCCACGACTTCCACGGCGGGACGATCAAGCTCGTCGCCGACCGCAAGCGTGGGGTGCTCATCGGAGCGACGATGGTCACGCCTAGGGCCGGCGAGATTCTTGGCGAGCTCCTGCTCGCCGTCAAGGTCGCCACGCCGGTGCGTGCCCTGGCTGACGTGATTCACCCCTATCCCGCTTTCAACCGCATCCTCGGTGCAGTCCTCGGCGAACTCGCCTCGAAGTTGACCTAAGGACGGCGGCGGGCGGCGGAGCTCGTACCGGCTGCGGGCTTTCTGACCTCCGACCCGCTTCGCAGCTCGTAGTCAGTAACAAGACGCCGAGGAGCCGTTCGCTTCCAGGCGTTCGTCACGAGTTGAAGCGCCAACTCTGATCCGATGCCGGCCAGCCTCACCCTGACCCAGCCGAAGCGCCCGGTGTAAGCGGAGGGGGCAAAGGTCTTGGGATCCATCGCGACGAGCCCTGCCTGGTCGTCGAGCGAGGCTTTGACGGAGACGAATGCACCGCCGGACGAGCCCATCGCGAAGATCCGATCGCGAACGCGGAAGGTCGCCTCGTCCCAGGTCTCGCGTTCCTCTGCTTCTGGCAAAGAAAGGCACAGGCGGCGGAACTGCTCGAACCTCACGGACTCACCACCTCGAATGTGAGGCGCGCCCTCAGCCTCGTCAGTGCCGCGATCACAGGCGCGCCCAGGGCCAGCACCATGACCACGTTGCCCACGGCGCGGAAAGTGTCGTAAGCGAGCGAGGTGAGCAGATAGAAGCGCCCAAAGTGAAGGAGGGCGGTTGAAGGCGACATCCCGGGCGCCCAGCCTAGTGTCGGGTTGCCGCGATATACGGGTACCCAATCCGTGATGTCGAGCAGCGCGCCGAACACCCAGCCCATGATGCCGCCGACTGACGCCAGGACGATGAGGTCACGCCAGCCTGGCGTCCGGCCGCGCCAATGGCCCGCCAGCCCGGCAGCGACGCCCACCCAGCCAAGCGCGAACGCCTGGTACGGGACCCACGGACCGACTCCACCGCCCGCGATGGCGGAGGCGAGGATGGAGAGGGCTCCCGCGAGAAAGCCAAACGACGTGCCGAAGACGTAGCCGGCACAGAGCACGAGGAAGTAGATCGGATTGAAACCGCCGATCCCTTCGATCACGGCCAGGCGCAGGGCAGTGTCGATGGCGGCGATCGCGGCCAACAGCGCGACGGCGCGCGAATCGAGCTCGCGCGTGCCAGCCTCGACGAGCAGAAGGCCCGCCACGCATCCGATAGTGAGAGCCCACGCCGGCGTGTTGGCCGGGAGCCCGGTGCCGAAAAAGGGCCAACAGAAAAGGGCTAGGCCCACCAGCGAGACCAGGCCGACCGGCAAGGCGCGCCTCACGCGGTCACCGTGTGCAACTGCGCCTCTGTCACCTTGCCGCCGGACACCCGCAGCACGCGGTCTGCCAGCGCAGCCCTGAGCTCTGCATCGTGAGTCGCGACGACCACGGCCGAGCCCTGGTCGCGGAGACGAGACACCAATCGCACGAGCGCGTTCCGCGCGGCGGCGTCCATGCCACGCGTCGGCTCGTCGAGCAGGACGAGCTCGGGCCGGCCGGGCAGCACCGCGGCAAGGGCGGCTCTCTGGCGTTCGCCGCACGACAGGTCGCGTGGGTAGCGACCGGCCACGGCCAGCAAGCCCAGCTCCTGCAGGATGACCTCTGGTGGCTCCGATTCGTTGGCTCGCTCAAGCGTCAGGCTCACCTCGGAGCGCAGTGTCGGTCGATGCAGCAGCGCGGTCGGGTTCTGCGGGAGGTAGGCAATGCGGCCAGGGCCTCGCTCAACACTTCCGGCCATCGGCGACAGCGCGCCGGCGATCAGTCGCAGCAGGGTCGTCTTGCCCCCGCCATTCGGACCGCAGAGCGCGACCACCTCGCCGCGATGGCCTTCCACGTCGACGGCGTCCAGTACGACTTTTGTACTGAAGCCTGCGGTCACTCCGGCCAGTGACCAGGCGACGGGGCCGGTAGGCGATCGCGGAGCACGGCTTGGAGTCGGGCTGGGCACGATCGACGCTGGTGGTGGCGTGGCCGCCGCTCGCCCGCCGTCGACTGTGATCAGCGCGCCAGCGACAGGCAGCAGACGCTCCAGCCTGTGCTCGGCGATGACAGCTGCCCGACCCTGCTTGACGATGCTCTTCACCGCCTCCAGCACCATCGCCGCGCCGTCGGGGTCCAGCTGTGAGGTGGGTTCGTCGAGAACCACCACTCGCGGCTGCATCGCGAGCGCAGACGCGATGGCGACACGCTGGCGCTCGCCGCCACTCAGGGTGCGCACGCTGCGCCCAGCGAGGTGTGAAACGCCGGCCGCGTGTAGGGCCGCGTCGACCCGGTCCGCCATCTCGCGTGGCGGCACCGCGATGTTCTCCAGGCCAAAGGCAACCTCGCGGTCGACCACGTCATATACCGTCTGCAGCTCGGGATCCTGGAAGACAAAACCCACGGTTCGGGCCAGGCGTCGCGTGGGCGTTTGGATGATGTCGTGGCCGTCGACCTCCGCGCTACCTGAAATGCGACCGCCGTGGAAATGAGGTACCAGGCCGTTCAGCACCCGCAGCAAGGTCGACTTCCCGCCACCCGATGGCCCGGCGACGACAGTAAGGCCTTCGTCGATGAGGAGGCTGACGTCTCTCAGGGCGTGCTCATCCGCACCCGGATACCAGTACGAGAGATGGCTCAGGCGCGCGATCGCCAAGCCAGCACCGGTGCAAACAGAAGCAGGCAGGCGATGAGCGGAACGATGCCGATCCCGGGCAGAGCAAGCGTCGGATACGGATACCAGTCGGCCGCCAGGCCGGCGGCGTGCGCTGCGGTGAACAAGATCACCGCTGCCGCCGAAGCCCCGGCCAGCAACCAGTCGGACCTGCCCAGCGGCGATGATTTGAGCGACGTCCGCGGCCCGGAGCCAAAACCCCTTGCCTCCATCGATTCCGCAAGCTGGATCGAACCTTCCACGCTGGTGAGCACGACCGGGACGACGACCTCTGCCCACGAGCGGGGCCCGCGCGGACGCCATCCCCGAAGGCGCTGGGCCTCGCTGACCTGAACGAACGAAGCGGCGACCGAAGGCACGAGGTTGAGCGACGCGGCGATGGCGGCGCCGGTGCGCGAGAGGGCGGCCGGCAGCGCGTCCATCACATCGTGTGATTCGAGCATCAAAGAAAAGGGCGCAGCCCCCACGATGGCCGCCCCAACGGTCAGGCCACCCGACAGACCTGCCGCGAGGGCCTCGAGTGTGTACGGCCCGCCGATGCCCGGGATGGCGGACGGCAGCGTGAACAGGATGTGGGTGCCGAGGTGCGCCGACACGAAGTTCAAGAGAGTTGCGAACGCGGCGATGAACACGACACCAGTGAGCAGGCCGCGCATTCGATGTAGGCCGGCGCCGGCGGCGAGCGAGGTAATCGCCGCCGCCAGCACCATGGCCTTGTAAGCGGGGTTGGTCGTGAACAGGACGATGAACAGGCAGGCGGCGGACCAGGCCGCCACCGCCCGTGCGTTCATCGGTTGCCCTACTCCTTGGCCAGCGGCGGCGGCGCGGGAGAGGGGTCAGTGGATTGGACGTAATGCCAGCCCAGGGCTTCCTTATCGTGCAGGTTGACCGCGGTATAGGCAGTCTGGGCGGACGCCCATGTGCCGCCGGATTCGATGAAGAGATTCCAGTAGGGCTGACCTTGGGGTAGGCATTGGCTGAACTGGGCGGGTTCGTTGTCGATCTGACACGCGCCTTTGCCGAAGCTGAAGGTCTGGGTCTGGAACTCGATGCCAGACTGGTCCATCAGAGCCTGTCCATCGATGGTGTCGGTGCTAAAGCCCACGCACGCCTGGAGCGATGCGCCTGAAAGGTGCTCGACAACGACGTAGGCGTGGTGGGGAGCCGATGCATTCACACACTTGCTGGCCGGCGACGGGTTGGCCACCACCCCCGTTGACGGGCCGGCACATGCCGAGATGGCGCAGCTGAGGGCAAGGGCCAGTATCGCGCTGGTCCGGATCAAATACTTGCGCAACGTGTTTCCTCCAGGCGGTCAGCCTTTTCCGAACGCGCTGCTGAAAGCCGACCGCCAGGAGCTTCCGTGCCGTTGCGCGCGGACGGGTTTGCTTGCGGGCGTTCAGGTCTCCTGGCTCGCGGATCGCCGCCTCAGCCCGCCTTCCCGAGGCCTTTCACCTCAGTGACGTTCTTTGGACGGAGGCTCCCCGCTCACAGTTGCGCGACAGCTCCGGATTTGCACCGGATTCCCTTGGTGCCCTGTCGAGATCTTAGCTCTTTGCGTCTGACTGATCGGCTCTAGTCAGGCTGAGATACCCCGCCTCGCGGGTGACCGGCATGGCGAAGTTGAAGCGGTCGGGAATTAGCGAAAGCTCGAGGTCAGTAGGCGGGAATCCGGGCCACTTGCCGCTTATCGCGCGGGCGTAGCGCTCGCTGTCGCGGAGCGGCTGCAGCAGTCGATGGGCGTCCGGCTTCTCGCCGCGAATGATGGCTTCCATGTAGCGCGCGCATGCGTGGTCTTCAGGATGGTCTGCTGAGGCGATCAGGGTGAGCTGGGCCGGGCGCCTTAACAAGCAGGCTTGAACTGTCGCCCTCGCGACGACGAGACTCGCCGCGAAGATGTCGACTCCTGGTGGAACGGCTGCGGTGACCTGTGTCCCGGCGGAGGAGCGCTGGACGAGGACTCTGCCTTTCAGATCCGCTTCGGTGATCTGCGTGGGCGAGTTGCTGATGGCGATGCCTTCGATGGGCAGAGTGTTCTCCTCCGCCGAGAGAAGCGCACCGGGAATTTTCGCGGCGAGGGCGCGAGCCTCGGCTGTCGTCTTCACCAGGCGGCACTCTCGGGCGCCGCCGTCGAGCGCGTATGCGCTCACGCTGAAGGACCTGATGACGTCGATGACGACAGCGATGCCGCGCGCCTGTAAAGCGCCGTCGATGCCGGTCGAGTGGATGACTTCCACCGGACGAGCATGATATCGATCGGCTGTGTCAGGTTCAGGCGAGTCGCCTCGCGCCTTTGGCTTTGAACAGATTGCGGACTGCGGTTCGATGCGCGTCGTGGGGCTGCGGCTCGAGCCGGGTCAGAACGTGCCGGAGCATCGCAACGCGATCCCGGTCGCGCTCATCGTGACCGAGGGGCGGCTGCACTTTGACGACGGCGCGAAGTCAGGCGAGGTCGGCATCGGCGAGATGCTCCTGATCAATCCAGGCGAGAGGCACACGTATCGCGCCGACATCGCGACATCCGCCTACCTGGTGTTCGGGGGACTCCCTGGCGTGCGCAGCCGGACGTGGAGCCTGCGCCGCAAGAGCTGACTCGGCCTCAGGGCGCGTTCCAGAGGCCGATGAGGCGGTGCCCGTCATCGCGCAGGACGCTCAACGTGGCCTCGTCGAGCATCAAGCCCACGGCGACCCTGACGTCGGCGCGGATCCAGGCAGCGCCAATGGCGCGAAGGATGTGCCCATGCGCGAAGGCGAGCACTCGACCGCCGGACTTGCCCGCGAGCAGAAGGAAGTCCTGCGCCCTCGCATAGATCTGCTCCGGCGTCTCGCCGCCCGGAGAACCATCGAGATAGACCTCCCAGTTGGGGTTGGTCTCGTGGATCTGTTTGGAGGTCACGCCTTCGTAGTCTCCGTAATCGACCTCCCTCAACACGTCGATGATCTGGGGGTTCGAGAATCCGGCGAGCTCGGCCGTCCGCTTCGCCCGCTGCATCGGGCTCGAGAAGACAGCGTCGAACTGCAGAGGTGACAGGCGCGTGCGCAGGGCTGCTGCCTTTGCCTCGCCTTGTGCGGTCAGAGGGAGATCGGTGTTGCCCGTGTGACGGCCGGCAACGCTCCACTCGGTCTGGCCATGACGCGCGAGGTAGATCTCGAGGGTCAGGCTGGTTTGCCCATCATCTCGGCGCGCCCTGAGCGCAGGGATCGGCTGGCGCTCTCGATCACTGCGCCTGCCCTGACGCGCTGTCCGGGCCGCACGCACACAAGGCCCACTGCAGCCTGCCCGCCCTGTGGCTTCAGCGCCTCGTTGACGGCTGTGAGCACTCGATTCGCAGCGTGGGCCGTACCGGCCACGTCGGTGTCAGGCAGGATGGCCAGCAGCTGCGGCGGGGTTCGCCCGAGGACGCCAGGCGTGTCCACGTCGCGCACCGTTCCGGCAAGGGCGGCCGCCATCAGCTTCAGCGCCTCCTCGGCCGAGCCGGTTCCGTTGGCCTCGATCAGCAGGACGCCCAGGTTCCTCTGGTAGCGGTGCGCGCGCGCAAGCTCGTCTTCGAGGACCGGACGCACGAAGCGATCATTGAAAAGGCCGGTGGTCCGGTCGACGATGTGCAGCGGCTCCGCCTCCGGATCATCGGCCTTGACGCCGCAAGATGGGCAGAAGACAGCGCCGTGGGGCAGCGGCGATCCGCAAGCCTGGCAGGTCTGGCCCTCCGGCCGGCGGCGTAGGAAGTCGCCAATCGGCATTCGGTAAAGCCTATCAGTCAGGTGAAAGGGCGCCCCCGCGGTGAACTGATTCCATCGGTCTACTCCTTAACAAGCAGGGTTGACCCCATGCCGATCGGACCATAGCTTTGGCGCAGGAGTGCCGGTTGGGGGAGGGCCGGGAAAAAGAAGGGAGGGCCCGCCAGAGGTATGCGAGTTTTGGTCAGCCCACCGCTGCGGCGACGGTTGTGAGCCAGCCCTCCGCCCAATCGGACACTGCGGCCAGCACGGGCTCGAGCGCCGCTCCACGCGACGTCAAGCGATAGCTCACGCGCACCGGCGGACCTGGGTCGACAAGCCTCTCAACGATGCCCTCGGTTTCAAGCTCTCGCAGTCGCTCGGTCAGAACGCGATCACTGATTCCCGGTATCCCTGCGAGCAGCTGGTTGAAACGAGCAGGCCCTGGAAGCAACGCTTTTACCACTGCTCCCGTCCAGCGCTTGCCAATCAGCTCTATCGCCCGCTGAAAGGCCGCACTGTAGTCGAGCCCCCCTCCGACCATGGGGAGTGATTCTATGCGCTATCGGAGGTCTCGGAAAGAGCGCGCCCGGTGTTTTCCACAAGAAAATTTTCGCTCCCTGATTTTTGGGTCTGGGATAGTGGTCTCCAGTGGACGTAACCGGCAGAGTCGTCGTCGTCACCGGCGGCGCCAGGGGCATCGGGCGCGCTCTCGCGAAGCGCTTTGCCCAGGCGCGGGCCGAGGCGGTGATCGTTGCCGACGTCGACCTCGATGGGGTTTCAGCAGTCGCACGCGAGATCGACGCCACGGCGGTTCGATGCGACGTGTCTCGCGAGGCCGATGTGAAGGAGCTCGTGGATAGAGTCGAGGCAGATCACGGCCGGATCGACATTTTCTGCTCCAACGCAGGCATCGCAGTCGGCGGCGGTCCCGAGACGCCAACCGATCAGTGGCAGCACATCTGGGACGTCAACCTGATGAGCCACGTCTACGTTGCGCGGCACGCGGTGCCAGGAATGTTGAAGCGAAAGGAGGGATATCTGCTCGGCACCGTTTCCGCCGCCGGCCTCCTCAATCATGTTTTCGCCGCCCCATACGGAGTGACGAAGGCGGCAGCCCTTTCGCTTTTCGAATGGTTGGCGATCGCGCATGGTGACGAGGGTGTCCGCGTTTCGTGCCTGTGCCCGCAAGGCGTCAAGACCGACATGCTCGCCGCTGAGCGCAGGCTGGGTCTTGAGTTCCTTACCGCGAACGCGCTTGAGCCTGAAGCGGTTGCCGAGATCGTCGTGCAAGGCCTGCACGACGAAAGGTTCTTGATCCTCCCGCACCCAGAGGTGGCGGACTACTTTCGCAGGAAGGCGGATGACTACGACCGCTGGTTGAAGGGCATGCGGAGGCTTCGGGCCAACATCCTGTCCGCTTCAAGCTGAGTGCGCCGGCTGTCACTGATCGCGGGCATCGGTCTGGTGGCGCTGGCGTTCGGGGCCGGGACTCGGGTCGCGGACACTCGAGAGGGGCTCATTGCCGAGGTGATCACGCTACTCGCCGGCCTGGTCGGCGTAAGCCTCGTCCTATATGGGCTGTTCGCAGGCGTCAGGCCGGCAGCCAGGCCGACCCCCAGTCCGCCCGTCCAACGCGCGCCTGCGCCCGCAAGACCTCCGTCCGCCAGGGACTTCGCCCTGGGTGCCTCAGGTCTTGCGCTTGCCGTGCTGCTCATCAGCGGTATGGGCATGACCGCAGGCTGGCAGTGGGGGGCTATGGGCGCCGTGGTCCTGCTGCCGATGATCATCGGCAGCGCATATCTCTGCAGTCGATTCCTTCGCGCTCGCTAGACCGTCGCGGCCAGGATCTCACCGACCAGGTACAGCGACCCGCAGACGAGCACGTTGCCTTTGGGTCCCGCGAGCTCGCGAGCGCTCTGAAGCGCAGCGGGTGCCGGCCGGACGGCGTGGCCGTGAGCGCCGTACGAATGAGCCAGGTCGTCGGCCGAGACGGAGTGTCCGGCGGCGTTTGCCGGCTCGGTGAACACCACGTCGTCGGGGAGCAGAGTCCGCAGTGCAGCGAGGAGCTGAACCGGGTCGCGCTCGCTGAGCATGGCAAAGACTGCAATGAGCCTCTCCGTTCCGATCAGCCGGCGAAGGGCGGCGCCCGCCTTGGTCATCGCAGCGGGATTGTGCCCGCCGTCCAGAATGACCCGCGGCTCGGTCGCGATCACCTGGAGCCGCCCCGGCCAGCGCGTCGCCTGGAGCCCCTGACGAACGTGCTCGTCGGTGACCTCGTTGAGTATGTGCGCGGCCGCCACGGCCAGGGCGGCATTCGCGGGTTGATAGTCGCCCACCAGCGGCAGCGTCAAATCGGCCTGCTCGAAGCCCGGCCCGGTCACGTTCATCAGATGGCCGTCCCAACCTAGCGATCGCGACTCGACGTGGATGTCGCGACCGAGGACCCACACCGGCGCATCTGCCCTGCGCGCATGCTCCTCCACGATTTCAAGCGCCACGCCCTCACAGCCCGTGAGGACGCGGTTGTGCGGCTTGATGATGGCCGCCTTCTCATGAGCTATTTGTTCGATGGTGTCGCCCAGATACTTCTGGTGGTCAAGATCGACGTTGGTGATCACCGCAACGCCGAGATCCAGAGCGTTCGTGGCGTCAAGCCTGCCCCCCAGCCCGACCTCGCACACTAATCGGTCAATCCGCGGAGCCAGGTAGCCCAGTGCCATCGCTGTCAGCATTTCGAACTCGGTGGCCTGCCCCATCTCAACGGCCACCTCGTTGAGCGTTGGCATCAACCCTTCGAGGGTCTCGACGAAGTCTGCTTCGCCGATCGGACGGCCGTTGAGCTCGATGCGCTCCGTGTACGAGATGAGGTGAGGCTTGGGCATGAACCCGACGTTGTGCCCGGCCGCCTGCAGGATTGCGGCCATGCAGGCGCCGGTCGAACCCTTGCCATTGGTGCCGGCAATCAACGCACCCGCCAGGCCACGATCAGGCCTGCCCATGCGATCGAGAATCGCCCGTGTTCTCTCGGTGCCCAGCTTCATGCCGAAGCGACCTTGCTTCGAGATGTGGGAGAGCGCCTCCTCGTAGGTCAAAGGGGCAGCGCTCAGTCGGCGGCTACAGCTTCAACCGCGGCGAAACCGGATTCAATCGGAATCTCGCGAGTCATGCGTAGGCCGGCCTGAGCCAGAAGATCCCGATATTCATTCGTCGTCCGTTCCTTGCCGCCGAGCACGACCATCATGTGAAGGTCGCCCATCACGGCCGCAAACGCCTGGTCCGCATTTTCGATCCGCTCGGGCAGCTTTCGTTCCAACAGGACAACTCGCGCCTTGATGTCCATCGCGCGCCTGCAATTTTTGAGAATGGCGACCGCCCGCTCGTCGTCCCAGTCATGCACTATCCACTTGAGCAGGTAAAGGTCCGCGCCCGTCGTCACTGCTTCGAAAAAGCTTCCTTCTTGAAGCGTCACCCGCTCGGCGACACCAGCTGCGGCCAGCTTTTCGTCGGCGCCGGCGAGCCCTTGCGCAAGGTCGAAGAGAACGCCTCGAATGCCAGGGTTAGCTTGAAGAACGGCGGTGAGTACAGCGCCATTGCCCCCGCCGACGTCCACGACAGTTCGTACGCCCGTGAAGTCATAGGCTGCCGCGAAAGCCCGTGCCACGCGAGTCGAGCCTTCGACCATAGCCGCGTTGAAATGCGCCGCCATTTCAGGGTTGTCACCGAGCCTTTCGAAGTGGCTCTTGCCATAAAGGTGCTCGTAAGCGGGCTTTCCCGTGCCCAAGGAGTACATGAAGTCAGCCCAGGCCTCGTAACCCTCCTCACTGAGCATGATCGTCAAGTTGCGCAGGCCGGGTTTATCCGACCGAAACTGGTCGGACAGCCGCGTCGAAGCAAATTGCCCGTCCGGCGTCTCGACAAGAACGCCCCATACTTCCAGACCTCGGAGCAGCCTGCGCAGCGAGTGCGCATGAATGCCGGTTGATGCAGCAAGCTCGTCTACAGTCTTGGGCCCATCGGCGACCAGGTCGGGAAGGTTCAGCTTGCATGCGGCGACCATCATCTGGAAGGCCCGGAATCCGTTCACCAGCCGCTGCGCCTCGATTGACGGCATCATGGCCGGCGACGCACCTCGGCATCGTAGGTGTTCTTGATCAGCATCGCCCGCGTCATCGGCCCGACGCCGCCAGGGTTAGGCGTCAACCAACCTGCCACCTCGTCGACGCCCGGACCCAGGTCGCCGACCTGGCGCCCGTTCGACCAGTTGGTGCTCACGTCCACGACCGCTGCGCCGGACTTGACCATGTCTTTGGTGATCAGGTTGGCCTTTCCCGCAGCCGCGACAAGTAGGTCCGCGTTCCTTGTGTGGCCAGCCAGGTCCCTGGTCCGCGTGTGGCACAAGGTCACTGTGGCGTTGCGCTTCAGAAGCAGCAAGGCGGTTGGTTTACCGACGAGGTTGCTGCGGCCGACGACGACTGCGTTGGCGCCCTCGATCTGAACCCCCGCGCGGTCGAGCAGCTCGACAATGCCGGCGGGGGTGCACGGCTCGACGCCTCCAGGCCATCCCAGGGCAACCAACCCCGCGTTGATCGGATGGAAGCCGTCGACGTCCTTGGCCGGGTCGAGTGCCATGACGACTCGGGTCATGTCTATCTGCCGCGGCGCCGGCTGCTGGACGAGGATGGCGCTCACGGTTTCGTCTGCGCTCAGGCGACCGACCAGGTCCACCAACTCCTGGGTCGTGGTTTCTGCCGACAGGCGGTGATCCTCTGATTCGATGCCGACCTGCTTTGCATTCCTCTGCTTGAGCTCGATGTACTGCACCGAAGCTGGGTCATCGCCCACGAGGACGGTCGCGAGCATTGGTCGCGAACCGCCTGCGCTCACCCGCGCAGCGACGGCTCGCGAGATCTCATCGAAGATCTGCCTTGCGACGGCTTTTCCGTCGAGGACGCGCGCGGTCACGGGCTAATTGTCGCGGCCCAGGTCGAGCTCCTTGCGCGCTGCATCCGCGAACACCCTCATGACGTCGCGCAGGTCTTCGCCGGTCTGGCGCGAGATTCGCCGGCAGTCCTCGTACTCGGGTGCCACGTCAACGGGTTTGCCCCCGATCACTTTGACCTTCACGCGGGCAGTGCCCAGGTCCGTCCGGACCTCGATGATCCTCCGCTCAGCCGTCACCCGCTGCGCGGTCGACACGCGCACGCCCAGCGTCGTGGAGTGGCGAAGGAGATGTTCGGCCAGGCGCGCCGCGAGCTCGGGCGGCGACATGACCGTGATGAGATGCCCGACCCGGCCCTTTTTCATAAGGGCCGGAGTCACGCTGACGTCCAGTGCGCCGGCCTCCATGAGGTCTTCGCACAGTGCAGCGACATGGTTTGGCGCCATGTCGTCGATGTTCGTCTCGACGACGGTGACTCCCGTTGTGCTCTCGATCCTGTCCCCGATCCAGACTGCGAGCGCATTCCCCGGAGTCTCGCGGCCACCGATTCCATATCCAATCGAACGCAGAGACATCGCCGGCCGCTCGAACTTCGCACGCGCGGCGAGGATCGCGGCGCCGGTGGGAGTCACGAGCTCGCGGCTTTCGGCTGTCGCCTCAAAGACCGCGCCGGTACCTTCGAGGACTCGAATGCTGGCGGGCGCGGGAAGCGGCATGTCCTGTAGATGACCGCGAGGCGCCGGCAAGGCTGACGAGTACACAGCATCGACATCGAGGCCGTGGAGCAGCCAGAAGGCGCCCATCAAATCGACCAGGGTGTCGGCGCCTCCGAGCTCGTGGAGGTGGAGCTGATCCTCGGGCAACCCATGCAAGCGAGACTCCGCGCGCGCGAGACGGTTGATGGCATCGAGGGCGGATTCTTTGACACTGTTCGGGGCATCCGCCTCTTCGACGACGGCCCGGAGGGCGGGAACGGCGCGCGCGACCCGATCGACTGTGTTGACGATGACGCGCGTGCCTCCGACATGCCCGCGAGTCTCGTGACGAATCTCGATGTTGACCTCGTCGCCGAGCCTCAGTGCCTCGACCGTCGCGTCGAGCAGAGCCCGGTCCGCACCTGAGTCGATCAGCGCACCGAGGGTCATATCGCCCGAGATGCCGGCGAAGCAATCAAAGTACGCGATGGTCATGCGCGCGTCCTATTAATGCGGACCGCCGCAGCGTCGATGGGCTGCATGCTTTCAGGCCTCTTGGCGATTCGTACGGTGACCCCACCGACTCTCGGTATCTCCAGTACGCGGTCCGCGATGCGGGCAGCCAGCGTTTCGAGCAGCTTCTGCGATTCGCCCTCGATGACCTTCTTGGCCACCGCGTGGATCTGCCTGTAATCGACGGTGTCCTCGATTCGGTCGCTCTTTCCAGGTTCGCCCAGGTCGCAGTCCACCTCGATATCCACCTTGAATTCCTGGGGTACCTCACGCTCGGCAGGCCGCACGCCATGCCGTCCCAGGAAAGTCATGCCCTCGAGCAGGATCCGGTCCATGTCGCAATTGTGCGACGTGCCCGTGGAATCCCGCGTAATGCTGGCCATAGACTGACTGCGTGATCAACACGAGTCTCGAGGTCCGGCCGGCGACCGCAGGCGACCTTGCGACGGTGAACGACGTCTACAACCAGTACGTCCGCGAGACGCACTAGACCTTCGACATGGAACCTATGACCATGGACGCGAGGCAGGAGTGGTTCACCCATTACGCCACGACCGGACGTCACCGGCTGCTGGTCGCGGTTTCAGACGATCGGGTGATCGGTTACGCAAGCAGCAGCCGGTTCCGGCCGAAGCCGGGTTACGACACCTCCGTAGAAACCAGCGTCTACCTCGTGCCGCAATCTGTCGGGCACGGCGCCGGGTCGAGGCTCTACGAGGAATTGTTCAAGGCCGTAGAGGGCGAGGACATCCATCGGGCATATGTCGGGATCGCCCTACCGAACCCCGCCTCGGTGGCTCTGCACGAGCGTTTCGGGTTCAAACGAGTCGCCCAGTTCACCGAGCAGGGTCGTAAATTCGAACGCTACTGGGACGTTGCCTGGTACGAGAAGCCGCTCGGATCGGAATCTATCGCCGCTCCGTAAGGTTGAAGGGAGACATGCCCGAAGCGCGCTCTAACCCATGGTTGGTCTTGCTGGTGCTGGTCACCGGCTTCTTCATGATCATGCTGGACACCACGATCGTGAACGTGGCGATCCCGGCCATGAGCGCCGGGCTTCACACGACCCTCGATCAAATCCTGTGGGTGCTGAACGCCTACATCCTCACGTATGCCGTGCTGCTGATCACGGCCGGCCGGCTCGGAGACCTGTATGGGCAGCGCAACCTGTTCGCCATCGGGCTCGCCATCTTCACCGCCGCCTCGGCGCTGTGCGGCTTCGCCCAGGACGCGAACCAGCTGATCGCGGCCCGAATCCTGCAGGGCGTCGGCGGTGCGGTGCTGGTGCCCCAAACGCTTGCGATCCTCACCTCGCTTTTTCCGCCGGAGCGCCGCGGTACCGCGTTCGGGATCTGGGCTGGAGTGGCCGGTCTCGCCACGCTCGCAGGTCCAACCATCGGCGGGGCCATTGTCACGTACATCGATTGGCGCTGGATTTTCTTCGTCAACGTCCCGATCGGGGTCGCAGCTTTGATCGCGACCTTCGCGATCATCCCGGACCTGCGGCCCGGCCGTCGTCACGGCTGGGACGTCGTGGGAGTGATCCTGGCGACGACCGGCCTGTTCGGCGTGGTGTTCGGGCTCATCGAGGGTGAGCGCTTCAACTGGGGTCAGATCGGGGCGTACGAGATCACTATTCCGGAATTCATCGCCGTAGGCGCCGTGCTCCTCATCCTGTTCGTGGTGTGGGAACGGTTCCAAGCCGAGCCGCTCGTCCCACTGTCTCTGTTTGAGGAGCGGAACTTCGCGGTCGCGAACTGGATTGCCGCGTCGGTTGCCTTCGGGATGATGAGCCTGTTCCTGCCCATAGTTATCTACCTGCAGTCTGTACGCGGTTTCTCTGCGCTCACAGCCGGGCTGACATTGGCGCCGATGTCACTCACCTCGATGGTGGTCGCGCCAATCGCCGGACGGATGGCGGATCGCTTCGGAGGAAAGTACATCCTGCTGGTGGGGGTCTTTGTTTTCGCGATCGGGTTCGGAACTCTCACGTTCGTCGCCGGTCCAGATTCCACGTGGATCACCTTCCTCGTGCCCGCGATCGTGGCCGGCGCGGGCATGGGCATGACGTTCGCGCCAATGACCACGGTCGCCATGCGCAACATCTCGCCGCGGATGGCAGGGGCGGCATCCGGCGTTCTCAACACGACGCGCCAGGTGGGTGCCGCCGTGGGCAGCGCCGTCGTGGGAGCTCTGCTCCAGAATCGCCTGGCGATCACTCTTCACGACCAGGCCGTCAGTCATGCAGCGGCACTGCCGGCTGCCTACCGAGACCAGTTCGTGAAGGCCTTCAGCTCGGTGGCCGCTAACGGATTTCAGATCGGAACGGGCCAGAATGGAGCGGCGCTCCCTTCGGGGTTACCACCTGCGGTGAAGCAGCAGCTCACCACGCTGGCTCACGACGTCTTCGTCAGCGGCTACATCGAGGCGCTAAAGCAAACCCTGGTCGTGCCCATCGCCGTCCTAGCCCTGACGGCATTCTCGGCTTTGCTGATCAAACGCTTCCAGCGCCCGGTGGCTCAGCAGGCCGAGCCTGCTTCGCAGGAAGTGGCCGCCGCAGCGAGCTAGAGGCGCCCACCCGAGAGAAGCTTCAGGACTGACAGCAGCACCGCGGCGCCGATGAACGCGACCACGATGCTCCCCCAGAAACCTACCTGGCCAGTCAGGTGGAATATCGCCGTGAGAAGAAATCCACCGATAAATGCCCCCGCAACCCCTACGACGATGTCGGCCAGGCATCCGAACCCCCGGCCCGCGACCACTCGTGCGGCGATTGCACCGGCGATGAGACCGACGATGATCCAAGAGATCCAGGATCCGGGATCGAGGGTCACTTCTTGATCACCCAGTCGGCGATCAGTTGGAACACCTCTTCGCTGCCTCGGTCGTTGAAGGGCTCGTGGTACCGGCCTTCCAGCAGCCGAAGCGTGCTGAGCGACGTCGCCTTCTCGTGCAGCTGCTTGCTGCCGTCAGGATCGATGAGTGGATCAGCGGTGCCGGCGAGGATCAGGAATGGAACCTTGATCTGACCTGCACGCTGATAGATATCTGCTACAGCTTTCTGCCACTCGGTCCACATGCGGCTGGAGATCCTGTCGTGCACCAGCGGGTCGCTGCGGTAAGCGGCGACCACCTCGGGAAGCGTTGAAATGGACGCCGGATCGACCTCGTTGCTCATGGCGAGCCGCGGCGCGATCTTGGAGGCGACCGGACCAACCTTCAGCTTCCACGCGGGGGCCTTCATCTTGAGCTCCAGCGCAGGGCTGGAGACGACAAAGCGTTTGCTCGACGGCAGTTTGCCGGCGAGGATCGTACTGAGCAGCGCTGCACCACCAAATGAATGTCCGACAGGCACAACCTCTGTCCCGGCGACCTCTTCAATCTGCTTGACGAAGGCGGCTACGTCGTCAGTCCACTGCGACCATGAATCGATGTGACCTCGCTGCCCGGGACTGTTGCCATGTCCTCGCAGGTCCAGCGCGTAGGTGCCCATACCGTGCTGCGACATCCCGTCCGCGAAGCGGGCGTAGCGGCCGCCGTGATCGCCGAGGCCGTGCACGACGGCAAACGAGATGGAAGCGCCCGCCTGTGGCCAGGCTCGATACGCGAGTTTCGTCCCGTCAGCCGACTGGACTGAGCCAGTGGTTGCGAGCGCGCTCTCAGGGGCCAAGATGCCCGAACCCTCTCAGGATCTTCAGCGCCTCCTGTTCCGCCTCCATCAACGTCGGGGCATAAGCGCGAATGCCGCACAGGGCATAAGCCCACTCCGGGCTCGGCGGGCCCTGCGAGTGAAGTCGAAAGGTCGGTGGATAGAAGAAGATCCGCTCGCCTTCCACCTTCTTGATGACCGGTCTCTTGGCTAGCACATCCTCGAGCGTCTGCCCGGTCGGCAACCGGCCCGTTTGAAACTGCAGCCGGCGCAGCTTGGCGAGCGGGTGATCCTCGTCTCTCATCGACGTCTCGACGCCGTACTCCGCGCTGAGATCTCTCATGAAGATCGCGATGATCAGCGCATCCGTCTCATCCCCGCCCATCTTCACGAACCCGCCGGCGCTGACATCGGGTTCATCGTTTCGAAGGTGGCGGAAGTACTCAATCTCAAAGAGCCGTTTTGAGTACAAGCTGGCCATCCAGGGTGGATCGCAACGCCAGGTGCGCGCGGCGGCAAGAGCCTCGAACTGATCGTGAACTCGTTCGAGGCGCTCCTCTGGAAGCCTGTGTAGCCGGTAGTGAAGGACTCGCCGCACGTCGGCAATAAAGCCTACGCGCTCGGAGTGGCGGTCGAGCCGGCCGCTCGGGCACGGCGCATCGCATCTTCCTGCCACGGCGGTGCCTGGACCTGGACGGCCAGCCGCTCGGTGCCCGCCGCGAGCAAGAAATCACCGCGATGACCTGCTTCGAGAAAGGTCCGCTGACGCGCGCTCAGATGAAATGTCTCCTGCAGCCTGGCCGCCTCACCCGGACGCTGCGCACCGAAGAAGACCAGTGCCGGATTGGTCGCAACCACAGTGCCCTGCTCCGAGCTCAGAAGATCGCCTGGGTTCTGAGTCGCAAAGACCAGCGATCCGTCGTACTTGCGGATTCGTCGTGCCAGGCTGACCACAAATCGACGGATTGTCGGATCCTCGAAGAGGAGACCAAGCTCGTCGATGACGAGCATGCGGCGATGGTCCTTGCGTTTGATGCGCGTCCACAGGGCCTCAGCCAGTAGGAAATGAACCGGTGCCACCATCTCCTCGCGGAGCTCGCGCATGCCGAAAGTCACGATCGGCGCTTCCAGGTCGACGTTAGTCGGTGAGCTGAACATCTGGCCGAGGCTTCCGTTCACCCACCGCCGGAGGATGGTCGCGACGCGCGAGCCCACTGGAAGGCGGTCGGCCACGTCGCGTAAGACGGGTTGGTCGAGCTCACCGTAGGCAGCGCGTACGGCACTTTCAAGGAGTGCGCGCTCCGACTCGTCGAGCCCGCCGCAGATGGTCGAGCATAAGTCGACTGCGTCGGCCGCGGCTGGTCCAAGCCAGGCTTCGTCGCGACTGTCCGACGGCCTGAGATCGAGCACATTGAGCGCATGACCGGAGCCCAGCGCCAGGTCCACCTCGACACCGCCAAGATTTCTGGCGAGTCCGCCGTATTCATGCTCGGGATCGATGACGTATACCTGCACGCCCCTCCCGAGAGCGCCCAACGCCAGAGCGGAGAGCAGGTAGGTCTTGCCCGCTCCGGAATGTCCGAAGACACCGATGTTGGCGTTCGCGTAGCGCCGCTGGTCGAACGGATCGACGAGCACTGGCGAGCCCGTGGCGAGATTGCGACCGATAACCAGCCCACCCTGCTGGTGAAGCTCTGGCTCAAGCCAGGGAAAGAAGGTGGCGAGGGTGCTCGTATCGAGGACGCGCTTGTGGTCGAGGCGGTCGACGCGTAGGGCCCGGGTGGCGAGGTAGCCGTCGAACATGCGCAACAGGCACGGCTGTAGCCCGCAGAGCACGGCCCGGGCCGCGGACTCGACCGCGACTGCACCGGCTTCGAGCTCCTCGACTCCGGCGCAAGTGAGTGTCAGGTAGATGGCGACGTGGAAGGCCTTGTCCTGGCTCGACGCGAGCCGCCGCTGGAGGTCCTCGGCATTCGGCAGCGCGCCGGCCAGGAGCGGGTCCGGTGAGCCGGAATCGTGTTCGGCTAATCGTGTCGCCCGCATGTTGATCAGCTGGCGCTGCAGGTAGTCGACGATCCATCCGACTGGGAGCGGATTGGCGTGCCAGGCAAGCCGCAGCCTCAAGCCAGGCGGCAGCAGGCGGAAAAGCCAGCCGGCCTCGAGCTCAGTTCCGGGGAGGCGCTCCACATACCAGGTCCGGCTGTGACCTCCTGAGTGCACGTAGCGGCTGGCCAGCTCTTTACCGAAGTACATCGCATCGGGGGAAGGAACCACTTCAAACGGGACACCGATCTCTTGGAGGGCCGGTTCAAGGCGTTTGGCATGAGCGTCGGAGGTGATCAGGGACGTCTCGAGTCGATGCGCGGTTGATGACTGAGCCATGTGATCGACGAACCATATGTCCGCACCGCGCATGTCATCGAAGTCCACGGCTGTCGCGCGCGCGGGGTCAGCCGAGCCCGCGCCTGGAGTCACCTCGATCAGGACTTGCAGTGGACCGTCCAGGCCGTCGAGCAAGCGCCGGAAGGAGTTGATCCAGCGCATACGGTCTGCCTCCGCTGCCCCCGCAAAACCTAGGGAACCAGTTTTGATCACGGCCATACCCGGCGACGCCTTCCAGAGGACCGCCGGCGCCCGGGAGACGACGCGGAACAATCCGAGGTTCAGATCCGGAATCACTGTGTGCCGGTCAGCGGCTCCGCCGGTTGCGCTGAAGATTGCGAGTCCTGGCGGTGAACAGAGCCAGGTCGACCACCCAGACGTCGGCGGGCGTGCCCCTCCAGCGTCCCCACGACATGGCGGCGCCGATCCCGATGACCATCAGCGCAGCGGAGGCGCGAATCACCGCAGGGGCCCAATCCGATGACCAAAGCGCGAACCCGCCGAGGAGCGAGATGACCACATAGGCCAATCGTGTCGGCGTCAGGCCGTAGACCAACCTGTCCTCGAGGTCGACGTCGAGCGGGACTCGAGCGGGCATGTCGAGCAAAGTACGGCCGGTCTAGTGTTCAAGGAACCCAGGGTGTTAATGGCCCGGGTTCCTTAGAATCGACTCTCGGCCCGATCAAAGCGTGCTCGCGTAGCTCAACTGGCAGAGCAGGGGACTCTTAATCCCAAGGTTCAGGGTTCGATTCCCTGCGCGAGCACCAACATGTAGTGTCACAGCGTCTCAGAGAGTCTCTCTGTGGTGCCTAGCGTCTCAGGGGGTCGGCGTCAGCTTGTGGTCAATCGGTGGTTGACACCCTATTTGACACCTTGACGGATGAGAGCGCGCTCACGGTTGGCGCCCAATCAGAGCCAATTTTGAACTCAGCAATCGCCTTCTTGAAGGCCTAGAACCGGACAGCAGGGGAGTGATAATTCCCCAACGCTCAGCAGTTGGCTTTGAGGCTTGCGACCTGACACCATTGACGTTTCCACCGAACCAGGGCAACTAAATCCCCCAAGTGCCAGCCCGGATCTGCTCCGCCGGCATAGTCTCGTGCAACGTCGCCCTGGCACAGTTGTGCGTCCGGGAGCCGAGCCCGACAGCCGAGTGGCCTAGCATGCTTGGCTGGCTTAGTTACTGAACGGCGAGCTCGGACATAGAACCACATGGAGGTGGAAATGCTGAGGATCTGGGACGCGGCCAATTTCAGACGCACTTTGGGTGGGCTGAGCCTTATCCTCGCGCCGGTCCTTTTTGCCATAGTGGAGATCACGCATCCGGCGCATGGCAGCGACGCGGCGACTCTGCTCGCGCAGGCGGCTCAGGACCGTGGACTCACGCTCGCTGACATCTACATCTTGATCGCGTCGAGCATCTTC
>DASYVJ010000084.1:0-5680 GCA_035937155.1 Candidatus Dormiibacterota bacterium | reverse complement strand
CAGCGCGCCGCGAGTGCTTCTACGTGCCTTTTTCCGTCGATATTTTTCAGCGTGCCATCAAAAATGTTCATGGCGGGCGAGCCGATGAACTGGGCCACGAACAGGTTGTCGGGCCGGTCGTACAGATCGAGCGGCGCGCCGAGCTGCTCGATGCGCCCGTCGTTCATCACCGCGATGCGGTCGGCCATGGTCATCGCCTCGACCTGGTCGTGGGTGACGTAGATGAACGTCGTCTCGAGGTCGCGGTGCAGCTTCTGCAGCTCGATTCGCGTCTGGCCGCGCAGCTTGGCGTCGAGGTTGGACAGCGGCTCGTCGAGCAAGAATACCTTCGGGCTGCGCACGATCGCACGGCCCAGAGCGACGCGCTGCCGCTGGCCGCCTGACAGCGCGCGAGGCTTGCGCTTCAGGAAGTTGTCGAGACCGAGAATGCGCGAAGCGTTCTTGACGCGCTTGTCGATGTCGTCCTTCTTCATGTGCTGCATTTGCAGTGGAAAGGCCATGTTGTCGTACACGCTCATGTGCGGGTACAGCGCGTAGGACTGGAACACCATCGCGATGTCGCGGTCCTTGGCGGCAACGTTGTTGACGACGCGGTCGCCGATCCGGATCTCGCCTTCGCTGATCGCCTCCAGCCCGGCCAGCATGCGCAGCGCGGTCGACTTCCCGCATCCTGACGGGCCCACCAGGACCATGAACTCCTTGTCCTTGATCTCGACGTTGAAGTCCTTGACGACGGTGAGGTCCGCGGTGTAGCGCTTGACAACGTGGTCGTAGGTGACTGATGCCATCTTCTTTTCTATCCCTTCACAGAACCGGCGAGGATGCCGCGGACGAAGTAGCGCTGGAGGCTGAGGAACACGACCAGAGGCACGATCATCGAGAAAAAGGCGGCTGCGGTCAATAGCTGGTAGCTCTGGCCGTACGAGCCGACCAGGTTCACGAGGGTAACCGTGACCGGGGCGACGGTCGCCACGCCGCCGACGTAGATGAGGGCGACCAGCAGGTCGTTCCAGACCCAGAGGAACTGGAAGATGACCAGCGAGGCGAGCGCGGGCACGGAGAGCGGCAGCACGATGCGGAAGAACACCGTCAGCGTTCCCGCGCCGTCGATCTCGGCCGACTCGAAGAGGTCGCTGGGTAGGGCACGGAAAAAGTTCGAGAGCAGGTAGATCGAGAACGGCAGGCCGTACCCGGCGTGGGCGAGCCACAGGGGAATGAAGGGCGGCAGTCCGAGCGCTGTGAGCTTGTCCGGCGTCAGGCCGAGCTTGACGAATTCCGTGGTCACAGGGATGAACGTGAGCTGCAGCGGCACGGCCAGCAGGCCGACAAGGGCCAGGAAGATCCAGTCGCGCCCCGGGAACTTCATCCAGGCGAAGGCGTAAGCCGCAAAGGCCGCCAGGGTGACCGGGATGACGGTGGCCGGGATCGAGATCATGAAACTGTTGAACAGGCTCTGCCCGAGGTTGCTCGCGGCAAACATCTGCGAGTAGTTGTCCAGCGTGAACTTGAACGGGGGCGACAGGGCAGTCCACCACCCCGCGTTGGCGATGTCCTGCGGCGTGCGGAACGAGGTGATGAGCAGGCCGATCGTGGGCACCATCCAGGCAACTGTCAGACCGATCACCACGATGTGCAAGACGGCTCCGCTCAAGCGATCGGCGAGCCAGCGCGGCGAGAACCTGGCGGTGGTCGAGGATGCCGGCGACGCTACTGCGATTGTCGTCATCGTCTCGCCTCCACGGCTCTGAACTGTCGCAGGTTGAAGATCAATACGGGTATGACTGTCAGAAGCAATATGACTGCCACCGAGCTCGCGCCTCCAAAGTCGCCGGAGTTGTACAGGAGCTGGTACATGCGATTCGCGAGCACGTCGGTGTGGTAGTTGCCGTTGGTCATCGCGTAAACCACGTCAAAGGCCTTGAGGGCGAAGATCACGAGCGTCGTCCCCACGACCACAACCGTAGGCATCATCAGCGGGAAGATGACCCGCCGGAAGATCGTGATCTCGCCCGCGCCATCCACGCGTGCGGCCTCGAGGAGGTCGCCGGGAATGCCCTTGAGGGCAGCCGACAAGATCACCAGTGAAAATCCCACGATGCCCCACACCGCAGCCCCGATGAGAGCCAGGTCGTTGAGCGGGAAAAGCCCCAGGAGTGGGGTTTCGTCCTGGATCCATGTCCTTGGGTCCTGGTGGAAAACCGTGTTGAGGATGAAGTTGAGCGTGCCCGTCTGCGGCTGCCCGGGCGGCTGGTACGCGTACATGAACTTCCAGATCACCACTAGGGCGACCGACGAGATGGCCATCGGCATGA
This sequence comes from Candidatus Dormiibacterota bacterium, assembly GCA_035937155.1. Lineage (GTDB taxonomy): Bacteria > Chloroflexota > Dormibacteria > Dormibacterales > Dormibacteraceae > Palsa-870. The sequence continues at coordinate 3,368 of DASYVJ010000084.1, read as the reverse complement.
AGATCAGCGACTTGACGGCGCTCTCGTAGGGAACGCGGTCGAAGAGGACCGCTAGGAGCAGGCCGAAAGCGAGCACGAAGAGTGTGTAGAAAATCAGCCAGAAGAGGTTGTTTCGAATGGCGATCCACGCACCGCCGGTCGGAAACCCGGCCAGCTGCGCGGCGAAGTTCTGCATTCCGATGAAGGTGCCGTGCTTGTCCTGGAAGCTCTGGGCGATGGTGCCGATGGCCGGGGCGACAAGAAATCCGGTGACCAGCAGGAGCGCCGGCGCGACCCAGATCCACGGCCGGACCGAAGGGCGCGCTTTGTCCGGCAGCTGCCGGACCAGGTACTCGCCGCCAACGATGTAGGCGGCGAGCACCACCGGTACGCCGATGATCACGACGACCAGCGTCGGTAGGTCCGTCAGCAGGACGTTGAAGTCCATGTCGTCGTATTTCTATTCGATTACGACGTGTACGCCTTGGCCTGGATCGTATCCAGGCTCGCGAGGATCGAGTCGAGCTTGGACTGGTCTGCCGCAAACTGGAGCGCGGCTGCCCAGTAAGCGTTCTTCATGTCGGCCGGCATCAGGTCGCCCGCGTCGTACTTGCCGATCTTGGTGGCGACCAGGATCTGCGCAGTTGACTTCGACAGCGGGTCCGGGTAGCTGTCGAGGCTGACCTTGCTGTTCGGCGAGATCTTGCCGCCGCGCTTGACCCAGATCGCCTGGGCGTCAGCGGTCTGCAGGTACTGGATCATCTTCCGCGCCTGCGGGGTGTCGTGGAACATCGACCACGCGTCACCGGCCACCACGTGTGCGCCGGCGTACTGCGAGGTGATGTCGGGCATCGGGAAGAAGTTGAAGTCGGTCACCGGCTGCAGTGACGCGTTGGCGCTCTGGAAGAAGCTGGTGATGAACGACGCCTGGTTGTGCATGTAGCACTTGGGCGGGCTCTGGAACATCGGCGTGCCGCCGTCCGCGAAGTTGGTGGCGGCCATGTTCTTGGCGCCACCGTAGACGTTGCTGTCGCCGGACCCGAGGATCGTGCCCCAGGTCTGCCACGCCAGCTTGATCTCAGGCGAGGTCCACTTCTGCTTGCCCTTCCACCACGCGTCGTAGACGGTGGGTCCGGACTGGCTCAAGACGATCTCCTTGACCCAGTCGGTGCCCGGCCACCCGGACGCGGCGCCACTCTCAAGCGCGATACACCACGGGGTGGTGCCGCCGGACTTGATCGTGTTCTGCAGGTTGATCAGGTCGTCCCATGACTTCGGCACGTTGTAGCTCTTGGCCTGGAAGTTCTTGGGGTCGTACCAGATGAGTCCCTTGAGCGAGACCCATGAGTAGACCTGGTACAGCTTGCCGTCGTTGAGCGGCTCGCCAAGGTCGATCCAGCTCTTGGAGTACTGGGCCGCCAGGTCCGTCATGTTCACGATGTCGTTGAGGGCGATGACCTTGCCCGTCTTGGCGAAGTTGTTGAGCAGAGTCGGGCTCGGCGCTGCAGCCAGGTCGGGCGGGTTGCCCGCCGCAACGCGCGTTGTGAGCAGCGCGTCTTGGTCGCGGCTTGCCTCATACGAGATGGTGATACCCGTCGAGTCGGTGAAGGGCTTCATCACGGCCATGAAGGAGGCTTGTTCCGCCCCGGTCCATTGTGCCATCACCTTCACGGATCCGGCACTCTGCGTAGAGCTGGTCCCGCATCCCACGGCCGTCAAGATGGCCGCGAGCGACAGGATCAGGCTTCGTTTCAACCACAAGTTATGCATTCTCAAATCCCCCTTCGAATGCTTCGGCGTACCCCTGCTTGGACAACCATTCTATTACCTCTCCTTTTTTGAGCAAATCCTGGATTTCCATGACCTACGAGCTGCGACCGACCACCTCCTTGAATCCGGATGGATGCGAGGTGGACCCGCGGACCACGAGGCTGGTTGCCAGTGGTGCGGGCGAGACGACGGTCTTGCCTTTCATCCGCTGGATGAGCAGGCGCGCCGCGAGCCGGCCCTTCTCGACGATGGGCTGCCGGACCGTTGTCAATGCTGGATTGGTCCACGCCGACATCGCGAGGTCGTCATAACCCACGATCGACAGGTCGCTCGGGACTGTGAGGCCTGCGGCCTGTGCCGCCGCCATCAGGCCGATCGCCGCCATGTCGCTCATGGCAAGGACGCCTGTTGGACGGTGCTTGCCCCTGGGCAAACCCTCGAAGGCGCGAGCCCCGGCCGCCATCGTGGCCCCGGCCGTGACGGTGTGCGGCTCGGGAGCGCCGGCACGATCGAGGGCGGCGCGATACCCGGCCAGCCGTCTTGACGCCGTCGGCGTGTTCCCGACCTGGGCTCGTGTCGGCGGCAGCAAGATGATCGCGAGGTCCCGGTGGCCGAGGTCCAGCAGGTGCTGCGCCGCGGCCTCAGCCCCGGTCGCGTCGTCGATGTTGACGGCCGGGAGCGTGGGCGAGGCTTCCGAGTCCACCAGCACAGTCGGGATGCCGATGCGGTCGAGCATCTCGAGCGCTTGATCATCCGGGCTCAGACCAAGGCTGATAAAGCCGTCCACAGATGCCTGGCGGATCGCTCTTTCGAGCGAGCCGTCAAGAGGCGGGACCAGCAGCATCGTGAGGTCGTGCTCCTCGCAAAGCTCCCCCATGCCCTGGATGAGCTCGCTGAGGAACGGGTTGGCGAAGACGGTGGACAGGCGCTGTGGGATGAGCAGTCCGATCGTCCCGCTGCGTCGCATCGACAGCGCGCGGGCGGCAGGGTGCGGTGTGTAGCCGAGGTCGTGCGCGACGCCCAGCACCCGCTCGAGTGTGGCCTGGCCGAGCTTCTCTGGGCTGTTGAAAGCAAACGACACGGCAGTCTTCGAAACGCGGGCCGCGACCGCCACGTCAGCGATGGTGACCCGAGACACCCAGGTCAGACCCCGTTGACAACCCGGTCATTCTCTTCCTTCGTGAACAGATAAACCGCTTTAGTAAAGCGGTTTAACGCGCATGGTATGTCCGCACTGGCCCGGTGTCAAGAACCAAGTTCAGGGGGGCGGGCTTCGTGTTCAGCGAACGGTGGGCGTGGGACGTTAGGGAATCCCCCCACCCGGGTGCCCCCGCGCACCAAAGGCGCGGGGACCCCAAAAGGACAGGCCGACCTCCCCCACACGGTGGGAGGTGAAACTCCTCTCCCCAGCAAGCGGCGACGCCGCGGTCTGTGGAACACTCCGCCGGATGATTGACACCAGCCGGTTCCCCGACGGTTTCTTCTTTGGCGCCTCGGTGTCAGCCCACCAGGTCGAAGGCGGCAACACCAACAGCGATTGGTGGTGGTGGGAGCACCTCGAGTCGACGCCATGCCACGAACCTTCCGGCGACGCCTGCGACTTCTACCACCGGTATCGG
>DASYVJ010000083.1:0-4117 GCA_035937155.1 Candidatus Dormiibacterota bacterium | reverse complement strand
GGAAGAGGGCCGAGATGATCAGCCCGTGGTTGACCATCTGCAGCACGGCCCCCTGCTGGCCCTGCACGTTGTAGCTGAAGATGCCCAGGACGATGAAGCCCATGTGGCTGACGCTGGAGTAAGCGACCAGGAGCTTCATATCGCGCTGCGCGATCGCCATCAGCGCGCCCCAGATGATCGCGGCGACCGCGAGCACTGGGACGACCCACCGCCAGTCCCACCAACCCACCGGTTCGGGGAACAGCGGCACCGCGATGCGCAGGAAGCCGTACGCGCCGGCCTTGCCCATCACGCCGGCGAAGGTGACCAGCATCGGAGTCGGCGCGGCCATGTAGGCGTCGGGGAGCCAACTGTGGAAGGGAAAGAGCGGGGTCTTGATCGCGAAGGCGAGCGCGAAGACGAAGAACAGGCCGAACTGGATCGAGGGTGAGGGAGCGAGCGTCGCGAGGGTCGCGAGGTCGAAGGTCTGCTTACCTGTGACGACGAACTCGCCGATTACGCCGACCAGCATCAACAGCGAGCCGGCGAGCGTGTAGAGCACGAACTTGATCGCGGCGCGGTCCGGCCGCTCCCCCTCGCCGAAGATCCACAGCAGGAAGTACGCCGGTATAAGCATCGCCTCCCAGAACACATAGAAGAGGACGAGGTCGGTGGCCATGAACACGCCGGCGAGCCCGGCGGACATGGCGAGCAGCAGGGCCACGAATCGGCTCACTTGCCGGGTCGTGATCGGCGTGGCGAGGATCGCGATCACGGTGAGCAGCGCGTTGAGGACGACCAGCCACAGGCTGATTCCGTCGACGCCGAGCCGGTAGAAGACACGCAGCTGCGGAATCCACGGCACAACTTCCGCGAACTGGTAGCCGCGATACCCAGGCGCGAACGACAACGCCACGCCGGCCGCCACCGCAAGCGAGGCGAGCGCCACCAGCACGCCCAGCCATTTCGCGAAGCGCGGCGGGATGAAGGCGATGAACGCGGCGCCGACGAGGGGCAGCAGCCAGATCGCGGTCAGCATCACGAGCCTGACCTGATGAGAAGCAGGACGGCCGCGACCACGGCGCCCCCGACGAAGACCAGCACGTAGTTGCGGAAGTAGCCGCTCTGGGTGAGGCTGAGGCTGCTCGCCCCGGCGACGGCCGCGCGTCCGGTACCGACGACGGCGCCGTCGAGGATCGGCTCTTCGACGTCGCGCATGCCCCAGTTGGCGAGTGCGTCCATCGGGCGCACGAATGCAGCGTTATAGATCTCATCGAAGTAGTACTTGCGCTCGAGCAGGCGCTGGACCAGCGGGTACCGAGCGCTCCAGGTCTTCCACGAGCGCTCGACGTAAACGCGGTAGGCGACAAGGAACAGCAGCGTGGCGAGCACCATCGTGATGAGCCCCACCACCACGGCGCCCGCGTTTTCTTCCCAGCGCAGCGGTCCAACGGCCGAGGCGAGGAAGTCGGACACCAACGACGGGCCGATACCGAGGGCGCGCGTCTGGATGAACCCGCCGACCACGGAGAGGGCGGCGAGGATGAGGACGGGGACCAGCATGGCCAGCCGGGCCTCGTGCGGGTGCTCGACTGGTCGATCGGGCGACGGCTTGCCGGCGAACGCCATCCACCACATGCGGCCGGTGTAGAAGCCGGTGATCAACGCGGTTACACCGCCGATAACCCACACCGTCAGGGCAAGCGAGTCGTCGGGCTTGGAGAAGGCGGCGCCGAGGATCTGTTCCTTCGAGAAAAAGCCCACGAGCGGGATCACGCCGACCAGGGCCAGCGAGCCGATGAGGAACGACCACGACGTGCGCGGCAGCTGGCGGAACAGGCCGCCGTACTTGCGCATGTCCTGCTCGTCGTGCATCGAGTGGATGACATTGCCGGCGGCCATGAATAGGAGCGCTTTGAAGAAGGCGTGCGACAGCAGGTGGAAGAAACCGGCCGAGTACGCGCCGATACCGACCGCGAGGAACATGTACCCGATCTGGCTCATGGTCGAGTAGGCGAGCACGCGCTTGATGTCGGTCTGGACGATCGCGATGGTGGCGGCGAAGAGGGCGGTCACCGCGCCGATGATCGCCACCGCGCCGTGCGCGTAACTGGCGAGGTCATAAATGGGATGCATGCGGCCGACGAGGTACACACCGGCGGTGACCATCGTTGCGGCATGAATCAGAGCGCTGACCGGGGTAGGGCCTTCCATGGCGTCAGGCAGCCACGTGTGGAGTGGAAGCTGAGCGGACTTGGCGACGGCGCCAACCAGCAAAAGGAATGCAGCGAGTTCCAACATGCCGGTGTCTGTGGGATGGCACGCGATGAGAGTCGGGGGAGTCGGACAGCCCAACAGGAAAACCGCCGAATACGTGGTTGCGTGGAACTGGACGAAGAGAACAAACGCGCCGAGGATCATGCCGACGTCGCCGATCACGTTCATCACGAACGCCTTCCGTGCAGCGAGGACCGCCGAGCGGCGGTGGTACCAGAAGCCGATCAGCAGGTACGAGCTCAGGCCGACCAGCGCCCAGCCGACGATGAGGAAGACGAGGTTCCCGGCCAGGACGAGCAGCAGCATCGAGAAGATGAAGACGTCCATGTAAGTGAAAAAGCGCGCGTAGCTGGGGCCGTCCTCTTTCTCCATGTAGCCCACGGAGTAGGTGACGATGAGCCCGCCCACCCCGGTGATGACCAGGCACATGAAGATCGACAGGTTGTCGACCAGGAGGTTGAAGGGCACCTCGAACGTGCCGCTCTTGATCCACGTCCAGTACGTGAAGTCGCCTGAGGCCTTGCCGAAGAAGAGAGCCAGCGTGGCCGCGAACGACAGCCACACGACACCGGGGCCCACGATGATCGTGAAGACGCGCGGCAGTCGCCAGCCGCGGCCCGCAAGCAGGATCGCTCCGGCCGCCGGCAGGAGCAGGACGGCAAGTGCCAGCTGACTGGTGCTCACCCCTTCATCTCGCTGAGCTCGTCGACGTCCTCGACCTCGCGCACATGGAAGATGTCGACCAGGATCGCCAGCCCCACGACTGCCTCAGCCGCTGCCACCGTCATCGACATCAGCGCGAAGAGCTGACCCTCGATGTTCTGCAGCTGTCGCGAGAACACGAGCAGCGTGAGGTTGACCGCGTTGAGCATCAGCTCGATGCAGATGAGGATGACCAGCGGGTTGCGCCGGACCAGCACGCCAGTCGCGCCGATGATGAACAGGATCGCGCCGAGGATGAGGAACCAGGACGCGTCGAGGTCCGATCCCCCAATGGTCATAGTGCTCATAAGTCGTCGATCTTCTTGCGGCTCAGGTAGATGGCGCCGATCGCGGCGACGAGCAGGAGGATCGAGGTGAGCTCGAACGGGTAGAGGTACCGCGTGAAGAGTTCAACTGCGATCGACTGCACCGTGCCGAAGAAGGCCAGATCGGTTCCCTTGTCGGGCTGGCGGTACTGGATCCCCTGCACCATCGACCAGATCAATCCGAGCAGCACCAGGACGAACACACCGGAGAGCCAGGACTGGAACCGCAGCTGAGTCCTCGCCAGCTCTCGGGCAGGACCGAACAGCGCGATCACGAACAGGAACAGGACCATGACCGCGCCTGCGTACACGATGATCTGGACGACGAAGACGAACTGGGCGGTGAGCAGCAGGAAGAGGATCGAAAGGGCGACCATCACCACCACGAGGCTGAGCACGGAGCGGATCGGCTGCCTGAAGGCGACCACGCCGACGGCTCCGAGCACGGCCATGAGCGCCGCGACAAAGAAAATGGCTATCGCCAAGATCTAGGGTCTGTTCCCTCCCCCGTCAGGGGGAGGGCTAGGGTTGGTGGCGGAGGGCGCTGGCTTAGCCTTCAATCGGGCCTCGACGTCCGGCGGCAGCGGCTCCAGCAGCTTCTCCTTGGTGAAGATGAACTTCTCGCGGCTGGTGTCCGACAGCTCATATTCCGGGCCCAGCACGATCGCCTGCACCGGGCACGCATCCTCGCAGTAACCGCAGAAGATGCAGCGCAGCATGTTGATCTCGTAGGTCTTGGCGTAGCGCTCGCCCGGCGAGACTCGGTTCTCGTCGGTGTTCTCCGCCGCGATCACCAGGATGCAGCCGACCGGGCATGCGGCGGCGCACAGCTC
>DASYVJ010000082.1:0-57340 GCA_035937155.1 Candidatus Dormiibacterota bacterium | reverse complement strand
CGCGTGGATGAAGAACACCGGAGTGCGGCATACGCGCGACGTGTCGATGGCCAAGCAGTACGCCACCGATGCCGCGTTCAACGCCGCGCATGACGCGATCGAGGTGCACGGCGCGTACGGGTACTCCGCCGAATATCCCGTCGAACGCTTTCTGCGCAACGCTCGGGCGCCCATCATCTATGAGGGAACCCGCGAGATCCACACCGTCCTCCAGGGCGAGTACGCGCTCGGTTACCGCGAGGACCGGCCGGTCAAGAAGTCACTTCCGCCTTATCAGGCAGATCGCTGAGGAGATGGTCGACGGATCTTCGGCGCCGATACGGCCCATCTGGGTCGTTGCGGCCTCCGCTCCTCGCTCGGGCATCAACGGATGCGCTCGCTCCGGTGCTCGCTCCGGTGCTCGGCCGCGCCTACCAGCTGGACCACCTCGGCACCGAATCTCTCGCCGACCCCTCCTCATCGATCTGCTAGCCGATTGACCCCGGCCGGCGCGGTCGCTGCGCCACAGCGCCGCCTCAATCATCTGAATTTTGTCGTTCTCTCGCTGTACTGGATCGCAATCGGTTACCTGTGGAACAGCCTGACCGCCCTGATCCTGCCCGACATGATCATCCAGTTCGTGGGGCGTGCCCACGAGGGGGTCGCGGCCAGCCTGCTCAAGTCGCTGGGCACGTTGATGGCGATCGTCTGGCAACCAATAGTCGGCTCCATTTCCGACCGAACGGTGACGCCCTGGGGCCGCCGGCGACCGTTCATCGCGGCCGGCACCGCGGGCGACGTGCTGTTCCTGATCGGCATTGCCCTGGCCGGCAGCTACTGGTGGTTGGTACTGTTTTACTTCCTCCTGCAGTTCGCCTCCAATACCGCGCAGGCTCCATATCAGGGACTGCTTCCAGACGTCGTGCCCGAACCGCAGAGAGGCGTCGCGTCCGGCTATTACGGCATAGCAAATCTGGTTGGCATCGCAAGCGGCACAGTCGGAGCCGGCATCCTGCTGAATCACTTCGGGAGTAGCGCTGCGATTGCTTCGATCATCGTCGTTCTCGTGGTGACAATGCTCATCACGATTCTGGCCGTCCCAGATCATGCCGTCCCCGTCGAGACACAGTTTCGAGGCGTGAGGGAGCTGCTAAGTACGACCTTTCTGATACCGCTGCGTCATCGCGATTTCGTGTGGCTCATGGTGTCTCGCCTGCTCATCTTCATGGGCTTTGGCGGATTGCAGAACTTCGCGTTCTTCTACTTCGACAATGTGTTCTTTCACCATGACCGCCGGGCTACGGCAATCGCTACGTCAACGCTCCTCGGTCTTGCCGTCGGTGTTGCTGCCCTGGTCACGTGGCCGGCCTCGCGCCTGTCCGACCGTACCGGCCGGCGACCCCTCATCTTCGTCGCCGGCATTTTCGGGGCGGCCGGCACCTTGATACTCGTGTTCAGCAACTACGCCTGGGTTCCGCACAGCGTGATCGCTCCGCTGGCAGCCTTCCTAAAAGTGCCGGAGCTTGCCGCGCAGGCGACCCTGACAGGGCTGCTGATAGGCGTTGGGCTCGGAATGTTCTTCTCAGTTGACTGGGCGTTCATTCAAGACATCATTCCGAGGCACCAGGGTGGTCTGTACATGGGGTTTTCGAACATCGCCACCGCTGGGGCCGGCATCATCGCGGTCTTCATCGGTGGACCGCTCCTCGATAGCTTCAACTCGGGGCCAAAGTTGCTAGGGCTGCCCGGTGGATTTCCGGTGGTATTCAGCCTCTTGGTAGCGTGGTTTGTGATCGGCTCCCTTAGCATCCTCAAAGTGCCGGAACGAAGAGTGTCATGAATCTCGATGGTTTGCGGCCGTGGGGCGGGCTGGCCGGCGGCTCTCCGGACTCAGCCGATGTCGTTGTAGCTGGGATCGCATACGACGGCTCGGCCGTTTACCGGAAGGGCGCCGCGCTGGCGCCGCAGCGCATCCGCAGCCTGTCCGCGGCCATGCCTCCGGTGACCGAGGGCGGGCGGCTGCTCACCGGGCTGCAGGTTGCCGACCTGGGAGACCTGGACGCCGGGACCGACATCGAGGCCGGCTGGTCCAGCGTGGCCGAGCGGCTGTCGCGCGTACCGCCGGCCGCCTTCCTAACCGTGCTCGGTGGTGACCACTGCACGGCCATCTCTACGCTCGCCGCGCAGGCGAGACGCCACCCCGGCCTCGCCGTGCTGTGGGTCGACGCCCACCCCGATCTGTGCGAGTTCTCGCGCGGGGGACGCTGGACATGTGGCTGCGCGCTGCGCCGCGCGCTGGACGTGTCGGGCCTCGATCCGCAGCGCGTCATCATCGCGGGCGGCCGAGATTACGACCCCGAAGAGCTCGAATTCATCGCCGCGAAAGGAATGCTGCTGATTTCGGCACAGGAGCTCGCTCGCGACTTGACGGGTTCGGCGAAGAAGATCGCCGAACGCCTGGCCGGGCAAAAGGTCCATGTCTCATTCGACATCGATGTCCTGGATCCGGCCTTCGCGCCGGGTACCGAGATCCCGTCCCCAGGTGGCCTTTCGACAAGGGAGGCGCTCGACCTGCTGAGGACCGCGACCGACGGGTCGACCCTCGTCGGTTTCGACGTCGTAGAGGTCTCGCCTCCTTTCGACAATGGAGACATCACCACCTTCGCCGCGCTCAAGTTGATCTTCGAGGTGTGGGGGATGTCGTGGCAAGGCGTGCGTTCTGCTGCGCAGCGAGCCGAAGGCTATGGAAAGCGCTGATGTAGTCATCGCCGGCGGCGGGATCATGGGCTGCGCGCTCGCGTATCAGCTGGCCAGGCGCGACGTCGACGTCCTGCTTCTCGAGCGCGAAACGCTCGGCTCTCAAAGCACGGGCAAATGCGCAGGCGGAGTCCGCCAGCAGTTCTCGATGGAGGCCAACGTGCGCCTGCAGCGCATGTCGGTGAAGATGCTGGAAGAGTTCGAACAAGAGACGGGTCATCCCGCCGACTTTCGCCAGATCGGTTATCTCTTCGTCCTCACGCTCCCTCAGCAGGTCGAGGACTTCCGCAGCAACATGGAGATGTGGCATCGCATCGGTCTGACCGACGCGCGCTGGGTCGATCCTGACGAAGCATCGCGCATGGTTCCTGTGCTGAATATCGATGACGTCCTGGGCTGCACGTTCTGCCCGAGCGACGGGATCGCGAGCCCCGCCGACGTGACGATCGGCTACGCGGCGGCTGCGCGGCGCTATGGCGCGCGGCTGAAGGAAGGCGTTGAGGTGATCGGGATCGATGTCGCCTCCGGCCACGTGCAGGGGGTGCGCACGTCAGCCGGTGACATCGCGACTCGCCTGGTGTTCAACTGCGCCGGCGCGTGGTCCCCTTCGATCGGGCGAATGGCCGGGCTCGAGATTCCGGTTCTGCCATATCGCCGTCACATCGCGGTCACGGGGCCATTTCCAAAGGTGGCGCGCACGAACCCGATGACAGTGGATTTCCGCACCTCGCTTTATTTCCACCCGGAAGGAGACGGTGTCCTGATCGGCATGAGCGATCGGGAAGAGCCGCCGGGATTTCTCACCGACGTCAACTGGGACTTCCTCGAGAGGATGTTCGAGCAGGCCGCCCGCCGGGCTCCGGCGCTGGCCGGCGCCGGGGTCAAAACCGCATGGGCGGGCCTGTACGAGACGACTCCCGACCACCAGGCGATCCTGGGGCCGGTTCCGGAGCTGGACGGCTTCTGGTGCGCGGCGGGGTTCAGCGGGCATGGGTTCATGCAGGCGCCGGCGGCGGCACTGCTGCTGACTCAGCTCCTGCTCGACCACACCTCTGAGATCGACCTGGCGCCCTTCGCCTTCACGCGATTCGCGAAGGGGTCTCTCGTCAAAGAAAGGAACGTGATTTAACTCACTTCCCCCGCAGGGGAAAGTCGGCGCAAAGCGCCGGATGGGGGGACGCCCCTCTGGCTACCGCCGAAAAATGAGAGCCAGAACCATCAGGCTGATGCCGCCCAGCAGGAGCAATCCGGAGCAGCCGACCTGGACCGCTGTGTAGACGACTCCGCCGGAGGCTCCATAGGAGTCGGGATACCTGGCCCTCCGCCGTCGAGTTCGCATTGCCGCCGCGATGCCCGCAATGCCGATCAAGAAGGCGAGCAGCCCCAGCCCGAATCCCCCCGCCGCCTGGCCGAACACTGGTTTCCAGTATGCCCTCCGTTAGCATCACAGCGGTGGCGAGAATCCTTCTCCTCGGTTCAACGGGCTTCTTCGGGCGCGGTGTCGCCCACAAGCTGATCGACGGAGGGCACCAGTTGAGGGTGCTGGTTCGCGACCCGATGAAGGCCGCCGCCTTCAAGATCCGCAACGCCCAGGTGATAGTGGGTGACGCGCTCAACCCCGCGGCGGTGACACAGGCCGCCCAGGGAGTCGACCACATAATCAGCCTCGTCGCGGTGCGGCGAAACCGGCCCCAGTCGTACCTTGCGGTCAACGTCGACGGCCCGCGGATCATGGCGGACGCCGCCAAGGCGTCGGGGGCCATGTCGGTCGTATTCGTCAGCGCGATCGGTGCCCGACTCGACTCGCACTACAAGTACCTGACATCGCGGTGGATGGGGGAGCAAGAGCTCGCGAAGTCAGGGGTCGCCGGCACAATCCTACGGTTCTCTTTCGTGCTTGCAGAAGAGGGAGGTATCCTCACCGACTTCGAGCGGGCGGCGAACTTCGGGCCCTTCCTCATCATCCCCGGCAGCGGCCAGGCCCAGCTGCAGCCGATCCTGCGCGAGGACGCCGCTCGGTGCGTGGTTGAGACCATCGACCACCCCGAGCTGCTCGGCAAGATCGTCGAGCTGGGAGGTCCCGAGCTCGTGACCTACGAGACGATGTTCGACTGGTTCATCCAGGCACGTGGCATCAAGAAACCCAAGCTGAAATTGCCCGTGGGGCTGCTGATCCCCGGCGCTGTGCTCATGGAGACCCTGATGAGCAACCCGGTCGCGACGCCCGACGAGATCAACACGATTCAGCTTCCGAACATCGCCAGCGGCATCGACTCGGTGAGCACCAACTACGGCTGGCGGCCAACAGCGCCGAGCCGCTGGGCGCCGGCCAACTGGGTGCAGAAGACACACTGAGCATCCGGGCGTTCTTCGGGCTGCCGGTACCCGAGGCGCACTGCCAGCAGCTGGAGCCTTACCTCGCGGCCTGTGCTGCGCGGGCGCCCGAATTTCGCTGGACGCCCGTCGCGAACCTGCATCTCACCATCCGCTTCATCGGCAATGTCGAGCCCTCTGTGGCGGAAGGCATCGCCGACCGGCTGGCCGAGCAGCAGCTCGTCAGCTTCACGCTGGAGCTCGGCGATGTCGGAACGTTCAAACGCGGGCGCCTTGTCCGCGTCGTCTGGCTCCAGCTCCGCGTGGGCGCGGAGCCGGCCCGTGAGCTGGCTGCCCAGGTGGAGGCGGAGTGCGTTCGCGCCGGCCTGGTCCCTGAGGCGCGCCCGTTCCAGCCACACCTGACGGTGGCGCGCGCTCGGTCTCGGGACGGCAATGAGCTTCCGGCACTTCCCGCCACGCCAGACCTGCCGCCGTGGCGAGCAGATGAGCTGGTCCTCTACCGGAGTCACCAGGGCCGAGCAGGCGCCGTCTACGAGCCGATCCGCAGCCTCAGGTTGAGCTGATCCCGGCCTCGGCACATTCGAGGTCCTGCTCCGGTCGCGCGCCGCTGACGCCAACGGCGCCGAGCACCTTGCCGTCGCGCTTGATCAGCACCGAGCCGAGGCCGGGGACAATCGGCACGCGGACCAGCCGGTCGACGACGCTGAAGAATCCCGGGCGCTCTTTGGCGATATCGGCGAGTCCGGCGCCGTCGCGGTAAAGCATCGCGGCTCCAACGGCTTTCGCCTCAGCGATCTGCGGCGACAACGGAAGCGCGCCGTCCATTCGCGAGAGCGCGATGAGCAGGCCGCCTTCGTCCACGACTGCGACCGTCACACGCACCCCAAGCTCAGCTGCTTTTGCGTGAGCGCGGCCGATGAGCTGATTCGCGTCATGGAGGCTCAAAGGCATCGCAAAGAAGTGTCGCACGAGGCTACTCCTGATAGGTTGGCGGCGAACTGACTTTCGCACTTGCGCTTCGTTTGAGTCACGTTTTAGTCTTTGCAACGGCCCCGAGGGAAACGTTCAAAAGGGCAGGAACCAGCCGCAAGGCTAGTACCAGTCCTCGAGAGGCGATCCGTCGGGGCCACTTTTTTGGCGGCCCTTTCTGCAAGCTGATCGGGGGCCCGCGCGTTAACCTGCCTCAGTGACCGTCGCGCAGCGATCTCCCAAACATCACGAAACCTCCACTCCAGGCGAGGTCGAGGTCTCGATTGTCATGCCGTGCCTGAACGAAGCCGAGACGCTTGCGGTGTGCATCCAGAAAGCTCAACAGGCGATCGAGCGCGATGGCCTCGCGGCCGAGATCATCGTTGCCGACAACGGCAGCGCGGACGGCTCGCAGATGATCGCCAAGGAGCTCGGCGTTCGCGTGGTCGCGATCGCCCGCAAGGGCTACGGCAGCGCACTGATCGGGGGCATCAACGCCGCCCGCGGTCGCTTTGTGATCATGGGTGACGCTGACGACAGCTACGACTTCACTGCCATTGCACCGCTGATCGACAAGCTGCGCGAGGGCTACGACCTGGTCGTCGGCAACCGATTTCGCGGAGGCATCGCGTCTGGCGCCATGCCGTGGTCGCACCGCTGGGTGGGCAACCCTGTTCTGACATTCATCAGCCGCGTCTTCTTCCACACGCCCGTAGGCGATGCGCACTGTGGCCTGCGCGGCTTTCGCAAGGATGCGTATGACCGCATGACCCTGCGCGCGACCGGGATGGAGTTCGCCAGCGAGATGGTGATCAAGGCGTCGCTCAAGGGCATGCGCATCGCCGAGGTGCCCGTGACGCTTCGGCCCGACGGCCGATCGCGTCCGCCTCACCTGCGCACCTGGCGCGATGGCTGGCGCCACCTGCGCTTCATGCTGCTGTTCAGCCCCCGGTGGCTTTTCCTCTATCCAGGCCTCGTGCTGTTCGCAGCGGGAATGCTGATCTCGGTCGCACTGCTTCCCGGGCGGTTGCGCGTCGCCGGCCTGAACCTGGACATCCACACGCTGCTGGTTGCGGGTTTTCTCGCCCTACTTGGGTATCAGCTCGTGCTCTTCGCCATTTTCACGAAGATCTTCGCCATCCGCGCCGGATTCCATCCGCCCTACCCGCCATTGGAGAGGCTGTCGCGCTACGTGACGCTTGAAGTCGGTCTCGCCGCCGGCGCCGTGATGGCGCTGGTCGGAGTTGTTGCCCTGATCGTGGCCGTCGCCAGCTGGAGCGCGGTTGGTTTCGGCAGCCTCAATCCATCGTTGACCATGCGAGAGGTCATCCCGGCCGTGGTGCTGCTCGCGCTAGGCACGCAGACCATATTTGCGAGCTTCTTCATCAGCATCCTTTCGATCGACCTCAACTGAGAAACCGTTCCGCACTGGCTTTTGGAGTCACGACGCTGGCCCTTGCGCCGGTCGGATTCTTGTCCATGTTCAGCGTCTTCCATGCTTATGACGACGAGGGCTACTTCCTCGTCACGCTCCGCGACTACATACATGGGCACGCAGACTACAACCAGATCTACGGCCCCTTTTTCTACGAAGTCATGGGGGCCGTCTTCCGGATCCCGGGCCTGGATGTCACCACCGACTCTGGCCGCGTCGTCACTCTTGTCCTCTGGCTGCTGACAAGCCTTGTCGGTGGCATCGCCGTCCTCACACTGACGCGCGACCTGTGGCTCGGAGTGGCGGGACAGTTCCTCACGTTCCACGCGCTTTCGGCCCTGACGAGCGAGCCGATGCACCCCTCCGGGTTGATCAGCTTTCTGCTCGTGGGCCTGGTCGCGATCGCCGCCGGCAAGTCGCGCACACCGCGGACCTGGGCCCTGCTGGTTGGTGCGCTCATCGCCGCGATCACGTTGGTGAAGATCAATGTCGGCGCTTATGCGGCTCTTGCCGTGGCATTTGCGTTCGCGGCAGCTCTGAGCGGCCGCTGGAGGCAGGTGGCGCTGGCGGCGACCAGTGTGGCCCTGGTCGCCGGGCCGCTGCTGCTGATGTCCGGCCTCTTCCAGCTCGAATGGGTGGTGGAGCTGGCCTTCCTGGTTGCGCTGTCGGCGGCAGCTGTCGCGCTCGCCGGCTTTGCGGTGCGCTCGCCGGCGGTGCCTCCAATCGACGCCGTTTGGCTGATCGTCGGCGGGGCGGCGGTCACGATCGCCTGCCTGGGCCTCGCCGCTGCCGGCGGATTGCGCCTCTCAGACCTGGTCGACTCCGTGGTCGGTGCCGCAAGACTGCCCCAGCTCTTCGTCCTGCCCGCCCCGGTCGGCATCCCGGACGTCGTCTGGGCGGCGCTTTCCGTTGCCGCCACCGGTGCGATTCTCTGGTTGAGGTTCGGTGCACGAGCCTCTCCCCCCATCCCTGCCTGCCTACGAATCGCGGCGGGCGCATTCACCTGGCTGTCTGTGCTGGTCTTGCCGTCGCCGTTCTTCCTGCTGGCGCTGCCGCTCGTCTGGGTGGCCGTACTGCCGCCGGCCGGCGACCACGAGAATCCGACTGACCCGTTTGTACGCCTGCTGCTGGCCGCGCTGGCCGTGATGGAGACGCTGCAGGCTTATCCGGTCGCAGGCACACAGATGTGGCTCGCGACCCTGGCGCTCGTGCCGGTCGGTGCGATCACTTTCAACGACGGGATCAGGCAGCTTCGTCTGTGGGCCGCGGGCCGGGAGAACCAATCGTTCTTGAAAGTCGCCGCCGCAGTCGGGCCGGGCGCGTTGATCCTGAACGTCGCGGTCTGGCCGCTGTTCGTCTACCTTGCCGCGTCGGGGTACGCATCGGGTCAACCGCTGGGGCTGCCCGGGGCCGGCTTGATGAGGCTGCCGCCCGAGCAGGCTTCAGCCTTACAGTCGCTGGCCGCGGCAATCGACAAGGACTGCACCAACCTCATCACCTTGCCGCGCATGCCAAGCCTCTATCTGTGGACCGGGAAGGAAGGAGTCGCGCAGCTCAACGACGGAATCTGGATGTTCAGCCTCGACGCCGCCCAGCAGCAGTCCGTGGTCTCCCAGGTCCGCGATAAGACGGGCACGTGCATTGTCATCAGTCAGGCGGTGGCTGATTTCGAGGCGGAAGGCCGGCCGATTCCGCGCCGGCCGCTGATCGAATACATCGACACAGCCTTCGAACCAGCCGGAACTTTTGGTATCTACGAGCTGCTCGTCCGAAAGCCTCAGTAGATCGGGGTCTCCGGAGTCACGGCCTCGAGCCACTTGCGGCACGCAGTGAGAAAGCGCGCCGCCTGCAAACCGTCGAGCACTCGGTGGTCGAAGGAGAAGCAGAGGTACATCATCGGCTTGATCCCGATCATGCCCTCGACTGCGACGGGGCGCTCGACGATCGCTTCCATGGTCAGGATGCCCGCCTGTCCTGGGTTGATGACCGAGTAGCTGAAGAGCGTCCCGAAGGTTCCGGAGTTGTTCACCGTGAAGGTGGCTCCCGCGAGGTCGTCAGCTTTCAAGTGTTTGTTGCGGGCGCGCGTGGCGAGGTCGTTCAGGGCACGGGCGAGGCCGGCGATCGACAGCCCGTCCGATCGGCGCACGACCGGCACGACCAGTGTGTCCTCGAGTCCTATCGACACGCCGAGGTTGATGTCGCGGTGGATGATGATCTCGGTCTCGTTGAAGGTCGCGTTGACCTCCCGATGCTCGCGCAGGGCCGCGGTGGCTGCCGCCATCACGTACGGCAGGTAGGTCAGGGAAAAACCTTCCTGCTTCTGGAACGCGGCCTTGTTCGCGGCCCGGTTGGCGACCACTCCGGACATATCAGCCTCTTGTGTCTGCCAGGCGTGGGGGATGGTCGACTTGGAGCGGACCATGTTCTCGGCGATGAGCCGGCGCACCCGCGTGAGCTGGACGACCTCGTCGCCTTCGCCGGGCGGGACAGCCGGCGCGGGCGTAGCCGCAGCGGGTGCTGCCTTCGCCTTGGTCGCAAAGTCCTGGACGTCTTTCTTCGTCACGCGACCGCCGATGCCGGTGCCGGACACCTTCGAGAGGTCGACTTTCAGCTCCGACGCCTGCATCTGCACCGCCGGCGAGTACCGGTGCTCCCCAGTCTCGAGCGTCGGAGGCGCCTGCTCCGGTTTTTGGGGAGGCGCGGGTGCCGGCTGTGCTGGCGCGGCTTGCTCGACTTGCTCGACCTGCTCGACCTGCTCGACCTGCTCGACCTGCTCGACAGGAGCCTTCTCCGTCGAGGCCTTCGGCGCAGCGACGGCGGGAGCCTTCTCCGTCGAGGCTTTCGGCGCGGCGACGGCGGGCGCCGGTGCCGGGGCTTCGGGGGTCGCGCCCGCTTTTCCGTCAGCCCCTTCGGCCCCGTCGGCCCCGTCTGCGCCGACCTCCACGACCGCTATCTCCGCCCCGGCCTGGACCGTCTCGCCTTCTTTGGCCAGGATCTCGCGCAGGATTCCGGTCACCGGCGCGGGCACCTCAGCGTTGACCTTGTCCGTGTCGACCTCGAGCATCGGCTCGAACTCGACGACCTTGTCGCCGACCTTGACGAGCCACTTCGAGATCGTGCCTTCGTGCACCGACTCTCCCAACTGTGGCATCACAACGCGGGTCGTTTTGGCCATCAGTACGCCGCGAGGTCCTGCAGGGCCTTTGTGATCTTGGCCGGGGTCGGCATGAAAAACTCTTCCATCGGGATGGCGTACGGCATGGAGGGTACGTCCAGGCCGCCGAACCGCTTGACAGGGGCGTCCAGCCAGCTCCAGGCCTCGTCGGCGATCAACGCAGCCACCTCGGAGCCGACCGAGATGCTGAAGTTATCTTCGTACAGGACCAGGCATTTGCCCGTCTTGCGCGCGGAGGTGATGATCGCCGCCTTGTCGAGTGGGTAGACGGTTCGCAGGTCGATGATCTCGACGCTGACCCCCTCCGCTTCGAGATTCTTGGCGGCCTCGTTTGCGTAATGGACCATCAGCCCATAGCAGAAGACCGAGATGTCGGTACCCTCGCGAAACGTACGAGCCACCTGCAGCGGGATCAAGTATTCGCCCTTGGGCACCGGCTCTTTGAACATCCGGTAGAGCCGCTTGTGCTCGAAGAACAGCACGGGGTCCGGGTCGCGAATCGCCGCCAGCAGCAAGCCTTTCGCCTCGTATGGGCTAGACGGGATCACGATCTTCAGCCCCGGCGTGGCGAACCGCGCCTCGATGGACTGTGAGTGGTAAAGAGCGCCGTGCGCGTGACCGCCCATCGGTGCACGCACGACCATCGGCACCGACCAGTCGCCGTCGCTGCGATAGCGGTATTTTGCGATCTCGTTCGTGATGGAGTTGAACGCCATGTGCGCAAAGTCCGTGAACTGCATCTCGGCGATAGGCCGCTTGCCCGCAAGGGCAAGGCCGAGCGCGACTCCGGCGATCGATGATTCGGCAAGTGGCGTGTCGATGACCCGCGCCTCGCCAAACCGCTTGTACAGGCCATCGGTGACGAGAAACACGCCGCCCTTCTGGCCCACATCCTCTCCGAGCACCATCACGCGCTCGTCGCGCTCCATCTCCTCGGTCAGAGCGGAGCGCAGCGCGGCCACCATGTTCATCTCTTCCGTCTCGACGCCGGCGGCGGGTTCGATGGCTGCGGGAGCGCCTACTCCGTAAACGTTGGTGAGTGCGTCCTCCGGGGCAGGGTCCGGCGACTCCATTCCCGCCTGGGTCGCTTTCGCCACCTCTTCCTTGACGCGCTCCTCGTACTCGGCGATCTCCTTCGCCGTCAGCACGCCCTGTTCGAGCAAACGCTTCTTGAATTGCTCGAGGCAGTCGTTCTGCGCCAGCCGCTCGATCTCCTCCTGCGTGCGGTAGCGCCGCTGGTCGTCCTCGGACGAGTGCGCGCCCAGCCGGTCGACCAGGCACTCGATCAGCGTCGGGCCGTGACCGGCACGCGCGCGGGCGATGGCTTCGCTCGCGACGAAGTAAGAGGTGACGGGGTCCCGGCCGTCCAGCGTGACACCGGGAAATCCGTACCCCGCAGAGCGCTGCGCGACATACTCGATCGCGTATTCCTTGCGGAACGGCGTCGAGATGGCGAAGCCGTTGTTCTCGCAGACGAATATCTCGGGCAGCTTGTTGATGGCAGCGAAGTTGAACGCCTCGTGCGCGTCGCCCTCAGAACCCGCCCCCTCGCCGTAGCAGGTGAGCAGAACCTTGTCGGTGCCGTCCATCTTCAGCGCGTAGGCCACGCCGGCTCCGCGCACCAGCTGGGTGGCGACAGGTGAACCGCCAGACGTGATGTTGTGCCGCGAATCGGAGAAGTGGCCGGGCGTCTGCTTGCCACCGGAGGCGGGGTCCGCCGCTTTGGCCAGCACCGATAGCATCAGGTCGACCGGGGTCATGCCCATGCGCATGCACAGGACCACGTCGCGGTAGTAGGGCGCGACCCAGTCGTGCTTTGGCTTCAGCGGCCAGCTGACCCCTATCTGCGCGGCCTCATGACCGGCGCACGAGATGATGAAAGGCGCTCGACCCTGGCGGTTCAAGACCTGGAATCGGTAGTCGACCTGGCGCCCGAGCAGCATGTAGTTGAACCACGTCTTGAGCGTTTTCTCGTCGAGGTCGGTGTCACGCCAGGCGACGGGTTCCTGGTAATGCCAGTCAGGGCTGAAGGTAGGGCCTTTTGTCTTTACGGTCTGTGCCACTACTAGTGTCTCGACCTCGGAGATCCGCCGCAGATTCGCGGCATCGGCGGCCGGAGCCAAGGAGAGGGTGGCGCAAGGAGGAGCGCATCCGTGGATGCGTGACGACGCAGCGCCGGGCCCCTCGACGCCGGCTTCAGCGCCGTAGGCGCCCGGCCGACTAGGCCGCGAAGATGCAAGGAGCTCCGGGGGCGAGACACTAAATGTGGATCGCGTGGCCGTCCACGGCCAGCGCGGCCTCCATTACCGCTTCGCTGAGAGTCGGATGGGGATGGATGTTGCGGCCGAGCTCCCACGCATCGCCCTGGAAGAGCTGAGTCAGCGCGGGCTCGGCAATGAGCTCGGTTGCGTTGGCGCCGACGATGTGCGCGCCGAGCATCTGGCCGGTCTTGCCGTCGGCGACGATCTTGACGAAGCCGCCGGTCTCGCCGTGGATGATGGCGCGGCCGAGTGCAGAGAATGGAAATTTGCCGATTCGCACCTCGAGCCCTTTCTCTTTGGCCTGCTTCTCGGTCAGCCCGACCGAAGCGATCTGCGGATGCGAGTACGTGCAGCGGGTAACGAGGTCCTGCTCCATCGGCGCGACGCGTTGACCGGCGATGTCCTCCACCGCCGTCATGCCTTCGTGGGCGGCAGCATGAGCCAGCAAGTAACCGCCGACCACGTCGCCGATGGCGTGCACTGATTCAGCCGAGGTGCGCATCCACTCGTCGACCTTGATGAAACCGTTGGGGTGCGTCGTCACGCCGACCTGCTCCAGCCCGATCTCCTTGGAACGCGGCGCGCGGCCCACGGCGACGAGGAGCTGGCGCGCCCACACGTCGCCCTGGTCGGTTTCCACGCTGACGCCGTCGCGCGCCTTCTTCGCGCCTTTGACCTTCACGCCAAGCCGGCTGTCGATGCCTGCCTTCTTGAAGGCGCTGAGCATCTCTTTCGATATCTCCTCGTCTTCGAGCGGCACCAGACGGTCGAGCCCCTCGAGCAGCGTGACCTTGACACCAAGCTGGTTGTACAGGGTCGCGAACTCGACCCCGACCGCCCCCGCGCCGATGATGCAGATGGACTCGGGGACAGTGGTGGAAAGCGTCGCGTGGTCTGACGAGATGATGAACTGACCGTCGAACTCGAGCCCGGGCAGCGACTTCACAGTGGAACCGGTGGCGACGATGAGGTGCTTCGCCTTCAGCTGCTTGGCGCCGATCTCGAGCGTGTTGCGGTCGCGGACCCGGCCGCTGCCCTCCACGATCTCGATCTTGTTCTTCTTCATCAGATACTGGACGCCTTTGTACAGCTGGCTGACGACCGCGTCGCGGCGGGCGGCGATTCGCGCGTAGTCGTACTGGACCTTGTCGGCGTTGACCCCGAATTCCTGGCCGTGAGCGGACACGCGGTGGAAGAGCTCAGACGACTCCAGCAGCACCTTCGTCGGGATGCAGCCGATATGCAGGCACGTGCCACCGAGCTTGTCGGCTTCCACCAGGACGACCTTCAGGCCAAGCTGGGAGGCTCGGATCGCGGCAGGGTAACCGCCCATCCCGCCGCCCAGAATCGCGATGTCAAAGTCAGAAGCGGGCACTGAACTAAGTGTAGAAGCCGGTTCGGGCCGACTTCATCTACAGCCCGGGCGCACGAGTCTGAGGCGGGCGGTTTGGTAAGCCGGCCGGTCGACCACGGGCTGTGAGGCTGCTGGATCGCCGTAACGGTCGACCGCGCGGTAGTAGACCGGTGGTCTGTTGACCTGCGGCATCACAAGGGGATCGACCTGGGCGCCTGGGTTCAAGCAGGGATCAGATCGCTCGGTGGACAGTGCCTGGAGGTCGGCCATCTCGCGCTGCATCTGCGCCCCCTTGGCGATGGCGTACTCGAACAGAAGGACGCTGCTGCTGAAGCAGGCAAGAAAGAGGCAGGCGGCGAGCAAAGGCCGCCAGGTCTCCCGCCACGGCAATAGGCGGGCGGCGTCGGCGAGCAGGATCAGCCAGAACACCGCTCCGATGTATACGTAGCGGCCGGAGACTGATTGGGCGTAACCCAGCTGGGCGCGTGTGAGACCGGTCAACACGTAGAAGGTGATCAGACCCACACCCACGCCGAGGGCGAGGGGATCCGGCCGGTGGCGCCACCATGCGAACCCCAACGCGCCGGCGGCGAGGACGAGCACCACAAGCGCGGCGCTGCCCGTGACTCCGATGATCCCCCCGGCGGCTCCCGCGAGACCCCACACAAAGTAAGCAGGCAGCATCAACAGGTTGGATGCGCTAGGCGGAGGATTCGGCTGCGTTCCCGCGTGCCCGAATGCGAGATACCACGCTCCAAGCGCGATCCCGAGCGGTACGAACCAGACGAGGTCGTGGCGGCGTTCACGATCTATCGCGAGGCGCGCCACCACAGTTGCGGCGAACGGGACGCCGATGCCTGAGAACATCAGCGAGGCCGCCGCGAGCGCGACAGTCGCTGCGAGTCTGGGCGGCGAGGAGCGGCCCTCCATGACCAGCAGCATCCCGACGCCGCAAGCGACCGACGCAAGCCAGGCGAGCTGGAAAGCCCACAGGATGTTCTCCCAGCCGGCGCCGAGGACGAGGAGGCAGGCCGCGGCTCCGATGCCGACGAGATCGCCCGCGCGACGTCGTGCCAGCGCAAACAGAAGCACGACATTGGTCGCGTGAATCGCGAGAAGAACCAACATGTAAGGAACGTAGCTCCGCAAACCGATCGTGTTCAGCAGCGCCGCGTAGACGATGCGGAAGAGGATCGAGGGATGCTCGTTGTGAGGCTCGAGGTATGAGGCCCAGTTCCATCCCGGGGCACTCTGGATGAAGTCCCACTCGTCGAAATAGAACGTGTAGCCGCGGGCCAGCCAGAGAATGGCGGCGCAGATGACCAGCGCCGCGGCGGCGACGATGAGCGGCGCGCGGGAAATCCGGACTGAAGAAATCGGCATCACGTCCCGCGCGGTAGGCGCGGGCCCCCGGCTACTAGCCCCGCTCCGCGAGCGGTACGGGTTTTCGAGGCTCCGGCCCGATGTATTCCGACTGCGGGCGGATGAGGCGGTTGTTGGCGCTCTGTTCCAGCACGTGGGCGGTCCAACCCGCCGCGCGCGACACCGCGAACGTGGGTGGGAAATACTCCTTGGGCAACCCGATGGCCTGCAGAACACCCGCCGAATAGAACTCGACGTTGGTCGCCTGCGGGCGCTCGGGGTGCTCTTCGTGGAGGATCTGCAGCGCGGTCTGCTCGACCTTGGATGCGAGCTCATAGAACTTAGGGTTGAGCCGGGCGCAAATCTCCTTGAGGATCTTGGCGCGGGGGTCGTACGTGCGGTAGATGCGATGGCCGAAACCCATGAAACGCACCTTCTGCTTGCGGGCCTCACGCATCCAGCGCTCGGCATTTTCCGCCGTGCCGATCTGCTCGAGCTGGTCCATCACTGCCGACGGCGCCCCGCCGTGCGCCGGGCCCTTGAGAGCCCCGATCGCCCCGACCAGGCACGAGGCGAGGTCGGAGTCGGTCGACGCGATGACGCGCGCGACGAAAGTCGATGCGTTCATCCCGTGGTCGGCCAGGAGGACCAGGTATGTGTTCAACGCGCGCACCACCTCCGGGCTCGACTCCCTGCCATGGAGCATGTAGAGGTAGTTGGCCGCGTGGCCGAGATCCGCGCGCGGCTTGACGGGCTCGAGTCCCAGCTGCCGGCGGTGGAACATCGCGAGGATGGTCGGGAACGAGGCCGTCGCATGGATCGCAAGCGGGACGCTCGGCTTCTCCAATTTGTGCTCCACGCCCTGTACGGACACGACGCTTCTCAGGACGTCCATCGGGTCCGTATCCCTGGGCAGCGCGTCCAGCGTGATGGTCGCAGCCTGCGTCAGCGCGCGTGAGCCGGCCAGCTCGAGCGCAACGGCGTCGAGCTCGGCTCGCGTCGGCAGCCGGCCGTACCACAAGAGGTACGCCACCTCCTCGAAGGACATGTCCTCCGCGAGGTCGGCGATGACATAGCCGCGGTACACCAGCCTCCCGTTCTCGCCGTCCACCATCGAGATCGCGGTCTGCGCGGCGACGATGCCCTCCAGGCCGGGGACGTAAGCGCTCATCGCTTGTTGAGCACCAAGGGTTTCTTACCCGGCTCAGGTCCGATCCATACCGACGCCGGCCGGATGATGCGCAGGTCGGAAAGGGCTTCGAGCACGTGGGCGGTCCAGCCCGCGACGCGAGAGGTCGCAAAGAGGCACGTGAACATCTCTTTCGGGATTCCGGCGCCGGTCAGAATGACCGCCGCCCAGAAATCGACGTTGGTGGCGTTAGGTCGCTCCGGGTGCGCTTCGTGCAGGATCTCAAGCGCCAGCTCTTCGGTACGGGCCGCGGTGCGATGGAGCTCAGGGGCCGCCGTGCTCGCCATCTCGCGCAGGATCTTGGCGCGGGGATCATATGTCCGGTAGACGCGATGCCCGAACCCGGCGAAACGTTCGTGGCGTGCGTGGGCCTCACGCATCCATTTCTCAGCGTTGTCGGCTGAGCCGATCTTGTCGAGCATCGTGCGCGCGGCGAACGTAGCACCGCCGTGTGCTGGACCTTTCAACGCCCCGATGGCGCCCACGACCGAAGACGTCAGGTCGCTCCCGGTCGACGCGACGACCCGCGCCGCGAACGTTGATGCGTTGAGCCCGTGATCGGCGAGCAGGACGAGGTACGAATCAACCAGATGCGTTCGTGCGGCGTCCGGCTCCTTGCCCTCCATCATCCACAGGAGGTTGGCGGCGTGCGACAGGTCATCACGGGGATCGACCACCTCCTGGCCCTGCCGCCGGCGATAGCTCGCGGCAACGATGGTGGGAAAGACCGCCGTCAGTGCGATCGCTTCGTCGAGCGTCGGTTTGGTCAGCGCCTTGGTCGCGCCCTGCGCCGAGACCACTGTGCGCAGTACGTCCATCGGGTCGGTCGCCGGATCCATCGCCTTCAGCGCCCCGAGTGCCGCCTTGTTGAGACGACGAGCAGCGGCCATCTGCTTGCGGTGCGCGTCGAGCTCTGCCTGGTTAGGCAGCTCGCCGTGCCATAGCAGGTACGCGACCTCTTCGTAAGCCACGACCGGCGCGAGGACTTCGATGAGGTACCCACCGCGGTAGATGAGCCGGCCATTGGCCCCATCGACCTCGCTGATGGCCGTCTCGGCCGCGACCACTCCCTCCAGCCCAGGGCTGAATTCCGGCACGACGTGTAAGTGTACGGAGGCTCGGTTGACGACCACCGGGGCTAGAGTTCACCGGATGGTGGCAGCGGCGCAGCCCCTCGACACGCGGACTGCACGACTCATGACCTGGATTGCGCTGATTCTCGTGCTGGCCACCGACGCTGCTTATGTCGTTTTGATCAGAGGGCAGGGTGGTGTCGCACTCGATGCGTACACCGTGCCCTTCGTTGCCGGCTATCTCCTAGTCATGGCGGCTTTGCTGACGGCCTCGCTGGTGCGCCTTCCCAGGCCGGCGTGGCGCATGCCCTTGCGCGCCGGGACGGCGGGCGGCCTGCTTGTGCTCGGCGTGCTCGCCATCTTCTCGGTCGGGCTACCGCTGGTCATCGCCGGCGCCCTGGCGACCGGAGCCACCGTGCGCACCTTGCGCGGACCGCAAGTGACTAGAGCCTCGCTCTCTGCAATCGCCGCGGCGGCGGTCGCTGTCGTCGTCCTGGTCGCTGGATTCGAGATCAGTCAGCGTGTGATTGTGTGCCCGGCGACCGGCTCTTCAGGAGGCGGCGGAAACGGGTTCGTGACCGGGCCTTTCTACTTCGACTGCGTCAACGGTCAACTCACCTATCACTCTGGTTCTTGCAGCTCATCCTCGATCGATTCGAGCGGCCACGTGACCCATCCGGGGTGTTGATGCTCGATCCGGTCGACATCGTCATCTTCGCGCCGCATCCGGACGATGAGGTCATCGGCTGCGCAGGAGTGATCCAGCATGCGCTCGCCAAAGGCAGGAGCGTCCGTGTCGTCTTCACCACAAACGGAGACGGATATCCGCTTGCCGCCGCAACGCTGTTGGGGAAGCCCGAAACCGAGCTGACCCGCGATGACTTCGCACGGCTTGGCGCGACTCGCAATGATGAGACGATCGCCGCCGCCAACGTTCTGGGACTAGATGCTTCGAGGTTGCTGTTCCTGGGTTATCCCGACGGTTTGATGGCGAAGGTGCCGGCGCCGTACAACCGAGCCGCGGCGCATGCCGACTTTTCGAAGGTGCTGCGAGACTCGCGACCATCGCAGGTCTACGTCACCGATCGCGCCGACGAGCACCCGGATCACCGCATCACATATCAGCTCGTGAGAGAGGCGGTGACAGCAAGTGGTTACTCGGGCGAGCTTTCGACCTTCATCGTGCACAGCGGCGGGGTCGAGTGGCCCAGCCATGGACCGCTGTACGAGAAGGAAACGGTCGGTGGCAGGACTTACCCAGCCGGCGTGAGCTGGCCGCCGCCGATCCGCATCTCGCTGACGGCCGGCGAGCAAGACGTGAAGCTGGCGGCGATGAAGGCTCACGCCTCGCAATGGGTGATCGACCACGACTACCTGGGCCGGTTCGCGAAATCCGAGGAGATCTTCTGGCCCGCGCGAAGCCACCCGTGAGCCTGCGAGCGGCAACCTACCTGGCTCCGTGCAACCGGCCTCTGTACAAGTTCGTCGCCGAGTCGTGTGGGGCCTCCGAGCTCATCGACGGCCGCGACTGGAGGGAGCTGGATTCCGGCAGCGTCGACATCGCGTTCGTCTGCAGCCCGCCCGTGATCTGGCTCGGCGGTTCGGTGGAGGCGGTTGCCGCGCCAATCCTCACTGACCCGAGGTTTGGCGGAAAGCCTCTCTACTGCTCGGAGGTCATCGTGAACCGCGACTCGCCGTTCCAATCTCTCGAGGACTTGCGCGGAGCGCGCTGGGCCATCAATGAGCCGAGCTCATGGTCGGGGTACTGGGTGACGCTTCAGCGGATTGGATCGTGGGACTTCTTCAGTGAGGTGGTCGAAGCCGGGTTTCACGAGCGGGCGCTGCAGATGTTAGCGAGCGGAGAGATCGACGGAGCCGCCATCGACAGCCACGTGCTTGGCGTCGTGCTGCGCAGCGCTCCACAGCTCGCAGAAATGCTACGGGTGGTCGAGACGCTGGGTCCGTCGCCCAGCCAGCCGGTCGTGGTCAGATCCGGGCTCGATCCTGCCTTCAAGGATCGAATCCGCGAGCGGCTGTTGAGCCTGCGAGATCCGCTGATGAATGAGTACCTCGTCGAGGGCTTTGCACCGGCTCCGGACTACTCACAGATTGCCGCCGTCGTTGGTCCGAGTCCGCGATAACGAATCGCCAGGAGCCGTTTGCCCTGTAAGGCGATGAGGAACGCAGCTTGGCTCCGAGCGTTAGCCCTGACGGCGTTGGTGGCGGTGGCCTGCGGCTCGGGCCAGCCGACTGCTCGGTCCGGCACCGCGTCTGGGACACGCGCGACTCCGGCCAGCGGTGCGCGCTCGCAGAGCTGTCCACTCATTCAACCGCCGCCGCAGTTTCAGGCGTCGCCGCCGGCAAACCGTAATCTCGTGTTGGGGAAATTGAGCGGCAGCGATCACGTGGTAGTGCGTGACATCACGGACATCACGCACCCTAAGACGCTGAGCGCGGGCGACATTCCTTGGATCCGGTCGCGGTTCGTCAGTGGGACAGAGCTGTCGTATGTGGACCAGGGCGGGAACCTCATGCGTCGCGCCTTCTCCAGCTCCTCCGGCCTGGAGGTGGCCAGGTGCGTCGGCGAATTTGACTGGAAGTCCGATGGGACTGCCGTCGTCTACGTGACCCCAGGGGACTCTGGGACGGCCCTACACCAGTTGAGCGCCGACCGCGACATAGGTTTGGCTTCCCTGCCGGCTACCCCGGCTATCGGATGCGAATCGCAGACCTGCGTCGACGCATGGGACTTTCGGCTGATCTACTCGCCTGACGGCGCTGATATCTCGCTGGTGACCAACATTGGCAAATTGGTCTTCCGGCTGTGGGCTTCAGACGGAACGCTGATCAAATCCATGGACTCACAGCAGACGACTATGTCGGCCTGGTCGGGTAAAGGCCTCTATTTTCGCGACGACAAGGGAGTGGAGATGTGGCGCAACGGCGCCATTTCCGCTTTTCTGCCAGGCGTTGCGTGGATCCGGCCGAAAGCGTCTCCTGGGGGCGGCCAGATTGTTTATGCAGCGCGCGACAGTACCGGCCTGGCGCACACGTACATCGTTGACACCAGCACAGGAAAGGTCCGCGACCTTGGCAAGGCCCGAGCGGAGCCGGCCTTCCTGACCCCGAGTTTGATCTGGTACCAGGGAGAGCGGTCGTGCATCGCGAGCGATCAATGTGGCGGGAATAGGACGGTTCCGACCGGCAAGACCTACATCTACGACCTCCAGGACGGCACTGAAACGGAATCCAGGATCACCTTCGTCGCCGACGTCTGGCCACATCCGGCTTGATCGGCGGTCGGATACAGGCAGGCAACGAATGGTTGGCGTTAGCAGGAAATCTCACACTCCTCCGTTAGCCTTTCTGAACACGCGTCGGAGGAAACAAAATGTCATCTCAACGTCCTGCAAAGATCGTCGCAACCATGTTCCGGTGGCTGGGCGGGTCGCTTTTCTGGCCGGAGACGGCGGATGGGCCGACCTGCTCATGCCACGCTTGCCTGCAAGCCTGGCGGCGGAACCAATCGCCCACAAAGCGCCCAAGTCCTGTGGCCCAGCTCGGCCTGGGCTGGCGCCGGATGGGTCCGGGCTGACATCGCTGTAGGCCGGACTTACTCGCCCAAAAAAGAGCGTTGCCTGTAGGCCGGATTTACTCCGGCCGTCCCCAACGCGATCACAGCCACGATCGTCGCGAGGAGTAACTACTCAGACAAGCCCAACCTTATACCGGAAAAGAGCAGGCCCGCTGGCTAAGCCGGCCGGCCGATGAGGGAAACCATCCGGGTTTCCCTCATATCCCTCAGGCAACAATCGGTTGCTTACCGTAAATCCGTGCCTTGACTCGCCGCTGAAAGCGAGGCGCAGAATCGGGTCGTAGCCGGCATCCCAGGGCTGGGTGTCGATTTGCCGCACCGATCCGGGCTCGTTCGAGGACCGCCGGTTGACCCGTGCAGCGCATCACGCTGCCGGAACCGTTCGCACGGAGGTGAGCTCATGAATGCAGGCGTAATCAAGTCCAAGTTCAAGAAGACAGATCTGGACAAGGCCATCAAGGAATACAAGGACGCCGCGCTTCCGGCAGTCGCGCAACACAAGGGAGCACGCTCCGCGTTTCTACTTGTCAATCGCGACACGGGCGATGCGATCTCCATCGCGCTGTATGAGGATGAGTCTGCGGCGAAGTCATTCGCACCGAAGGCCGAACAAGTTGCGGAGTCGCTCAAGAAGTACATGAGCGACCCGACAGATGTAAAGCGCGAGTTGTTCGAGGTCGCGGCCTCGACTCAGATCGAAGCGAAGACCGTGGTCGAGCGTGGCCTCAAGGCATTCAACGCCCACGACATGGAGGCATTAGCCCGCGACGCGGCGCCCGACATCGAGGCCACCGCCCCTGGAGACATCAAGCTCAAGGGACCGCAGGCGGTCAAGGAGTACAACACCAACTTCGTCCGAGCGTTTCCCGACGCACGGATCGAGGCGGTGAAAATTCATGCCCAGGGCGCAACGGTGATCGTGGAGGGGATCTTCACGGGCACGCATGACGGCATCCTGAAGACCCCGATGGGCGATGTGCCCGCCACAGGACGAAAGGTCAGAGGCGAGTTCATCCAGATCTTCGACGTCGATCGTGGGCTGGTCAAGAGAAACAATCTGATCTACGACCAGGTGCAGCTCATGACACAGCTCGGTCTGGCTCCGGCCGCTCCAAACCAGGCGGCGAGGTCGGCTAGCTAGAGGCTCGACAAAGCTTCGGGGCCCGGGCCGCCTGGAGCTCGGGCCCCCTGTGCGTGTACAGTAATCGCGAGATGGAAACTCAAAAACTGAGCTTTGAAGATTTCAAGAACATCGTGGTCGAGCGGCTTGGCTGCGAGCCCGAACAGGTGACGATGGACGCGTCCTTCCAGGAGGACCTGAACGCGGACTCGCTCGACCTCGTAGAGCTGATCTACGCGTTCGAGGAGAACACCGGGTTGGAGATCCCCGATGAGGACGCGGAGAAGATCACCACGGTGGGGCAGGCTTGGGAGTACATCCAGGAGAAGGCCGCCTCATAGCACAGACTCAGGCCGCGCCCCTCGCTCAATCCCTTCAGCAGCTCCAACAGAAGATAGGGATTCACTTTCGGGACCCCGGTCTCTTGCTAGAGGCGGTGACACACAGCTCGTTCGCCAATGAGAGCCCGCACCTCTCCCCGCGCGACAACGAGCGCCTCGAGTACCTCGGCGACGCTGTCCTCCAGCTGATCACGGCCGAGTATCTCTACAAGCACCACCCGGGTGCGACGGAGGGGGAGCTGACGCAGACCCGCTCCGCGATGGTCAACACCAACACCCTGGCCCAACTGGCAGAGGATCTCGACCTCGGCAGCTACCTGTACCTTGGCAAGGGCATTGCCAAGGGCGGTGGGCGCACCTTGAAGTCGCTGCTCGCGAACGCCTTCGAGGCGCTGCTCGGCGCGGTGTTCCTTGATGCCGGCTACGACGCTGCCTACCATTACTACCTGAATCGCTATCGCTCGCTGCAGTCGCCGGTTCGCGACGAGAACTTCAAGGGGCGGTTGCAGCAGGTGGCCCAGGAACGGTTTGGAGAGACGCCGTTTTACGACAGTGTCGGAGCGAAGGTCGGCGCCCATCGCGAGTACACATCCGTCGTGTTCGCGGGTGCCGAGCCGCTCGGCACCGGCCACGGAGCGAGCAAGCAAGAGGCAGAGCAGGATGCGGCACGCGCCGCGCTCCAGAGCCTCCTTGGCAGTGCGGCGGAGCCGGGCCAGGCCAAGCCGGCCAGGACGCCCCGGCCACGCGCACGCAGGACACCACGAAGCGCACCTCGCGTCGAAGCAGAGGCTGCACCCGCCGTGGCAGACGTCATCCCCTTGCCCGAACCACAGGCTGTTCCCAGCGAACCCCGGAGCCGCCAGTTCGGCGAATCCCTCGAATGAGGTTTTTCCACAGGTTGTGGCCAGGTCTCAATCGACCCCTACATTTGCTACCCTAGCGGCGACTTGTTCCTCCGCTCGCTGAGCCTGCTGGGCTTCAAGACGTTCGCCCGGCCGACCGAAATCCGCTTCGAAGGCGGCGTGACGGCCATCGTCGGCCCTAACGGCTCCGGCAAGACAAACATCGTCGACGCCATCAAGTGGGTGCTTGGCTCCGGGCAGGCCCGCGACCTGCGCGGCAAGACCATGGCAGAGGTCATCTATGTCGGTGGCGAGCGACGGTCTCGCGCGGCCTTCGCCGAAGTCACCCTGGTCTTCGACAACACGGCGGGGCGCCTGCCCGTGGACTATCACGAGGTTGCCATCAAGCGGCGTGTGGAGCGAGACGGCGAGAGTGACTACTTCCTAAACGGTAGTCGCATCCGGCGTCGGGATCTCATTCACATGCTGTCATCCACCGGGCTCACCGTGGATTCGTACGCGATCATCGGGCAGCACGACATCGAGGAGATCGTCGTGTGCACACCGGCCGAGCGCAGGCAGCTGCTTGAAGAAGCCGCTCAGGTGAGGGGCGTCAAGCAGCGCCGGCAGGAGGCGGTGCAGCGCCTAACGGAGCTGGCCGCGAACCTGCTCCGCCTCGAAGACTTGAAGTCTGAGATCGAGCCTCGCCTCGAGGTATTGCGGGCCCAGGCCGCCGCGGCGCGCGAAGCATCAGAGGCTACAGCCAGGCTCGAGCTGCTGCGAGGCAGCATCGTATGGGAGGAGTGGCGCGAAGCACGCGACGCGCATCGTCGGGCCTCCTCGCAGGTCCAGGCGCTCGATCGGCGACTGGCCGAGGCACGCGAGATCGCGCAGGCGGCGGAAACGGAGTTCCAGACGTGGCGCACCGAGATCCAGGCAGCGCAGGACCGTCGCCTGGCACGCCAGCGCAATCTGGGTCGCATGCGACTCGAAGTGGCCGAGGCCGAGCACTCGCTCAGGCTGACTGAAGAGCGCGCGCAGAACACGACCGCCCTGGCCGAAGTGGCACGCCGCGAAGAGACCGACAACCGGTCACTTTCAGCGGCGGCCGAGGCGCTTCGCGGCCAGCTGACAGAAGAGCTAGAGCAGGCGATGCATTCGCTCGAAAGCGTGCCGGAGGCGCCCGCGATCCCTGACGCGCCGGATCCAACCGAAGTCCAGCAAGCGCGACGCGGCGGCGAGCAGGCCCGCCGGACGGTGGCTGCAGCGACTTCGACTCTTGCCGCGCTGCGCACGCGCCGGGAGTTCCTGGAGGAGCAGTCCACCCGGGTCGAGTCGATGGCGCAAGCGGCCGAGCACATACCGGCGGCAGAAGCTGAGCTCGACCGGGCCAGAAAGGAGGCAGCCGAGGCCGAAGGCGCGGTCGTGATGCTCGCGCGGCTGCGTTCTGAGCTGGAAGGCCTGGATGCGCTCCGTCCGGAGCCTACGCCAGGGCTGGAGCGGCTATGCGATGTCGTGACGGCCGAGGCCGGATACGAGGCGGCGCTTTCAGCGGTGCTCGGTCCGCTCGTAGATGCGCTCGTTGCGCGGGACGAGGCCGCGGCCGCTGGCGCGACTCCCGATCGCCAGCACACCGTGCTGTACCCCGTCACCGCGCCACAGTCCCGCGCCGGCTCGCTCTTCGAGCACGTGCGCTGCCAGGCGGGCTATGAGGACGTCGCCCGCCGGCTCCTTGGGCACGTTGTCGTCGGCGAAGACGTCACCCTCGACGGCGTCTACCGAGAACCGGGCCTCGTGCGCGCTGGCTCCGACCCTCGGGTCGCGCTCGATGTCCGGCGTCACGAACTTCGCGATCGCCTGGCGCGCCTCGTGCCCCACGCCGCACAGGCCGAGGTCACGGCCAGGCGCCTGAAGGACGCGGAGTCCAGTCTCGCCGACCTGCGATCGCGCGCCGCCGGCGCGACGAGGGCGGAGGAAACCGCGCGGATGCTCGCCATGGCACGCGCCGCAGAGCTCGCCGAATCGGAGAAGATGCCCGAGCTCGAGCGCGTCGCGAACGCCGCCGACGAGCACGCCGCCGCGCTCGCCAAGGAGCTCGAGGCGAGCCTCGAAGCGATTGGTGAAGGTCGTGCGGCGGCCCACCACGCTGAGCTCGACAGGGCTCGCTGGCGGGATCGCCTCGACGATATTCGGAGGCAGCTGGCAGCGGTCGGCGATGATCTGCTGCGCCTCCAAGCCGCTGCAGAGGGCCGAGCAGTTCGCGTCGTTCAGGCAAATGCTGCGGCCGCTGCGTCGACAGACGCGATGCCGGCCCTCACGGCTGCTGCCGAGGCTGCTCGGGGCGCACTCACCGCTGCAGAACAGGAGTCGCCTGAAGACGAGGCTGAGATGGCTGAGGGTGCTCGCCGCCTGGTCGCCCTGGAAGAGGCGCGCATCGACGCCCGGCTCAAGCTGGGCACGCTGGAAGGCAACCTCGAGCTCATCGGGCGCGAAGCAGAGTTGCTGCAGGCGCGTATGGAGGAGATTCGCACGCGCATGCCGGACGGTGTGGCGCCCGAGGAGGTGCCCGGTGGCAAAGCGCGCGAGCGCGAGATGCGTACGCTCGAGAAACGTCTCGAGGAGATCGGCCCGACCAACGCGCTGGCTGACAATGAATGCCGCGAGCTGGAGGAAAGGTACGAGACGCTGCACACCCAGCTCGAGGACATCGCCGCCGCTCGCTCAGACCTCGAGCAGCTCATCGGGAAGCTGCGCGAGGAAGAGGACTCGCGATACGAAGCAGTCTTCGGAGCTGTCGCGGCCAATTTCCACGAATACTTCTCGCAGCTCGCGCCGGGCGGGCGCGCCACGCTCAAGCATGCTGACGGCGACGATGGTCCTCGCTCGGGAGTTGAGATCCTCGTGCAGCCGCCGCGCAAGCGGCTACAGAACGTCACGCTCCTGTCGTCTGGCGAGCGTTCGCTTGCCGCACTCGCGTTGGTGCTGGCGCTGGACGAGGTCAACCCGAGTCCGTTCACAATCCTCGATGAGGTCGACGCCGCGCTGGACGACGCCAACGTCGGGCGTTTCGGCGAGATGCTGGCGCGGCTCGGCACGCAGCGCCAGTTTCTCGTCATCACGCACAACCACGTGACCATGTCTCATGCCTCGACGCTGTACGGCATCCACCTCGACGAGAGCGGCTCGTCGCACTTGGTCTCTGTCCGGCTCGAGGACATCCGCAAGCCCGCCGCACGTGCCGCAAGCACGGCGCACGCCAGCTAGGGAGAGACCGTTTCGAGCGTGCGCACATAGCGGCGTCAAGGTTGAGCCTTTCTGATCGCTGGGATCGCGTCAGCGGCCGCACGCGCAGCGTTCTTTCGGCGGGCCTTCGCTCGCTCAAGCCACCCCTCGCGCCCGGCTACTACGACGAGCTGGAAGAGGTGCTGGTCGCGGCCGACCTCGGGCCGGCCATGGCGGCGCGGCTGGTCGCCGGCGTGCGGTCCCGCGCTCCCCGCACCCGGGAAGAGGCAGCCGATGCATTGATCGCAACCGCGCTTTCGTTGATGTCCTCGCGGCCACGTGAACTAGACCTGAGTGGATCCCCTCTCAGCGCGATGCTCTTCTACGGCATCAATGGCGCGGGCAAAACGACCACGATTGGCAAGCTCGCCTACCGGCTCAAGCAGCAGGGACGCAAGCCGATCGTCGTGGCGGCCGACACGTATCGCGCAGCCGGCATCGAGCAGATGACCATCTGGGCGCAGCGAGCCGGCGTCGACCATTTCGAAGGACAGACCGGCGCGGACCCCGCATCGGTCGTGTTCGATGGAATCCACGCGGCTCGCAGCCGAGGCAGTGACGTAGTTCTGGTCGACACGGCGGGCCGCCTGCAAACACAGCGGAATCTGGTCGAGGAGCTGGCCAAGATCGGGCGCGTGGCGAGCAAGGCGCTGGAAGGAGGGACTTACGAGTCGCTCCTGGTCCTTGATGCGGTGCTCGGGCTGACCAACCTCGTGCAGGCGCGAGAGTTCAACCGGGCGGTCCCCATAACCGGGCTCGTCCTGACCAAGCTGGACAGCAGCGCCAAAGGGGGGGCCGTCATCGCCATCGAATCGGAGCTCGGTGTCCCGGTCAAGCTCGCCGGTGTAGGGGAGGCGATAGAGGACCTGTCCCCCTTCGATCCAGAGGCATTCGTGCGTTCGCTGTTCGAGGCCTGATCGGTGCTTGCAGACCCGCACTGCCACACCCTCGCCTCAGACGGCATGGTCACCCCGGCGGAGCTGGTCGACGCGGCCGTCAAGGCCCACGTCGACCTGATCGCCGTGACCGACCACGACACGATGGCCTCGGTCAAAGAGGTGCAGCAGCGTGGCGAAGCGGTTGGATTGACCGTTGTCGCCGGGCAGGAGATCACCACCCAACGACCCGCCATGACCCACATGCTGGGATGGTTCCTCGAGCAGCCAGTCAAGCGGGGAATGTCGCTGGAAGACAGCGTTGCCGCGATCCACGACCAGGGCGGCCTCGCGATCGTGCCGCATCCATTCATGCCGGTGTACTTCGGTTCGATCCAGCCCAACATGCTTCGGCGCCTGCTGGAACGCCACCACGTGGACGGCATCGAGATCATGTTCACCGTGCCGATCGGAGCGCGACGCAGGCGAATGCTCAATGAGTTCTACGCGCAGAACCGCGAGGGGTTGGGCGCACCCATCGGGGGAAGCGACTGTCACTTCGGCACGTACGACATCGGTCGCGTGTTCACCGCCTACGAAGGCGATTTCAGGACGGCGGTTCAGCAGCGGGCAACCCGGCCGCAGGCAGGGCGTCCGCTCCGTCGCGTGCCGGTCAACATGCTGCTGCGCCAGCAGTGGACGGCCCTGGTCGACCTACCGGTCCGGCGACTCCGCGGCCAGCTGTAGGAGTACCCCGTGGACGGCGGGCGCCCCCGCCAGGATGTTGCCGCTCTCCAGC
The DNA here is from genome assembly GCA_035937155.1 of Candidatus Dormiibacterota bacterium. Classification (GTDB taxonomy): domain Bacteria; phylum Chloroflexota; class Dormibacteria; order Dormibacterales; family Dormibacteraceae; genus Palsa-870. The sequence goes on along the minus strand of DASYVJ010000082.1, from coordinate 28,598 downwards.
CAGCCGTCGCTGCCGGACCAATCGCTGACCCGGCCGCCAACCTCGGTCACCAAAGCGGCGCCGGCCGCGAGGTCCCACGTGTTCAGACCCAGCTCGAAGTAACCGTCGAAGGTTCCGGACGCCGTCCAGGCCAGGTCGAGAGCGGCGGCCCCGGCGCGTCTCAAGTCCTCGAAACGCAGCAGGGCCCCTTCCATGACTGGTCGGTAGTGCGGCATTCGCAGCTTGTTCCGGAATGGAAAGCCGGTCGCGACAACGGCCTGCGCCGGGTCAACCGCGCGATGTTGCGGAAGCCGGTCACCGTTCAGAGTTGCGCCTTTCCCTTGCGCAGCTGCGAACTCCAGGTTGAGAAATGGTGCGATCACCACTCCGACTACCGGGATCCCACGATCCAGCAAGCCCACTGAAACGGCGACCACGGGAAATCCGCGAGTGAAGTTGGTGGTGCCGTCCAGCGGGTCGACGGCCCACATCGTCGCGGCCCGGCTACCGCCGCGCTCTTCCGCGAGGACCGCAATACCTGCTGACTCGCGCGCCAGCACCTCGAGGATGGCGGCTTCCGACTGGCGGTCCGACGCGGTGACGTAGTCACCTGCGCCTTTAACGTCGAAGGCGCTGCCAGGTCTGGGCAGCCCGCCGTCGATGAGCACCTGTGCGCCCGCGCGAGCGGCGCGCAGGGCGACGGGGAGCAGGTCGTTCAGGCTTTTTTGTCCTCGAGGCCCAGCCCGAACATCGCTTCGAGATCGTGAGCGGAGAACTGCTGGAACGCGACCATCGTCTGGGTGCGCTCGATGCCGTCGAGCCTGGTCAGATGCTGCGTCACAACCTTGGCAAGATCGTCGTGCTCTCGCACGCGCACGATGGCGATGAAGTCCCACTCGCCGGTGACGGTGTAGACCTCTGCGACACCTTCGACCGCCGCCAGGTCCGAGCCCAGGTGGGCCAGTCCTTCGCGGGTGGACTCGACGAGGATGAAGGCAGTGAGCACAGCCCGAGTCTATCCGCTTATGTCCAACGGCAAGGATCGTATCCATAGGACAGGAATGTTCGTTTGCACTGGAAGGGCTTCAATGGCGACGAGCAGCAAAACTCCCACCTTCGCGGTATTCACGTCGCTCGTCGTTGGCCTACTGCTCGGGTTGATGGCCTGCGGATCGCCGAGCGTCTCGCGAACGGCGTCGGGTGGCCGACTTCAGAGCTCGGCTTCTGCCGCTCGTACGCAACCGGTGCTGGCGCTGGACCCCAGCGGTCTCGAATGCGCCGTACCGGTCGCTCTGATGGGGTCCGTCCCCCCCGGCGGGCGGACCGATCCGCTTCAGGGTGGTTTTCTGAGCTTCCCGTCCGGCAAGATCACGCAGGATCCAGCTGGCCGGATGCAATGGGGCACAACCGACCCTAACTCAGTCGACACGTTGGCTGCGCCTGTCCTCCACGGAGGTGAATTGGGGCCAACGCAGCTCGCATACGATCGCGTTTCGAGGCGGTGGCTGCCGTCTGCTCGAGAGCTGATATCACCTGATGGGTCCGCCTATGCCTATTCAGAACCGGCAAAATTGCCGGTCGGCCCAGGGACCCCAACCAGGATTCACGTGGTAACGGTCGCAACTGGGGCCGACCGGGTTGTCTACTCCGGAGGGACAAAGGACGCGCCCATCGACTTCGCCGGAGAGGGCATCTATATGGTCGGTGCTCGCTGGGAAGCGTCGCCGGTTGGTCTGCGGTTGCTTGACCCACAGAGCGGGACGGTTCGAGTCATCGCGACAGCCGGAGACTGGACTGTCATAGCCGCTGGTGCGGCGTGGGGAATAAACGCCGAACTGGTTGGCCTCGGCAGCAATCCCGACCGGATTGATCGATTGGACCTGACAAGCGGGGCGGTGACCACCTGGTATGAGGCGCCGGCTGACCGATGGGTCATGCCAATCGGCCAAGATTTCGATGGGTCACCGTTAATCGGTGTCTTTACCGCCAGCACCGTCGCGGGGCCGCAGGTAGAGGACGTCTATCGGCTGGAGGGCCCAGCGCAAGTGCGCTATCTCTTCACGGGGGCCGCGACGACACAGTTCATCACTCCGGGTAACTTCACGACGGATTCCCATGGTCTGTGGTTCGCCACATTGAATGGCCTGATGCTCTACAACGATCGCGTTGGATTGCGTCTCGTAGCTGAGGACCGCGGCCTTCCAGCCGGCGTGACCGGAATCTCCGCCGCAGTCGGGGTCTGCTCTTAGGTCCGCAATAACCGATCTGCGTGGATCTTTTGGGAGCTAGCTCTCAGCCCTTTGACCCGATCGGGACCATCGTGCCCGTCGCCTCACCATATGCCCATACGTCCATCTCGTCGTAAGGGATGCCGTGATGGCCGAGGATCGTGCACAGGTGCGTGCGATGGTCGTTGCCATGGTGCAGCGCCTGGAGCAGAAGAATGGCGACGTGGACCCTCCTGGTTCCCGACTTCCACCTGGAGTCGACTGTGGCGTTGCTCTTGGCACGGCGCGCCACTACGATCAGCTGGTCCCCGCTGCTGACGGCTTGCTGTCTGAGGACGGCAATGCCGGGGAATTTGTGACGCACCGTGAATCGACCCTCATCGCCTCCCAATCGCCAGATGTATCGACGCTCGGAGTTGACCAGGTGCTGCCACGTGGCTGCGATGGTTCCGTACGTGCCCGGGGCGGTCAGCTGGAGCTCCCTCTCGGAGAGCTTCGCACAGACATCCAGCAGGTAGAGGTTGGCCCATTTGTTATAGCGGAAGGCTTCAACCAATATCGGGCCCAAAGCCGGCCGATGATAACTCTTGGTAAGCTGTCAAGGCATGGCCCTTGACACCCTCCAGGCTCGCGGTCGCGCACTGGCTCTCTATGAGCGATATGGCGCGCTGCTGACCGACCACCAGCGTGAGGTCGTCGATCTTTACCTGCGCAGCGACTGGTCGCTCGCGGAGATCGCGAAACACCAGGGCACGTCTCGGGCGGCGGTTCACGACATCGTGCGCCGCTCCACGCAGGCGCTTCAGGAGTACGAGCGCCGGCTCGGCCTCCTGTCCGAGGCTGCCCGCCGGCGCCGCGCGGTCGAAGCGCTCGAGCGCGAGCTGGACGGTTTGAGGCAGCGCATCGGGCGGCTGGAGGGGGCGGGCTAGATGTTCGAAGCGCTGAACGAGCGACTCGCCGCTGTTCTGAAGAAGATCTCAGGACGGGGCGTGCTGAGGCCGGAGGATGTCGAGGCCGGCTTGCGTGAGGTCAGGCTCGCCTTGCTGGAGGCCGATGTCAACTTCAAGGTGGTCAAAGAGTTCGTCGATCGCGTCCGCGCCCGTCTGCAAGGGCTCGAGGTAGCGCCTGGGCTCACCGCTCCGCAGCAGGTGATCAAGGCCGTCAACGAGGAGCTGGTGGCGCTCCTGGGCGGCAACTCTGAAGGCCTGCGCTACGCGCCTGCGCCGCCTACCGTTCTCATGCTGGTCGGGCTGCAAGGCTCAGGCAAGACGACGACCACCGTGAAGTTGGCGCTGCTCGCACGTCGTGACGGCCACAAGCCTCTTGTGGCCGCTCTGGATCTACGCCGCCCCGCAGCTGTCGAGCAGCTGCGAACTCTGGCCGAGCGGCAGCAAATCGCGTTTTACTCGGGACAGGGGAATGTCGAGGCGATCGCCGCCGCCGCGATTCGCGAGGCACAGCGATTGGTGTGCGACGTCGTGATCCTGGACACGGCCGGCCGCTTCCACGTTGACGCCGAGCTGATGCAAGAGCTCAAACGCCTGAAGGCGGCGACTCCGGTGACGGAGACTCTGCTGGTCGCGGACTCCATGACGGGCCAGGAGGCCGTCAAAGTCGGCGAGGCCTTCGGGTCTGAGATCGGCCTGGACGGCGTCATTCTTACGAAGCTGGACGGAGATGCTCGCGGCGGAGCGGCCCTCTCGCTGCGAGTGGCGACCGGCCAGCAGATCCGTTTTGCGGGGACAGGGGAGAAGCTCGAGGACCTGGAGATCTTCCATGCCGAACGGATGGCTTCTCGCATCCTTGGTATGGGTGACGTTCTCACGCTGATCGAGCGAGCCGAGCGTACGCTCGACAAGGAGCAGGCAGTCGAGGTCGAGCGGCATCTTCGCGCCGGTCAGCTGAGCTTCGATGATCTGCTCGCCCAGATGCGTCAGCTGCGCAGCATGGGTCCGCTCGAAGGCGTGCTCGACATGATTCCCGGCGGCGCCGCTTTGAAGAACCAGGTCGCCGGCGCCAACACGGAGCAGGAAGTGAAGAAGATGGAAGCCATCATCCTGTCGATGACCAAGCGGGAGCGCGCGCATCCTGAGGTGATCGACGGCGCGCGCAAGCGGCGAATCGCGCGGGGTAGCGGGGTCCAGCCCGCCGACGTCAACAAGGTGTTGAAGGCGCGCGAGACCATGCAGAAGCTCGCCAAGCAGTTCGGTGCGGTCAACCGCAAAGGCAAAGCCGTGGGCCTTCCACAGCTGTTCGGCAAAGGAGGCACAGGTTGGTAAAGATCAGGTTGAGACGGATGGGGGCGAAAAAGCACCCTTTCTACCGTCTCGTAGTGGCGGACGCGCGCTCGCCGCGCGACGGCCGGTTCATCGAGCACCTCGGGTACTACGATCCGATGACGGACCCGGTGCAGATCAAGATCGACGGCGACAAAGTTGTGCGCTGGCTCCAGCAGGGTGCACAGCCCACCGAAGCAGCGCGGAGCCTGTTGAAGCGGGAGGGGATTCTTGAGCGACTTGCAGAGACGAGGAAGTCGACCGCCTCGGCGTGACGGCGGCCGCGGTTCTTACAACCGGGGATTTCGGCGCGAAGGCCCAGCTGGTCCGGCTGGCCCCGGCGTGGACTATCGCGCGTTGGTGGAGTACGTAGCCAAGACCCTCGCCGAGAAGCCGGACGAGGTGCTGGTGGAGTCATTCGAGCGCGGCGCCGGTACCGTCGCGATCAAGGTCAAGCTGGCCGACGGCGACGTTGGGCGCTTCATCGGCAAGGCCGGGCGCAACATCGAAGCGATTCGGACACTCGTCCGGGTTGCGTCTCTGCGTGACCGCAAGCGCGTCTTCGTCGACCTCGCCAACGAGGCCGCCCGGCAGCACGAGCCGCGGACAAGAGGTGGAGGTTCCCCCGCATGATTCGCGTAGGACAGGTCGGCGGCGCCTATGGTCTTGAGGGGGCTGTCAAGGTGATTCCCTTGACAGACTTCGAGGACCGGTTCAGTCCGGGCGCGAGTGTGATGCTCGAAGGCGCTGAGCGCGAGGTGGAGTGGAGCCGCCCCGCTCACCCAGGCCTGGTTGTGAAGCTGCGCGGCATCGAGAACCGCACCGTCGCGGAGCTGTTTCGTGGGCGCTATCTCGAGATTCCTGAAGCCGCGGTGCGCCCGCTCTCTGAAGGCAGGTACTACCACCACCAGGTGGTGGGGCTCGCGGTCCTCACCAGCTCAGGTCAGTCGCTGGGCACGATCGCGGAGATACTCGAGCGCCCGGCCAACGACGTCTGGGTCACTCGCGATGGGGTCGTCGAGCACCTCATTCCGGCCACCAAAGACGCGGTGGTGGAGGTCGACGTGAGCGGCGGGCGTGTCGTGGTGGCGGACTGGCTGGTCAAGGTCGAGGACGCGCGGGACGCCTAGGGAAAACGAGTAATGAGATTCGACGTCGTCACCATCTTCCCTGCGATGTTCGCCCCGGTCTTCGACCAGGGCGTGGTCGGGCGTGCAATCGAGCGCGGACTGATCGAGCTGCACGCTCACGACCTGCGAGATCACACGCACGACCGTCACCGGCAGGTCGATGACATGCCGTTCGGCGGCGGTCCGGGCATGGTCCTGAAGCCCGAGCCCGCGATCGAGGCGGTGGAGTCGATCCGCCCGGACAATCCTGGGCCTGTGGTGCTCATGGAGCCGTGGGGCGAACGCCTCGACCAGCGGCTCGCGGAGAGCCTGGCCGCCGAGCCGGGGTTGATCATCGTGTGCGGCAGGTACGAGGGCATCGATGATCGTGTCCGGACGGCGTTGGGCGCGCGCGAGGTCTCTATCGGCGACTACGTGCTGAGCGGTGGCGAGATCCCCGCCATGGTCCTGATCGACGCCGTCGCGCGCCTGGTGCCGGGAGTGGTGGGCGATCCCGAGTCGCTCATGCAGGACAGCTTTTCACACGAGCCGTCAGGTTGGCCGCAGTTCACGAGGCCGGCCGAGTACCGGGGGATGAGCGTCCCCGAGGTGCTTCTTTCGGGCGACCACGCTCGCATCCGCCAGTGGCGCCGCCAGCAAGCAAATCAAAGACATGTGTCACACACCAAGGAGTTGAAGAAGTCATGAACGTGATCCAGCAGCTAGAGAAGGAACAGCAGAAGGAGAAGGTGCCGGCGTTGCGCGCTGGCGATACCGTGCGCGTGCATGCCAAGGTTGTTGAAGGGACCAGGGAGCGCATCCAGGTGTTCGAAGGGACGGTGATTCGCGTCACCGGCGGCGGCCTGCGCCAGAACTTCACGGTGCGGCGCGTGACGCACGGGGTCGGCGTTGAGCGCACCTTCATGATCCACTCCCCTCGCATCGACAAGATCGATGTGCTGCGCCACGGGGACGTGCGGCAGGCGAGGCTCTACTACCTCCGGGGCAAGGTGGGCAAGGAAGCCCGCATCCGCGAGCGGAGGCGCCTGATCCGCGACGAGACGGCAAGCGAGCCAGAATCGGCGGCGGTCGCAGAAGAGACCAGCGAGACCGAGTAAATTCACCTCCTCCGCAGGCGGAGGTCGGCGCGAAGCGCCGGGTGGGGGGCCGGGTCTCTTGAATCGCTGTAAAGGCCCTGGCGTCCTGGCCCGTCTCTCGCTAACCTCGATCTGGTGAGACCGATGCTGTGGCGCTACGAGCGCATGGCCAGCGACATGGGCTACCAGGTCGTCGCTGGAGTCGACGAGGTGGGCATGGGCCCGCTCGCAGGACCGGTGGTCGGCGGCGCTGTCGTCCTACCGATCGGCGTTCGGATTCCGGGTCTCGACGACTCGAAGCTCCTGACGCCCGCCGAACGCGAGCGCGTGGATGCGATCATCCGGAGGAGGGCGCTGGCGTTCTCGGTATGCGCGGTCGACCACGCGCAGGTGGACAGCCTGGGTCTCATCCGCGCCAGGCACCTCGCGACCGCAGGCGCCGTGGCCGGGCTGAAGGTTTCCGCGGAGTACCTGCTGGTCGATGCGTGGGACGTCCCCGAGGCGCCGCTGCCGCAGATGGCCGTCGTTCGCGGGGATCGGACCTGTGCGTCGATCATGGCGGCGAGCATCGTGGCGAAGGTGGCGCGCGACAAAGCGATGGTCGAGTACGACAGGCTTTATCCCGGCTACGGGTTCGCCGACCACAAGGGCTACGCCACACCGGCGCATCGCGCCGCCATCCGCCGCCTCGGCCCGAGCCCGATCCACCGGACCACATGGGCGCCGTTTCGCGAACCCGCTCTGCTGGGGTGAGGCCCGGCCGAAAAGCCTCGACGAGAGATTCGGCGATCCAGGGACCCCTCCCGTGGCTTCGCCACGGGCACCCCAATGGTGGCGACGAGCAGCGGAGCGAGCGCATCGCGTATGCGTAAGCGAGCAGCACAGGAGCTGAACCCGGAGATGGGCCGCATGGGCGCCGACGATCCGTCGACTGGTTTCTCGGCCAGGCCTCGGGAGCTCGGAAGAGCGGGGGAGAAGGCAGCCGCCGACTTGCTGCGGAAGCGTGGCTACGAGGTGGTGGGCGCCGGCTTCATGGCCAGGCGGGGCGAGCTCGACCTTGTATGCCGCCGCGGCGAGGAGCTCGTGGTGGTGGAGGTCAAGACCCGGACCGACGATTCCTTTGGCACCCCGCTCGAAGCAGTCGGCTCGCGCAAAAGACGCGCTCTGATGTCAGCGGCCGCCGAGTTTCGGGCCCTGTCCGGCTGGCGGGGGCCCATCCGCTACGCCGTAGTCGGCCTGACCGTGAGTCGGGATGGTGGGTTTATTTCGGAGCTGATCGAGGACCCCTTCGACTGAGTGTTCAGGCGGCGGCGATTGCGGCTTCGAAACCGCGCAGGCGGGTGTTGGCGAACCAGAGGAGGACGCCCACGACCGTCGCCGCGCCTGCTGCGAGTGCCAGCCCGGCAACCCACATGAGAGCGCCGACGGTCAGCGTGGACGGCAGCCCGCCCAGCTGAGCGGTGCCCGCTGCAGCCGCGAACCCGAACACGAAAAGGGCGAACGCGCCAACGCTGAGCAATCCGAAACCAAACGCGCCGCCGAGGCCGGCCAGCGTCCCTACGACGCCCACCGCCCGGCGATCGTCAGAAGCATCGAAGCGCGGGTCGATGCCTCCGGCGGAAACGCCGATCGAAACGAAGCCGACGCACAGCCAGATCACGAGCACGGAAAGCTCGGCGAGCTGGCCGAAGCCGCTCCCGCCGGCGGCGGCGACGACGATGGTGAACAAAAGAGTGATCACGAGGACGGGCGGCAGCGTCAATGCGACCTTGGCGCGGATCACCTGCCACATCGTCATCGGTGCCATGCGCAGCAGCTGAAAGCCGCGTTTCTCGCTCGGTATTGAAGGTGTCGCGAGTGCAGACGACAAGAACATGGAGATGAAGCCGAACAGGAAGACCTCGGTCCAGAAACCGTTGATGCTTCGAGACGGTCTGAAGAAAGTCAGCGCATAGCCGATGGGGAAGAGGAACGCGGGCAGCATCCGGCTCAGTCGGCGGATGTCGCGACGGTAGCTGAGCCAGTCCTTGAGCGCGATCGCACGGGAGGGGGATCCGGCGCCCCGCCTGGTCACCACCACCGTTGGCCTGGCCGTCGATCGTTTCCATACCGCCTGCGGGCCGCCGAACACCCCGAGGCCCGCCAGCAGCGTGCGCCGGTACATGATCCCGGCCGCGGCGATCGTCAGGCCGGCAAGAGCCAACGAGAACACCAACCAGGTCGCCGCCGCTCCGAGGCGTCCCGCAATGACCGCACTCAGGGCGTGAGCAGGCCAGGCGGAGGGCAGCCACTCAACGTTCTGGAGGGCCGTGTTGAGGTTGGGGAGGTCCGGCCGGTTGCGGGGCGTAAACGACTGCCGCAAGGTGAGGTTCCACGCCAGGTAAAAGCCGGCGCCGGCGAGGCCCGCAACCGCGGCGGCAACATCGCGCGCCAAGCGTGCCGGAATCCACTGGAGCACGAGCGACATGAGGATGGCCTGGAGGGCAGTCACGATCAGCACCTGGACGAAGATCAGGCTGATGGCGAGGGGGTAGAACACGAGCGGGGCGCCGGACCCAACGCCTACGCCGAGGGTGCCCATCAGCACGAGGGAGCTGATCAAGAGGTTCGCGCTCATCGCCAGCAGCAGCCTGGCGAGGAAGATTTCCATCGGGCGAATTGGAGCCAGCACCAGCTGTAGCAGGTCGCGCCCCACGTACAAAGTCGCGATGACCGTCGGGAAACCGATCACGAGCATCAAGACGGAGAGAGCTGTGAAGCCCCCGGCCAGAATGGTGTCTCGGGCACTCGGCAGGAACTCACCCGCCGTGGCACCGGCGGCGAAGACGGCGCCACCGATGGTCACCGCAGCCACGAGCAGAAACAGGCCGAGCAGGGCAAGCCGGACCGGACCGCGCTTCAACAGGCGATGCTTCCAGGCGCGGAGCTCCGCCGCAAGGATGATCCGCGTCGTGAACAGGTTCACTGCTTCGGCGCGAGAAGGCGCTCGATGAGCTCCCGAGACTCTGGCCCGGCGGTTAGCTTCAGGAAGAGGTCCTCCAGGCTCGCGTGTTCGGCGCCGGCCTGCGCTCGGAGCTCTTCCATCGTCCCAGTCGCCACGATGTGGCCGCGGTCGATGATCGCGACGCGACGGCACAGCGCCTGGGCCACCTCCAGGATGTGCGTCGAGAGAAGCACGGTGGTACCGAGCGAGGCCAGCTCCTCGAGCAGGTCTTTGACCAGGCGCGCGGAGCGGGGATCGAGACCGTTGGTCGGTTCGTCCAGCAGCAGGACGGAAGGCTCCCGGATCAACAGTGACGCCAGGCCGATCTTTTGCCGCATGCCGTGGCTGTAGGCCCCGATCAGCTCTCCATTGCGGTCCGCAAGCTCGAAGAGGCCCAGCAGCCGCTCCATCCGCTGCTGCCGCTCCGGACCGCGGGGCATCCGGTACAGGTCGGCGATGTAGTCGAGGAACTCGCGACCGGTGAGGTGGGGATGGACGAAAGGTTCTTCGTCGAGATAGCCGAGCCGAGCCTTGGCCTCCAGAGGCTGAGTGAAGATGTCGATCCCGTCGATCAAAGCCGCTCCCGATGTCGGTGTGAGCAGCCCGCACAGCATGCGAAGCGTCGTCGTCTTGCCAGCGCCGTTGGCGCCAAGGAACCCGACGATCTCACCGCGGTGAATCTGGAAGCTCACGCCGTCGACGGCCCGGATCACGCCGTAGCGCTTAACGAGGTTCTGGGCCTCGACCGCGATGTGAGGTTCTGTCGCGGGCAGGGCCATCACCGGCAGAGTACCAGCGCACCTGTCGTGCTCAGCATCCTTCCCCGCTCGCAGGGGACTTCCTTTGGGGTCCCAGCGCCCTTGGTGCGCGGGGGCAGTCCGGATGGGGGATGGGGTTGTGTTCTGCCGCTTACCTCCAGTGGCGGTCCAGCTCCGAAGCGTAAGTGCGGCCGATGGTGTCTGAATTGCTCAGGAGCCAGTTGTCCATGCGTCGGGCGCCTCGCGGCTTCTCATGCGAGACAAGCAGGTCTTCCATCAAGCCTTGCAGCTCCTGCTTGGTGAGCATCACGTCGCGGAGGCGCGACGCCACGATGTTTCCCGCCCACAGGGTCAGCCTCGGCGACATGTAAACAAACCGCGGCCGGCGCCCGACAGCGATCGCGATTCCCTCGACGAACTCGCCATACGTGACGGTGTCCGGTCCGGCGGCGTCTACCGTGATGTTGTCCGACTGCTCGGCAGCCCAGGTCGCTATTTCAGCCACGTCTTCGACCGCCACCGGCTGGACGCGATAACCACCAAGTCCGGGGATAGGGAAGATGGGCATCCGCCTAAGCAGCCAGGCGATGTTGTTGATCAGGATGTCGCCGGTCCCGAACACGAGGGTAGGCCGGACGATCGCCCAACGCAGTCCGGAGGTGCGAACGATCTCCTCAGTGCGCGCCTTGCCGGCGTAGTAGTCAAGGTGCGAGTCCATGGACGGATTGCTGACGGAGATGTGCACGACCTTGCGTACGCCGGCCTCGGCCGCCGCGCCCAGCAGCGTCCGGGTGTTGGCGACAGCGTTGCCGAAGCCCACCTTGCCGTGGCGGAAGCGCACCCAGTAGGTGTTGTAGAGAGTGTCGGCACCGCGGAGGCTTTCGACCAGGGCCGCCCGGTCCGTGAACTGCAGCGGCGCGATGTCGACCTTGATGTCCTCCGTCCCCGGCGGCTGCGGACGGCGTGTCAGGGTGCGAACGCGACGCTCTTGGGCCAGGAGCCGGCGCGCGATGTGGCGGCCCGTGAAGCTGAAAGCGCCGGTGACCACATCGAATCCCGGCTCGGTCGCCGGTTTCGTCATCGGTTCCACCGCAGGTTCCATCACGGGTTCCATGACGGGATCGATCAAAACGGGAACCGGGTCAGGTCGTAAGCGAGCGAGCCAGGCTTGACATGGCCGGAGGTGACCACTCGCGGTCGGTGCCGGATCGCCTCGGCAGGTTGTATCTCGGGGCGCAGGCCGTTGAAGATCGGGAAACGCAGCGTTCCGTCGGGCGACCACTCCGAATAGCGCACGCTCACAACTAGCTCGGGCCGCACCCAATGCACAGGCCTGGTCATGATCGGCGGAGGATCGAGAGGCGAGTCATCAGTGGCGAGCTCCAAAAGGGCGTCGCGGATCGCACGCGTTGCGCTGTCGTCGTAGCCACCGCCGACGGTCCCGCAAGGGAGGAGTCGCTCATCCTCGTGGTAGCCGACCACCAGGGCGTCGAACGGCTTGTCCCCAGTCCAGCCGATGACCACGAAGTCGTCGGACTTGACAGCTTTGACCTTCAACCAGAAAGGACTGCGCTGGCCTGGCACGTAGGGACTCAGCTTGTGCTTGGCGACGACGCCCTCCAGCCCTCGCTCTAAGCAGGCCTCGAACAGCTCGACACCGTCCTCATCGATGTGGTCCGGCACAAAGATGTGTCCCCCGGCCTCGACCGCCTTGCTCAAGCGAGCTCTGCGGCGGCTGACCGGTTGCCTTAGTAGAGGCTTGTCCTCCAGGTACAGCGCGTCGAACGCGAGGTAGGCCGTGGGGATCTTGTCACGCAACTCGGCACCGCCGGCGAGCCGCTCGCGCAGGCGCGGGTAATCCGGCCGGCCCTCAGGGTCCGTCGCCACCAGCTCGCCGTCGATGACGCTGCCGGGAGGTATCCGCTTTGCGGCCGCGACCACCTCAGGTATGTCCGCCGTGATGTCGTGCAGGCCGCGGTCCAAGAGACGGACACGTCGATCCATGTCCCGGAAGACGATGCAGCGCAATCCATCCCACTTCACCTCGAATAGGTAGTCGGGCGAGCTGAACGGCGCCTCGGCCGAGGCAGCCTGCATCGGCCGAAGCTCGTCGGGGAAACTCTCGAGGTCGATCTGAAGCTGATCCGAGTCCTGCATCCAGCCTCAGATTAAGGAAGTCGGGCGTCCCGCCCCCGAGCTCCTTGCATCTACACGGCCTAGGCGGCCGGGCGCCTTCGGCGCTGAAGCCGGCGTCAAGGGGCCCGTCACCGGGTCGTCACGCATCTACCGATGCGCTCCTAGCGGCGCCACCCTTTCCTTGGCTCCGGCCGCCGATGCCGCGAATATGCGGCGGATCTCGGCGGCTGGACGCCCGTTAGGAAGCTTTGCGGCGCGCCACCTTTTTTTCAGCCGGTGCTTTCTTCTGTGTGGCCCGCGATTTCTTCGCCGCCTCGACCGACGCGCGCAGCGCTTCCATGAGGTCCATGACCTTGGCGGTCTGCGGCTGCGCCGGCGCCTCGATGACCTCGCCGTCGATCTTGGCTTGAACCACCTTCATCACCGCTTCCTTGTACTCGTCCTTGAAGCGGCTTGGGTCGAACGAGTCGGCCAGGCTCTCGATCAACGCCTTCGCCATCTCGAGCTCTTTGGGATTGATCTTGACCTCGCCTTCAAGCCCCTTGAGGCCTTCGGTCGAGCGGATCTCATCCGGCCAGTTCAGCGTGTTCATAAGGATTCCGTGACCGTTCGGGTGCAGCGCGCACAAGTGCTCCCGGTCACGCAGCGCGATCTTGGCGATGGCCATGCGCCCTGTCGCCTCGAGCGCTTTGCGCAGGAGGTGATACGGCTTCTTGCCCAATTCCTCGGGTTCCATGTAGTACGGGCTCTTGAAGTACAGCCCCGGTTCGATGTCGTCCCTGGGTACGAATTCCTCGATGTCAATCGAGTGCGCCGTGGCGAGGGGTAGGTTGTCGAGGTCCTTCTCGTCGATGATCACGTAGCGGTCCTTGCCGACCTCATAGCCCTTGAGAATCTCGCCGTAGTTGACCTCGTGGTCGCCCTCCGAGCACCAGCGCTTGTAGGAGATCGGAGCCTTGTGCTCCGGGCAAAGCTGCCGAAACGAGACCTTGGAGGTCGATTCCGTTGCGTTGTACAGGCGGATGGGAATCGACACCATCCCGAACGACACGACTCCTTTCCACATCGATCTCGGCATGGCGACGCAGTTTACCTCCCTTTACCCCGGTTGGCTACTTTTCGTAGGTTTCCGCCTTAGCGGTCATAAATTCAACGCGCAGGCGTCGACGTCTCGGCGCTCGATGAAGTATCGACCCTGCAAACCTTTAGACGCATTTCGCGCAGCATATTAATCGCGGTGCAGATGGGCGACCTCGAGCTACACCTCCTGATGGCCGGCCGTTGGAAGGCCGATGGCGGCCTCATGTTCGGCGTTGTGCCGAAAGTGTTGTGGGAGAAGCAGAAGCCGGCCGACGAGAACAACATGATCGAATGCGCGTGCGTGTGCGTCATCGCACGCATCAACGGCCGCGTCATCATCTGCGAGACAGGTATTGGCACCAAGCTCAGCGAGAAGCGAGCCCGGCAGGTCGTGCTGCGCGAACCGGAGGAGCTTCTTCGTTCCCTTCAACGCCTGGGTATCCGCCCGGATGAGGTCGATGCCGTGATCACGACGCATCTCCACTGGGATCACGCGGGCGGCCTCACACGCCGCGACGAGCGCGGCGGCCTGGAGCTCACCTTCAAGCGAGCGCGCCACTACATCCAGCGCACCGAATGGGACTTCGCGCTGCATCCGGACGTGCGCAGCCAGTCGGGCTATTTGCACGACGACTTCACACCACTGGCCGATGGCAACAAGCTCGTCGAGTTCCTCGACGGCGACGCAGAGGTCATGCCGGGCGTGCACCTCCGCCACGTTGGTGGTCACACGCCGGGGAGTCAGGTCGTCGTCTTGCGGTCGGGCGAGCTGGCTTGCGCTGTCACAGGCGACCTCGTATGTCAGACGCCACATCTGAAGGTGCCCTGGAACATGTCCGCCGACCTCGAGCCGCTCCGTGTCTTCGAGGAGAAGGCGCGGCTGCTCGAGGAAGCGCAAAACCACCGATGGCTGTTGGTGTTGAGTCACGAGCCCGATCAGCCGGCGGGCTACCTGGAGGAAGGCGGCCGGTGGCGACCGGAGCCGCGTCTCACATGAAATTCACCACGACAGACGGTCGCAAGCTCTCCTATAGAAAGCTCGGCAGCGGTCCGATGCTGGTCTGCCATCCGGGCGGGCCGGGTTTCTCGTCGTCCTATTTCGCGGACCTGGCCGGCCTCTGGGAGAAGTTCACGCTGGTGATGCTCAACCCACGTGGCACTGGCGGTTCGGACCGGCCGGCGGATTCACGCGCGTATCAGATCGACGATTACGTCGCCGACGTGGAGGAGCTGCGAGGACATCTTGCACAGGATCGCCTGCTCCTCCTCGGCCACTCGCACGGAAGTGTTGTGGCGGAGGCTTACGCGGCCGCGCACCCGGCTCGAGTCGAGCGGCTCGTGCTCGCCTCGGCGCTGGCCCGATTCGGACCCGAGCAGGAGGCGGCCATGCGCGCCGGCATGGAGAAGCGGGCTGGAAATCCGTGGTACCCGGACGCCGTCGCGGCCCTCGAAGAGGAGCAAGAGGCGAAGTTCACCACCGACCAGGAGTTGTCGGAGTTGTTCTTTCGTGAGTTCCCGCTGTACTTCGCGCGCTACGGCGAGGCGGAAGCCGGTTACGCGGACACGCTCCGTTCCGAAACGATCAACGCCGACACTCTTCTGCTTTTCAACCGAGAGATCTTCAATACGTTCGACCTGCGGGACCGCCTCCCCAGGATCACGGCCCCGACGCTTGTGATCACGGGCGATGATGATTTCATCTGTGGCCCGATGTGCTCCGCGGAGATCAGCGCCGCGATCCCAGGAGCCCGCCAGGTCATCGTCGGAGACTCGGGCCACATGGTCTTCGTCGAGCAGGCCCAGGCCTTTCACGACGAGGTGGCCGACTTCCTAGAGTCTTAACGGGCAGGGCTGAAATCCAGCTCAGCCCTGTCTAGCCTCGGTGACGTGCTCGCCGCAGTCGACTCCTGCATGCTCGCAGGCCTTGATGTTCGTCAGGTGGAGGTGCAGGCGCACAGTGCCAACGGCGAGGTCAAGTTCCTGCTCGTCGGGCTGGCTGCGACATCCGTTAAGGAAGCTCGTGAGCGCGTGCGCTCGGCGATCAAGAACAGCGGGCTCGAGTTTCCGTCGCGGCGGCTGACGGTCAACCTCGCTCCGGCGGAGCTGCGCAAGGAAGGCAGCGCGCTTGACCTGCCGATCGCGGTTGCCATCGCCCTAGCCTGTTTGGGGAAGAAGCCCCCGCCGCGAACCGCATTCCTTGGGGAGCTTGCGCTCGACGGGGCGGTCCGGCATGTGGATGGCGTGCTGGTCGCCGCGCAGGGGCTCCGCCGGCTTGGGTTTGAACGCCTTTTCGTCCCAGCCGCGGACGCTCCGGAGGCGGCTCTGGTAGATGGCCTGGCCGTCGTGCCGTGCGCGACGCTCAGGGCAGTCGTCGACCATCTGCTTGGCACAACCACGATCGAGCCTCACTTGCAGGTGGAATGTGCGCCTGTCGCGGACATCGGCATCCTTGACCACGACCTCGCCGAGGTTCACGGACAGGAAGAGGGCCGGCGAGCCCTGGAACTCGCCGCATCCGGCGGGCATCATCTGCTCCTCAGCGGACCACCAGGCGCCGGCAAGACCATGCTGGCACGCTGCCTGCCCGGCATCCTGCCGCCCCTCGAGCTAGGCGAGGCTCTCGAGGTGGCGCAGGTGAGGAGCCTCCTGGGTGACCTTACTGAGAGAAGGCCGCTGGATTGGACCCGTCCCTTCCGGTCACCCCACCACGGCGTCTCGATGGCCGGCCTGATCGGTGGAGGTTCGGGTCTCGCCATGCCAGGCGAAATTTCCAGAGCTCATCACGGGGTGCTCTTCCTGGATGAGCTGGCCGAGTTCCAGGCACCGGTCCTGCAAGCCCTACGACAGCCGCTGGAGAGCGGCCGAGTCACAATCACGAGGTCCGGGGGCTCGGTGTCGTATCCCGCCCGATTCACTCTCGTCGCGGCCACCAACCCGTGTCCGTGCGGATGGGCCGGGGATGCGGTACGGAGCTGTCGCTGCACACCAGGCGCGATCGACGCTTACCAGCGCCGGCTGTCAGGCCCGCTGCTGGACCGGATCGACCTCAAGGTCAACGTCCGCAGGATCAAGCTGGAGACGCTGGCCTCGGAGCCGTCTGGCGAAGGTTCGGCGGTGGTGCGCCATCGTGTCGTCGCGGCTCGTGCCCGGCAGCTCGAGCGTCAAGGTTGTCTCAACGCCCAGCTCAAACCCGCGCGGCTGCGCAAGCTGGCTGGGCTGGAACCTGCGCCTCGGCGCACGCTCGAGCGATGGGCGGACCAGAGGGGTCTAACCGCCCGTGGGTTTCATCGGGCCTGGCGGGTCGCGCGCACGTCGGCCGACCTCGACGGTGCCGAGCAGATCGGCGAGCGGCACATCCTCGAGGCGCTTGGCTACCGGCTGCAAGATGTCGCAGCCTGACCTGCGAGCGCGCGGTCGTTGGCCCCCACCAGAGGGTCCGCGGGTGGCCATCGTAGGGTCGCGGCTCCCCTCGCCCTACGGCGAAGCGGTGGCGGAGCAGCTTGGAGCCGACCTCGCCCGAGCCGGAGTGATCGTCATCAGCGGGCTGGCGCTTGGGATCGATGCGGCCGCGCATCGCGGGGCCCTGGTCGGTGGCGGAGTCACCGTCGCGGTCATGGGTACGGGCGTCGACATCGTCTATCCCGCGGCGCACGGCAGGCTGGCGGAAGAGATCCTCGCCGCAGGTGGCGCGCTCGTGAGCCAGTTTCCCGACGGCACAACGCCGCGGCGCCACAACTTTCCTGCCCGCAACTGGACGATGGCGGCCCTCTCGGATGTCGTGGTGGTGGTCGAGGCGGCCGAAGGCTCTGGGGCGCTCATCACAGCGGAGGCCGCGCTGCACCTACATAAAGAGGTAATGGCCGTGCCTGGGAGCGTGTTCTCTCCTCTCTCGGTCGGCACCCACGGACTGATCCGCGACGGGGCTGCCCTGGTGCAGAACGCACGCGACGTAATGGCCGAGCTGGGCGTGGGGCAAGAGGTGCTCGACGACCCCCTTGCGCCGCCAAAGTCGTTGGGCGTCAGCCTCTCGCCCGGACGCGACGGCATCCTTTCTCACCTATCGGACGTTCTGGCTTTGAACGCCGCGGAGATCGCCCGAAAACTCCAGCTTCCCGTCGCCGACGTGCTCGGCAGGCTCACGGCGCTTGAACTCGACGGCGCTGTGCGCCGTCACCAGGACGGCTACGTTCGGGCATTGCGCAGCGACAAGAAACGAGCGTAGGATTCGCCGCCCAGAACCAGGCCGACGGAAGAAAAAGCCTGGAATGGGAATAAAGAGGTTGCTGTGTCAGAAGGCCTGATCATCGTCGAGTCCCCCGCCAAGGCGAGGACTTTGAAGCGGTTCCTGGGGGATCGTTTCGATGTCCTTGCCTCGATGGGTCATGTCCGCGACCTGCCCGGAAATGAGATCGGGGTCGAGGTCGACGCGGGCTTCAAGCCGCACTACGAGGTGGTGGAAAGCCGTCGGAAAACGATCAACGAGCTGACCGCGGCGACCAAGAAAGACCGCCAGAACGTGATTCTGGCCTCCGACCCGGATCGCGAAGGCGAAGCCATCGCATGGCATCTTGCTGAGGTCCTGAAGCTGCGTTCACCCAAGCGGATCGAGTTCCACGAGATCACCGCGGAGGCCGTTCGCAAGGCTCTCGAGTCGCCACGCGAGATAGATATGAGATTGGTCAACGCTCAGCAGGCACGCCGGGTGGTCGACCGCCTGGTCGGCTACCGGCTGAGCCCGTTCTTGTGGGCCAAGGTGCAGAAAGGCATTGGCGCGGGCCGGGTATCGTCCGTCGCGCTGCGGCTCGTAGTCGACCGCGAGGAGGAGATCCGCAAGTTCGTTCCAGTCGAGTCCTGGACGATCGATGTCGACCTGACCAAGCTCGCCGACGAGCGTCATTTCCTGGCACGCCTCAACCGGCCGCGGAACGTTACGGGCAGTGTTGACGCCGAGCCCAAGATCGAGGTCAAGACGCAGGCTGAGTCCGACGCGCTGGTTGCCGCGCTGGAAGGGGCGACCTACCGTGTCCTCGGAGTCGACAAGAAACGGCGGACCAAGAGCTCGAACGCGCCTTACATCACGTCTACCCTTCAGCAGGACGCATCGAGCCGCCTGCGCTTCCGGCCTCGCAACACGATGCGCATCGCCCAGCAGCTTTACGAGGGCGTCGACATCGCCGACGGCTCGACTGGGTTGATCACGTACATGCGCACCGACTCGACCCGCATCTCCGAAGAGGCCGACACGAAGGTCAAAGCCTGGATCAAAGAGAAGCAGGGCGAGAAGTATCTCGGCGCGGCCAGGATCGTCAAGGCCAGCCCAGGAGCGCAGGACGCACATGAGGCGATCCGGCCAACCGACGTCAGCCGCACACCCGAGTCGATCCGCCAATACCTGAGCCCTGATCAGTTCAAGCTCTACGACCTGATCTGGCGGCGCTTTGTCGCGAGCCGCATGGCGCCGGCCGTATACGACCAGACGCAGGTCGAGATCGAGGGTGGCGAGTACGTGTTTCGCGCCAACGGCTCGGTGCTCACCTTCGATGGCTTCTACAAGATCTGGGAGCGCGACGACAGCAGCGAGACCGAGCTGCCGGAGCTTGCTGACGGCGAGGATCTCGAATACCACGGTATCAAGCCGGATCAGCACTTCAGCCAGCCGCCGCCGCGCTACTCCGAAGCGACGCTGATCAAGGAGTTGGAGCAGCGTGGCATCGGGCGGCCCTCGACATACGCTCCGATCGTCGAGACGATCACAAAAGAGCACGGGTATGTGGAGATCAAAGATCGGCGTCTGCACCCGACCCACATCGGTGAAGCGGTAAACACCATCATGGTCGACCACTTCAAGGTCATCTCGGACGACGACTACACGGCGACCCTGGAAAAGCGCCTCGACGAAGTCGAGCGCGGCAGCCAGGAGTGGGTGCCCGTGGTCAGCGACTTCTATGGCCCGCTGCAGCAGATGCTCACCGCGGCCGAGGAAGCGACGCCGGCTGACACCGACGAAGTCTGTCCGCTGTGCAATGAGGGACACCTTGTCCGCAAGGCCAGCAGGTACGGGCCTTTCATGGGCTGCTCGCGCTACCCCAAGTGCAAGTTCCGCCGCGCCCTCACCCCGGACGGCGAGGCGCAGCAGCCAAAGCTGCTGGAGGAAATGTGCCCGGACTGCGGCAGGCCCCTGCAGCTGCGCACCGGACGGTATGGCGAGTTCACCGGCTGCTCCGGATACCCGGAATGCAAGTACATCAAGCGTGACGCCGCTGCGGAGGCAAAGCCGACCGGAGAGAAGTGCCCATCGTGTGGTGAGGGGCAGCTCGTTGAAAGGACGGGCCGGTACGGGCCGTTCGTCGCGTGCTCGCGGTATCCGGAATGCAAGTACCGGGCCAACATGGGCAAAGACGGCAAGCCAGGACAGGGACCGAAAGTGCTGGACGAGCCCTGTCCTGTATGCGGTAAGCCGCTGGTCGAGCGCCGTGGACGGTACGGAATGTTCAAGTCTTGCTCGGACTATCCCGCCTGCCCGGGTCCGAAGGGCGCCAAAAAGGTGGAAACAGCCTCCTAGCTCCGCCCCTTACAGTGTTGCGCGAAATGCGCCGCGGCGCGATCGTGCTGACGACGGCTTTGCTGACGCTCTCGTGCGGTGGATCTTCTGCGACCGCGACTCACTCATCCCCATCAGCATCCGCCGCTCCTCCGGCCTCCCCCAGCTCCTCACCCACGATCGTTCCGCTTACGGGGGTTTACGGTCTCGTTCTGTCCGCGGGCACATTGCAGCTGATCAGACCAGACGCGACCATCGCAGCGACAGCGCCGGTGGCCAGCACCTCGGTGCGCTACTGCTCGGCGCAGCAGGACGGTGTGAACGGGCAGCCTCCGGTGAGCGCGACCAATGACCAGGTGTACTTCCGCGACGGGGATACCAGGATCCGAATGGTGGTCCCACCGGGAAGCGCAGTCGATGTGACGACCGTACCCGGCGGGCCAAGCACGATCAGCTTCTTCTCGGTGAGCCCTGACGACCAGCGGATCGCAGTCCTCGTCGAGGATCTTTCTGGATCGACGACCATCGGCCAGCGTCTCTACGTCGAAGACCTCGTCGGTGCTGGCCACCACACAGACATCTACAGCACGACGATCCCGAAGGGTAAGAACGGCACCACTCTCTGGCCGATGGGTTGGCACCAGGGAGCGCTTGTGCTTGCCGTGGTGCCGGCATGCGCATTCGGGCCCGCCGGTTTGCAGCCGACCGAATGGCATGTGTCGAACGCCGCCAACGCAAATCGCGTGGCTACCATCCGCGGGACAAATTGCGTCTTGAGCGCATGGCCCTCCGCAACCGGGGTGGGGTGCATGAACGCCAAGGGTGTGACGACGCTTTACGACTGGGCGGGGAAGGTGGTGTCGGTGACCGGACCGGGAACATCGGACGCCGGCTCTGTCACCGGACTCTCGCCTGCCGGCTCCAGCATTTTTTTCTCCAAGAGCGGCATCGATTTACCCACCCCCGAGACTCGCATCGTTCAACTTGGCCCCGGGCCGTACGCGACGATCCAGGGCCACGCCGCCTGCGGCTGGATCGATGAGGATCACCTGCTTGCAGGGGACGCGGTGATCCAGTTTCCCGCCGAGACGGCAGGCAACGTGCAGGTGACCGCAACCGCGGCTCCCCTGGAGGCCAGCGGACAGTGCGCCGGCCGGTTCCCTGGCGGTCTGTGATTGCCAATCTGAGGCACTGGGTATACTCAGAGAGCCAGTCCTAAACCGACTGAGTTAGCACGCCCGGGGCAGTGCCCCTGTCCTTCTCAAGAAGGCCGGAACCGGGCGGAAGTTCAACAGGGAGGCAGTACAACGTGGCTCAAGTGACCTTGAAACAGCTGCTGGAGGCAGGTGTCCACTTCGGACATCAGACCAGCCGCTGGAACCCGAAGATGAAGGCGTATATCTTCACGGCCCGCAACGGCATCCACATCATCGATCTGCAGAAAACCGTGAGGCTGCTCGACGACGCATGGGACTTCGTTCGCAGCGTGGCCGCCAGCGGGCGACCCGTGCTGTTTGTCGGCACGAAGAAGCAGGCGCAGGAAACCATCCAGACAGAAGCCGCTCGCTGCGGCATGTACTTCGTCAACCGCCGGTGGATGGGCGGCATGCTTACCAACTTCAGCACTGTCAAGAAGCGGATCGAGCGCCTCCAGGAACTGCGCAAGATGCAGCAGGAGGGCCAGTTCGAGCAGCTGTCCAAGAAAGAGGCAAAGCGCCTCCAGGACGAGCTTGACCGGCTGATGTTCCACTTCGACGGCATCGCCGACATGAAGCGCCTGCCGGGCGCCATCTATGTGGTCGATCCACGCAAAGAGCACATCGCTGTGACTGAGGCGAACCGGCTCAAGATCCCAGTGATCGCGATCACGGACTCCAACTGCGACCCCGACCTGATCACCTATGTAATCCCGGGCAACGACGACGCGATCCGCGCCGT
Source organism: Candidatus Dormiibacterota bacterium (assembly GCA_035937155.1). GTDB lineage: Bacteria > Chloroflexota > Dormibacteria > Dormibacterales > Dormibacteraceae > Palsa-870. The sequence continues at coordinate 6,473 of DASYVJ010000082.1, read as the reverse complement.
CAAGCTGCTCACTGGAAAGATCGCCGACGCATGCCAGGAGGGCCGCCAGGAAGCCCAGGCCCGAGGCGAGATCCTGCCCGAGGTCGAGGAGCGCGAGTTCCTCGAGACGCCTCGCTACGAGGAGATCGAGGAGTACCTCGAGGACGAGGAGGACTACCTGCCGACCGTCTCCGAGGAGGAGTTCATCGGTGGTCGCGTCCCGGACGAAGAGGAGCCGCGTTAGTGGCGACGGTTCCAATGGAGCTCATCAAGCAGCTCCGCGAGATGTCTGGCGCCGGGATGATGGACTGCAAGAAGGCGCTCGAGGAAGCCGAGGGCGATCTCGAGAAGGCGTTCACCATCCTGCGCGAGAAGGGCATCGCTAAGGCGAGCAAGCGCGCCGGCCGGACGACCGGCCAGGGCGTGGTCGAGGCCTACCTGCACAGCACCGGTGATGACTATCCACCTCAGGTGGGAGTGCTGATCGAGGTCAACTGCGAGACGGACTTCGTCGCCAAGAGCCCGGATTTCCGCAAGCTGGCGAAGGAGCTCGCGCTGCAGGTGGCGGGCTATGAGCCCCGTTGGGTGTCACGCGACGACGTTCCGGACGAGGTGCTGGTGCACGAGCGGAACCTCTACGAGGCAAAAGCCCAACAGGACGGCAAGCCGGAAGAGATCATCCCTAAGATCGTCGAGAGCCAGGTGGAGAACTTCCTGAAGCAGAACTGTCTGCTTGAGCAGCCTTACTTCCGCGAGCCAAGCCACACGATTCAGCAGCTGATCGCCGAGAACATCTCCAGGCTGCAGGAGAACATTATGGTCCGGCGGTTCGCGCGCTTTAGTATCAGGGAGTCCTGAGGGAGAGCTGATCGAGACAACACGTCGGGCGCGCGCCTTCAGGGGTCACCGCGAACTCACGGCGAAGCCTCTGAGTTCGTGGGGTAAAGGGTGGATATGAGAGAAGAAGTGGGGGATCGTTCGCCGAAGTACAACCGCATCATCCTCAAGCTAAGCGGTGAAGCGCTTGGTGGTGCGCGTGACTACGGCATCGATCTCGAGGTCGTGCAGACCATTGCCACGCAGGTCAAGCGTGTGCATGAGATGGGCGTGCAGACCGCGCTCGTCGTGGGCGGCGGCAACATCTTCCGTGGCCTCGCAGCCAGCGAGCGCGGCTTCGATCGCGCCACCGGGGACTACATGGGCATGCTGGCGACGGTGATCAACGCGCTGGCCCTGCAGGATGCGCTGGAGCGCACCGGCATACCGGCACGGACGATGACCGCGATCCAGATGCCCCAGGTGGCCGAGCCGTACATCCGCCGGCGTGCAGTGCGGCATCTCGAAAAAGGCCGGGTCGTGATCCTCGCGGCCGGCACTGGCAACCCTTACTTCACGACCGACACGACAGCCGCGCTGCGCGCGGTCGAGATCGAGGCTGACGTCATCCTCAAGGCAACCAAGGTGGACGGTGTCTACACGGCTGACCCGAAGCGGGATCCTAACGCGGTCAAATTCCAGCACCTCGGGTACCTTGAGGTCCTCAACCGTGGGATCGAGGTGATGGACAACACAGCATTGACGCTCTGCATGGACAACGGCGTGCCCATCGTGGTCTTCAACCTGCTCGTGCCCGGCAACATCGAGCGCGTGGTCCTCGGCGAGGAGATCGGCACCCTGGTCAGCGCGGAGGCAAGCGGATGATCGACCCCGTCCTACGCGATGCGGAGACCAAGATGAGCAAGTCGGTCGAACATTTCGCGACCGACCTTTCGACTATCCGGACCGGCCGCGCCAACCCCGCCCTCATTGACAAGGTGATGGTCCCGTACTACGGGACTCCGACCCCGCTCAACCAGCTCGCGCAGATCAGCGCGCCCGAGCCCCGGCTGCTCGTCGTGCAGGTCTACGACAAGAGCCAGATCGGCGCCATCGAGAAAGCCCTGCGCTCGGGGGACCAGGGCCTCAACCCCGCGAGCGACGGGCAGGTCATCCGTGTGCCGATCCCTCCTCTCAACGAGGAACGTCGTCGCGACTTCGTAAAGCTGGTGCGTCAGAAGGCTGAGGAAGCACGAGTCGCGATCCGCAACGTAAGGCGCGACCAGCTGCACCAGATCGACCAGATGCAAAAAGAGGGCGAGGTGGCCGAGGACGATTCCAAGCGCGCCCACGCCCGGCTGCAGAAGATCACCGAATCTCAGATCGAGAAAGTAGACGCCCTAGCCGGCCGCAAAGAAGCAGAAGTGATGGAGGTCTAGGAGGTTCAGCCAGTCCCCTCCCGCGCCAGGGGGAGGGCGGAGGGTGGGGGGCGGTGGAGTCAACACTCGACTTCCAGGCCCACTCGGTACGCTGTGCTCACCTTGGACTCCCAGGTCCCCCGGCACATCGGGATCATCATGGACGGCAACGGGCGCTGGGCCCGCCGCCAGAACCGGCCCGCCAGCTTTGGCCATCGCGCCGGAGTCCGCGCAATCAAACGGGTCCTCGACGCGTGCGAGAAGCTCGGCGTGAACGTGCTCTCGATCTATGCCTTTTCAACCGAGAACTGGTCGCGACCCCGAACTGAGGTCCGCGCTCTCATGCGGCTTTTCCACGAGACCATGCAGCGCGAGATCGAGGAGATGCACCGGCGCGGCGTTCGTATCGTCGTCAGCGGCCGGCGGGACGAGCTCTCGTCCCGGATGCGCGATCGCATCGAAGAGGCGGTGACGCTAACCGCGGCGAACAAGAACGGAGTGCTCAACGTCTGCCTCAACTACGGCGGCCGCGCCGAGATCGTCGATGCGGTCAAGAAGCTTGTTGCCGAGGGCGTCGAGGCGAGCCAGATCCAGGAGGAATCGATCGCCTCGAGGCTCTACAACCCGGACCTTCCCGACCCCGACCTGATCATCCGGACGGCGGGCGAGAGAAGGGTGAGTAACTTCCTGCTCTGGCAGTCGGCCTATTCCGAGATGCTCGTGACCGAGACGCTCTGGCCGGACTTCGACGTCGACGACCTCAAAGCGGCGCTGGCCGACTATGCCTCCCGAGTCCGGCGATTCGGCGGCCGTCCAGAAGACGAGATGGCCGCGCAGGCGGCGGTCAAGTGACCACCCAAAACGCTTCGCTGGACGGCCGCTGGAAACCGAGCTCGCTCATGGTCCGGATCCTGAGCGCGTTCGTCATCCTGGCCGTCGTCATCGGCCTTGCCCTGCTAGGGACCTACGGGGCCTACGTTCTCGTTTTGATCCTGGCCGGGCTCGCGCTCTGGGAGTTCACGGGCCTGTCGGAAGGCATGGGTTCGCGTGCTCCAGCCTGGCTCCTGTTTCCGCTCGGCCTCTTCTTCGCCTACAGCGGCACGGTGCTGAAGGGGATCGAGGTCAACGCGGTCCTCGCTCTGGCGCTGGTCGGCGGCCTGGCCGCGTTCCTGGTGGTCCCGGGGCGCCGCCAGGGTCTCGGCCGCTGGGCGATGGGCATGGCCGGCGCCCTCTACATCGGCATGCCGTTCAACTACTACCTGCTTCTGTACACCGCGAAGCCCAACGGCCTGGTGTGGGCGTTGTTCACGATCTTCGCCGTCGTGGCGAGCGATTCGGCGGCCTTGCTGGTGGGAAGCCGTATCGGCCGGCATCCGTTCTTCGCGACGATCAGCCCGAAGAAGACTGTCGAGGGCGCGATCGCGGGGATCATCGGCGCGGTCGCAGTGATGCTCGTAGGTGTCTCTGCGATCCTCGGGCTCTCGCCGGTGCACGCGATCGCACTCGGCCTGCTCATCGGGATCAGCGCGATGGTCGGTGATCTTGTCGAGTCGCAGATGAAGCGCATCGCCGAGGTGAAGGACTCATCCCACCTCATCCCCGGGCACGGTGGGGTGCTCGACCGCCTCGATTCGATCCTGTTTCCCCCGATCTTCGTCTACTTCTACGTGGCGATGTTCCACCTACTTTGATCCCCACAAATTCGGAGGCTTCGCCTTGAATTTGCGGGGGCTCCTGACATGAGCCGTCTGATTAACGTCGCCGTGCTCGGCGCCACGGGCTCGATCGGTCAGCAGACCCTTGACGTCATCGATCGCAACCCCTCCCGCCTGCACCTCTTCGGCCTGACGGAAGGCCGCCGGTCGACGCGGCGCAGCGCCGAGTACATGGTGCAGGGACAGGCGGGCGACCCGGAGTTCGACAGGCAGGTCGAGGCGATGGTCACTGATCCGCGCTGCGACATCGTGGTCGTCGCGATTCCCGGTGCGCGGGCTCTCGGACCCACCATGGCCGCGCTTACGGCTGGGAAAGAGGTGGCGCTCGCCACGAAAGAGGTCCTCGTCATGGCGGGAGACCTGGTCATGCGCGCAGCTGGTCAACGCGCCGGGCGCGCGCAGGGCGCACCATTAGATCGGATCCGGCCCGTCGACTCAGAGCACAGTGCGATCTGGCAGTGCCTGTGGGGCGAGCGGCGCGAAGGCGTGCGGCGCTTGATCATCACCGCCAGCGGCGGTCCGTTCTGGGCGCATCCCGACCTGGACCTCGACCAGGTGACCGTCGAGCAGGCGCTCAACCACCCGCGATGGTCGATGGGCCCCAAGATCACGGTGGATTCCGCGACGTTGATGAACAAGGGCCTCGAGGTCATCGAGGCACATCACCTGTTCGACATCCCGCTGGACCAGGTCACCGTGTGCGTTCACCCACAGAGCGTCGTTCACTCGCTGGTCGAGTTCGTCGACGGATCGCTCAAGGCACAGCTGGGACGCCCTGACATGCGCCTGCCGATCTCAGTCGCGCTGTGCTACCCCGACCGCCTTCCCGACGCCGTGCTGCCCACCCCGCTCGAAGAGCTGAGCGGCCTCGAGTTCCACCTACTCGACGAGAAGCGCTTTCCGAGCGTTCGTCTGGCTCGAGAGGCCGCCGCCGCGGGCCACGGCAGCCCGGCCGTGCTGAACGCCGCTAACGAGGAGGCGGTCGGTGCGTTCCTGGCCGGCGAACTCCCCTTTAGCGGGATCGTGCGCGCTGTCGAGCACGCGCTGGCCGCCTTCCGGGGCGGCGGCGACACGCTGCAAGACATCCTCGAAGCCGACCGTTGGGCTAGGGAGTACGTGAAAGACACTTCCGGTAGATTGAAGACGCCATGAACCAGCTGCTTACCACGCTCCTCTACGTCGTCGGGGTCGGAGGCATGTTCCTCCTTCTGATCGGGCCCCACGAGGCGGGGCACTTCCTTTTCGCCAAGCTTTTCAAGGTGCGCGTGATCGAGTTCTCGATCGGCGCCGGCACCAAGCTGTGGTCGGTCACCAGGGGCGGCACGCTGTACGCCTTGAGGGCGCTGCCGATCCTTGGCTACGTTCGGATGGGCGGCATGGAGTCCGGCGACTTCGAGGATCCAAACGGTTTCCACGCCAAACCGGCGTGGCAGCGGATCGTGATCCTGTTCGGGGGGCCGGCGGCGAACTTCCTGGTCGCGATGCTGCTGGTCACGGGGCTCGGCCTGACCCAGGTCAACACCGATGCCGGCAAGGTGTTCAACGTGGTCAGCGGGACTCCGGCCGCGGCCGCCGGCATGCAGCCCGGAGACAGCATCCACGCGGTCAACGGCAAGCCTTTCACGAAGCCGGGAATGATCGTGGACGAGGAGAATGCGGCGCAGGGCCAACCACTCACCCTGACCGGCGTCCATTCCAATGGGCAGCCGTTCACGTACGTCGTGACCCCGAAATGTGACGCTCAGGGGCACTGCCTTGTCGGCGTGGGCGTCCCACGCTCGCTGGTTACCGTCCAGACGGCGATCTTGAGCGGCGTTGTCTTTCCGTTTTCAGCGGTAGCCGGGATAGTGCAGGGCTTGTGGTCGCTCATCTCCGGCAACATCCAGGGCGGGCTGCTCGGGCCGCAGGGCTTGACCGGACCGATCGGAATCGCCGATATCGCCGTGCAATCGGTCAACCAGGGCCTGGCGCCTTACATCTTCCTTGTCGCGCTGCTGTCGGTGGCGCTTGGGTTCACGAACCTGCTGCCGCTCCTGGCTCTCGATGGAGGCCGCATCGTGGTTGTGGTCATCGAGTGGCTGCGCCGCCGTCCGTTCGACCGGGCTAGCGAGCTGAACTTTCACCGGTGGGGACTCGTCGCGCTCCTCGGGATCGCCGCGGTGATCAGCTTCCTGGACATCCAGCGCATCGCCACGGGACAGTTCCCAGGAGTCAGGTAATGGTCACCCGGCGCAAGTCGATCCCGGTCAACATAGGTGGCGTCGTCATCGGCGGCGCCGCGCCCGTCGCGGTGCAGACGATGACGAAGACCGACACTCGAGACGTCAAGGCGACCCTGCGGCAGATCCATGAGCTGAAAGAAGCCGGCTGCGAGATCGTGCGGCCGGCGGTGCCCGACCACGAAGCGGCCGAGGCGTTGAAGGAGATCGTCAAGGGCTCCCCCCTGCCCGTGATCGCCGACATCCACTACGACCACACCCTGGCGCTCATGGCGATCGAGGCGGGTGTGGCCTGCCTGCGCCTCAACCCGGGCAACATTCCCGAC
>DASYVJ010000081.1:0-9121 GCA_035937155.1 Candidatus Dormiibacterota bacterium | reverse complement strand
GTCTCCCGGCGTGCTCGGCGGCTCGACGAACGACTGACCCTTTGTGTAAGTCACTCCCGCGGCGCAGCCATGGTGGTCGGTTACGGAACCCTCAACCACCGTAACCACGGTAAGCCCGGGATGCGTGTGCCAACCCGACGTGCCTCCGGGCGCGAACTCACTTGCCTGAACAATCACGCGTGCCTTTTTCTGGCTCGAGAACTCGATACCGTTGGCGCTGATATGAGTCGCTGTGGCGATCTTGCCGTCTGAGAGGATTTTCGAGTTGAACCCGATCGGAGGCCCGGCCAGCACCACTCCACCCCCGAGCAAGAAAGCACCACAAACGCTGGCCAACAGAATCAGCATCTTCGTCTTCATTGCACCACTCCTATGGGTACATGGCGGCCGTTGGCGATCGCTGCCAAAACGGCCGCGGGCGTCCTGCACCGATGGTTTGGATCAGGCTGGAATCGGCGTTATATGTCACCTCCGCCCCAACGAGTGAAGCAGAGGTCTTGCCGCGTCCTTGACGGACGCCGCCGGGTCCGGGTTAAACCCCACCGAGGTGGGTGCCAGTCGGACCGGCGCGAAGGCTACTCCCCCCTACGAATGGCCGAACCGTAACACAGCCTTTCCGATCTGACGCATCGGACGTCGGATTCCGTTCCTGAGGGTTCCAAAAGGCCGCGATTGCTAATGTTCGTGCCGTGGCTACACGGGCTCAGTGCATCGGCGCTAGCGTCTGAATCAAATCCGCGATAGGAGACAAGATGGCGACCGAAATTCCGCCGGCTGGACCCGAACCTGGGACCTCCGCCAAGCTGCAGGTCCTTGCCACCGAACACTGGAGCTTGCTCGCGACTCGTTCGCTGACCTATACCGAATCTCTGGGCCGCGTGAGCATGTTCCTGGCCATCCTGTCCGGTTCGGTGATCGCCCTGGCGCTCGTCGCGCAAGCTGATCGTTTCGGGCCGACCTTCATCGCGGTCGCGATTTTCATGCTCACCGTGGTCTTGTTCGTGGGCGTCGCCACGATGGCACGCCTGATGTCGCTGAATCGCGATGACTTCAGGTGGGTGCTCGGAATGAACAGGCTCCGCAACGCGTACCTCGAGCTGTATCCGGAACTGGAGCCGCATTTCATGACCAGTCCCTACGACGATTTGCCTGGCGCGCTCCAGACGCTCGGCATCGACGTAACAGGAAGCAGCCGGCTGGGCTCGTTCGCTCACGGAACCCAGACCCTGCCGGGCATGCTGTCAGTGATAGTCGCCGCGGTCGCGGGTGCAATCGGGGCACTGGCTGCAGTCGCCATTGGCGCGCCACTGCTCGGAGTGCTGCTTGCTGGTGCGGCGGTATTCGTGGTCGCCATGATCTGGTTGGGAAATTGGGGCCGGAGGTCGGTGAGGCGCCTTACTCCGAGCCTTGAGCCGCGGTTCCCGTCGCCTAAAACCTAGCGCCGCTCAAAACACCCTCCGTCGCCCGGGTCCGACAGCGAGCAACCAGGCCCATTTATCTTGGACGGGTGGATGCCATTGTCGCGGAAGGCCTGGTCAAGATCTACCGATCGCGGAAGAGCGAGGTGCGCGCCCTTGATGGCCTGGACCTCACAGTCGCCGATGGCACCGTCCTCGGCCTGCTCGGCCCGAACGGCGCCGGCAAGACGACGACCGTCCGCATCCTGGCGACGCTACTGCGGCCCGACGCCGGGCGCGCCACCGTGGCCGGGTTCGATGTGGTCCGCCAGGCTCAGCAGCTCCGGAACGTCATCGGGCTTTCCGGTCAGTACGCGGCCGTCGACGAGAACCTGACAGGCCGCGAGAACCTCTGGTTGTTCGGTCGCCTCTACCACCTGCCGAGCGCGGAGGCGCGCCGACGGGCTGACGACCTGCTCGAGCAGTTCGCGCTCGATCAGGCCGCCGATCGAGTGGTCAAGACGTACTCGGGCGGGATGCGCCGCCGACTCGACCTGGCCAGCGCGCTCACCGGCCGGCCGCGGCTGCTGTTCCTCGATGAGCCGACCACCGGGCTCGACCCGCGCGGCCGCCTCGGCATGTGGGAGATCATCAGGAACCTCGTCCGAGAAGGCACCACATTGCTCCTGACCACACAGTACCTGGAGGAGGCCGACGAGCTGGCCAACACCATCGCGGTGGTCGACCACGGCAAGATCATCGCCCGAGGCACTTCCGACGAGCTGAAGGCGCAGGTGGGGGGCGAGCGCATAGAAGTGGTCGTGCACGCGCGCGATGAGATACCTCGAGCGGTTCAAGTGCTCGCTGGGGAAGGCGACGGCGAGCACACGATCGACGAGCACGTACGCAAGATCACGGTACCCGCGCGAGGTGGAGCGGGGCGCCTCGTGCAGGTGGTCCGCGACCTGGACGAGGCCCAGATCGCGATCGACGACATCGCTCTCCGGCGTCCGACGCTTGACGACGTGTTCCTGACGCTCACTGGCCACGCCGCCGAGATCGCTCCAGCCTCCGCAGAAGATGCGGTGCCGGTCGGCGCGGGGAAGAAATGATGACGACGGCTTCATTGACGAGCAGAGAGGTGCACGGCGCTTTTCGCCAGGCGGTGGACGACGGGCTGGTGATCGCGTGGCGCAACCTGAAACGCATACCGCGCATCCCTGAGCTCGCCGTATTCGCGGTTCTGCAGTCGATCATGTTCGTGCTGTTGTTCGCATTCGTATTCGGCGGAGCGATTCCCTTACCCGGGGGTGGCTCGTATCGCGAATACCTGATGCCGGGGATCTTCGCGCAGACCATCGCCTTTGCGGCCGCGACGACAGCCATCGGCATGACCGACGACCTGAGCAAGGGGATCCTCGATCGATTCCGCTCGCTGCCCATGGCGCGGTCCGCCGTGCTCAGCGGGCGAACGCTGTCGGACATCGTCTACAACGCCGGGATCCTGATCGTGCTGATGCTGTCGGGCCTCGCGGTCGGATGGCGCGTGCACACGGGCATTCTGGAATTCCTGGCTGGCGTGGCACTTCTGCTGCTGTTCGCATTCGCGATGGCATGGATCGGCGTCTGGCTCGGCCTCACCTTGCGGACAGTCGAGGTCACCCAGCAGGTCTCGTTCACAGTGATATTTCCATTGACCTTCCTATCCAATGCGTTTGTGCCCACGCAGACACTGCCGTGGTGGCTGCGGCCGGTCGCCGAGTGGAATCCGCTTAGCGCCCTTACTGCCGCGACTCGCCAGCTCTGGGGCAACCCCAATCCGTTTGCGGCCGGAGGATTACCGGCTCAGCATCCCATCGAGCTCACTGTGATCTGGGTTGCCGTCCTGATCGCGGTCTTCGCTCCATTGGGTGTTTGGCGCTTTCGCTCGATGAGCCGGTGAGCCGTGGCGCGCCGGGCCGAAGCTAAGGAGGGGGCAAGTTGACAGAGCTGAAAGTCGGCACCTTCGTACCTCAGGGATGGCGGATGGACCTGGTGGATGTGTCCGATCCGGTCGAGAAGTTCGAGACCATGAGCCGCTGCGCAGTCGAGGCGGAGAAGGCCGGGTTCGACGCGATCTGGGTCTTCGACCACGTTCACACAGTGCCCACGCCTCAGCTGGAAACCACCTTCGAGTGCTGGACGTCGATGGCAGCACTGGCCCGCGACACGAGCACGATCCGGCTCGGCCAGATGGTCACCTGCAACGGCTACCGGCCGCCATCGCTCCTGGCCAAGATGGCGAGCTGCGTCGATGTCATGAGCCACGGGCGCTTGATCCTCGGCATCGGCGCAGGCTGGTATCAGGACGAATACGAGGCCTACGGGTACGACTACCCCGAGACGCCAGAACGGCTGCGCATGCTGCGCGAGGCTCTCCAGGTCGTGAAAGCGATGTGGACGCAAGAGAAAGCCCAATTCAATGGACGCTACTACCATCTTCGCGGCGCAATCAACGAACCAAAGCCGGTGCAGAAGCCGCATCCGCCGATCTGGATCGGAGGCGCCGGCGAGAAGGTGACCCTGAAGCTGGTTGCTCAGTACGGTGACGCATGCAACTTCAATGCAGACGTGGCGACCGTGCTTCACAAGCTGGATGTGCTGCGCGCCCATTGCGAGACAGTCGGGCGCGACTACGACTCGGTGTTGAAGACGATCGAGTTCTACACGATCCTTGGCGACCAGCGCGAGGTCGATCGTGTCGTCGCGGACACCGCGCGCCGGACGGGCCAGGAAGAGGCGTTCATCCGCTCCTGGTATCCGTGGTCTGGCGACGCCGAACACATCGCTCAGGCCATTGGCGAATACGTCAAAGCTGGTATTGAATACGTCATTGTCAACGTTCCGAACGCGTTCGAAGGCGGCGTGATAACTCGCTTCGCCCAAGAGGTTTTCCCGCGCCTGGGATTGCGGGTCCATCACTAAGGTGTGGCGGTGGCACCACTAGCTCGACCGTCTATTTTTGAGTTCGCAGGCGGCGATGAAGCCTTCCTCGCGCTAGCGGCCGCCCATCACGAGCGCTGCCTTGAAGACCCTGAGCTCAATCACCCGTTCTCGCATGGCGTCAATCCGGAACAAATCGCAAATCTGGCTGCCTACTGGGTCGAGGTCTTCGGTGGCCCTGCCCGCTACTCAGAGTCAAAGGGGGGCCATTCCGCGATGCTCGGAATCCATGCTGGCCAGGGTGCGGGTGATGACTACGGCCCCCGCTTTGTTGCGTGCTTCATGCAGGCCGCGGACGACGCCAAACTTCCCGACGACCCCGATTTCCGGGCCGCGCTTCGCTCCTACATGGAGTGGGCAACCCAGGAGGTGATCTCGTACGCGCCGAGCGGATCGGAGGTGCCGGCGAACCTGCCCGTACCCCGCTGGTCCTGGGACGGACCGGTCTAGATTTGCGAGGCCGGCGGCGGTTCGCCGCCGGCCTCGCTGAGTCGGGGCCTTAGCTGCTGGTCTTGACCTGGCCTCGGATCTCCCCGCCTGGGAAGTTCGTCGTGTGAACGTTGATGTAGGCATCGCCGCTTTGAAGGATGCGCACGGCGCCGGTGAAGTCGCCGGCCTTGAGGTTTTGCGTGGCCTCAAGAGATTGGACGGCCGTGGCCGACACCTTGCCGGTCACGGTGCCGCCCTTTGCTGGGCAGGTGGGTGTACCGGCGGGGCCTGGCGCGGTCGCTGAACCGCAGAGCCAGATGTACACACCGCCATTCACCCCGGGCTGACCGAAGTGGATGTGCGACATGAACGCGTCACTGCCCAACCCTGAATACGTGAGCTTGTAGGACAGCGTTCCACCGCTGACGGTGGCCTCGAACGTGCCGGCACCGTCCGTCAGCTTGGGCAGGTTCTCCTGGAATCCGCTCAGCTTGGCCCGCGCTGACACGGTTCCTTCATCCGCGCTTGTGGTCACCACAGTCAGTCCGAGAATGGCTGTGACTGCGAGCACCCGGCCGGCCCAGACAAGTCTCATTCGACACCTCCCATCGCCTATCCGCCTGGCTATATAAAGCCCGATACAGGACAAGGTTACGCGACGGGCACGCATCGCGATAATGAGGACGCGTGACGACCTCCGCGCACTTGCGCAGGGTCCGCGCCGCGCGATCAAGGAGGGAAATGCGGATGGCTGGGCAGATCGACTGTGGCGGTATCCATCACCTGCGTCTGACTGTCACCGACATTGCGCGGAGCCGCGCGTTCTACACCGCCTTTTTGGGATTCAGCGTGGCTGCCGAGGCGCCCGAATCAGACGACCCTAAGGCCGACCCGAGCTACCCGGTGCTGTGGGGTGGGGTGGTCATGGCCAAAGGCAATTTGTTGTTGGGGCTCCGACCAGTGGCCGCCAAGGGCGATCAATTCGACGAAGACCGTGTCGGACTCGACCACCTGAGTTTCAACGTGGAGAGCAGGGCCGCGCTCAACGAAGCCATCCGACTGCTCGACGAGCACGGTGTTTCTCACGGGGAAGTCAGGGAGCTGCCGTCGTTCGGGATCTGCGTGCTGCCGTTTCGCGACCCAGACAACATTCAGCTGGAGTTGACGGCTCCGCTCTGACCTTGTAGCCCAGCCCGCGCCGGATCAGGGTTTGTGAGGCTAGCCCTACTCCGACGACACTGGTCTGCCCCACCGCAATTCGGGTGTTGCCAGCATGGCCTCGCGCGACGCCTGCGGCGAAGCTTATCGCCATGGCGACGTGCACTCTTCAGCAGAGACAAGGGAGTTAGAAAAATGGCAGACCAACCGCTTGTGAGCGGACGATCCGGTGCCCTGGTGAACCGTGAAGGCAACGAGCTGGCGCGTCTGGCCAGACCCGCCTACGCAGGAGCAGCCTGGCTCTTTGCGATCCTCATCCCGGTGCAGTTCTTTTTCGCCGGCACCGGCATGTTCTCGACCACCGGGTTCTCACCACACATGTACCTGGGACTTGCTCTCCACGGACTTTCGGGAGCCTTGATCGTGTTTGCGGTGATTGGCCGCCTCCCGCGCCGCGCGCTCGAATATGGCGTCATTCAGTTCGTGCTCATTGGTCTGCAGGTCGTTCTCGTCCGAGTCGCGGCGCCCGGCGCAACGATCTCCATCGAACCGCAGGTCGTTAGCAGCCTCATCACTTCGATCATGCAGCCGATCCACGATGTGCTCCACGGCAACGCCGGCCTGGTTGCCTCCCTGCACGCAGTGAACGCACTCGCGATCTCCGGAGTTGCCGTCCTGACCGTGTTGTACGCGCGGCGGCTGTCTCGGGTCGCTCGCGCAGGCGCCTCCATCGGATAACTCACCCCTTAGGAGAGGGCGGCCAGGTCGCGCTGGCTGCGCTTGTCTTGGCCTAGAAGCGGCGCCCGCGGACGTGGTCGATCGAGAAGCTCGCCGTATCGGCGATGAGCATCACCGCCATCACACCTGCTTCCACCGGGTCGCTCACCACGACATCCGCGGCATCGGGCACCGACCCGGCCATGCTGGTGCAGACGACGATGATCCCCGCTTCCCGGATCTCGCGCACCGCGTTGGTGATGTCGCCGCCCATCAGCGCTCCGGCCAGCACCAGCGCGCGTGCGCGATGCAGGCGGGCAACTGCTCGCACCGCCTGCGCAAGTTGCTCCTCTCCCACCAGGGGAATCGTGTCGACGGAGATGCGCTCGCCACGGATGTTGTGTCTATCGGCTTCGGAGACGGCACCCTGGGCGACCATGCCAACCTGGGCGCCTCCCCCGATGACGATGACCCGTTTGCCGTAGATCCGCTGAAACGTCGGTACCCGACTGACCTTGGTGATCCCCTCCAGGCTTTCCAGGTCGGCCACCAAACTACCTTCGTCGCGCGCGCCTGCGACCTCCAGCTGGAGCTCTGCTGTGTGCTCGCGATGCGCTCCGCCTGCGATGTAGGTGACATTCGCGCCGTGCTTGAAGATCGCCTCCGAGATGCGGTAGAGCACGCCAGGCTCGTCACGGGTGGTGACCAGGAGCCCCAGGACTTCGGCGTCAGGCATGCGGAGAAGATAACTGTGAGGACGCGCCCCTTGCTCTATCTCTGCGGGAATTTCACTCGCCGTTGGGCAGGATTAGCACCTTGCCACCGGTCATCGAGCGCTGGTAGAGGGCGACCGCCTCGGCGGAATCCTTCAATCCGACATGCGTGCGTTCCACAGTGCTCAGGTCGGAGTCCAGCAGGTGGGTCACTCTGCGTTGGAGGAGGATAAGCTGAGGGAGAGACTTGCTCGCAAGCCAGGTCGGAACGTAGAAGCCCTCGATTGCCTTGTTGCCAAAGATGATGTGAGCCGGATTGAGGCTGCCTGCTTGACCCGACAGGTATCCGTACAGGACGAGCCGGCCGCCGGACGGTAAGGCCGCAAGCAACTCGTCAGTCAAGGTGCCGCCGACGGCGTCGAGCGCCACGCGGGCACCGAAATGATCGACCAGCTCTTTCAGCCTGTGGCTGAAGTTCGCCTCCGAGGTGTCAACCACATGATCGGCGCCTTGGCCCTCAATCAGCGCCACCTGTTCCGACCTCCGGACAACGTTGATCACGTGGATGCCTCTGCGGCGGGCAAGCCGCCGCAGCATCTGGCCAAGGGCGCTGGCTGCGGCGGTGCTGATCATCGCCTTTGATTTGAGCGCCATCACTCTTTCCACCAGCCCAACGGCCGCGAGCGGGTTGACTAGGCCGGATGCACCTTGTTTGTCGTCGATGCGGTCTGGCAACACGAAACACTGAGTCGGGGCCGCGACGGCGTACTGAGCCCACGTGCCGCCGGCCGAGGCAGCGGGCGCGAAAGAGACGCGCTTGCCGGCGAGTCTGCGGGCAAGCAACCCCGGACCTGTCGCAACGACTCTGCCGCAACCCTCGAGTCCAGGTATGGCCGGCAGATGTTTTCGGTATGCGTACCGGCCTTCAAGAAAGAGCAGGTCCGATGGATTCACAGGACTCGCCGCGACCCGGACCAGCACCTCGTTTCGCCCGGGCGTAGGTACGCCGCAAGACTCGACGCTCAGCCGAAACGGTGGTGGCCCATACGCGGCCAGCATCACAGCCTGCATGTTGGCGGGAATCTCGGGGGCCATCGCGCGAGGCAATCGAATCAGTCCTCCGGAGGGAAGGGCTCCGCGTGATGCCGCTCGACCTGGGCTTCGGCCGTCTCGTGATCGGCGTACGGGCCGTCGAGACGCACGCCTTGTGCAGTCCCGGCCTCGTCGATATCGGCGCTCAGCACGTACCAGCGCTTGCCGAGGTGCAGCACCCCATGATGGCGCTGTCCCGTCCAGCTCTTGGGGGTGATTCCGACTCTGTCTCTATCGGACTTTTGCTCGGACATACGGCGTCCTCCCATTCGAAATCCCGGCTACTTAACGTGGGCCTTGCGCCTCAACGATAGCGGCGTATGGTGGCGACAGCGGCCGCTCCCCAGCCCGTCACATCTTTGAGCTAAATGGCGGAAGTGCCGAGCGGCCCGCTTACCTTCAGCCAACTGGTCCCTGGCTATGGTCAGACTCCCTTAAGCCGCGCCTAGAACGCAAGTCCCCGGTCGACAACTTCGATACGCCGTACGCGCATGACCGCAATTCAGTCTAGGATTCCGGGTCATGAGAACACCCGCGACCGTCTCTGACGTCGCGGGAGACCTCTAGCCTCCCGGCCCCCGGGCCTCCTGCTGGAGTTTCCTCCCGATCATCGGTTTGATTCGCCGCGCCCTC
>DASYVJ010000080.1:0-13360 GCA_035937155.1 Candidatus Dormiibacterota bacterium | reverse complement strand
ATCGCCGCCCATTTCTCATGGGATGCGTGGGTCACCTTCTTCCCGATCGACAGCACGCTGTTCGGTCTGGTCGAGATCCACCTACGCACCCTCATCATGACCGGGCCGTTCACAGCGGCAGTGATCGCCTTACTTCTGTTTGGGATTCGGTATGAGGCGATGGGGTTGGTGGACCAGATGCGAAAGGAGGCGACCAGCGGCTCGGGCACCATCCTGCCTGAGGAGATTCCGATCCTGGCCAGCCCGTGGCGGCGTTTGAAGCAACGCTTGCGCGCCTTCAGGCATGGCGGGCTGGCGGCTTACTTCAAGGTCGCGCGACTGCAGTCCGCGCAGCTGGACCTGGCGATGGAGCGCTGGCACCGCGAGCGGCAGGAGATCGACTCGCCCCTGGAGGCGGAGGAGGCCCTGAGGCAGCGGGTGCTCGAGCTGCGGCACTGGGTCCCGGCTTAACAGATTTAAGCGGGCAGCCGACCCCAGATCGCCCGCACCAGCGCGAGAAAGACAAGCATTGCGGCGGTGGCCCAGGTGATCGCGGAAACCACCGGGTCGCTGAAGTCGGTGCCGCTGAGCACCGCGTGCAGGAAGATCATCGCGAACCCGACGTATGCAAGGCGGTGCATCCACAGCCACAGGTCCTTGTTCATCCGGCGTTTGAGAAATGCGGTGACCGTGACGAGCAGCAGAATGTCCACGGACAGCGCACCGAGTCCGATCGCGAGAGAGGCATAGCTCGAGTGAAACGGGATGACCAGGTCGAGCCAACCGATGCGTGCAGTCTTGTCCAGCAGCAGAGACACGAGGTGGAGCCCGGCCAGCGGAATCCAGAGCACGGTCGTGTACTCGTGCAGCGCGCGTAGAGCGCGATTGGTGCCCAGCCAGTCGAGCACGGCGGTGCGAAGCGCGATGCCTGTCACCAGGGCGACCGCGAGCGCGGCGTAGGAACTCAGGCCGGCGACTCGCGCCAGCACCCAGAGAAACTGGTCGGTCGTCATGTCACCAGGGCCAGCCACCACGCCAGCGCATGAGCCGCGCAGAACATCGGCGCCAGCTCGGGACCAACCAGAAGCGCCGTTTTGGCGACGACCTCGGCCTCCACCCCGTTCGCGGCGATGACGGACACCTCTTCGAGGCCGGTGCGCGCCGGCAGCCCGGTGCGTGGATCGATCAGGTGGTGATGTTCGCCCCAGCTCCGCCGGCGGACGCTGCTCGTGGCCGCACCTCTATCGCGCAGAAGCACGGTCACGCCGGCCAACCCGACAGGCCATCCCCCGCCGGCTGCACCCTCGCCCGCGGCGCTGATGTCGCCACCTATGTTGGCGAGAGCGTTCGGCCCCAACGTTTCGCACAGCCGGTCGGCTATCCAGCCTTTGGCGATGCCGCCAAGGTCGATTCCGGCGCCTGGCTCGAGCTGGGCAGCACCGGATCGCACGCTCAGCACGTCCGGCAGGGCGGGCAACGGGGACGGGCGCGGCTCGGTCGCCATAGGAGTGCCCTCGGACAGTGGCCGCGTGTAGCCGATAGCCGCCATCGCCGGCAGGACGGCGACGTTGACAAGTCCCGCGCTCTTCTCGAACGCACGAAGCGACTCGCGCAGAAGCAATTCGAGCTCTGCGCTGATCTCGACCCACCGACCTGCCGATGCGTTGAACAGCGACAGCTCGCTGTCCGGCGTGAACCGGGTCATCCGCGCGCCCATCCGGCGCACCCAGAACTCACTCTCCAACAACCGGCCACGCGGGCGCCCAACCGCAAAAACGCTGCACGTGGTGCCAAGAGCCTCGAAGTGATGTGCTTCGACTGGGGCGCTATGAGGCATAGGTCGATGTCACCGGCTGCATGTCGGAGGGCTGGACCGAGGGTCCGAGCGTAAGCGTGCCCCCGGGCGTCTTTACCGTCGATGCCCCCGACGCACTGAGCACGATTGGCTGCAGCGGAGCGGCCGGATTCTTCAGGTGGGAGGTGACATAAGCGGCCGAGAGCAACGTCGTCGCGACGGTAAGCAAGGTCACGCCGGCCTTCAGGACGACGCTTCTCATATCAAACCGCAACCGCGGCCGGCGCGTTGAGGAATGGCACGCGGTCGAAGGCGGTCCCGAGGATCTTGGTCGAGTCGGCTCCGAGGTGCCCGCCGAGGATCTCCTGGTACACGGAGCGGAAGTCCACCGCGTACTTGAGGTTGCCGGTGGCGTCGAGGCTGGTGAGGTTCGGCGCCTCTCCGTAGAAACCGCCCTTCACCGGATCCCCGATCAGAAGCAGCGGCGCGGCCGCCCCGTGGTCGGTGCCTCCGCTCGCGTTCTCCTTAGGCCGGCGGCCGAACTCCGACCACGTCGCGATGAGCACCTTGTCGGCTTTACCGTGCGCCGCCAGGTCCTGATAAAAAGCGCCCACCGCCGAATCGAGGTAACCCATGAGGTCGTCGTGGCGGTTGAGCTCGGTGTAGTGCGTGTCGAACCCGCCAAGAGTGACGTGCAGCAGCTTCACGCCAGTCCCGGTGACGATGAGCTCAGCTGCGAGCTGCAGTGCGGCGGCGAGCTGGTTCTTCGACGAATAAACCAGCTGCACCTTGTCGGTGTAATTGGCCATGGGCTGGTAGCTCGCAGCGGACGTACGCAGCGTCGCCATCGTTTCGGTCGCAGTCGCGATTGCAGTATCGAACAACGCTCCGTAGATCCCCGGCGTGCCTTTGTACAGCGCACCGACGGCGGCTTCGACCTCGCTGCCACCCGTGAACCCGAATGTCTTCTGGTTCTGGATCACCGTCATCGTCGCCTGCAGGTCGCGCAGCGCACCGGGAATGTCCGTGGTTCCACACGCGCATCCCGTAAGCGGATGTCCGTTGGAGTCATAAGCGCTCGCGAGGGTTCGCCCGAGCCAGCCGTCGACCTGCCTGCGGGTCGGGTCACCTGTTTCCCAGATCCGGATCGACTCGAAGTGCGAGAAGGTCGGGTTGGGATAGCCGACGCCTTCGACGATCGCGACCTTGCCCTTGTCCCAGAGGCCCTTGATAGCGCCGAGGTTGTGGTTCAAGCCGAACTGGTTGTTCAGGGGCAGCGCTTGCGACACCATCGAGCTGGCCAGCTTGGGCCGCAGGTCGTGGAGCGTCGGATCGGCGAGTGGCACGACCGTGCGCAGCCCGTCATTCCCGCCTGCGAGCTGGATCATGACCAGCACGTTGTCGTTGGTCATCCCCTCGCGCTTTGCCGCGTAGACCGCCCGCGCAAAGGCGTCCGGCACGGCCGCGTACCCTGCCGCCAATCCTGCCGCGCCCGCTCCGAACACGAGGCCGGCCTTGAGAAAGTCACGGCGCTTGAGCTGGTTGATGCCGATTTCGTTGGTCATGTCTCCACCTACTTGAGCTGAAATTCCGGCGAGGCGAGAGTGATGAACCAGCGCGCGCGGTCATCCGCCGCCTGGTTCAAAAGGCTTGCCGTCTGAGCGCTGAGCACCCCATCGAGGTGCTGGCGTGGCGCATCCGAAGCGAGAGGCACGGATGTCTTGATCTGACTGAGCGCGGCGGTCACAAAGTTCACGCGCTCGACGACGGTGTTGGAGGAGATCCACGACTCGTTGCTCGGCCAGCCGCCGACGTCGGGGGGATCGAAGAGCGACTGACCCATCCCTGAGCCTGCGGACACGATGAGCTTCGAAGGTTTGGCCGCACCGAGCGCCAGCGCTGCATGGACCATGAACTCGGTTGGGCTCTTGACCAGCGTTCTGTAGCTTTGCGCGGCGACGAACTGCGGGCTCGTGAAAAGCGCGCGCATCAGCGTCTTCATGTCGTAGTTGCTGCGGCGGAACGTGTCTCCGAGGTTCTTCACGTAGCCGGCTTCGGGCCGCGCGGTGACGAAATGCTGCGCGAGCTTGCCGGCGATGAACTGCGCGGTGGCCGGCTGCGCCAGGATCCGATCGATGACACCTTGCGTGTCGAGCGGGCCGGTCTTGCCCAGGTACGCGACGCTCCCTTTGAACGCCCGTTTTGGATTGAGCACGCCAGGCCTCTGCGTCGAGTACACCGGTAATTTGCGGGTGACGTTGTTCGCCTTGTCGACCACCACGGAGGCGTAGGAGTCAGGCTGCGGCTCCTGCCAGCCGGCAAGCGCCTTCGCGCTCTCTCGCACATCCGTCTCCGAGTAGTTGCCGGGCCCCATCGTGAACAGTTCCATGAGCTCGCGTGAGTAGTTCTCGTTGGGGTTCTGGCCGGTCGAAGTCGCGAGGTCCAGGTAGCGGAGCATCGCCGGGTCGGTCGTGACCTCCATGAGCATGGCGCGCAGGTTCGTCATGGCGATGCGGCGCCACGTGAGGTTCTGCCAGTACATGAACGTGTTGTCAGCCGTCTTGCGGTAGTCGCTCGTGAAATGGCCGTGCCAGAACAGCGTCATGCGCTCGGCCAGCGGCGTCGGGGTGCTGAGCATGTGATCGAGCCACCACAGCTGCAGCTGTCCCACGGCGAAGCGGCCGCCTGGAGTGCTCGCTACATCTAATGCCGGCGGTGCGGCCGCCGGGGTCTCGATCAGCCTGTCGACGGTCTTGTTGAACCCGTCGGACAGCGCCGACTCCAGCTGAGTGGGTGTGTAGCCGAGGGTCGTGCGGCGCAGGAGCTGCATGACTCGCGCCGACTCGGAGCCGAGCGGCGAGACCCAATCCGTGCCGGATCCTGCTTTTGGCCTGGCCAGGCTCTGCATCGAACCGCCGAGCAGGCGGACGGCGCCGACACCGAGCCCAGTTACCGCCGCCGCCGCCAGCGCCTGGCGCCGTGTGATGCCGCGCCGCGCTTGAGTTTCCGATGAAGCCGCTGTTTCAGTACCTGCCACAAGGCTCATGCGCCAATTCAAGCCCGGCCAGGTGCGCATGGCATCAGCCGGATGTGAAGAATTCGTAATGGCGCAGGACGATGGAATCAGAAGCGGCGAACGCCGCTCGCTGCCAGAACCGGGCCGGTAGCTACGAGGCCTGGTATCTGACGCTGTCCGACCCCGCTCAGCGGCGCGGATACTGGATTCGGTACACCACGTTCAACCCCGCGCCGGGCGTGCAGGCCGAAGCGCATTCAGCCCTGTGGGGCTTTCGTTTCGATCACGAGGACCCGAGCTCGAACTGGGGCGCCAAGGCGTCGTTTCCGCTGAACGCGATGCAGATTCAACGCCGGCCCTTTGCGGTCCGGTTGGGAGACGCGCTCCTGGTGCGCAACGGCTGCTCTGGAGAGATCCGCAGCGAGCGAGGAATGATGAGCTGGGACCTGCGCTGGGACTCGCGCGAGCAGCCATTCCCATTCATGCGTTCGCCGTGGGACGTGCTCTCGTCGGTCGCCAACATCGGCGTGCAGCCTGCCATCAAGGTCTCAGGCTCGGTCGAGATCGACGGACGCGAAGTTCGCCTTGAGCATGTACCAGGCGGTCAACAGCACACGTGGGGATCAAGTCACGCGCTGGAGTGGAACTGGGGCTTCGCGTCTGGCCAGGATTTCTGGGTCGACGGCGCCACGTCGCGAGTGCGGTCTCGGCTGGGACGCGAGCTCGTCGGCACGACGCTGGGCGCGCACCTGCGCGAGCAGCGCTTTATTTTCAATGGGCCGCTCAACGTCCTGCGGACTCGCGGACCGATCGCCCTGGATTCCTGGACAGCGCACGCGAAGTTGGGACGAAGGCAGCTGCACGTGGAGGTGACGCCGCGGCGGTCCGACTTGATCGGAGTCACGTACGCCGATCCGCGCGGCGGGTCGCGCGTCTGCTATCACACGGAGGTCGCCGACTTGGAGCTGCGGCTCACGCAGGGCGAAGAGGTCCTCGGGCGAATCCGGCGCCCGGCCTCGGCAGCCTTCGAGTACGCATCCGAGTCGCCGGTGCCCCATCTGCCTGTCCTTCTCTAGCGAGTTGAGCGGCGGGCATGAACTGTTGCCGCCCAACGTTGTAATGTTGTAAGCACCATGGTTGAAACCACTACCGCGATGCCGACCGAGCGTGAAGCCCTAGACGCCTACTCGACGACGGTCACGTCGGTCGCGGAGCGCGTCCTGCCCTCAGTCGCCAGCCTGCGAGTTGGCCGCGCCGGACGGGGCGGCGGCGCCGGCTCGGCCGTGGTCATCACCCCCGACGGCTATCTCGTCACGTCCGCGCACGTCGTGGCTCAGGGCGGCTCGGCAAGCGCGTCGTTCCTTGATGGCACCGAGTACGACGTCGAGGTCGTCGGCGCTGATGCTCTCTCGGACCTGGCTATCGCACGCGCCCTCGCCGCGACGCTGCAACCCGTGCCAATCGGCAACGCCGACCAACTTCGGGTCGGCCAGCTCGTCGTCGCCGTCGGCAACCCGATGGGGTTCTCGGGATCCGTCACGTCGGGGGTCGTCAGCGGGTTAGGCCGCTCGCTGGCGACCGCCGACGGGAATGGGCACCGGCGGTTCATCGAAGACGTAATCCAGACCGACGCCGCGCTCAACCCGGGCAACTCGGGTGGTGCGCTCGCGGACTGGCAGGCGCGGCTGATCGGCGTCAACACCGCGGTGGCCGGCATGGGCCTCGGCCTGGCCGTGCCGATGAACGCGACGACCCAGGCCATCCTTTCCGCGCTGATGCGCAACGGCCGGGTGCGCCGCGCCTATCTCGGGATCGCCGGCGGCAATCGCTCTCTGCCTCCTGCGGTCGCGCAAAAGCTCGGGCGCAAGGCGGGGGTCGAGGTGCAGGAGGTCGTCAGCGGAAGCCCGGCCGCAGGCGGGGGGCTGCAAAGCGGAGACATCATCGTGTCGGTGTCCGATACGCCGGTCGCCAAAGCTGGTGACCTTCAGCGCTTGATGGTCGAGGCTCGAATCGGATCGAAGGTCGCGCTCAGCATCCTGCGCCGCGAGAAACTGATCACGCTCGAGGTCGTACCGGTAGAGCTGGCTTAAAACCCAGGGGCTACACTCGTTTGGTGGCCAAGAGTCAGATGCGCGACTTGCTGCGCGCTCAGTCCCACGACGGTCGCTTTCGAATGGCGGACGTCGACGCCGCTGCGACCCCCGGCCTGAAGGGTCGAAAACAGCTCAAACGCGACCTGAAGAAGCACCGGACGAAGCTTTTCAACCTCCAGGAGCGCCTGTTCGCGGAGCAAAAGCGATCCGTGTTGCTGGTCCTGCAGGGCATGGACACCAGCGGCAAGGACGGCACTATCACCCACGTCATCGGCAACCTCAACCCCGAGGGGGTTCTGATCTCGACCTTCAAGCAGCCCACCCCCGAGGAGCGCCGGCACAGCTTCCTCTGGCGGATACGCAAAAGGCTGCCGGGGAAAGGTTTGGTGGGCATCTTCAACCGCTCCCAGTACGAGGACGTGCTCATCGCCCGGGTCCACGACCTTGCCAAGCCCCCGGTCATCGAACGCCGTTATGACCTCATCAATCGCTTTGAGAGAGAGCTGGTCCGGGGCGGCACCACCGTGGTCAAGATCTGCCTGCACATCTCGTACGTCGAGCAGCGCCTCCGGCTTCTCGAACGCCTTCGCGATCCCGACAAGCACTGGAAGTTCAAGGAAACCGACATCGACGAGCGGGCATTCTGGGACGACTATATGAGTGCGTACAGCATCGCGATCACGCAATGCTCGACTCAGTGGGCGCCGTGGTACGTGGTCCCCGCTAACGACAAGGACTACCGCAACTGGGCCATCTCCAGGATCCTGTTGGAGACTTTCGAGCAGATGGATCCGCAGTATCCCCATCCCAAGCTCGACATCCCGCGCCTGGTGAAGAGGCTGCAAGCCTGAATTCGGATCGGGTCAGGTTTGATACGTTAAGGACCGAGTCAGAGCAGTTTGCGGGGGAGAGCTGAAATGAAGGGCTTGCGCATCGTCAGTTGGCTGGTGGCGGCTCTGTTGCTCGCGGCGTGCGGCTCAAGCGGAGGCGGCGGCGCAACCACCAACTCCTACTCCGGGAAGACGATCAAGCTGGGCGCCATCCTCTCCATCACCGGAGCCGGCAGCGTCTACGGCCCGCAGAGCTGGAATGGCGCGGCCCTGGCGGTCAAGCAAATCAACGGCGCGGGCGGTGTCAGCGGTGCCCAGATCGCGCTGACGAAGAACGACGACGCCTCCGACAAGACGCAGTCGGCCCAGGTCGCCCAAACGCTGATTCAATCGGACCAGGACCTCGCCCTGCTCGGCCCGACCTTGTCCAACTCGGCGGTCGGCGTTCATCCGCTGGCTGAGACCCTGAAGACACCCATCCTCGCGGTCAGCACCACCGGCATCCACATCGTGCCGGACTGCAACTATTCCGTGGCCAACCCGAACACCGCGCCTTGCAAGTACGTGTTCCGCGACAGCCTCGGCGAGGCGACGGCGATCCCCGCCAACATCAAGTCGTACGCCGCGGACTCGCACCCCTCCACGGGAGTGCTGCTGGTCGCCCAGGACGACAAGTTCTCGAGCGACGGCGGCAAGATCGTCCAGGACACGGTCAGCACGTACAACATCAACCTGCTGAAGACCATCAAATTCAACAAGGCGGAGGCGGACCTCTCGCCATACGTCACGCAGGCTGTGCAGCTGAAGCCCGACGTGATCTTCATCACGTCACTGGGCGGCATTCCGGCCAAGATCATGACCATTGCTCGCACACAGGGATGGCAAGGCCAGTTCCTCGGCGGAAACGGGTTCAACACGGCGACCGTTTCGAACCAGGCAGGGGCCAATGGCAAAGGCGCGAGGAGCGCCAGCGCCTGGTACATCGGCAACACGTTTACGTCGAACGCCGAGTTCGTCAGCGCATACAAGGCTGAATACAACAAGGATCCTGACCAGTTCGCGGCGCAGGGTTACGCGGCGATCAAGATCATCGCCGACGCAGCCAAGAGAGCGAACCTGACGTTCTCGGATCTTCCGGGTGACCGCGACAAGCTGCGCGCGGCGATGGAGACCGTGAACATACAGACGCCGCTTGGGCCCTTCCAGTTCACCGCAAACCATGACGTCAAGCAGACGGTTTGGATTATCGCGATGGACGGCGTGGGCGGCTTCACTCTCGTCCACGAGATCAAGCAAAGCTGACGGCTGGGGGGAGTTTCCCCCCAGCATTCAGTAAGCACGCGCGAGGTGGACCAGCAGCTCCTCAACGCGATCTTCATCGGTTCCATCTACGCGCTGTTTGCTGTGGGATACACGCTGGTTTTCGGCGTGCTCGACATTCTGAATCTCGCGCACAGCGCGGTCTTCATGTTTGGCGCCGCCATTACGTACTCGGTGGTGGTGAACCACGGCCAGCCGTTCTGGGTCGCCTGCATCGTCGGCATCGCAGCATGTGCGCTGATGGGACTCGTCATCGAGCACGTGTGCTTGCGTCCGCTGAGGAGACGGCAGGCGCCGCCGATCGCAGCCCTCATCTCGACCGTCGGCCTGGCATTGATCATCGTCGCCGCGATCGAGCAGGGTCAGCTCGGGTCGCGCTTCGCGTGGCTGTGGGTCGACGGGCCCAACTCGGTGGCCTTCCCGGCCGGAACGTTCCCCAACCCGACCTGGCACGTCGGGGACCTGACCTTGGAAGCGAGCAAGGTCGCGATCATCCCGATCTCGATCGCCCTGATGCTCGTCCTCGGCTACGTGATCCGCTACACCCAGGTCGGCCGCGGCCTGCGAGCGGTGGCCGAAAACCCTCGCGCCGCCCGGTTGATGGGCCTCGACGTCGACCGCATGATCTCGCTCACGCTCGTCATCTCGTCGGCGCTCGGTGGCCTGGCAGGCATCCTGTTTGGGGTGGCGCTAGGTGACATCAGTCCATACATCGGTCGCGACAACGTGGAGGTACGCGGGCTCGCGGTCATCGTGCTGGGCGGCATGGGGAGCATCCCCGGAGCAGTGATCGGCGGCTACCTGCTGGGTTTGATCGAGGTGCTCGCCCTGGTCGTCCTGGGCAGCAGCGCGCGGGGCGGCGTGGCATTCGCGGCTCTGTTCCTGATGCTGGTCCTGCGCCCGCAAGGATTGTTCGGCGCGCAGTTGCGCGAGCGCATCTAGCGACTGCAGATGGACTTTTTCATCCAGCTTTTCACCGATCCCGTCGCCTTCTGGAATTCGCACACGCTGCTGATCGCACAGATCGGGATCAACAGCATCATCGCCTCTTCTATGTTCGTCGTCCTGTACTCGGGCCAGCTGTCCCTCGCCGCGCCCGGCTTTATTGCGATCGGCGCATACACCTCGGTCTTGATGGACATCTACTGGCACACGCCAGTGGCGCTGAACATCGCCGCAGGTACGCTCCTGGCCGGCGCCGTCGGGGTGCTGGTCGGGCTGCCGGTGCTGCGCCTTCGAGGGGTCTTCCTCGCCATCGCCACGATCGGTTTCATAGAAGCGCTACGCCTTGGCGTGATCCTCAACGTGCCGATCACGGGTGAGGGTCTCGGCCTGAAGAACCCCAATCCCGACCCGCTGGGCGGGATCAACCCGGTACTCGCCTCGCTGGCCGTGGTCCTGTTTATCATGTGGCGCCTCACCAAGGGGCGGCTCGGCGCCGCCTGGGCGGCGATCCGTCAGGACGAGCTCGCCGCGCTGAGCCAGGGCATCCACGTGGCGCGCTACAAGATGATCGCGTTCGTCCTGAGCGCTGTCCTCGCCGGTTTCGCAGGTGGTCTCGAGGCACATCTCAGCTTCTCCGTGGACCCGAGCGACCAGCAGTACGGCGTCACGCGTGCCGTTCAGATCTTGACCTTCGCGGTGCTCGGCGGCAGCGGCCATTTTCTCGGACCCGTGGTCGGTGCGCTGGTGGTGACCACACTCCCGTGGATCTTCCAGCAGGCCCACGACTACATCAACATCGTTATCGGTGTCTTCCTGATCGCCGTGATCGTATTCAGGCCACAGGGTATCGTTGGTCGCGGCGGGCTGGCCGTCATCAGGCCCGCCTGGTGGCCGCGCCGGGCTCGAGTCAGTGCTCCTTCGCCTGGATAGCGTCCAGCGACACTTCGGCGGGGTGCATGCCGTCGATGGAGTGTCGCTGGAGGTGGAGGAGGGATCGATCCACGGCCTGATCGGACCCAATGGCGCCGGCAAGACGACGCTGGTCAACGTCATCACCGGTTACGTGCCGTTCCAATCCGGCCACGCCTGGCTGCAGTCGGACGAGCTGTCCGGATTGCCCGCCTATCGAATCGCGGCGCTTGGCATCTCACGCACGTTTCAGAACATCCGGCTGTTCAAAGACTTGACCGCACTGGAAAACGTGGTCGTCGGAATGCATACGCGCCGCCGTGATGACACGCTGGCGCAGCTCGGCGCGCTGCCGGTGTTTCGCCGCGATCAGCGGAGCCGCCTGGATGACGCTCGCGCACTCATGGACTCGGTGGGGCTGGCGGCCAAGGACGTTGGCGGACGCGCGGCCGGCACCCTTCCGTACGGCGACCAGCGTCGCCTGGAGATCGCGCGAGCCCTAGCGCTGCGCCCACGCCTGCTGATCCTCGACGAGCCCGCCGCTGGAATGAACCCATCCGAGAAGCAGGGCATCCGCGAGCTGATCGAACGCCTCAACGATGACGGCCTGACCATCCTGCTCATCGACCACGACATGCGGCTGGTCATGGGGGTCTGCAAGCGAGTCGCCGTTCTGGATTTCGGACGCAAGATCGCAGAGGGAACTCCGGCCGAGGTGTCCACCGACCCGAGTGTCATCAAGGCGTACCTGGGGACGAGCGGCGATAGAGCGGTGGCCAGCGCACCAGGCGCGAGCGCAATCAGCGAAGGCGAGGTCGGGATCGAGGCCGTGGCCGCGGCCGCGGGCAGCCGGCCGGCTGCCGAGCCAAAGCAAGCGATCCTGGATGTCCAGGACCTCACCGTGAGCTACCGCGCGGTCACCGCGGTGAGGGGCGCGTCGCTCAGGGTTGCGGCCGGCGAGGTGGTTGCGCTCATCGGGGCAAACGGAGCGGGCAAGTCGACGATCCTCAACACGCTGTCCGGGCTGATCCGACCCGACTCGGGCAGCGCCGTATTCGACGGCCTCGACCTGACCGTTGCAAAACCCTCGGCCATCGTCAGGCACGGCCTGGTGCAGGTGCCCGAAGGGCGCGAGATCCTCGCCCGCCAAACGGTGCTCGAGAACCTGGAGCTGGCCACCTGGAGCCGTCGCGATGGTGCGGCAGCTCAAGCCCGGATCGAGGCGGTGATGAAGCGCTTTCCGATTCTGGGCGAGCGGCGCGGGCTGCGGGCAGGAACCCTATCGGGCGGTGAGCAGCAGATGCTCGCGATTGCGAGAGGGCTGCTGGCCAAGCCGCGACTCCTGTTGCTTGACGAGCCGTCCCTGGGACTCGCACCCCTGATGGTCGATGAGATATTCGCAGCGATCGAGGAGATCCACCAGGAGGGCACCACCATCCTGCTGGTCGAGCAGAACGCCCTTCGCGCGCTCGAGATCGCCGACCGGGCCTACGTGCTGGAGACGGGCCAGATCCGCCTGAGCGGGACCGGCGACGACCTGTTGCACAACCCGGCCGTCCGCCGAGCGTACCTGGGCGGATAAAAAGAACCCCGGGTCTTGCGACCCAGGGTTCTCAGAAGGTTTCTCTAGTTAAAGAGTGCGGACGCACTTCAACGCGACGAGGACTACGTCCTCACCGCGGGTAAGGCTCCCTGCGACGCTTGGTGGCGCTTGGTTGACGAAACACCTGGGTGACGGCCGGAGTGAATCCGCCCTGCCGGCGACGTCCGTCTAGATAAAAAAGAAACCCGGGTCTTGCGACCCGGGTTCTCAGTATGGTTTCTCTAATTAAAGAGTGCGGACGCTCTTGGCGCGCGGGCCCTTGGGGCTCGCCTCGACCTCGAACGAGACCTTCTCGCCACCCTGGAGGCTGTCGAAGTCACCTTCGGTGCCACTCCGGTGGAAGAAGAATTCCTTACCGTCTTCGGCTGCGATAAAGCCGAAGCCACGGTCCGCGACCAGTTTCTTGATGGTGCCTGTAGGCATTTCCATCTCCTATATCTCTCGAACTTAGGCTACTCAACTCGGCGAGGCCTGTTCGAGAAAACAAGAGACCTGCGGTGAGCGCCCGTACTGTACGGGCTGACATGAGTATACCCCAGATCGTCAGGTCCTAATCGAGGAGGTCTCCGTGAGCCTGCGGGCCCGCGACTGATCGACCTCTGTCAGGTGCCGCTTCCGAAGCCGTAGATGCTTCGGTGTGACCTCCAAAAGCTCGTCATCCCCGAGGAAATCCAGCGACTGCTCGAGGCTCAATCTCGAAGCTGGCGTCAGCCTCACCGAGATGTCAGACGTCGACGAGCGAATGTTCGACTGCTTCTTCTCCCGACACACGTTCACACGGATGTCGCCAGGCCGCTTCTGGATGCCGACGATCATGCCCTCGTACACCTCTTCGCCTGCCTCTATGAAGGTGGTCCCCCGCTCTTGCGC